>NZ_CAJYHX010000021.1 GCF_913774285.1 uncultured Sphingomonas sp. | reverse complement strand
GGGTTGCATTCAGGGAAGTAGCCGGCCGCCGTGCCGGCAGGCAGGTCGAAGGGCACCGCCTGCAGGCCCTCCAGCTGCCGCTGGTGGCCATCCTGGACGGCGGTGGTCACGCGCACGGCGTCGCCCTGCGCGAGGCCGCGGCGGGCCATGTCGCCGGGGTGCATCAGCAGGACGTTGCGCGTGCCCTGGATGTTGCGGAAGCGGTCGTCCATGCTGTAGACGGTGGTGTTGAACTGGTCCTCGCTGCGCAGGGTCATGAGGTGCAGTACCTCGGCGTCCGGCACCGTGCCGGCACCGGCCGGGGGCACCACGAAGCAGGCCTTGCCGCTGGGTGTCTTCCAGTGCCTCTCCCGGGCGGCGTTGGGCTTGGGCAGGCCGCCGGGCTCGCGCAGCCGGTGGTGGAAGTCGCGGAAGACGTCCGGCCAGGTGGCTTCGATGGCGGTGCGCACGAGCGTGTAGTCGCCCGTCCAGGCGTCCCAGGGAACGTGCGGGTTCTCCGGCAGCGTGGCCCGGGCGATGCCCGCGACGATCGCGGCCTCGGAGCGCAGCGTGGGCGCGGCAGGTTCGGCGACGCCGTGCGACGGGTGGATCACGCCCATGGAGTCTTCGATCGACACGGTCTGCGGGCCGGAGGCCTGCGTGTCCACCTCGATGCGGCCGAGGCAGGGCAGCAGGTAGGTGTCCTGCGCGGGCAGGACGTGGGTGTGGTTGAGGCGCGTGGCCACGTGCACGGCGAGCCGCAGGCGGCTCCAGCCCGCTTCCAGCCGGCGTGTGTCGGGCGCGGCGCGCACGAAGTTGCCGCCCAGGCCGATGAAGGCGCGTACCGATCCGTCGATGATGCCCTCGCAGGTCGCGACGGTGTCGCGGCCCTTGTGGCGCGGGGGCTCGAAGCGGTAGAGCCCGGCGAGGCGGTCCAGCGGCGCGAGTTCGGGCTTTTCCGTGATGCCGACGGTACGCTGGCCCTGCACGTTGGAGTGGCCGCGCACCGGGCAGATGCCCGCGCCCGGCTTGCCGATGTTGCCGCGCAGCAGCAGCAGGTTGCTCACCATCTGCACGTTGGCGACGCCGTGGCGGTGCTGGGTCAGGCCCATGCCGTAGACGGCGATCACCGTGCCGGCCTGCGCATAGGTCTGCGCGGCCTGTGAGAGCGCGGCGCGCGAGAGGCCGCTGTCCCGCTCGATGTCGTCCCAGCGGCTCGCGCGCATCGCGGCCGCGAACGCGTCGATGCCCTGCGTGTGCTGCGCGATGAAGTCCGCATCCAGCACCCGGATGGCACCGTGGGCCTGCGCCTCGTCGTCGGCCTCGATGAGCCATTTGCACAGGCCCGTGAGGGCGGCGAGGTCGCCCCCGTTGCGCACCTGCAGGTAATGGGTGCTGATCGCCGTGTCCTTCGGCGTGAGCATGTCCACGGGCGACTGCGGGTTGGCGAAGTGCAGGAGCCCCGGCTCCTTGATCGGGTTGAAGGTCACCACGGGCACGCCGCGTTCGCGCGCTTCCTGCAGCGGATGGAGCATGCGCGGGCTGTTGGTGCCGACGTTCTGGCCGAAGAAGAAGATCGCCTCGGCGTGCTCGAAGTCTTCGAGCCGCACGGTGCCCACCGGCACGCCGATGGTTTCCGGCAGCGCGACCGACGTGCTCTCGTGGCACATGTTCGAGCTGTCGGGCAGGTTGTTGTGGCCATAGAGCCGCGCGAACAGCGCCCAGGCATAGCTCGTCTCCAGGCTCGCCTTGCCCGAAGCATAGAAGATCGTGCTCTTCGGATCATAACCGCGCAGCTTTTTGCCGATCGCCTGATAGGCCTCTTCCCAGGTGCAGGGGAGATATTTGTCGGTGGCGCGGTCGTAGCGCATCGGGTTGGTCAGACGGCCGGCCTGTTCAAGGTCATAGTCGCTCCAGCCCTTCATCTCGCTGAGCGTGTGCTGGGCGAAGAACTCGGGCGTCGCGCGGCGGGTGGTGAGGTCCCACAGCGTGGCCTTGGCGCCGTTCTCGCAGAATTCGAACATGTGCGGCTTGGCCGGCTTGGTCCAGGCGCAGGAGGTGCACATCATGCCGCCCGGCTTGTTCTGCTTGGCGAGCGTCTTCAGCGCATCGGCGCTCGGGCGCTCGGCACCGGCGACCAGCGCCATGCCGCGCATCGAGCCCCAACCGCCCTCGGCGCCCGAATAGTGAATTGTTCCGTCTTTCGCCCGGGCCATCGCCACGCTCCTTCAAACCACGCCTTTTCCCTATACCCGCCGATGACGCATGCCTATCCTGAACCCATGGATATGTGGTTCGATCGCGTGACGCCCGACGGGTCGGAGACCCGGCTCCAACGCAGCTTGATCGCGGAAGTGCCGGTTGCGATCGAAATCAACGGGCTGGGCTACGCCGTGATGATGGCGACGCCCGCCGACCTGGAGGATTTCGCCACCGGTTTCGTGGCGGCCGAGCGGCTGGGGGTAGCGGTGGACGTGGAGAGCCACCCGGTGGCGCAGGGGGTCGTGCTGCGGGTGACGCTCGCGGATCCCGCGGCGGTGATCGAGCGCGTGCGGCATCGGACCACCGATTCGAGCTGCGGGTTGTGCGGGATCAACAATCTTGAAGCGGCGCTCCGCCCGCTGCCGAAGATTGAGGCGGAAAGCACGGCATCGTCGGCGGCGATCTTTCGCGCGGCCGAGGCGCTGCGCGACCATCAGCCGCTCAACCGCGAGACGGGGGCGGCGCATGCAGCCGCGCTTTGTGCGGCGGACGGGGAGATCCTGCTCGTTCGAGAGGATGTCGGCCGCCACAATGCTTTCGACAAGCTGGTAGGCGCGATGGCGCGGCAGCGGCTGGGCTGGGATGGCGGTTTCGCGCTGATCAGTGCGCGCTGCTCGTTCGAACTGGTCGAGAAAGCGGTGCTCGCAGGCTGCCCGCTGCTGGCGGCCATCTCCGCCCCCACCGCATTGGCCGCAGCGCGGGCCCGGGAGGCGGGGTTGCGGCTCGCCGCGCTCGTTCGGTCCGACGCCATGCTGCGGCTGGTGCCATGAAGCCGCTCGGCGCGATCCTCGCGGGTGGGCAGGCGCGACGCTTCGGGTCCGACAAGGCGCTGGCGGAACTCGACGGGCGCGCATTGATCGACCATGTCGCTGCCGCGCTGGGACCTCATTGCGACGGGGTCATCCTGTGCGGACGGGCAGGCGAGGGCGGCATCCCCGATCGTCCGGCGCCGGGCCTGGGGCCTTTGGGCGGCCTCAACGCGGCGCTCCATGCCGCCGCCGGGCGCGGCGTGGGGCGCGTCCTCGTCGCGCCCTGCGACACGCCGCTGCTGCCGGCGGCGCTGCTGGAGGCCGTCGTCGGGCACGCAGGCTCGGGCTTCGTTGCGCAGCTGCCGGTGCTCGGCATCTGGGATGCCGGGCTCGCCCCCCTGTGCGACGCCTATATCGCTTCCGGCGCACGGACGTCGATGAAGGCCTGGGGCGCGCATATCGGCGCCGTAGCAATCGATTGGGGGGCACCCATTCCCAACATCAACTCCTCCAGCGATCTTTCGAACGTCACCGGGTTTTTTCCTTAGTTCCGCTTCGCATTCGCATGCGCTAGGCCGTGCGCAATTTTCTGTCGGCGACGGCCGGCGGCAGGGGGATGGATGGAAAGTCTGTTTGCAGCCTTCTGGAGCGGCAATTACTCGCCCCACGGCTATTGCCTGTCGTGGCAGCCGCTTTTGCTGTGGACCCATATCGTCGCCGATACGCTGATAGCGCTGTCCTATTTCTCGATCCCGATCGCCCTTGTCGCACTGGTGCGCAGCCGCAAGGACCTGGCGTTCGGCTGGGTCTTCTGGTGCTTCGCGCTCTTCATCCTCGCCTGCGGCATGACGCATGTGATGGGCGTGGTGACGCTGTTCCGTCCGCTTTATGGTGTGGAGGCGCTGGTCAAGCTGGTGACGGCGGTGGCGTCGGTGACCACCGCCGTCCTCCTCTGGCCGTTGCTGCCGACGCTGACCCGTCTGCCGTCGTCGGAAAAGCTCAAGGAAGCCAATGCCCAGCTCGCCGCTATGGTGGAGCAGCGGGACGCCGCGCTCGCCGAGCTGAAGAGCGAAGTCGCGCAGCGCGAGAATGTCGAGGCGGCGTTGCTTCAGGCGCAGAAGCTGGAAGCGGTGGGTCAGCTCACCGGCGGGATCGCGCACGATTTCAACAACCTGCTGCAGGCGATCGCCGGCAATCTCGAGCTGATCTCGCGCAAGCCCGACGATGCCGATCGCGTGATCCGCTGGACATCTAGCGCGCTCGATGCGGTGGAGCGCGGCCGCCAGCTGACCGGCCAGTTGCTCGCCTTCTCTAGCAAGCAGCGGCTCGACGTGAAGTCGGTGCGGCTGGCCGAGCTGGTCGGCGGCATGGCCGGGCTGGTCGAGCGCGCGGTGGCGCCGCTGGGACGCGTGCGGATCGAGCGGATCGATCCGGTGTGGAACGTGCAGACCGATGCGCTGCAGCTCGAACTCGCGGTGCTCAATCTCGCCTTCAACGCGCGAGACGCGATGCCCGAAGGCGGGGTGCTGACGATTTCCGCCGAACTGCGCAGCGGCAAGGTGGCGCCCGACGTGCCCGCGGGCGACTATGTCGCGCTGCGCATCGCCGATACCGGCATGGGCATGCCGCCCGAGGTGGTCGCGCGGGCCGTCGAACCATTCTTTTCGACCAAGGGCGTCGGCAAGGGCACCGGCATGGGGCTGTCGATGGCGTTCGGCGTGCTGCGCCAGTCAGGCGGCACGCTGCTGATCGACAGCGTGCTGGGGCAGGGCACCACCGTTACGCTGCTGTTGCCGCTCGCCACGGTCGAGCCGCGCCGCGATGTGCAGGACGATTCCGCGCGCGACGAGCGGATCAGCCTCGCGGGCATGACGATCGCGCTGGTCGACGACGACGCGCATGTCCGCGCATCGCTGGCGGAGATGCTGCGTTCCGCGGGCGCGGTGGTGGAGGAGGCGGCGGACGGCGCCGCTGGCGTGGCGCTGGTGCAGAGCCGCCGCTTCGGCGCGCTGGTGGTCGATTTCGCGATGCCCGAGCTGAGCGGCAGCGAAGTCGCCAGCCAGGTTGCGACCACCGATCCGCAGCTGCCGGTGATCCTGATCACCGGCTTCGCGGATTCCAACAAGCTCGACGCGATCGCCTCGCCCAACGTCACCATCCTGCGCAAGCCCTTTGAATCGCACGAGCTGTTGCGCAAGATCCGGGCGGTTGCCCGCGGCTGAGGGCGCTCAGGGCAGGGCGGCGCGCAGTTCCTCGATCCACGCGGTCGCGACGCTGTCCGACGGCGCGCGCCAGTCCCCGCGCGGGCTGAGCGCTGCGGCGCCGGAAACTTTCGGCCCATTGGGCAGCGCCGAGCGCTTGAACTGGCTGATCTGGAAGAAGCGGAACAGGAAGGTTTCCAGCCACTTGGCGATGGTTGCCAGGTCGTAGCTGTTGCGCCCCTCCATCGGGAAGCCGATCGGCCACAAGCCTGCTTCCGCATCCTTCCACGCGTGCCAGGCGAGGAACGCTACCTTGGACGGCTTGAGCCCGAAGCGCGCGATATGGTGCAGGAAGAAGTCATGCAGCTCGTACGGGCCGATCCGGTCCTGGGTGCTCTGCATCTTGCCATCGGCATCGGCGGGTACGAGCTCGGGCGAGATTTCGGTATCGAGGATCGAGAGCAGCACGGTGGCCGCCTCGCCGTCGAACTGGCCGCTCTCGACGCTCCAGCGGATCAGATACTGGATCAGCGTCTTGGGTACGCCTGCATTGACGCCGTAATGGCTCATCTGGTCGCCCACGCCATAGGTCGACCAGCCCAGCGCCAGCTCGGACAGGTCGCCGGTCCCGAGCACGAAGCCGCCGTTGCGATTGGCGAGGCGGAACAGATAGTCCGTGCGCAGCCCCGCCTGGACGTTCTCGAAGGTGATGTCGTACACCGGTTCGCCGCTGGCGAAGGGGTGGCCGAGATCGGCGAGCATCTGGCGCGCTGTCGGGCGGATGTCGATCTCGGCGGCAGTGATGCCGATCGCGCGCATCAGCGCCCAGGCGTTGGACTTGGTGCCCTCGCTCGTCGCGAAGCCTGGCATGGTGTAGCCGAGAATGTCGGTACGCGGGCGGCCGAGCCGGTCCATCGCCTTGGCGGCGACGATCAACGCATGGGTGGAATCGAGCCCGCCCGAAATGCCGATGATCAGCGCCTTGCTCTTGGTCGAAGCGAGGCGCTGGCGCAGGCCTTCCACCTGGATGTTGAATGCTTCGTAGCAATCCTCCTCCAGCGCCGCCGGCGTGTTGGGCACGAAGGGGAAGCGGCGTGTCGGCCGGAGCAGGCCGCGATCGGCAAAGTCGGGCTGGTGCGCGAAGCCGATGCGGCGGAAGCGGGTCTCGGGCATGCCGGCATTGCGGGCATTGTCGTTGAACGTGCCGTCACGCATCCGCTCCAGCCGCAGACGCTCGAGGTCGAGATCGGCATAGGTGATCGCATCGGCCAGCTCGAAGCGCTGCGAGGCCGCCAGCTTCTCGCCGAACTCGTAGATCAGCCCCTGGCCGTCCCAGGCAAGGTCGGTGGTGCTCTCGCCGGGGCCCGAGGCGGAATAGAGATACGCCGAAATCGTCCGCGAGCTCTGCGAGGCGCAGAGCAACTCGCGCTCGCGGCCCTTGCCGATCACGATGTTCGAGGCCGACAGGTTGCACAGCACGAGCGCACCAGCCATCGCACCCTCGGTGGAGGGAGGCTGGGGCGCCCAATAATCCTCGCAGATCTCGATATGGAAGACGAAGTCGGCCAGGTCTTCGGCGGCGAACAGCAGGTCGGGGCCGAACGGCACCGTCTGGCCGGCGACGGTGATCTCCAGGTCGCGCAGTCCGGAACCCGAGGCGAACCAGCGCTTCTCGTAATATTCGCGGTAGTTGGGCAGATAGGTCTTGGGCACCACGCCGAGGATACGGCCGCGCGCGATCGCGACCGCGCAGTTATAGAGCCGGCCGTTGCGCGCCAGCGCGGCGCCGACGAGCAGCACCGGCTTCAGATCACGGCTCGCCTCGACGATCGCGGCGATACCGGCCTGGGTGGAGGCGAGGATCGTGTCCTGCAGGTGCAGGTCGTCGATCGCATAGCTGGTGACGTTGAGCTCGGGGAAGACGAGGATATCCGCCCCTGCCGCGTCGCCCTGCTTCGCCAGTGCGATGGTCGCGCGGGCGTTGGCGGCGGGATCGGCGACGGTGCCGACGGGCGTGCAGACGCCCGCGCGGATCATGCCGTGGCGGTGGAGCGCGAAGAACGGATGCGGATCGGCCATGCGTGTGTCCTATGCCGGGGACCATGGCCTGCCAACCCCGCGGGCGCGGGATGTATCCGCCCTTCTTGAGTCCCTCCTCTTGAGAGGAGGGGTTTGGGGATGGAGGGATTCCAGAACAGCTGTTCGTCTCGGCGAGACATTGCCCCACCCCAACCCCCTCCCCTGGAGGGGAGGGGCTAACGTAGGTTCACGCCTTGGTCGCGTAGATCATGCGACCGGGCCCCAGGCGCTCGAACACCTTGGCCAGTTGCCGCTCGCCGACCGCGAAGCAGCCCTGGCTGCGGCCGAGCTTGCCGTGCTTCGAGACCATGTCCGGGTTCGCATACCAGGCGGAGTGGACGACGATCGCACGCGCCAGCGCATTGTTGTTGGTCGGGTCGAGGCCGATCAGCCGCTGCGAATCCCCGTGCTTGCCGACATAATAATCAGCGGTGAGGAACGCGCCTTCGCATGTGGCTTCCGAATTGATCTGGTTGGAGAAGCGCTGGAGCAGGCCGGTATGGCCGGGATCGGAACCGATGCCATGCGCCACCAGCAGCGGCTCCACCTCGCCGGTGCCCATGTTGACCAGAAAGAAGCGCGGCTGCGACGAAGGCAGCGAGAAGTCGGCGATCGCAATCCGGTCGTGCGTGTCGACATGCATCGAGTGCCGGTCGAGCGCGGCGGTGGCGCGCTTGAACAGGTCGGGCCGGATGCCGGCAGGCACGATCCGCGCCTGGGCAGCGACCTTGGGTGCCGGGTTCAGCGAGGCGACCGGCGCCGGCTGTATCCGCGGTGCCGGCGCGGCGGCCGCCATCGTCGTCCCAATGGTGCGCGAGGCGCAGGCGGAGACCGCTGCGCCGCTCGCCATTACCAGCGCCGATTTGAGCAAAGCCCGACGCGTTTGTACCGAAGCGTTCGAATCCATGATCTTTGTTCTGCGCCCGCAAATTTCTGTCATGCCCGGGAAACCGTATAGCAGAAGCATCGTTAACGGTGGTTCCGGTAATGCCCGTGAGTGGCGCGTTTCGGCGCACCTGCTGCCCGGTTCACCGAGCCGTCATGCCGTTTCGGGACGGGAGGTGTTCACGATTGCGCGAATCGCGCCGCATCGCACTGGCATCGTTGATCTGTTCCCCAAGCGAAAAATTCTGTGTCGCGCCGCGCCTGCGAAGCGCTAGAGGCGCGGCATGACCATGTCCTATGAACAGGCCGTCGCGGCGCTGATCGAGGCCGGCAGGCGGCTCGACGCGCGCGGCTGGGCACCGGCGACCTCGGGCAACTATTCGGCCCGGCTGGACGACGGCAGCATCGCGCTGACCGTTTCGGGCCGCCACAAGGGCCGGCTGACCAGCGATGGGATCATGCGCGTGGACCCGGATGGCCAGCCGCTCACTACCGGCAAGCCGTCCGCCGAGACCGATCTCCATCTGGCGATCTATCGCCTGTTTCCCGAAGCCGACGCGGTGCTCCATGGCCATTCGCCGCAGGCGGTGGGGCTGAGCCGGGCGACCGATGCCGACGGCATCACGCTGGCGGGGCACGAAATGCTCAAGGCCTATCCGGGCCACAGGACCCACGAGGCCGAGGTGCGGCTGCCGATCGTCGACAACAGCCAGGACATGGCGGTGATCGAGGCGGCGATCCGCCCGGCGCTGCTGGCGCCCGGCGCCATTCCGGCGTATCTCATCCGCAGCCACGGGCTCTATGCCTGGGGCAAGGACGTGGACGAGGCCGAACGCGTGCTGGAGGCGACCGAGTGGATGATCGCCGCCGAGCTCGCCGAGGCCAGCTTCAGACGGGCATGGGCACGATGAGCCGACTTCGTATCTTCGCGGAAACCGATGCGGCGCCGCTGCTCGACACGCAGGACCCGGTGACGATCGCCGAGGAGCTGGCGATCCGCGGCGTGCGGTTCGAGCGCTGGCCCTCGCGTGCGATCGCGGCCGATGCCGATCAGGCGGCGGTGCTCGCCGCCTTTGCGCCCGAGGTCGAGCGGCTGAAGGGGGAGCAGGGCTATCGCTCGGTCGACGTGATCCGGATGGTGCCCGATCATCCCGAAAAGGACGCGCTTCGCGCCAAGTTCCTGTCCGAACATCGCCATGCCGAGGACGAAGTGCGCTTCTTCGTCGAAGGTGAGGGGCTCTTCACACTGCATCTGAACGATCGTGTCTATGTAGTTCTTTGCACGAATGGCGACCTGATCTCGGTGCCGGCGGGGACGCCGCATTGGTTCGACATGGGGCCGAGCCCGCGCTTCACCGCAATCCGGCTGTTCACCAACCCCGATGGCTGGATCGCGCAGTTCACCGGCGACGCCATCGCCGATCGTTTCCCGCGCCACGGGCCCATCGCCGCCTGACCCGCGGCGCAGCGAGATCTGCCATGACCCAGACCAAGGCCGTCCTGCTCGACATCGAGGGGACAACGAGCAGCATCGCCTTCGTGGCGGAGGTGCTTTTTCCCTACGCTGCCAGGCATTTGGCGGGCTATGTAGAGGCGCATTCTGAAGAGGTCGCGCCGATCCTCGGCGAGGTGCCCGGAGAGGACAAGGTGGCGACCTTGCTCGACTGGATCGCCGAGGATCGCAAGGCCACGCCGCTCAAGACGCTGCAGGGGCTGATCTGGGAGCAGGGCTATGCCGACGGCGCACTGCAGGGGCACGTCTATCCAGATACGCCCGAGGCGCTGCATCGCTGGTACACGGCCGGGGTGGCGATCTACATCTACTCCTCGGGCTCGATCGCGGCGCAGAAGCTGATCTTCGGCCATTCGATCGCCGGCGACCTGACGCCGATGCTCTCCGGCTATTTCGACACCACGACCGGGCCGAAGCGCGAAGCTGAGAGCTACAGCAAGATTGCGGCTGCGACCGGCTTTGAAGCAATCGAAATCCTGTTCGTGTCGGACATGCAGGCGGAGGTCGAGGCCGCACGCGCAGCGGGGCTCGGCGCCCTCCTGATCGATCGAACCGGCGGACCGGCCGACATTCACTCGCTCGCGGAGATTCGCCTGTGATCCTCGAAGGCACGCACACCCGCTCAATCGCCCGCACCGCAGACGGGAAGGGCATATGTATTCTTGATCAGCGCCAGCTCCCCTGGGAGATCCGCTGGGTCGAACTGCGCGACCTCGATTCAGCAGCGGTGGCGATCCGCGAGATGTGGACGCGCGGGGCGCCGATGATCGGGGCGACGGCCGCGTACGGCCTCGCCATGGCGCTGGTGGTGGATGCCAGCGATGCTGGGCTCGATGCCGCCTATGCCACGCTGGTCGAGACGCGGCCCACCGCGATCAACCTGCGCTGGGCGCTCGACCAGGTTCGCGCCGCGGTGCAGGGGCTGCCCGAAACGGAGCGCGCGGCTGCTGCTTATGCGCGGGCCGACGCGATCTGCGACGAGGATGCCGAGCTCTGCCGCGCCATCGGCGAGCACGGGCTGGACCTGCTCCGCGAACTTCACGCCAGGCACCCGGACCGGCCGCTCAACATCCTCACCCATTGCAACGCCGGATGGCTGGCGACGGTGGATTACGGCACCGCGACGGCGCCGATCTATCTCGCGCACGATGCCGGTATTCCGGTGCATGTCTGGGTCGACGAGACGCGCCCGCGCAACCAGGGCGCGCTGCTCACTGCGTTCGAGCTGCGCAACCACGGCGTGCCGCATACCGTAGTCGCCGACAATGCCGGCGGCCTGCTGATGATGCAGGGGCAGGTCGACGCGGTGATCGTCGGCACCGATCGGGTGACCGCAAATGGCGATGTCTGCAACAAGATCGGCACCTATCTGAAGGCGCTCGCGGCGCAGGACAATGGCGTGCCCTTCTATGTCGCGCTGCCCTACACGACCTTCGATCCCGCCACCGCCAGCGGCGCTGACATCCCGATCGAGGCGCGCTCGCCGGAAGAATTGACGCGGCTGACCGGCCCCGACGATACCGGGCGCATCGCGACGGTCCGCGTCACGGACTCCCCGGCGCTCAACCCCGCCTTCGACGTGACCCCGGCGCGACTGGTGACGGGCTACATCACCGAGCGCGGGGTGCTCGACTGCATCTGAAGCGTCAGTTCAATGCTGCGCGCCACGCCTGCACGCGGGCGAGCGCGTCGTCGAGCACGGCGTCTTCCTTGACGAAGCAGAAGCGGACGACATTGGTCACCGGGTGCTCGGCATAGAAGGCTGAAACCGGGATCGTCGCGACCCTGGCCTCCTCGACCAGCCGTTCGCTGAAGGTCACGTCGTCCATAGTCAGCCCGGAGGCGGTGAGGTCGACGGAAAGGAAATAGGTCGCGGCACTCGGCAGCACCGCGAAACCGGCGTCGCGCAGGCCGGCCGCGAGCCGGTCGCGTCCGGCCTGGAAGCGCTGGCGGGCGTCCTGTACCCAGCCATCCTGCGTCGCCAGCCCCTCGGCCACTGCCCATTGCAGGTTGGGTGGGGTGGTGAAGGTGAGGAACTGGTGCGCCTTGGCCAGCACGCGGGCGAGGGGCGGGGCGGCGCACATCCAGCCGACCTTGAAGCCGGTCAGCGCGAAGATCTTGCCCGCGCTACCGATCTTCACCGTCCGCGCGCGCATGCCGGGAAAGCCGATCAGCGGCAGATGGCGCGCGCCGTCGAAGGTGACATGCTCCCAAACCTCGTCGCAGATCGCGGTGAGGTCATGCGAGACGCAGAAATCGGCGAGCATCGCCAGATCCTCGGCGCTGGCCATCGTCGCTGCCGGGTTGAGGGGATTGTTGAGCAGGATCAGCCGGGTCTTCGCGGTCACCGCTGCCTCGAGTGCCGCACGCTCGATACGCCACTCGGGCGGCTGCAGGCGGACGAAGCGCGGCACGCCGCCGGCGCGGCGGATCAGCGGCACATAGGCATCGTAGAGCGGCTGGAAGCAGAGCACTTCGTCTCCGGGCTCGATCAGCGCGAGCAGCGCGGCGGCCAGCGCCTCCGTCGCGCCCGAAGTGACGATCACTTCCTCCGCTGCCAGGTTCAGCGCCTGATGCCGCGCGTAATGATCGGCGATCGCCTGGCGCAGTTCGGGCAGTCCGGCCATCGGCGGATACTGGTTGGATTTCTCCAGCACGGCGCGCGCGGCGGCCTCCAGCACCGCCTCGGGCCCACGGCCGTCCGCAAAGCCCTGGCCGAGATTGATCGCGCCGTTCGCGCGGGCGCGGGCGGACATGGCTTCGAAGATGGTGGTGCCCATCGAGGAATAAATCGGGTTCATCGCACACTGCTATGGCGGAGCGCGGTTGCGCCTTGCAAGCCGGGGCGGAACCGCCGCATGAAGAAGGCGGTTGATGACCGCGTGTGTCGAAGGAAGATGATGACCAAGAAACCGCCCGTGCCCGCCGAATCCCAGTCGCCCTATCCCAAGGCCGAAGCGCCGCACGCCGGGGAAGGGGAAGCGGTTGCCATCGCCAAGGAAATGGCGGAGGCTGCCAAGCGCCGGATGCCGAGTTCACGCCAGATTGGCATGGGCGCGGCGATCGGCGTCGGCTCGGCGGCGATCGTCGCAGGCCTGCTGTACTGGAAGGGCGGCCGCAAGGACCGCAAGTAACGCCGTCCGACGCGACGGCCTTTTGGGGGGGGCGCGCCGCAATCCAGCGCATGCGCCCCATCCTGCGCGACGCACGATCGCAGTGCCTGCATGCAATCTGCACGACTGCGTACTATAACGTAGACATCACCGCGCGATCCCGCCCTATTCGGAACATCCGACCCGGGACGCAGCCTCCCTACGCCGTATCCGAGTTTTTCCGGGGTGCCTTACGCGCTTCTACGGGGCATTGTTTATGCCTGCGGTGACCGATCGGTAAGAGATCGTTCCTATAATGCGATAAACCACAGACCGGGAACGGGATTGGGAATGCGCGTGCAGGTTCGGTTTCTAGCCATTGCTGATGCCTCGGTCGCCTTTGCAACCGCAGGGCATGCGGCATTTGCGCCGGGCACCGACTGCGCGTGATCACGCCTGTTCTCCCCCATTCGGCGATCGGCTCGGCCCCAGCGCAGGCCGCGATCGACAACAGCATGTTCGGGCGCGCCAAAAACTATCGGAAAGACCAGAAATGATTGCATCGATGAAAATTCCGAGGAAGCTCGCACTGTCGTTCCTGCTGATCTGCGCATCGGCAGCGATCGTGATGATCGTGTTCTTCATGAACATTTCGATGATCCGTTCGGTCACCGACCAGAACAATCTCAGCCAGCAGATCCATTCGAAGACGCTGACGCTGGAAACGGCGCTGCTGCGCCAGAATAGCCAGCTGCGCGGCTTCCTGGTCACCGCAGACCCGACCTACCTCAAGTCGTACGACGAGGGGCGCACCGAATATGACGAGACGTCGGCCGAGCTCGAAAAGCTGCTCACCGATCCGGCCCTGCTCGATGCGCTGCGCAAGTCGCGGACCGAAACGCTGTCGTGGCGCGAGAAGTGGGGCGACCGCCTGATCGCCGAAGTGAAGGCCGGCAGGCGCGAGGAAGCGCAGGCCGAGGTCCGCGGCGCCGGCAAGGCGGTGCTCGTTTCGGCCGCGGTGCTCCCGCTGCGCTCGATCAAAGACGCGCAGGCCGAGGCGATCGAAAAGAACGGTGCGCGCCAGGAAGGCGCCATTGCTACGGCTACCACCGTGCTGATCATCGGCGCGATCGCGCTGATCGGCATCGCGATCGGTCTGGCGGTCACGCTCAGCCGCATCATCGCCCGCCCGATCAGTCAGCTGACCCGTACCATGGCGGACCTGGCCGCCGGCCGGAACCATGTCGAGGTGCCCGCCACCGCGCGTGGCGACGAACTGGGCGACATGGCCCGCGCGGTGCTGGTGTTCCGCGACGCCGCGCTTGCCAAGGAAGCGTCGGACGCCGCCAGCGCGAAGGCCGAGGCGACGCAGAAAATGGTCGTCGAGACCGTCTCCTCGCACCTCGCCGAACTGGCGCAGGGCAACCTCACCGCGCAGATCAACGTCGAGTTCCCCGGCGAATACAGCGTGGTGAAGACCAACTTCAACAATGCGCTGTCGAGCCTGCGCGAGCTGATCGCATCCGTGATAGAGGCGACCGCGTCGATCCGCACCGGGTCGAACGAGATTGCCCAGGCGAGCGAAGACCTGGCCCGCCGCACCGAAGCCAATGCCGCCAGCCTGGAAGAGACCGCCGCTGCCGTCACCCAGATGGACCAGCGCCTCAAGGCGACCGCTGCTGCTGCGGGCCGCACGGTGGAGCGCGCCGACGGCACCATGTCGACGGTCGATAACGGCCGCAGCACCGCCGACGAAGCCGTGCAGGCGATGACCCGCGTGTCGGACAGCGCCAAGGGTATCGACAGCGTCATCGAAGGTCTCGACAAGATCGCCTTCCAGACCCGCGTTCTCGCGATGAACGCCGCGGTCGAAGCCGGCCGGGCAGGGGAAGCGGGCCGCGGCTTCGCAGTCGTCGCCGACCTCGTCTCGGCGCTGGCGATGCGCGCCGAGGAAGAAGCCGGCCGCGCCCGCGACCAGCTGACCGCCACCCAGAGCGACATCGTCACGGCAGTGCAGGCGGTGCAACGGGTCGACGGTGCGCTGGCCGACATCTCGAACGGCGTCGGTGAAGTGCACCAGCTGCTTGGCAACATGGCGTCGGACAACCACGCCCAGTCGAGCGCAGTCACCGAAATTAGCGCCGCGCTGGGTGCGATGGACCAGTCGACCCAGCAGAATGCCGCGATGGTGGAAGAAACCTCCGCCGCAGCGCGTAACTTGGCCAGCGAAGTCAGCGTGCTTTCCGAACAGGCAAGCCGCTTCAATGTGGGCAATGGCGCGGTTACCCAGATGGCGAGCGCGCGCGTTTCCCCCGGCCGGTTCAACGGCGGAAGCGTCAAGCCGCTGCCTGCGGCCGCAGTCTCGGCACTCGTTCGCAGCAACGGTGCGGACGACGACTGGCAGAGCTTCTGATCCCCGGAAGCACGTGAATACCCGGCTATGGCCGTTCGATCCGGTTGCGAATCGGACGGCCTCCGGCGACAAGATCCGACGCGGCTTCTGCCCGGGAAAATGGTAATGAACATGATCGCTCCCCGGACGGGTATTGCGGAGATCGCGCGGATGGCGCGGGTCGCCATCGAGCTTGGCTCGCCGTTCATCGGCGAGGTGCTGTCGGCAGGCCTGCGCCAGCTGGGCCGCGGGCCGCACAGCCAGGCCTTGATCACGCACTGGGAGGGCGATCCGGCTTCGGCGGCACTGGCGATGCGCTTCAACGCGGCGCTGCACTTTCTTGCCCGCCGCGGCAATCCGCCGGCCCTGGCAGCGCTCTATCGCCACGAGCATGACGATTTCGACGGCGCGATTGGCGAGGCGCTGGCCCAAGAGGACGATCTGATCGCCGGCTTCCTGCGCCGCACGCCTCAGACGAACGAAGTCGGCCGTTCGGGCGCGATCGTCGCCGCGCTGATGCAGGTTCGTCATCGCTTCGGGTTGCCATTCGAGATTCTCGAAGTCGGATCGAGCTGTGGCCTGAACCTCAATCTCGGTCGCTACGGCTTCGATCTCGGGGGCGCGCTTGCCGGGGACCGCCATTCGCCGGTGCAGGTCGCGCCCGACTGGCACGGCCCCGCACCGCAGCCCGCGCCGTTGGAGGTAGTCTCGGCGCGCGGCGTCGACCTCAACCCGCTCAGCGCCGCTGACCCGGCAACCTGCGAGCGGCTGATGGCCTATATCTTCGCCGACCAGCCGCTGCGGCTGCACCGGCTGGAAGAAGCGCTCGGCATGGCGCGGCGTCACCCGCCCGAAATCGAGAAGGGCGACGCGACGGAATGGCTCGCCCGCCAGCTCGCCGAACCGCAAGCGGCCGGGGTATGCCGCGTCGTGATGCACTCGATGGTGCTGCAGTACCTCCCGCCGCGCGACCGTGCGGCAGTCGTCGCGATGATCCACGATGCCGGGCAGTACGCCACGCCCGAGCGGCCGCTCGCCTGGGTCGGCTTCGAATGGACCGAAACGCGTAGCGAGGTGCGGCTGTCGCTCAGCTGGTTTCCCGGCCAGGAAGAACGCCGGGTACTCGCGACCTGCCACCCCTATGGCAATTCGGTCGACTGGCGGGGCTAGACCTGGACTAGCTGTTCGGTGCGGCCTGCGCTGCCGAATACGCGTAGATACCGCTCGATCTCGGCCGGCTCGCCGGTCGCCTTGGCCGGGTTGTCCGAGAGCTTGACCGCCGGGCGGCCGTTCGCCGCCACCACCTTGCAGACCAGCGAGATCGGCTCGAGCCCGGCTTCGCCGTCGGGATCGCAGCCACGGAAATCGTTGGTGAGGTTGGTGCCCCAGCCGAAGCTCATCCGCACCCGGCCGTTGAAGTGGCGATAGGTGGCCTCGATCGACTCCACGTCCATGCCGTCGGAGAAGATCAGCAGCTTCTCGCGCGGGTCGCGCCCATGCTCCTGCCACCACCGGATGATCTGCTCGCCGCCGGGGATAGGCGGCGCGCTGTCCGGGCGGAAGCCGGTCCAGTCGCCTACCCAATCGGGGGCGCGCGCGAGGAACGAGGTGGTGCCGAACGCATCCGGCAGCGCGATCAGCAGGTTGCCGCCATAGTGCGCGCGCCATTGCTCGAGCACGCGATAGGGCGCGTCAGCGAGGCTGGCGTCGTCGGGCGATAGCGCTGCTTCGACCATCGGCAGCTCGTGCGCATTGGTGCCGATCGCCTCCAGGTCCGCGTCCATCGCCAGCAGCACGTTGGAGGTGCCGATGAAGCGGTGGCCCAGGCCTTCCTTGAGCGCCTCGACGCACCAGCGCTGCCACAGAAAGCCGTGGCGGCGGCGGGTGCCGAAGTCGGACAGTACCAGATCGGGCAGGTGGCGCAGCCGCTCGACCTTGTCCCACAATTTGGCCTTGGCGCGGGCGTAGAGCACGTCGAGCGCGAAGCGGTCGCGACCACGCATCGCCGCGCGCGAACGGAGTTCGTTGACGATGGTCAGCGCCGGGATCTCCCACATGGTCGTGTGGGTCCAGGGCCCGTGGAAATGGAGCACGAACTGGCCGTCGCGGCGCTCCAGTTCATAGGCGGGCAACTGGAATTCGGCGAGCCAGGCGATGAAGTCGGGCGCGAACATCTGGGTCTTGCCGTAGAAGCTGTTGCCGGCGAGCCAGATCAGCTCCTTCTTGGTGAAGCGCAGCGTGCGGGCATGGTCGAGTTGCGCACGCAGTTCGGCTTCGTCGATCACCTCGGCCAGCCGCACGGATTTGGTGCGATTGATCAGAGAGAAAGTGACCTGCGTCTCCGGATGCAGCCGCCGGATCATCTGCAGCATCAGCAGCTTGTAGAAATCGGTGTCGAGCAGGCTGCGGACGATCGGATCGAGCCGGAAGTTGTGGTTGTAGGTCCGGCTCGCAATATCGGTGAAGGTCATGGCGCCGCTCTTATTCCCAGCCGCCGCCAAGTGCGAGGAAGATTGCGATCTGATCGTCCGGCAAACGCGCCTGTGCCGTGGCATAGCTGGCCTCGGCCTGGGCGAGATTGCTCTGGGCCTGGAGCAGCGCGAGAAAGTCGCTGCGGCCGAAGCGGAACAGCCGCCCGGCCTGGTCCGCCGCCGTCGCCGCGCTGTTGCGCGCCTGGCGGAGCGCCTCGGCCTGGTCGCGGTCGCGCGCATAGGTCTCCAGCGCGGTTTCGGTATCGCGGAGTGCGCTGAGCACGGTGGAGTCGAAGCGCGCGATATCGGCATCTACCTGCGCGCCGGCCGCCTCGATCCGCGCGCGGACGGCGGGGCGGTTGGGGAAGCTCCAGCTAATCAGCGGCCCCAGGCTGAACCCGAAGGAGGTGGGGCCACCAGCCCGGTCGACGAGGCCGCTCAGCCCCGCCGAGCCTGCAAGGTTGATCTGCGGGTAGAGATCGGCGGTAGCGACGCCGATCCGCGCGGTGTCGCCGGCGATGGTACGTTCGGCCTGACGGATGTCGGGGCGGCGCCGGATCATGGCAGCGCCATCGCCCACGGGCATCGGACGCGGCAGCGCTGGGAGGGCCGCGCAGCTCTCGACGTCGCGGGGATAATCGGCCGCAGGGCGTCCGAGCAGGGCTGCGAGCGTGTAGAGCCCAGCGCGACGCTGGGCGGCGAAGATCGGGAGATTGGCTTCGCTGGTCTGCACCGCCGCCTGGGCGCGGGTCACGTCGAAGGCGGTGCCGCGGCCGGCGCGTTGGAGCCGCTGGGTCGCGCCAAAGGTCTGGCGCTGCAGGGTGACGATGCGCTGGGTCGCGGCCAGCCGGAAATTGGCGGCGCAGACATCGGCATAGGCGCGCGCGGTGGCCGCGGCGACGCTGATCCGCACCGCATCGCGCGCGGCGGCGACCGCGTCACGATCGGCAAGGCTCGCCTCGATCGCGCGAGCAATCTTACCGCGCACGTCGAGCGGATAGCCCACCGAGATGCCGAGATTATAGCCGAGCGTTCCCGGCAGCGTGATACCGGTGCCGGAGGGGCGGGACAACGTCGTGCCGCCGGAGAGATCGGTGGTCAGCTGGCGCGTGGCCTCGGTCTGCCGGACCACCGCCTCGGCGCGACGGAGATTGGCGTCGGCGGCGCGCAGATCGGTATTGGCCGCGAGCGCCTGCTCGACCAGGGTATCGAGCCGCGGATCGGCGTAGAGCCGCCACCAGTGATCGGGCAGCGGCTCGTCGGCGAACGCCTTGTCCTGCGCGGAGAGGAACTTGCCGGTCGCGGCGGGATCGTTGGCGGGGCCGGCGACCGGCGGGTGATAATCCGGCCCGGCGCGGGTGCAGCCGGCGACCAGCGCGAGCGCGGCGAGCAGGGGGAGGCGGCGCATGGTCACTTCGCCTTCGAAACTGCGGGCGCGGTTGGTGTCGGTGTCGGTGTCGGTGTCGACGTAGGCCGGACCGGCGCCGGCTGCGCGTTTGCGGCCGGCTGGATCGTCACGGTCGCGGTGCGGCCGGCGATCAGGCGGACATCGGCCGGCAGCTGGGTGAGCTTCACCCGCACCGGGATACGCTGGGCGAGCCGGACCCAGGTGAAGGTCGGGTCGACGCTGGGCAGCAGGTTGCCGGAATTGCTGCGCGTCGTGTCGTTGATGCCGGCGGCGATGCTCTCGACCACGCCGTGGAGCAGCCGCGGCTCGCCCATCAGCTCCACCGTTACCGGTGCGCCGATGCGGATGCTGGGCAGCTTGGTTTCCTCGAAATAGCCTTCGACGCGCAGGCTGTCGGCATCGACGAGTGCCATCGCCTGCTGGCCCGCCGCGACATAGTCACCCGGGTGCAAATCGAGGTTGGTGACGGTGCCGTTGACCGACGCCTTCACCTGGGTGCGCGAGACGTTGAGTTCGGCGCTCTGCACCGAGGTCAGCGCCTGGGCGAGCGCTGCCTGCGCCGTCGCCACGCGCGCGACATTCTGTTCGTGCGTCTCGGCGGCGACGAGATTGCCGAGCGCGAGGTCGCGGCGCGCCTCGCGTTGCGCCTGGTTGAGCGTCGCACGGGCGCTCTCGACGCTGGCGCGCGCCTGGGCGAGCGCCAGGGAGTAACGCGGCTGATCGATCACGAAAAGCAGGTCGCCGGCTTTGACCTGCTGGTTGTCGTGCACCGCCACCGCGGTCACCAGCCCGGCGATGTCCGGCGTCACCCGCACCACGTCTGCCCGCACGCGCCCGTCGCGCGTCCAGGGGCTACGCGCATAATGCTGCCACAACCACAAGGCGACGAATGCGGCGGCGACTACGATCAGGATCGTCGCGGCGCTGCGGCCGAGGGCAGGGAGGTAGCGTTTCATGGGTGGAATCCGATCGAGGGGGTGGCCCAGGCGAGCAGGCCGAGCAGGAGGATGAACAGGCAGAGATCAACGAGCGCCCGATAGGCAACGAAGCGATAGAGGCCGAAGGCGTTGAGCAGGCGGGCGAGCGCCATGGTCAGCACCATCGCGAGCACGCCGAGCAGCAGCAGCGTCGGCACGAAGACGCCGTCGATGGAGATTTCGCCGGTCACAGCCTGGCCTCCGGGGCCGGATCGGCGTTGGGGAAGAGGTTGCGTCGCAGCGCGAGCAAGCCGAGTGCGGCGGTGCGACGGACCGCGGCGTCGCCGTCATGTGCGGTTGCATGGAGCGCGTTGTCGATATGGGCGAGCAAGCCGGGGTCCTCGGGCTTTTCTACCTCGGGTTCGAGGCGGCGGTAATAATCGCCGACGTCGCGCAGCACGTCGGTGAGCGGCGCCGAGCGTTCGGGAGGTAGCTCCAGGCGCAGCGCGCGCAATTCAGCAATTGCCACGCCGGTACGCAGGTCGCGCAGCGCGTCGTAGAGCGGCTTGCCGGGCGAGCGACCGCTCAGCGCCAGCCGTGGGGCGAGCAGCGCAATGCGATCAAGCATGCGGTTGATCCAGCCGCGGATGTCCGGCGGCGTCATCAGGTTGCTGCGTTCGGCGATGTCGGCCCAGCCGGCGCGCAGCGTCCGCCGGATCGCCTGCTCAATGCCCGCCGATTGCAGCAGCCGCGCCATCAGGATCGCGAAGGCGACCCCCATCAGCTGCGCAATCGCGCCGTTGACGAAGCTGGCGAAAGCGCTGGTGTACCGCGCGGAGATCAGCAGCGGGCTGCCGAGGCCGAGCAGGGTCGGCAGCGCCAGGCCCATCCATTTGGGCGAGTGCATCATCGCGCCGAGGATCAACAAGGGCGATGCCATCGCGGCGGCGAGCTGCACGAACCCGTCGAGCCGCGGCATGATCGCATAGCCGTAGATCGCGCCGAGGATCGTCGCGACCAACGTGCCCCAAAAGAAGGTACGCAGCGGCAGGAGCGGATCGGGCGCGGCGGCGAACAGCGCAAGGAAAACGCCTGCCAGCATCACCGCGGTCGATCCGTCCGACCAGCCGCTGGCGATCCAGATCGCCGAGCCGATCGCCAGGGTGAGGAAGGCGCCGAGTGCGCCGCGCGCCGCGCCGATCCAGTCGATATGAAGCTCGCGGCCGCGCCGCCCTTCGAGCAGCTCGGCGACGCGCGGGCTCACCGGGCGGCGATCAAGCGTGGCAAGCTGCTCGGCGAGCTCGCGGCAATCGCGATGTGCGGCGATCAGCGCGGACAGGCGCGAGAGCAGGCTCAGCACCAGCAGATCGTGCCATGTGCTGCCGGGGTGGACATCGGGCTCGAGCGCGGCGCAGCGGGCCTCGAGGATCGCGGCGTCGGCGGCGCGTTCCTCGCGGTCGCGATCCAGCGTCTTGAGCCATTGCTGGGTATCGACAAGCAAGGCCGCCACATCCTGCGGCAGCTCGCCATGGGCGAGCAGCTGCACCGTGCGATCGTCGACCGCCGCGCCCAGCGGCATCAACAGCGAGAGCTGGTCCTGCAGCGCGCGGACGGTGCGCACGCGGGGCGCGGTGCGGGCAGTCTCGTAGGGCAGGTGAATCGAGAGCTGGTGGAGTTCGGTGATGTCGGCGGCGAGGCGGCGGCGTTCGGCATCGACGCCCGCCACCGGCTGCAGCGAGATCGAATCGTGCGACCAGCGCTCGGCATCTTTGACGATGGTCGAGACGCGGGTGAGCAGGAAGGCGGCAACCGATCGTGGGAACACCACGCCGTGCACCAGGCTGCCGCAAAGGATGCCGAGGGTGATCTCCTGCACGCGCAGGCTCGCCACGGTGAAGATGGTGCCCGGCGCATCGACGCTGGGCAGCACGATCAGCACGGCGGAATAGCCCGCCAGCACGAACATGTAGGAGCGCGGGGTGCGGTCGAGCAGCGAGACGAACACGCACAATGCCAGCCAGCCCGAAATGGCGAGCACCAGCAGTTCGGGCGTGTTGATAAGCGGCGGCACCATCGCAACGGCCGCTGCCGCACCCACCACGGTGCCGATCACGCGGAACAGCGCCTTGGAGAGCACCGCACCGGCAAGCGGCTGCGCGACGATATAGGCGGTCAGGAACGACCAATAGGGCCGATCGAGCCCGATCGACAGCGCCAGATAGACGGCGAGCATCGCCGCCGCGAAGGATTTGAGCGAGAAAAGGGCGGCGTCGATGCCCCAGCGATCTTTCATGGCTGCGGCCGCCGTTTGGCAAGACGCGCTGCCAGATGATCGAGTACCGCCAAGGTCGTCTCCAGCGCTTCGTCACTCACCCCATCGAGCAACTCGCTGCGCAACGCGGCGAGGCGCGTGTCGATCCGTGACGCAAGCGAAACGCCGGAATTTGTCAGCCGGAGTCTGTTGGCGCGGCGGTCACGCGGGTCGGCGACGCGCTCGACGAGCCCGGCATCCTCCAGCGCGTGCAGCGTGCGGACCAGCGACGCTTCGGTCACACCGACGGCGCGGGCAAGGTCCGCCTGGCGCGTATCCTCGCCGAGCCGCTGCAGATAGACGAGCGCCCAGCCGGTCGAGCTGGAGATGTCGAGCGAGGCCAGCGTCGCGTCGGCAAGCCGCTGCCACGCCCGCGACACGGGGTTCATGCGCGTCGCAAGCGCGCGCTCCAAGGAATGCCGATCGGCCATAAGGGCCGTTAGTTAGGACGCTAACTAATAAGGTCAAGCTCTCCGCTGGTATGGGCAGGGCGTTTTTTATCCGGGGTGAGCCGTGGCCCAATCCTCCGCAGCCTGCAGCACGCGCAGCGCGTTGCCGCTCCAGATCTTCTCGATATCGGCGTCGCCATAGCCCGCCTTGCGCAGCCTCGCGGTGATGCGGGGAAGGGCGGTGATGTCTTCCATGCCGCGCACGCCGCCGCCGCCATCCCAGTCCGCACCGATGCCGACATGGTCGACGCCCATCACCTGGATCGCATGGAGCAGGCTGCGCATGAAGAGTTCGAAATCGGCGGTGCCGCCGACCGGGCCCAGTGCGGCGATATCGGCGACCAGCTTGCGCTGCTCGGCGGGCGGGAGCACCCACCAGCGGCGCTGGCGTTCGCTCAAGGAGTCGCCGCCCGGTACCGACACCGGGGGCGCGAGATAGACGCTGTTGATCTGCAGCACCCCGCCGGCGGCTGCCAGCTTGCGCATCCGCGCATCGTCGAGGTTGCGCGGATGATCAAAGATCGCCTTGGGGCCGGAATGCGAAGCGAGGATCGGTGTCTTCGACAGCGCCAGCGCCTGGTCGAACACGTCGTCCGAGGCGTGGCTGACGTCGATCACCATGCCCAGCCGGTTCATCTCCGCCACCCATTGCCGCCCGAGGGGGCTGAAGCCGTGCCATTTTGGCTTGTCGGTGGCGCTGTCCGCGAACTGGTTGTTGCGGAAATGGACGGGCCCGGCGAGTCGGACGCCGAGATCGTGGAAATGGCGCAGCAGGCTGAGGTCCTCGCCCAGCGGATAGCTGTTCTCGATGCTCTGGAAGACGACTCGCTTGCCGCTGGCGGCGATGCGCCGGGCATCGGCAGGCGTGGTCGCCAGTTCGAGCTTGTCGGGATGGGCCGCAACGACGCGCTGGATCCAGGTGGCGCGAGTGAGCGCGGCATTGCGCGCGGCGGCATAGCCGGCCGGGGTCAGGGGCCCCTGCGGCGTGTAGATGACGAAGAACCCGCCATCGAGCCCACCCTGCTCCATGCGGGGAATGTCGACCTGGCTGCCGTCGAAGGCGCGATCGTGCCAGCGGGCGAAATCCCAGCCGGGATGCTCGAACAGTTCGGGAGTGTCGAGATGGGTGTCGAGCACCAGCATCTTTTCGTGGGCGAGGCGATCGACAGGGGTGACGTCCTCGTCCGGCGCGAGCGCGAGCAGCAAGGGCAGGGCGAGGATCGACTTCATCGGCTAGGCTCCCGGAGGCGGAGGGAAGTGCCAGCGTCGTGTGCCGATGCTTATCCGTCAACCTTCGGCTATTTCAACCGCAAGGGAAGTCCGGCGGCGATGAACTGTACTTCCTCCGCCGCAGCCGCGATTGCCTGGTTGATCCGCCCGGCGGCGTCACGGAAGCGGCGGGCGAGGGCGTTGTCGGGCACGATACCGAGACCGACTTCGTTGGCGACGAGGAGCACTGGACCGCCCGCCTGCGTCACGGCGGTGGCGAGCGCCTCCGTCTCCGCATCGAGGTCGCGCTCGGCGAACATCAGGTTCGAGGTCCACAGCGTCAGGCAGTCGACCAACAGCACGCGCGCGGGCGCCGCATGGGCGAGGATTGCTGCGGGCAGACCGAGCGGCACGTCGAGCGTCGACCAGCGCGGGCCGCGATCGGCACGATGGTGGGCGATGCGCTCTTCCATCTCCGCGTCGAAGGCCTGCGCAGTGGCGATGTAGAGAAGGTCACCGGGGAGGGACTCGGCGCGCGCCTGGGCATAGCGGCTCTTGCCCGAGCGGGCACCGCCGAGGACGAACAGGCTGGTCATCGTGGTGCCTCCCGGGCGAGCGCGATCAGTGCGGTAATATCGACATGGGTTTCGAGTTCGGCGGCGATGGCGTCGAGCGCGGCGTCGACCGACGCGGCATAGTCGACCCCGGTCGACGCAATGCCGATCCGAGCGAGCAGCGCCCGGCGAAGGCCGGTACTGGCGAACATGCCGTGCAGATAGGTGCCCAGGACGCGACCGTCCCGCGAGATCGCGCCGTCGGGCCCGGTGTCGAGCATCGCGAAGGGCCTGGCGGTGTCCGGCCCCATGGTCACGCCCATGTGCATCTCGTACCCGCGGATGTCCGCGCCGAGGGCGGTACCCTGCGCGGGGCGGAGCGCCTTTTCGCGCGTGAGTTCGGTTTCGACGTCGAGGAGGCCGAGTCCGGGAGCGCTGCCCGCGGGTCCTTCGATCCCGTGCGGATCGGCGATGGTGCGGCCGAGCATCTGATAGCCGCCGCAGATGCCGAGGATCGCGCCGCCGCGACGGTGATGGGCCAGCAGGTCGATGTCCCAGCCTTGTTCGCGCAATGCCGCGAGATCGGCGATCGTCGCCTTGGAGCCGGGCAGGACCACCAGCGCTGCATCGCCGGGCAGCGGCTGGCCGGGTGGGATCATCGCCAGCGTGACGCCGGGTTCGAGCTTGAGCGGGTCGAGATCGTCGAAATTGGCGATGCGCGGCAGCATCGGGCAGGCGATCAGCATGCGTCCGCCCGCCGACTTCGGGCTGCGCTCGAGCATCACCGCGTCCTCGCTCGGCAGCCGCGCTGCGTCGCACAGCCAGGGGATCAGGCCATAGCCGCGCCAGCCGGAGCGTTCCTCGATCTGCGCATAACCATCAGAGAACAGCGCAGGATCGCCGCGGAACTTGTTGATCATAAAGCCGCGGATCATCGCGGCATCCTCGGGATCGAGCACCGCGCGCGTGCCGACCACCGCCGCGATCACCCCGCCGCGATCGATGTCGCCGACCAGGATCACGGGCACGTTCGCGGCGCGCGCGAACCCCATATTGGCAATGTCGCCCGCGCGCAGGTTGATCTCGGCGGGCGATCCGGCGCCTTCCACCAGCACCAGGTCGCACGCGGTCGAGAGGCGGCGATAGCTGGTCAGCACCTCGCCGAGCAGCGCCTTGCGCGCCTCGCGGTAGTTGCCGGCGTGGAGCGTGCCGCGCACCTTGCCGTGCACCACCAACTGCGAGGTGCGATCGGCCTGGGGCTTGAGCAGCACCGGGTTCATGTCGGTTTGCGGCGCCACCCGGCAGGCGAGCGCCTGGAGCGCTTGGGCGCGACCGATCTCGCCGCCATCCTCGGTCACTGCGGCGTTGTTCGACATGTTCTGCGGCTTGAAGGGCCGGATGCGCAGGCCGCGGTTGCTCAGGGCGCGGCACAGGCCCGCGACGAGCACCGACTTGCCGACGTCCGATCCGGTCCCCTGCAGCATCAGCGCAGCCATGCGATCCCTCCCGCGAGGATCCATAGCAGCCCGCAGGCGCGGACATAGAGGGCGAGCGCGCGGCTTATGTCGGGCGCGGTCGCCTCTTCGCGCCCCTCGCCGATCCAGGGCTTGTCGGCTACCACGTCGTCATAGGCGATGGGGCCCGCCAGGCGCAGGCCGAGCGCGCCGGCCATCGCCGCTTCCGGCCAGCCGGCATTGGGCGAGGCGTGCTTGCCGGCGTCGCGCCAAAGCGTCCGCCAGCCGCCCGCGCCGGCGAGGCAGAGCAGCACGCCGGACAGTCTGGCCGGCAACAGGTTGAGCAGATCGTCGGTCCGTGCCGCCGCCCAGCCGAAGGCGCGCCAGCGGGGCTCGCGATGGCCGATCAGGCTGTCGGCGGTGTTGATCGCCTTGTAGGCCCAAAGCCCGGGCAGGCCACCGACGAGCAGCCAGAAGAGCGGGGCGACGATGCCGTCGCAGAAGCTCTCGGCGAGGCTTTCGATCGCGGCACGGGCAACACCGGAGGCGTCGAGCCGTGCGGTGTCGCGCCCGACGATATAGCTTACCGCGGTACGTGCCCCGGCCAGGTCGCCGCGGCCCAAGGCTGCGGCAACGGGCCGGACGTGCACATACAGGCTGTGCTGAGCGAGTCCCGGAACGGCGGCGATGACGAGCACCAGCCAGCCGAAGGAGGAATGCGCCGCCACAGCTTCGATGGTTAGGCCAGCACCAACGGCGACCAGAAGTAGTAGCGCCACCGTCAGGACGCCGAGCAGCCGGCGGCGCCGTGCCGAAGCCTCGGGCCGGTTCCATCGGCGCTCGCAAATGGCGATCAGCCGCGCGAAGGCGCCGACCGGATGGCCGATCCGCGCGTAGAGCCATGCGGGCCAGCCGACCGCCGCCTCCACTGCCAGCGCGGCGAGCGCAACCGGCTCAGCCATGGCGGAGCGCCTGGTCGACACGGTCCAGCGCCGTAGTGTCGGCGGGTATACCGAAGCGCAGCCAGTGCGGGGCATAGTC
This sequence comes from uncultured Sphingomonas sp., assembly GCF_913774285.1. GTDB lineage: Bacteria > Pseudomonadota > Alphaproteobacteria > Sphingomonadales > Sphingomonadaceae > Sphingomonas. The sequence goes on along the minus strand of NZ_CAJYHX010000021.1, from coordinate 179,684 downwards.
GAACGGCCGGGCAAGGATGTGCGCGCGGGCCAGTCGCTCGAAGATCGCTGCGGCGTCGGGGTGGGATATCAGCCGGAACAGCGGCGACTTCCCCTCGGGCAAGAGGCCGTGCGTTTCGAGCAGTCGGTCGAAAATTGCCGCTTTGGCTGCAAGCGAGGTTCGCGTCGCATCGATCCATGTCCGGTCGCGATAGGCGCGGGTGCCGATCGCCAGGGCCGTTGCGTCGATCGGCCAGTCACCGAGCAGCGCGCGGTAGCGGGCGAGGATGGGGCGGGGGGCGAGGACGAAGCCGAGCCGAAGCCCGGCCAGCCCGAAGAATTTGCCGAACGAGCGGAAGACGATCAGCCGACGCGCGTCGTCTACCAGGGACGCGATGCTCTCCTCCGGATGCGCATCGGCAAAGGCTTCGTCGACGATTAGCCAGCCTCCCGCCGCGGTGCGCTCGGCCAGCAGCGTCTCCAGCGCTGCCCCGTCGCGCAGGGTGCCGCAAGGGTTGTTGGGGTTCGCGAGGAGCAGCGTCGTGTCGCCCGGCACGGAAGCGCCGGTGGTCAGCGGCAGGCTGCCGGCGAAGGCGGCACCGTGCGTGCGATACCCCGGGACATGATGGCAGGCGCGGCCGCCCAGCGCGGGCCCCAGCAGCCGCAGCCCCATTTCGCTACCCGGAACTGCGCAGACGTTCTCTGGCGGAGCGCCGAAATAAACGGCGGCCGCCGCTTCGAGAGCGGCCAGCAGCGACGGATCGGGCAGCGGACCCAGCTCGACGTCGAGATTGGCTGGCACCGTCCACGGCACCGGGTTGATCCCGGTCGACAGGTCAAGCCAGGGACCGCCGCCGAACCGCGCGCGGGCGGCGGCGAGGTTGCCGCCATGATGGCGCAGCGGATCGCTCATCCCAGATGCGGCGCGATCACCAGCGCCAGGAGCAGCCCGGTCTCGACCAGCTCGATGCCCGCGCCGTGCCCGTCGCCCGAAATGCCGCCGAGCAGGCGCCGGACCCGCCAGCCCCAGGCGGCGATCAGCACGGGTGCTGCGAGCAGGGCCGGTGCGGCTAGGGCGGCGGCGAAGGCGAGCAGTACCAGCCAGACGATCAGATCGGCGGGGCGTACGGCGCTGCGGAAGCGGCTGGCCAGCCCCTCGTGCAGCGGCGGCAGCCAGCGGGTCCAGACCAATGGCCCGAACCGCGCTGCGGCGGGCGCAAACAGGATGGTCCACCAGCCGGTGCTCGCCAGCAGCGCGTGGAGCAGCACCAGCTTGGCGAGGAGCTGCAGCCCGATCGCCACCACGCCGAAGCTGCCGACATGCGGATCGGCCAGCACCTCGCGCAGCCGCTCGCGCCCCTTGTGCAGCGCGCCGCTCGCATCGGCGAGGTCGGCGAGCCCGTCGAGGTGCAGCGCGCCGGTTACCCCGACCCACGCCGCCAGCCCGAGCAGTGCGCCCGTCCAGGGATCGAGCAGATTGCCGAGCCACAAGCCGGCCAGCAGCACCAGCCCGACGACCATTCCGGCCGCGGGGAACCAGCGCATCGAGCGGGCGAACGTCGCGTCGTCGGCTCTGACCGGGGGCAGCGGCAGGCGGGTCAGGAACTGGAGGGCGAGGACGAATTCTTTCATGTCACGAGTCCGATGATCTGGCCGACGCGCGGGGTGCCGGGCCAGACGCGCAGGCTCAGCAGCGCGGCATGGGGCAAAGCGATGTTCCAGAGTTGGGGAAAGTCGAGGGTGCACAGGGTTGCAAGCGCCGCGCGCATCGCACCGCCATGGGTGACGACGAGCGTCGGGCGATCGATCGCGGCGATCGCCTCGCCGACGCGCGCGACGAGTGCCGGCCATGTTTCGCCGTCCGGGGGGCGATGCCGGGCCGGCTCGGCCTGGAATGCGGCGAGCGCGTCGGCGTCGATCGCGTCGAAGGCGAGTCCGTCCCACGCGCCGAAATCGAGTTCGCGCCAGCGGGCGTCTTCCCGGGCTTCGAGGGCCATCGCCGCAGCGATCTGCCGTGCGGGCACCGCGCTGCGAGCGAGACCCGAGTGCAGCACCGCCTCCACCGAAAGCCCCGCCGCGCGCACGACGCACGCTTCCACCCCCTCGGCGCGCGGCTGCGCCTCGGTGCGGCCGATCAGCCGGCCCTCGGCGTCGGTCGCGCCGTGGCGGAGGAGGTGGAGGACGATGCCGGTCATGCCCCGCCGGCGACTCCAGCCTCGGCGAAAGTCGCCATGCCATTATGCGCCGCCAAGGCCGATCGCAGCACTGCCGCGGCCACCGCCGCGCCGCTCCCTTCGCCCAGCCGCATGTCGAGCCGCAGCAGCGGTTCCAGCCCCAGCCGCGCCAGCAGGCGCGCATGGCCCGGCTCGGCGGAGCAATGTCCGGCGATGCAATGGTCGATGATTGCGGGTGCCGCTGCAGCCAGGGGAGCGAGCGAGGCGCAGCAGATGAAACCGTCGAGCAGCACCGGCACGCCCGCGTGGCGCGCGGCGAGGACTGCGCCTGCGATCGCCGCCAGCTCGCGCCCGCCCAGCCGCCGCAGCGTTTCGAACGGCGTGTGCGGGGCCCCGGCATGCACCTCGATCGCGCGGGCAATCACCGCGCCCTTGCGGCCGACGCCATGCGGGTCGAGACCGGTACCAGGGCCCACCCAGTCCGCCGGCGTGCCTCCGAAGCTGCGCAGGCACAGCGCGGCTGCGGCGGTCGAGTTGGCGATGCCCATTTCGCCGAGCAGCAGCAGGTCGGTGTCAGGCGTCACCACTGCGGCGCCTTGCCGGAGCGCTTCAAGGCACTCGGCTTCCTCCATCGCCGCACCGTTGGTGAAGTCGCGGGTGGGGCGATCGAGGTCGAGAGCGATCACGTCCAGCCGCATCCCGATGACGCCGGTCAGCGCGTTGATCGCTGCGCCGCCCGCGGCGAAGTTGGCGACCATCTGCGCGGTCACTTCGGCGGGGAAGGCGCTGACCCCCTGCGCGGCGACGCCGTGGTTGCCGGCGAAGATCACAGCGCGCGCGGCGTCGATCGAGGGGCGCGCGCGGCCCTGCCAGCCGGCGAGGAAGATGGCGAGATCCTCCAGCCGCCCCAGCGAGCCCGGGGGCTTGGTGAGCTGTTGCTGGCGTTCCCGCGCGGCATCGGCGGCAGCTGCGTCGGGAGAAGGCAGCGAGACCAGCGCCTGATCGAAGGCCGCGACACTCGACAGATCGATCATGCCGCGCCCGCGCCGCGCTTGAGGAAAGAATGGATGTGCACGTCCGTCGCCCCGTTCCTGCAATGACAATCGACCGGGCGCACGATCGCGTGCCCGGCAGTTTCTCGTCGCTCGAACGGAGGATTCCGCGCCTCGGCCGCACCCTGGACCAGGCGTGAGCGACCCCGTGCCGGCAGGTCTCCTGGCTCGCGGGTCGCTGCGGCTCGGGCGCCTTCTCGGGATCGCTCCCAATGGCCATTGCCCGGCCACTCGCCGCACACAGTTGCAGGGGCAGCTGCGGCCTGGAACGCCAAGGCGTCCGCACCGCATTCCCTTCTCGCCCGCAAGCGGGCACCGGCATGGGTTCGAAGGTAGAACCTTCGCGGCCGCTCTAGCCGCGCTGCCGGCGATATGCCAGCGCCGCGGCGTGCTTATTGATAAAGCTGGGCGGTGCGCGGCAGCAGCTGGTCGATGCGCACGATCAGGTCGAACAGCGGCTGGATCGCTTCGGCGCCTTCGCCCAGTTCCTGCACCGCGCGAAGCGTGTAGGTGGCCGCGATAATCGCGCGCGTGGTTCCGGCGAGATCTGGCGACCGCGCAATCATGGCCTCGCTGCGGTTGACGCGTACCAGCAGCCAAGCGAGCTTATGCGCCGCGTCGATTAGCTGGATCCGCTCGGCGGTGAGAAAGGCCCAGCTTCCGGTCGCTTCGATTACGGCTGCAGAAAGCCCGTCGAGCGCCGCGAGCAGCTGCCGAGGGCCAAAGGCGGAATCATCGCGCGCGGGCGCCATGTTCTGCCTCAGCCCCTTGAGCTCGATGGCCGCCAGCGTGCCGCGATTCGCGCGTGCGCGGCCAGGAAGGACGGAACGGTTGAGGCGCGGCATCTGCATGATAGTTTCCCCACGATATGGCGCCTTGTATCGCCGGCGAAACACATCACCCGTGACCCTCGTCACGCCGCGATGCGGCGGTGCGGCGTTGACCCTCCGGATCGCCATCCCTAGGTTTCTGCGCAATGTATGCAGGTGAACCCCCGCTGAGCCTTCCCACGATCGTGCTGGTCGAGGACGATCCCCAGTTGCGCACGCTGACCGCCCGCGCGCTCCAGGAAAACGGCTATACGGTGCGCCCGGCCTCTTCCGCGCCGGAGATGTGGCTGGCGCTGGAGCAGGGGCCGGTGGACCTGGTGCTGCTCGACGTGATGCTGCCGGGCACCAGCGGCATCGACCTGTGCCGCGCGATCCGCCAGAAAAGTTCGGTGCCGATCATCTTCATCTCGGCCAAGGGCAGCGAAACCGATCGCGTCGTCGGGCTGGAGCTTGGTGCGGACGATTATCTGCCCAAGCCCTTCGGCACGCGCGAGCTGGTTGCCCGGGTGCGCGCGGTGCTTCGCCGCGGTGCGGGCGAGCGCGACACCGCCGAGCGACCCAAGGGCGAGATCCAGTTCGACGGCTGGACGGTGAACCTGCCGCGCCGCGAGCTGCTGTCGCCGACCGGCGCAGTGGTGGACCTTACCGGCGCCGAATTCGACCTGCTCGTTACCCTCTGCGACCATTCGGGCCGGGTGATTTCACGCGAGCGGCTGATCGAGCTGTCGCGCACCCGGCTGGGCGACAGCTCCGATCGGAGCATCGACGTGCTGGTCAGCCGGCTTCGGCGCAAGCTCTCCGATGCCGGCCATCAGGCGCCGATCGTGACCGTGCGCGGCATCGGCTACACGCTCAACGTGCCCGTGACGCGCAGTTGAGGGCGTTTCTCAAGCGTCCTTCCGGGCTGATCGGGCAGGTCTTCGCGATCCTGCTGCTGACCATCCTGATCGAATTCGCCGTATCGACCCTGCTGTACGAGCGCGCCAGCCAGTTCGCGGTGCGCGACGACGAGGCGCGGCGCCTGGCCGAGCACCTCGTGATCGCGCGCAAGCTGCTCGCGGAGCAACCACCCGTCCGGCGAGAAAAGCTGGCGCTAGAATTCACCACCTCGCGCTACGAAGTGCGCTGGATGCCGCAGTTGCCGAGCGGCCTGCGCGAGCAGCCGGACCTCGACCGCCTCTACGAGCAGGTGGTGCTGTGGGAGCCGACCCTGGCAACGGACGGGCTGCGCCTGCGGCTCACTTCGCAGGGGAGCAAGGCGCTGATCGTCGGCGCGGTGCCGATGCCCGACGGCAGCTGGATGTATTTCCGCACCCGCGAGCATGTCCATGCCGCCGATCTGGGCCTGTCCCGCATTCTGCTCGCGCTGGCACCGGCGCTGGCGCTGATCCTGATCAGCGGTATCCTCCTACGGCGCATGTTGCTGCCAATGCGGCGGCTGGCGCTGGCGGCGGACCGTTTCGGCACCGGCAGCGTGCTCCAGGTGGAAGAGGCCGGGCCCAAGGAACTGCGCCGCGTGATCAGCGCGTTCAACCGGATGCAGGAGCGCATCCAGCGGCTGATCGCGGATCGCACCCAGGCGCTCGCCGCCGTCGGCCACGACATGCGCACGCCGCTTGCCCGGCTGCGGCTGCGCGCCGATGCGATCGCCGATCCGGACGTGCACGCCGCGGTCGAGACCGACATCACCGAGATGGAGGCGATGATTTCCTCCCTGCTGGCCTTCCTCGGCGGAGAGGGGGATAAGGAGACGCCCGCGCGTGTCGACCTCGCGGTGCTGTGCGCGACGATCGCCGACGAAAATGCCGATCACGGGCGCGACGTCGAATATGACGGGCCCGACCATTTCGAGCAGGTCGTGCGGCCGCTGATGCTCAAGCGTGCGCTCAACAACCTGGTCGACAATGCGGTGCATTATGCCGGGCAGTGCTGCATCCGCCTGGTACCGCTCGATGGCGCGGTGGCGGTCCGTGTGGAGGACAAGGGGCCCGGCATCCCGGAGGAGGATCTTCAGCGCGTCATGCAGCCCTTCGTGCGGCTGGATGCGGCGCGTTCGCGCGATACCGTAGGCTTCGGGCTCGGCCTGTCGATCGTGGCGCGCGCGGCGGACGCCGAGGGCGGCAGCTTCCGCCTTGCCAACCGCGACGGCGGCGGGCTGTGCGCCGAAATTCTCCTGCCGCGCGACGGGCCAACGGCTTAGCAACGTTTTCTTACGAACGCGCCGCGATGCAGCAAATGGCGCCCGGTAGTGTGCGATCCTGAAGAGATGCCCGCGCCGCGGGTCTGTTACAGGAGCAAGCCGTGAACGAAGTGATCGGACGCGTCGTCGATTTCGAGAAGCAGGTCTTCCCGAACCAGCACGCCCTCTATTCCAAGCTCGCCACCCACGGGCAGAGCCCGAAGGCGCTGATGATCTCCTGCGCCGACTCGCGCGTCGTGCCGGAGCACATCATCCAGGCGAACCCGGGCGACCTGTTCGTCTGCCGCAACGCCGGCAATATCGTGCCGCCCTTCGCCACCCAGAATGGCGGCGTGTCCTCGACCGTCGAATATGCCGTCGCTGCGCTGGGCGTGCGCGACATCATCGTCTGCGGTCATTCGGACTGCGGCGCGATGAAGGCGCTGATGAACCCGGAAATGCTCGAAGGCATGCCCAACGTCACCGCATGGCTGCGTCACAGCCATGCCGCCAAGTGCGTGGTCGACGGCGGCTATGACAATCTGGAAGGCGCCGATGCGGTCCGCACCGCCGCGCTCGAGAATGTCGTGGTCCAGCTCGCCCATCTGCGCACGCACCCTTCGGTTGCGGCCGGGATCGCGCGCGGCGAGATCGCGCTGCACGGCTGGTTCGTCGATATCGGCGCCGGCATGGTGCTCGGCCTCGACGGCGAGACCGGCCGCTTCGTGCCGATCCGCGAGGATCGTGCCATGCCGGTGGCGCTGCCGGCCGGCCAGCGGCTGGCACGTGACGTCGCCTATGCGGAGGCAGCCGAATGAGCACGGTCGCGGAAGCACCGAAGCCCAAGAGCTTCGTGCGCGACTTCACGGCGTCGATCGTCGTGTTCCTGGTGGCGATGCCGCTCTGCATGGGCATCGCCATCGCCTCGGGCGTGCCGCCCGAGAAAGGCCTGGTCACCGGCATTATCGGCGGCCTGGTCGTCGGCCTGCTCGCCGGATCGCCGCTCCAGGTGAGCGGCCCGGCGGCGGGCCTTGCCGTCATCGTGTTCGAGCTGGTGCGCGAGCAGGGCCTGTCGGCGCTTGGGCCCATCCTGATCCTCGCCGGCGCCATCCAGGTGGTCGCGGGCGTGCTGCGCGTTGGCGGCTGGTTCCGCGCGATCTCGCCCGCCGTGGTGCACGGTATGCTTGCGGGTATCGGCATCCTGATCGTCGTGGGCCAGTATCACGTGTTGTTCGATGCCAAGCCGCTGTCCAACGGCCTCGCCAATCTGGCGGCGATGCCGGGGCGCGTGCTCGGGCTTTCGAGCAACCTGGCCTCCGCCGAAATGGCGCTGGCGCTGGGTCTGCTGACCATCGCGACGATGCTCGGCTGGGACAAGTTCAAGCCGGCTGCGGTGAAGCTCGTTCCCGGCGCGCTCGTCGGCGTGGTCGCGGCGACGCTGGTGGCGTTCAGCCTCGGGCTGGACGTGACCCGCGTCACCGTGCCCTCGAACATCGTCTCGGCGATCGCGCTGCCGGAGAATGGCTTCTTCGCCAAGTGGATGGACCCGAGCGTCATCACCGCCGCGATTGCGCTTGCCTTCATCGCCAGCGCCGAGACCTTGCTCTCGGCCGCGGCGGTCGATCGCATGCACGACGGCGTGCGGACCAACTACAATAAGGAACTGCGCGCGCAGGGCATCGGCAATCTGCTGTGCGGCGTCGCCGGCGCGCTGCCGATGACCGGCGTGATCGTCCGCAGCTCGGCCAACGTCCAGGCCGGCGCGCAGACGCGGCTCTCCGCGATCCTGCACGGCGCGTGGATCCTCGGCTTCGTCGCGCTGCTGCCGTGGCTGCTGCGCGAAATTCCGATGGCGGCGCTGGGCGCGGTGCTGGTGGTGACCGGTGCCAAGCTGGTCAACCTCAAGCATGTCCGCCACCTGTTCGCACATTACGGGCTGCTGCCGGCGGCGATCTGGGCGGTGACCTGCCTGCTCGTCGTCACCGAAGACCTGCTGACCGGCGTGCTGGTCGGGATCGCGCTGTCGATGCTCGAGCTGGTGCCCAACCTCCGCCGCCTCGGCCTCAAGGTCGACCAGCAGGAGGCCGCGGACGAACACCGCATCGCGCTGGCGGGCTCGGCTACCTTCATCACGCTGCCCAAGCTTTCGGACCGGCTGGAGTCGGTCCCCGGCGGCAAGTCGGTGCTGCTCGACGTGTCGCGGCTCGACGCGGTCGATCATAGCTGCGCCGAACTGCTCAAGGACTGGCTGCAGCGTCGCCGCGCAGGCGGATCGTCGGTCGACGTCCAGGGCGCCAGCGGCAAGACCGCCGTCCTCGCCGGCTAAAGAGGCACACCCCGAAGACCTGGGGCGGCTTCCACCAAGGAAGCCGCCCCATTTTTTTGTTCAGATTTCCAGCTGGCTGCCGAGTTCGACCACGCGATTGGTGGGAAGCTTGAAGAATTCCATCGCGCTTTCGGCATTGCGCACCATCCAGGCGAACAGCTTCTCGCGCCAGATCGCCATGCCGGGCCGCGACGAGGGCAGCAGCGTCTGGCGGGCGAGGAAGTAACTTGTCTCCATCGGCCGGAACGGCGCACCGCAATCCTGGATGGCGGCGAGTGCCATCGGCACGTCGACCTCGTCCATGAAGCCATAGTGCAGCACGACGCGGAAGAAGCCGTCGCCCAGCGGCTCCATCGTCGTGGACGCGGTGCCGCGAACATGCGGGACCTGTTCGATCGCGACGGTGAGCAACACGATCCGCTCGTGCAGTACCTTGTTGTGCTTGAGGTTGTGGAGCAGGGCGGGGGGGATGCTGTCCGGTGTCGAGGTGAGGAACACCGCGGTGCCCTTCACCCGCGTCGCGGTCTGCGCGGCCGATCGGATGAACAGCGCGATCGGCATCGCGCCTTCCTGCAATCGCGCCAGCACCAGTCGCCGCCCGCGTGACCAGGTCGTCAGCAGCACGAACGCGACCGCCGCCACCAGCAGCGGGAACCAGCCGCCATCGGGGATCTTGGTGATGTTCGAGGCGAAATAGGCGCCGTCGATCAGCAGGAAGCTGCCGGTAACGAGGCCGGCGAGCAGCTTGTTCCACTTCCAGACGGCGAAGGTCAGCACGCCCAGCATGCAGGCGGTGATGAACATCGTGCCGGTGACGGCGATGCCATAGGCCGAGGCGAGGTTGCTCGAACTGCGGAAGCCCAGCGCCAGCAGCACCACCATCACCAGCAGGCCCCAGTTCACCAGCGGCACATAGATTTGCCCGGCCGCCTTGGCACTGGTGTGGAGGATGCGCAGCCGCGGCAGGAAGCCGAGCTGCACCGCCTGTTGCGAGACCGAGAAGGCGCCCGAGATCACCGCCTGGCTGGCGATCACCGTCGCCATGGTGGCGAGGATGACGAGCGGCAGGCGGGCCCAGTCGGGTGCCATCAGGAAGAACGGGTTCTCGATCATCGCGGGGTTGCGCAGGATCAGCGCCGACTGGCCGAGATAGTTGAGCATCAGGCATGGGAAGGCGACGTAGAGCCAGGAGACCATGATCGCGCGGCGGCCGAAATGCCCCATGTCGGCATAGAGCGCTTCGGCGCCGGTCACCGCCAGCACCACCGAGCCCAGCGCCAGGAAGGCGAGGCTGGGGTCGAGTGCGAAGAACTTGACCGCATACCACGGATTGAGCGCCCACAGGATTTCGGGCGCGGCGACGATGCCGCGGACGCCGAGCACTGCGATGACCGCGAAATAGACCAGCATCACCGGCCCGAACAGCTTGCCCACGACCGCGGTGCCGCGCGCCTGGATGGCGAATAGCGCGACCAGGATCGCCACCGTCACCGGCAGCACCAGCGGCGTGAACCCGGCCTCAACCGTGGTCAGGCCCTCCACTGCCGACAGCACCGAAATTGCGGGCGTGATGATCGCGTCGCCATAGAAGAGCGCCGTGGCGATCACGCCGGTCATGGTGATCGCCACGCGCCAGCGGGTATCCCCCATCATGCGGGTGATCAGCGCCAGCAGCGCCAGGCTGCCGCCTTCGCCCTTGTTGTCGGCGCGCAGGATCAGTGCGACATATTTGACCGTGACGATGGAGGTCATCGTCCAGAAGATCAGCGACAGCACCCCGTAGATATGCGCGGGATCCAGGGCCAGCTTGTGGTGGCCGATGAAACTTTCCTTGAGCGAATAGAGCGGCGACGTTCCGATATCGCCGAACACCACGCCGATCGCGCCGATCGCCAGTGCGCTGAACTTTTCCTGATGCGGATGCGCGGGGGCATCCCCGTCGCTCGCCAACTGCTCCACTGCAGGTCTCCGTTCCCCGACCGATTCGGGGTGCCACGCGGTACGCCTGCGCATTTTGCCATGCCAGTGGGTAACGAAGCGTTCCGGCCGCATGTCGTACGTATTTCAGGACAGGTGTGGCGTGTGTCCCCAGCCCCAAAAGGAAAGGGCCGCACCGATCGCTCGGTACGGCCCCTGCCTTATTGGTTGAGTCGCTAGACTCAGCCCTGCGCGTCTTCCGCGGCGGGGGCTTCGGTCGCGATCTCGCCCGGCTCTGCGTTCGGATCGTAATCCTCGGTGAAGCCGGTCTCTTCGCGCTCGAACATCGCCGCCGTGACGTCGACGCCCTGCGCCTGCATCTCGGCTTCTTCCGGCGAACGTGCGACGTTGACCTTGATGGTCACCGCGACTTCCGGGTGCAGCGCGACGCGAACTTCGTACACGCCGATCGCCTTGATCGGGCGATCGAGCACGATCTGCGCCTTGTTGACCTTGTGGCCGTCGGCGGTCAGCACGTCGACCAGGTCGCGCACCGCGACCGAGCCGTACAGCTGGCCGACGTTCGACGCCTGGCGGATCAGGGTCACCGAAACGCCCTCGAGCGTCTTCGATTCCTTCTCGGCCTCGACGCGACGGGTCGCGTTCTCGGCTTCGATGCGCTCACGATTGGCTTCGAAGACCTTGCGGTTGACTTCGTTGGCGCGGAGCGCCTTCTTGCGCGGCAGGAGGAAGTTACGGGCAAAGCCGTCCTTCACCTTCACCACGTCACCGATGTGGCCGAGCTTCTCAACGCGCTCCAGCAGAATGACTTCCATGGATCCGCTCCTTACTTAACGATGTAGGGCAGCAGGCCCAGGTGACGGGCGCGCTTGATGGCCTGGGCCAGCTCGCGCTGCTTCTTCGCGCTCACCGAAGTGATGCGCGAGGGGACGATCTTGCCGCGCTCGGAGACGAAGCCCTGCAGCAGGCGGACGTCCTTGTAATCGATCCGGGGCGCATCCTTCGCGGAGAAGGGGCAGCTCTTGCGGCGGCGGAAAAAGGGTCGTGCCATGGTCTATACGCTCCTTATTCGCCTTCGAAGTTGCCATCGCGGTCACGACGGCCGCGACGCTCGCGGTCGCCCTTGCGCATCATCACCGACGGGCCCTGCTCATGGCCGTCCACCTTGACGGTCATGTAGCGGATCACGTCTTCGTTGATCTGCGTCTGGCGCTCCAGCTCGGCGACCACGCCGGCCGGCGCGTCGATCTCGAGCATCACGTAGTGCGCCTTGCGGTTCTTGGCGATACGATAGGCGAGGCTGCGAAGACCCCAGGTTTCGGTCTTGACGACCTTGCCGTTGTTGTCTTCGACGATCTTGGTGGCGGTTTCCGCCAGCGCGTCCACTTGCGCCTGTGCCAGATCCTGGCGCGCAAGGAACACATGCTCGTACAGAGCCATTGGTTCTCTTCCTGTTGGCCGATCGCTGACGCCGCCCCATGCGGTCGCCCCTCCGGCTGTCGTCTCGATAAAGCAAACGGAGCGGACGCATTGCTGCTCCGCTCCGATCGGTCGCCCTTACGCAACTGCGCGGGCGGATGCAAGCGCAATCAGGCGGCGGCGACGCGCAGCTGCTGACGCGCGCGGCGGCGGCGCAGTGCACCCCCGGCCATGCCGACGCCCGCGATCATCATGCCCCAGGTCGCCGGCTCGGGCACCCCGGCCACCGCTTCGGAGCCAAAGAAGACGATATGCGACAGGTCCTTCAGGTTCTTGCCGTGCGGGATGTCCATCGTGCTCCAGCTGCCGCTGCTCAGATCGGCGACCTTGTAGAGCGAGAAATAATTGCCGGCCTTCACCGCCATATAGTCGATCACATAGCCAGGCGTCGACCAGGTGCCGGAGGAGGTGCCGGCGCCCGTGATCAGGCCGGACGTGGTGTTCGTATCGAACAGGTAATTAAGAGTGATATTGGGCTGTGCGCTCGGTACGAAATTGTTGTAAACGTTATAGACGAGTTCTGCCTGCTTGTAGCTGTTCAGGTTGAAGACGTTGTCGTTGCCGTTGATGTTGCCGAGGAATAGGCAGCCACTCGAAGCTGCAACCGACGCGCATTTTCCAGGCACGATGATAGAAGCATTTGCGATCGCAGGTGCTGCCGCCATCAGGATGGCCGCGCTGGCTAGCATCGTCTTCATCTTCATTTCAAATCCTCCCGCTACTGCATCAATGAACTTGGAAGGACGTACGGCTGACGCGTAAGTGTTACAACGACAAGGATTTTGGTTAATCGTACCAAAAGCGGCCAACTGCCCCAGATCGCGACAATCGAAGCGCGGATTGCGGTAAAGGATCGGCTTGTCGGATGGACGGCCCTCGGCATCGACTTCGCGACGGGTGTAGTGCAGCGGCAGGCTTGCGTCCGCCCCATGTCTCGCCGTAACGCGCTCGCCCATTCACGGCGCTTCCGCAGGAGATACAGTTATGCGCGCGTTTCTTTTCCCCGGCCAGGGCAGCCAGGCCGTCGGCATGGGCAAGGCCTTGGCCGAAGCTAGCCCCGCCGCGCGCGAAGTGTTCCAGGAAGTCGACGAGGCACTGGGCCAGCATCTCTTCAAGCTGATGAGCGAGGGGCCCGAGAGCGACCTGACGCTCACCGCCAATGCCCAGCCGGCGATCATGGCCAATGCCATTGCGGTGCTGCGCGTGCTCGAGAAGGAAGGCGGTATCCGCCTCGCCGACAAGGCCGATTTCGTCGCGGGCCACTCGCTCGGTGAATATACCGCGCTGTGCGCCGCGGGTGCGCTCGATCTGGCGACGACCGCGAAGCTGCTGCGCAAGCGCGGCGACGCGATGCAGTCGGCGGTGCCGGTGGGCGAGGGGGCGATGGCCGCGCTGCTCGGCGCCGATCTCGTCAAGGCGCAGGCGATCGCCGATGCCGCGGCAGAGGGCGAAGTCTGCACCGTCGCCAATGACAATGACCCCACCCAGGTGGTGATCTCGGGCGCGCGCGCCGCGATCGAGCGCGCGGTGGCGATCGCCAAGGACCACGGCGCCAAGCGGGCGCTGCTGCTCCCGGTTTCGGCGCCGTTCCATTGCCCACTGATGCAGCCCGCTGCCGACGCGATGGCCTCCGCGCTCGCCGAGGTGGCGATCCAGGCGCCGCTGGTGCCGGTTTATGCCAATGTGACCGCAGCTCCGGTGAGCGACCCGGCGGCGATCCGCACGCTGCTGGTCGAGCAGGTGACCGGCATGGTCCGCTGGCGCGAATCGGTGTCGGCGATGTTCGATGCGGGCGTGCATGATTTCGTCGAGCTGGGCGGCAAGGTGCTCGGCGGCATGGTCAAGCGCATCACCCCCGATGCTGGTGTGACCAGCGTCGTGTCGATGGATGACATTGAAGCGCTCGTGAAGGCGCTCTGAGGAGATACGGGAAATGTTCGATCTTACGGGAATGACCGCGCTCGTCACGGGCGCGTCGGGGGGTATCGGTTCGGCGATCGCCAAGGCCCTCGCGGCGCAGGGTGCCAAGCTCGCCGTGTCCGGCTCCAATGCCGAAAAGCTGGAAGCCTTTCGCGCCGGCCTGGGCGGCGAGCATGTCGCGCTGACCTGCAACCTCTCCGATCGCGCCGCGGTCGACGCTATGGTGCCGCAGGCGGTGGAAGCGCTGGGCGGCAAGCTCGACATCCTCGTCAACAATGCCGGCGTCACCCGTGACAATCTCGCGATGCGGATGAAGGACGAGGAGTGGGAGCAGGTGATCCAGGTCAACCTGGAAGCCGCGTTCCGCCTGATGCGCGCCGCCGCCAAGCCGATGATGAAGGCGCGGTTCGGCCGCATGATCTCGATCACCTCGGTGGTCGGTGCCACCGGCAATCCGGGACAGGCCAACTATGCCGCCTCCAAGGCCGGCCTGGTCGGCATGTCCAAGGCGCTGGCGCAGGAACTGGCGAGCCGCAACATCACGGTGAACTGCGTCGCGCCGGGCTTCATCCGGTCGGCGATGACGGACGTTCTGCCCGATGCACAGAAAGAGGCGCTGCTCGGCCGTATTCCTGCCGGAAAGCTGGGCGAGGGCGAGGATATCGGCGCGGCGGTCGTCTATCTCGCCAGCAAGGAAGCGGCCTATGTCACGGGCCAGACCTTGCATGTGAACGGCGGGATGGCGATGCTCTGAGCCGAGCAGCCGGGGGGCGTGGAGTAGGATGAATATGCGTCTCGTTTTCGCCGCAGCACTTGCACTTGCCACCGCAACCCCGGCCTTCGCGGCGCCGGCGGATCCGGCGTCGATCGTCTGCGTCGGGCAGAAGCTCGACGCGGCGGTGAAGGCGCAGCTGGCCGCTGATGTCGAGCGCAACCTCGGCACCCCCGGTCAGCGACCGCGCTATTCGGCGGCGGTCACCCGCGGGCTGAACGACGCCACCACCGCCTGCGCCAACGAGCGCGGGTGGAGCGGCGCGGCTGCCACCGCCTCCGGCGTCTATGCGCTGGCCGAAGTGGGCCTGCCCGTGGCGAAGCGGGTGGTGCAGGCCAAGGGCTTCGACCCTGCCGCGCTCGACCAGCAGTTCGCCGCGCTGCCCGAAGAGGTGCGTCGCAAGCCGCTGACTCCCAAGGCGACGCAGGACCTGATCCGCGCCGCCGTTACCGATGAAGCGCAACAGACCCGCGCCAATGCGGAACTGCTCGCGCAATATTTTGCGTTTCTCAACACGCTGGAATATGCTTCAGCCGACTTTTCCCGATAACGAGAGCGGGCCCTTGCGGCACCCTCTTGCAACCGCCCCGGCGGCATTCTAGGTGCGGGAAAACGGATTCAGAGCCCCATCACAAAGGAAAACAGGGACCATGGCCAACCAGGAAGAGATCACCACCCGCGTGCAGGCGCTCGTTGTCGACCATCTCGGCGTCGACGCCAAGGACGTGGTGCCGACCGCGAGCTTCACCGATGACCTCGGCGCGGACAGCCTCGACATCGTCGAGCTGGTGATGGCCTTCGAGGAAGAGTTCGGGGTCGAGATCCCGGACGACGCCGCGGAGAAGATCAGCACCGTCGGCGACGCCGTTGCCTACATCTCCGAGCATCAGCAGGGCTGACGCTCGAAACGCGCTCCCGGCCCGATGGGCAGGATTTGCGACTAGGCGGCTTCCCGTCCCGTGCCTTTGGCGATGCGGACGGGGAGCCGTTTTGTATTAAGAACGAACCGAACCGAAATTGACTGGAGAACTGCCATGCGCCGCGTAGTCGTGACCGGCCTGGGCCTCGTCACCCCGCTGGGGGCCGATGTCGAAACCGCCTGGAAGAACATCCTCGCCAGCAAGTCCGGCGCGGGCACGATCACCAAGTTCGACGCGACGGATTTCCAGAGCAACTATGCCTGCGAAGTGAAGCCGGCGGATCATGAATATGGCTTCGACGCCGGCAAGCGCGTCGACCACAAGATCCAGCGCCAGGTCGATCCGTTCATCGTGTTCGGCATCGATGCCGCCGGCCAGGCGATCGAGGATGCCGGCCTGCTCGACATGCCCGAAGAAATGCGCTTCCGCGCCGGCTGCTCGATCGGCTCGGGCATCGGCGGCTTGCCGGGCATCGAGAGCGAATCGCTCGTGCTCCATGAAAAGGGTCCGAAGCGCGTCTCGCCGCATTTCGTCCATGGCCGCCTGATCAACCTGATCTCGGGCCAGGTCTCGATCAAGTACGGCCTGATGGGCCCGAACCATGCGGTGGTCACCGCCTGCTCGACCGGAGCGCACTCGATCGGCGACGCCGCGCGGATGATCGCGATGGATGATGCCGACATCATGCTCGCCGGCGGCGCGGAAAGCACCGTGTGCCCGATCGGCATCGCCGGCTTCGGCCAGGCGCGTGCGCTTTCCACGGGCTTCCGCGACGATCCCACCAAGGCGAGCCGCCCCTGGGACCAGGGCCGCGACGGCTTCGTCATGGGCGAGGGCGCCGGCGTGGTCGTGCTCGAGGAATATGAGCATGCCAAGCGCCGCGGTGCGAAGATCTATGCCGAAGTCGTCGGCTATGGCCTGTCGGGCGATGCCTATCACGTGACCGCGCCGCATCCCGAAGGCTCGGGCGCGTTCCGTTCGATGCAGATGGCGGTGCGCAAGGCCGGCCTGGCGCTCGAGGACATCGACTATATCAACGCGCACGGCACCTCGACGCCGTTGGGCGACGAACTCGAACTCGGCGCGGTGCGTCGTCTGTTCGGCGATGCGGTGGGCGGCCTGTCGATGAGCTCGACCAAGTCGGCGATCGGCCATCTGCTCGGCGGTGCCGGTGCGGTGGAGAGCATCTTCTGCATCCTGGCACTGCGCGACCAGATCGTGCCGCCGACGCTCAACCTCGATAATCCGAGCGACAATTGCGTCGGCATCGATCTCGTGCCGCACGTCGCCAAGGAGCGGAAGGTGAAGGCCGTGCTGAACAATTCGTTCGGCTTCGGCGGCACCAATGCCAGCCTGGTGATGAAGGCGCTCTGATCCGATGGCGAAGGGCGCGCGACCCCGTTCCTCCACCAGGCGTGCGCCCGCGCGCCGGAGTCGGGGACCGCGCGTCCTTCTCGTCGCCGCCTTGCTGCTGGTCGCGGCCTTTGCCGGGGGCTGGTTCCTCTGGGCGGGGCCGGGGCCGGCGACCCAGGAAATTAGCGTCGTCGTGCCCGAGGGGGCGACGCTCTCGCGGGCGGCGCGCGAGCTGGAAAAGGCGGGGGCGATCACCTCGCGCCCGATCTTCCTGACCTTCGCCAAGGCGTTCGGCGGTACCGGCACGATCCGCGCCGGCGAATATCGCATCGCACCGCGTACCAGCGCCCGGCAGATCCTGGAGATGCTGCAGGACGGCAAGACGCTGCAGCGGCTGGTGACGGTGCCCGAGGGCATGCCGTCGATCCTCGTCGCCGAAGCATTGGCCAAGGCGCCCGCGCTCACCGGCACGGTGAAGACCCCGGAAGAAGGCTCGGTGCTGCCCGACAGCTATGCCTATGTCCGCGACGAGCCGCGCGCGGCGGTGCTGGCGCGGATGCAGAAGGCGATGACCGTCTATCTCGCCAAGGCATGGGTCGGGCGTGACAAGGGGCTGGTGGTCAACACCCCGCGCGAGGCGATCATCCTCGCCTCGATCGTCGAGAAGGAGACGGCCAAGCCGGCCGAGCGCACCACCGTGGCCGCAGTCTATGCCAATCGGTTGAAGGCGGGGATGCCGCTCCAGGCCGATCCCACGATCATCTATCCGATCACCAGGGGCAAGCCGCTCGGCCGCCGCATCCTTCAGTCCGAGCTTCGCGCCAAGAACGGCTACAACACCTATGCGATGCGCGGCCTACCCGAGGGGCCGATCGCCAATCCGGGGCGCGCATCGATCGACGCCGTGCTGCACCCGGCGCAGTCCAAGGCGCTGTACTTCGTCGCCGATGGCACCGGCGGCCATGTCTTCGCCGAGACCTATGCGCAGCATCAGGCGAACGTGGCGAAGTGGTACGCAATCCGCCGCGCGCGCGGGGAAATGTAAGGAAAGCGTCGCGCGCTTGTCTCGACGGCGCGGGCATGTAACAAAGTCTCCCTGATCCAAGAAAATGGGGGATTTGAATGCACCGTGCTGCTTTTCTGTGCCTGTTGCTCGCCACCACCAGCCCGGCCTGGGCGCAGGAGAAGCCGGCGGCAAAGGGTCCGGACCATCGCGAGCAGATGAAGGCCGAGGCGGAAGCCGCCTGGTCTAAGCCGTCGGTCGATGAGACTACCGCGGTCAGCCACGGCGCCGTCACCGTCGGCGGGCAGCGGATTGCCTATACTGCCACTGCCGGCACGCTCACCATCCGCGACGACGACGGCAAGCCCACCGCCTCCTATTTCTACACCGCCTATGTGCGCGACGGCGCGGCGCGCGAGCGGCGGCCGGTGACCTTTTTCTACAATGGCGGCCCGGGATCGCCGACGATCTGGCTGCACATGGGCAGCTTCGCGCCGGTGCGCGTCACCACCGCCAACCCGGAATATATCCGCCCGGCACCCTATGGCTTCGGCCCCAATCCGGACTCGCTGATCGACAAGAGCGACCTCGTCTTCATCGATGCGCTCGGCGCCGGCTGGTCGCGGCCGCTTGGAGAGAAGACCGGCAAGGACTTCTGGGGCGTCGACCAGGATGCCGACGGCTTCGCCCACGCCATCCTGCGCTACACCAGCAAGTTCGATCGCTGGCCGAGCCCGAAGTTCCTGTTCGGCGAAAGCTATGGCACGCTGCGCAACCCGGTGGTCGCCGCCAAGCTCGAGGAGGCGGGGCTCAGCCTCAACGGCATGGTCCAGTTCTCGACGATCATGAACTATGGCGTCCGCCAGCCCGGCTACGACCAGAATTTCCTGACGCTGTTCCCGACGATGGCGGCGACCGCCTGGTACCATAACCGGCTGCAGAACCGCCCCGCCGACCTGCCGAGCTTCCTCGCAGAGGTGCGTGCCTTCACCAGCGGACCCTATGCGGCGGCGCTCGCCAAGGGCTCGACCATCTCGGCCGAGGAGAAGGCGGCGATCGCCAAGAAGATGGCCGACTACACCGGCATCAGCGAGGCGTTCATCCTGCGCGCCGACTTGCGCCTTACCCTGTCGCACTTCCAGACCGAGCTGCTCCGCGACCGCCGCCTTGCCGTGGGCCGGCTGGATTCGCGCTACCTGCTGAACATGACCGACGCCAATGCCGACAGCCCGAGCGACGATCCGGCCTCGACCGCGGTGACCGGGGCCTTCGTCGCGACGTTCCAGGACTATGCGACCCGCGTGCTCGGCTACAAGACCGACATGCCCTACCGGATGACCGCACGCGGCCCCGGCTTCGACTGGGACTGGAAGCACCGCGCGCCCGACGGCAGCGGCACGCATCTCGCCCCGAACAGCGCCGCCGACCTCGCCTATACGATGCGCACCAATCCGTATCTGAAGGTGCTCTTCATGAACGGCTATTACGACTTCGCCACTCCCTTCTACGGTGCGGAGTTCGACGTCAGCCACATGCTGCTCGATCCGCAGCTGCAGAAGAACATCCGCTTCACCTATTATGACGCCGGCCACATGGTCTATCTCAATCCTACGACCATGCCGCTGATGCACCGTGACTTGGCGGCCTGGTACGACGAGGCAATGCGCGCCGCCGCCTCCAGCCAGCCGCCGGCGCGTCCCGGCACCAAGGCGTCCCAGAACTGATGCGGGAACGGAGGGGTGCCAGTTGGGCGCTCCTCCACCTCCGCATAATCCCGGAAGGTCCACTTCGACTTCCGTTAGCATTTGAAAACGTTTCGATTCGTTTTGCTGCGAAAGCGAAATAAGTCATATGAAATAGAAGTTGTGGGACTGCATCGTTCTATAACAATCCGGAATGGATATGTCCGGAGGGTATAGTGCGTTTCTTGAATGATATCAGCATTGGTAAAACGCCTTTTCATCATAGGTGCGGGATCGCTGGTCGGTCTGGTGCTGGTCATTCTTCTGTCGATCAATCAGCTCGACAGCTCGCTTACCAAGAGCTTTCAGGCGCGCACCAAGCAGGCGGTGGACATCGCCTATAGCCAGCTGGACTATTACGAGACCGAGCAGCGCGCCGGCCGGATGAGCCAGGCGGACGCGCAGGCTGCTGCCAAGAAGGTGGTCGGCTCGATGCGCTTCGGCGAGAGCGACTATTTCTTCATCCTCGATACCAACCACGTGATGGTGATGCATCCGGTGAAGCCGGAGAAGGTCGGCAAGTCGACCTACGACAGCAAGGATGCCGCCGGCACCTATCACTTCCGCGAGATGGTCAAGGTCGCCGCCGAGCAGGGCGCCGGCTTTGTCTCGTACGAATATGAGATGCCGGACGGCAAGGGCGTGAAGTCCAAGATCTCTTATGTCCGCGCCTTCAAGCCGTGGGGCTGGGTGGTCGCCACCGGCGTGTTCGACGAGGAAATCCAGGCGGCGGTGCACGACGCCGAGATCAAGCTTGGCATGGCCGCGCTGGTGATCGTGCTGGTGCTGGTTGCCGCCGTCCTGTTCGTCAGCCGCTCGATCACGCTGCCGCTCGGCGCCATCACCGGTCGCATGCGGACCCTCGCGAGCGGTGACACCGCGGCGGTCATCCCCGGCTCGGGCCGCAAGGACGAGATCGGCGCGATGGCCGGTGCGCTCGAGGTGTTCCGCCAGAACGCCGAAGCCAAGGTCCATGCCGAGGCTGCCAAGGCCGCGGCGGATGCCGACCAGCAGGCGATCGTCGAGCTGCTTTCGGAAAAGCTCCACGCCATGTCCGAGGGCGATCTGACCAGCTCGATCACCACCGCGGTGCCCCCGGCATACGGCACGCTGCGCGACAACTTCAACACCGCGCTGGAGAACCTGCGCGAGCTGATCAGCGTTCTGTCCGAAGCCTCGCGCAGCATCGAAACCGGCTCGACCGAGATCTCGGCCGCCTCGGACGATCTCGCCCGCCGCACCGAGAGCAACGCCGCCAGCCTGGAGCAGACCTCGGCCGCGCTCCAGCAGATGAACGATCGCCTGAAGTCCAGCGCCGACGCCGCCGACCGCACGGTGGGCTTCACCCAGGAAGCGATCGGCATCGTCGACTCCGGCCGCACCACCGCGACCGACGCCACCGCGGCGATGGACCGCGTCTCCGAAAGCGCCCGCGGCATCGACAATGTCATCGAGGGCCTCGACAAGATCGCCTTCCAGACCCGCGTTCTCGCCATGAACGCCGCCGTCGAGGCGGGCCGGGCAGGCGAGGCGGGCCGCGGCTTCGCGGTCGTCGCCGACCTCGTCTCGGCACTGGCGATGCGCGCCGAAGAGGAAGCGCGCCGCGCTCGCGAGCAACTCACCACCACCCAGGCCGATATCGGCGTCGCGGTGGACTCGGTGAAGAAGGTCGATGCCGCACTTGCCAACATCACCAGCAGCGTCAGCCAGGTGCACGAGTTCATCGAGGTGGTCGCCATCGACAACCGCGCCCAGTCCTCGGCGATCAGCGAGATCGCCACGGCCGTCGGTGTGATGGACCATTCGACGCAGCAGAATGCGGCGATGGTGGAGCAGACCTCGGCTGCTGCCCGCAACCTGGCCGGTGAGGTGAGTGGCCTCACTCGGCAGGCCGCGCGGTTCAAGATCGACAACGGATCGCCCATGCGGGCGCCGGCCCGTTCGGCATCCGCAGCGCCCCGTTCGGCACCTCCATCCGCACCCCGCGCGGCACCGGTGATGGCCGGCGCCGAGGACTGGGCGAGCTTCTGAGCGCCCGGCGGGCGGTGCCGGTGCGGCGCCGCCCGCCACCTTCGCATATCCATTTCCGGAAGGCGGCCTGCCGTCTTCCCAAGGCGCAGCATTGCCTCGTCCACAGGGACAGGGGCGGGGCGATGACGGCGTCTTGTCCAGAACGGACCAACGTCATGTCGCGTACCCAGTTTTTGCTGCCCCTGCTTGCAGTCAGCCTCTCGCTGTCGCCCGTTTCGGCGCAGACCCAGGAGCGGATCGAACCCGCCGCGCTGCTGGTGATCGCCGCGCGGGCCCAGGACGGGCTGCAGCAGAGCGTGCCGCCGCAGAAATCTACGCCGCCGGCCGAAGCGGTGACGCCGCGCGCGCCCTCGTCGCCCGCGACCTTTACCTACCCGTCGCAGGCCGACGGCTTCGGCATCAAGCTCGGAGGCTACAACACCTCGCGCTGGGCCGAGGACTGGCGCGGCATGCGTGACCCCAAGAAGCGCGATGACCCGCTCGACTGGCTGAAATACCTGCCGCTTGCCGGAAACGGCTTTGCCTATGTCACGCTCTCGGGAGAGATGCGGCTGCGCGAGCAAGTTGTGTCACAGCCGGGGTTGCTGGCTGGCGACCATCGCCAGGAGCAGCTGTTCCGCATCTTCGCGGGCGCCGACGTGCATGTTGGTCCGCTGCGTGCCTATGGTGAGCTCGCCCATGGCGGGCTGGCCGGGCACAATCTCGGCACGCCGGCGGCCAAGTCGCGCAACGACCTGTTCGCTCAACAATATTTCGTCGAGCTGAGCGGTGCGCTGGTCCGCGGCGTCAACGCCGGGGTGCGCTATGGTCGGCAGGAGTTCACCGACGGTGCGCCGGGGCTGATCTCGGTGAAAGACGACAACTCTATCCATACCGAGCTCAATGGCGGTCGCGCCTGGGTCTCCTTCGCGCAGTTCCGCGCCGATGTGTTCGACTTCAAGCAGACCACGCTGGGCCTGGGCGGCAGCGGCGACGACCGCATCGACGACGGCACCCGCTTCTCGGGCGTCACGCTTGGCGTGGTTCTTGCCAATCAGGCCAAGCGCAAGATCTTCTTCGACCCCTTCTTCTGGCGCGAGCGCAACGACACGCTGAAATGGGGCAAGACGACCGGCCTCGAAGTCCGCCATTATTACGGCGCGCGCCTCTGGGGCAGCATCGACAAGCTGACCTTCGACTGGCTGATCAACCATCAGGGCGGCGACTATCGCGGCCGGGCGATCGACGCGTGGTTCCTCCAGGCCGCCCAGACCTACAGCCTGAGCAGCAAGGGGCTGAAGCCCAAGCCCGGCATCCATTTCGATTACGGCAGCGGCGGCGGCGCCTATGGCACCGGCACCATCCGCAACACCCGCACCATCACCGCCGGCTCGATCGCCTATAGCTACCAGCTGGCGCTCAACCTGACCAACCTGTTCCAAGTCTCGCCGAACTTCACCCTCTCGCCGAGCAAGTCGCTCGATCTCACCGCCGAGCTGCAGCACAGCCTGCGCGTCGACGAAGACGACGCGGTGTATCGCGGCGCCGGCACCGCCTATGCGGGTACCCAGCTGGTCAAGGGCGCGCATGTCGGCGATGCGGCGCGGCTGCAGGCGACCTGGAAGGTGAGCCCACGCGTCTCGGTGATCGGCCGCTACGAATATTTCGAGCCCGGCGCGGTGCTCAAGGCAGTGGGATCCAAGGGCTCGCACTTCCTCGCCGGCTGGGTCAGCGTCCGCTTCTGAGCCGGCGAAAGTTCCGAAAGTTCCGGGAAAGCGACATCAACGCGATCCCGGTCGAGGCGAGGGCGGTGCTGGTTGCAGCGCCGCCCGCGCTTCGCGTTCGTAGCGCTGCATCGACTCGCCATAGCAGGCGGCAAACATCAGCCGGCTGTCGAAGCGGCGGCGATGCCCGACGATCTTGCCGCGTCGCATGACCGGCACCAGCCTCCCTTCGCGGGCAATCTGCAGCGCGAGATCGAGCGCCATCGTACGGCCCTGATCGACCGCCGCGTCCCAGGCGCGGACGAAGCCCGCGGCGTCGGACGAGTGCGCAGGCGACGCGCGCTCTGCGGCGTCATCCCCACTGCGCGCGCCGCCGCGGCGACGCCGCGATGGGTGGCGAGTTCGGCGATGAAGGCGCGCTGGCGCTCGGCGTTCCAGCCGTCGGCACAGGGGCTGGTGGCGACCGGCGTGAAGTCGAAGGGATCGTCGTCCTCGGGCTGCATGGCAGCGAGATCAAGGCACGGATCAATTGTGTAGGAAAGCGATTCGTTTCCTGTTTGTTCTTTTTGCAATCGGCCGCGGGTTTCGCGTTTCGGCACGGCTGTGGCAGGGGAAGGCGCATGTCGATCCCGCCCCATATTCTTGTCGATGCCGATGCCTGCCCCGTGAAGGAAGAGATCTACAAGGTCGCCTGGCGCCTGGAAGTGCCGGTGACGGTGGTGAGCAACGCGCATCTCCGCATCCCGCAACACCCGCTGCTCAGCCGCGTGGTGGTGAGCGACGGCTTCGACGCGGCCGACGACTGGATCGCCGAGCATACCGATGCCGGTGCGGTGGTGATCACCGCGGATATCCTGCTCGCCGATCGCTGCCTCAAGGCGGGCGCGGCGGCGGTGCTGGCGCCCAACGGCAAGCCGTTCACCACCAGCTCGATCGGCAGCGCGGTGGCGGTGCGGGCGATCATGGCGGACCTGCGCGCCGGCGGCGACCGCATCGGCGGCCCGCCGCCGTTCGGAAAGGAGGACCGCTCGCGTTTCCTTTCAGCGCTCGATGCGGCGCTGGTGCGGGCCAAGCGGGCCGCTGCCGGATGATCCGGAATAAAGCAGGCTAAGCTGTTGATCAATTACGGGACAGCGACGGGCCCGCTTGTCTTGACTCCATCGTGGTTTGGGATACTTCACCGTTAACTATCGATGCATGGGGATGCATTCCGGGGAGATCTTGCGATGAAGAGCCGAGTTTTGTCGAGCGCAGCATTGCTGCTTGCTGTCGTTGGCAGCGCGCCAGCCATGGCGGCGGACTTCTACCTCTTCAACAATTCGCCCAGCGGCACGGTGAAGCTGACGGTGAATGGCGCCGGCAGCATCAATACGTTTCAGACCGGCTGGTTCGACAACAACGGCACGCACTATAACGCCTGGGACAATTACGTCACCGGTAGCCTGACGAGCTGGGGCTCGACGACGGAATATCGCTCCTTCTTCAGCTTCTTTCCGTCGGGACCGGTGACCAGCGCATCGCTGACGATCGGCAATGCGCTCGCCGGCGGCTATGGCAATGCGACCGGGCGGCCGCTCGAGCTGACGCTGTACGATGTGACCAGCTCGATCGTCGGGCTGCAGCAATATAATGGCGCCAAGGGGATCTTCGACGATCTCGGATCGGGCGCGGTGCTTGGGCGCATCACCGTGAACGCCGCGGCCTCGGGCTATACGATCGACCTGAACCAAGCCGGCGTCGATGCAATCAACGCCGCCTATCGCGGCTTCGGCCCGTTCACCGTCGGCGCGCGCCTGACCGCCAGCCCGGTACCCGAGCCGGCGGCCTGGGCGCTGATGCTCGGCGGCTTCGGACTGATCGGCGGCGCGCTGCGCGCACGGCGGCGGCGGACGACGGTCCGCTACGCCTGAGCGGGCTCGCGCCGGCTCAGTGCAGCTTGGCGATCGACAGCCCGTCGAGCTTGGCGCGTTCCTTCACCGATTCCTCGCTGCGGGTCAGCGCCTTGGCGATCGCGCGCAGCGGCATGCCCTTCTTGGCGAGGGTGTGGAGCTTTTGCAGCTCGTCGGGGCGCCAGGGCTGGCGATGTCGTTCGAAGCGTTCGGCCATGGGGGCGTCTTAGTCGATCTTCGCGGCCGGGGCCATGCGGGCGCGCAACATCGTGGTGACGCGCTCGACGCCCGCTTCGCTCGCGCTCGCCACGTCGATCGGGCGACCCCCGAGCGTTTCGTCCTCGCTGTTGAGGAACGACAGCGCCGTCTCGCGATCGGGCAGCGACTGGAAGGCGAGCAGCGCGATTTTCGACTGGCGCGCGATGACTTCGGGCGCCAGCTTGGTCTTGGCGGTGCCGCGGAAGCGCCTGCGATCAAGCTCGTCGGAGGTCGCGCCGACCGCGACCTGGGTGATCGCGCCCATCAGGCGGCGTCCGCCAGGCCATGGGCTAGGCGATAGGCGCGGATCCGCTCGGCATAGCCGGCGGCAAACGCCCGGTGCGAGGCACGCGAGGCCACGCAGGCAGCGGTGCCGGCGCGGGTCACGGCGTTCTGGTGGCGGGAAAGGAGATAGGCGAGGTCCATCGGCATATCCGAGCTGTGCAAGCGAGAACATGACGGACCCAGCCGCCGGCGCTTACGGGAGGGAAGCCGGCGATAGGGTATAAGTGGGGATCGCCGGGCCGTTTCGCAACCGTGGCGATCGCCGGTGGTCTAGTGAAGCGCGCGTACGCATCGCAGCGGGACGCGCGCATCGTGCGCCTGCCGCCATCGTCTCCACGGCTTGCATTAGCGCTGCTGGATTGCACATAAGTCCGGTATGAAGCTTACGCTTGAACAGACCTTGGAAGTTCGCAGCCACGCTCGGCAAAATCATGCCGAGATCTTTCGAAGCAATGCTTGCAGGTGCATCAATTGCAGCGGACGCTTCGCTCCAGAAGACATTGTCGATTGGGTGGGCTCAGCCGGGGACGGCATCCCTGGCCGGCGTGGTGCGCTCCCCAAGAAGCGAGCAGATATTGCAGCTGCTTCGGCCGTCTGCCCGCTCTGTGGGAGTTGGGAAGTTATTGGTGACGCTTCCGGTCTGCCACTGAACGATGCCGAGTTTTGGAAGCAGATTTAGCGTTCAGCCGGCCATCACCCGTTCGCCCTCGCGCAGCGTCAGCACCTCCACGCCGGTCGCCGTCACCGCGACGGTATGCTCGAATTGGGCCGAGAGCTTGCGGTCGTTGGTCACCACCGTCCAGCCGTCGTCGAGCGTGGTCACCTTGCGGGTGCCCTGGTTGAGCATCGGCTCGATCGTGAAGGTCATGCCTTCCCGCAGCTTCATGCCGGTGCCCGGGCGGCCGAAATGGAGGACCGAGGGCTCCTCGTGCATCTCGCGGCCGATGCCGTGGCCGCAATAGTCGCGCACGATCGAATAGCCGTGCTGCTTGGCGTGGCGCTCGATCGCCGCGCCGATGTCGCCGAGCGTGGCGCCGGGGCGGACCTGGGCGATGCCCTTCCACATCGCCTCCTGCGTCACCTTCACCAGGCGGCGGGCCTGGGGCGAGACCTCGCCGACCATGTAGGTCTTGCTCGAATCGGCGATGAAGCCGTTCTTTTCTAGGGTGATGTCGAGGTTGATGATGTCGCCGTCCTGCACGATCGTTTCGGCATCGGGCACACCGTGGCAGACGACATGGTTGATCGAGCAGTTGAGCACGAAGCCATAGCCATACTGCCCCTTGCTCGCGGGGCGGGCGTGGAGCTCGTCGGTGATATAGCGGTCGACCAGCGTGTCGATCTCCAGCGTCGACATGCCGGCGAGCGGCTGGCGGTCGAGCATCTCGAACACCCGGGCGAGGAGGCGGCCGGCCTCGCGCATCAGCTCGAGTTCCTGGGGCGTCTTGACCATCTCAGGCGGCCTCGAGCGCGGCGGCGCCGACCTGTGCCTCGGCCAGCTGGCGGCGGACGATCTCGTTGAAGGGTAGGGTAGGGTTGGCCTCGGCGAGCATGCCGATCTTCATCCAGTATTCGGCCTGGGCGTTGATCGAGCGGCACATCACCGCGCTGGCGCGGCGCGCCTCCTCGTGGAGGTCGTCGGCGATTTTCACGATGCCCATGGGCGCTCCGGTATGGGTGGGACTACGGAGCGTATATGGTTCATATGTTGGTGGCCGCAAGGGTGCGCAGCACTTCAAGCCCCTCCCCTTCAGGCGCATCAGGTCGGTCATGCCGGGGGCATGACCGACCTGATGCTCTAAGGAGGAGGGGCTTAAGAAATGCGAATCACCGCGGCAGCGCGGCGGCTTCGCGGGCCTTGGCTTCGACTTCTTCCAGCGAGCCGCTGCTGATCCAGCTGCCGCCGACGCACAGGATCGGATCGAACGCCAGCCACTCGGGCGCGGTCGCTGGGGTGATGCCGCCGGTCGGGCAGAACTTGGCTTCGTAGAAGGGGCCGGCAAGCGCCTTGAGCGCCTTGAGGCCGCCCGAGGTCTCGGCGGGGAAGAACTTGAAGTGGCTGAGGCCGAGATCCATGCCGCGCATGATGTCGCCGGCATTGGCGATGCCCGGCAGATAGGGCACGCCGCTCTTCACGATCGTGTCGCCCAGGCGATCGGTCAGGCCGGGGGAGACGATGAACTCGGCGTCTTCCTTCATCACCTGTTCGAACTGCTGGGTGTTGACCACGGTGCCGGCGCCGACGATCGCGCCGGGGACCTTCTTCATCTCGCGGATCGCTTCGAGCGCCGCCGGGGTGCGCATCGTCACCTCGAGCACGCGCAGGCCGCCCTTCACCAGCGCCTCGGCGAGCGGACGCGCCTTGGCGGCGTCGTCGATCACCAGCACCGGGATGACCGGCGAGGTGCGCATGATGGCTTCGATCGAAAGGCGGGTGTCGCTCACTGTGCATGCTCCTGGGCGAAGGCGGCGGCAGCGCCGTACAGGCCCGGCTGGGGATGGGTGATCAGCTTGACGGGGATCGTCGCCATCAGGGAGCGGAAACGCCCCTTGGCAACGAATCGCTCGCCGAACCCCGATTGCAGCAGATGGTCCTTGAGGCGCAAGCCCAGACCGCCTGCAATGACCACGGCCTTCGGGCCATGCGCCAGCGCGAGGTCACCGGCGACGGCGCCGAGGCTGAGGCAGAAGCGGTCGAGCGCGGCCACCGCCAGGCTGTCCTTGCCTTCCAGCGCCAGCGTCCAGATCGCCTTGTCGTCGAGGCGGGCGACCGGCACGCCTTCGAGATCGGCCAGCGTCTCGTAGATCGAGACGATCGCCGGGCCGGCGACGATGCGTTCCTTGGAGACGCGCTGATAGGTGCGACGCAGGCGCTTCACCAGCGCGTCCTCGATCGCGTCGAGCGGGGCGAAATCGCTATGGCCGCCTTCTGTGGCGATGATGTCGTAGCCGCCCCGGTGGCGGAATACCTGGGCGACGCCGAGCCCGGTGCCCGGCCCGCAGACGGTGATCGAGCCCTTGTCCGGCAGCGGCGTTTCGGGTCCGCAGAGGTGCAGGAAGGCTTCGTTCTCGAGCTGGGCGACGGCATGGCCGATCGCCTCGAAATCATTGACGATCGTCCAGGTGTCGGCACCCAGCCGATCGGGGATCAGCGGCGGGCGGATGATCCAGGGATTGTTGGTAAGCTTGATGAGGTCGCCGTTGATTGGCGAGGCGACCGCGATCGCGGCGGCCTTGGGCACCGGCCGGCCGAGCTTTTCGCCAAAGGCACGCCAGGCGAGCTGGAGACTTGGATGTTCGGCCACCTTCTGGGTGATCGGCTCGCTGAGCGAGACGACGCGGCCTTCCGCGACCTCTGCCACCGCAAAGCGCGCGTGGGTCCCCCCGATGTCGACGGCGACGACTTCCATCCGATTTCGATCCTCTCTCTGGCGCCCCTGTCAACGTTGCCAGCAGGCGGCCGTTCTTCTTCCCGTCCGCCGCGCGGATGTAAAGTCCGCGCGGTCGTACCGGATATGATTTACATGCGTTACAGTCTTACAGGCCCGCTTCGTGCAGCATCGCCGACGCGCCCTTTTCGGCTTCGTCGCAGTGATGGCGCATCATCGCGAACAGCTCGCGGCCAGTGCCGATAGCGGGCGGGGGCGGGGCGGCCTGTTCGCGCGCGTCCCACTCGTCCGCAGGTACCAGCGCCTCCAGCGTGCCGTTCTCGGCGTCCAGGCGGAGGATGTCGCCGTCGCGCACCTTGCCGATCGGGCCGCCGCCCAGCGCTTCGGGCGACAGGTGGATCGCCGCCGGCACCTTGCCGCTGGCGCCCGACATACGCCCGTCGGTGACCAGCGCCACCTTGAAGCCGCGGTTCTGGAGCACGCCCAGCTGCGGGGTGAGCTTGTGCAGTTCGGGCATGCCGTTGGCGCGCGGGCCCTGGAAGCGGACCACGACGATCACGTCGCGCTCCAGCTCACCGGCCTTGAACGCTTCCAGCACGTCCAGCTGGTCCGAGAACACGCGGGCCGGAGCCTCGATGATCCAGCGCTCGCGCTCGACCGCCGAGACCTTGATGCAGGCGCGGCCGATATTGCCCTTGAGGATGCGGAAACCGCCCTCGGGGGAGAAGGCGGTCTCGACCGTGCGGACGATATTCTCGTCGTTGCTCTTTTCGCCATGCTCGGTCCAGACCAGCGCGTCGCCCTCGATATCGGGCTTGCGGCCATAGGCGGCCATGCCGTCCTTGGCGATGGTCAGCGCGTCGCCGTGCATCAGCCCGGCGCGGAGCAGTTCCTTGATGACGAAGGACGGGCCGCCGGCATCCTCGAACTGGTTCACGTCGGCCGAACCATTCGGATAGACGCGGGTGAGCAAGGGCACGACCCGCGAGAGGCGATCGAAATCCTCCCAGTCGATGGTGATGCCGGCCGCGCGCGCGAAGGCGGGGACGTGGATCAGGTGGTTGGTCGAGCCGCCCGTGGCGAGCAGGACGATCGCCGCGTTCACGATCGCCCGCTCGTCGACGACATGGCCGATCGGGCGGTAATCGTCACCGTTCCAGCCGATCTCGGCGAGGCGATGGACGGCGTGGCGGGTCAGCTCCTGGCGCAGCTTGGTGCCCGGATTGGCGAAGGCCGAGCCGGGGACGTGGAGGCCCATCGCCTCCATCATCATCTGGTTGGAGTTGGCGGTGCCATAAAAGGTGCAGGTGCCCTTGCCGTGATAGGCGGCGATCTCGGAATCGAGCAGCTCTTCGCGCGTCGCCTTGCCCTCGGCATAGCGTTCGCGGACCGCGGCCTTTTCCTTGTTGGGCAGGCCGGAGCGCATCGGGCCGCCCGGGATCAGTACCATCGGCAGGTGGCCGAAGCGCAGCGCGCCCATCAGCAGGCCCGGCACGATCTTGTCGCAGATGCCGAGCAGCGCCGCGCCCTCGAACACGCGGTGGCTGAGCGACACCGCGGTGGCCATCGCGATGGTGTCGCGGCTGAACAGCGACAGCTCCATGCCCTGATAGCCCTGGGTGACGCCGTCGCACATTGCCGGCACGCCGCCCGCCACCTGCGCGGTGGCGCCGGCTTCCATCGCCCACACCTTCAGCTGCTCGGGATAGCGATAATAGGGTGCATGGGCCGACAGCATGTCGTTGTAAGACGTCACGATGCCGATGTTCATGCGGTTGCCCGCCTTCAGCGCATCGCGCTGTTCCTCGGTGCCGGCATAGGCGTGGGCGAGGTTGGCGCAGCCCAGCTTCGGCCGATCATTGCCCGATTCGTGCTCGCGGCGGATCAGGTCGAGATAGGCGGTACGGCCGGCCTTGGACCGCTCGATCACCCGATCGGTGACGGCTGCGATTTCGGCGTGCAGATTGGCCATTTACAGGCTCCAGTGGATGTCGACGGGCAGTTCGGTTTCGGCGAGGACGCGGCCGATCGGCAGGGTCGAGCCGGCGCCCTCGGCAATGGCGCGCTCCAGCACGTCCTTCTTCTCCTGGCCGGTAATCGCGATCATCAGCGCGCGCGCCGAGACGATCGCAGCGAGCGACAGCGACACGCGGGCGACCGGGGCCTCGGGCGGCAGCGGGTCGGGCATCACGCCCAGCGCGCGGCGCTCCTTGGGGCCGGTCAGTGCCTCGGCGAGGTCAGGGCCGGGGAAGATCGAGGCGGTGTGGCCATCGGCGCCCATGCCGAGCAGGCAGAGATCGAGCGGCCAGTGGAAATCCTGCAGGCGCGCGTCCGCCGCGCGGCCGGCGGCCTTATAGTCGTCGGCCTTCTCGCTGACGACCGGGATCACCCGCGCGCCGAGCGGCAGGAACACCTTGGCGAGGCCGGTGACGTTCGACATCGGATCGCCCATCGGCACGATGCGATCGTCGGTGGGGATGATCGTGACGCGCTTCCAGTCGAGCTTGGCCTTGCTCAGCTTGGCGTAGATCGGGCCCGGCGTGCGGCCGCCGGCAAGCGCGATGACCGCGGCGCCGCGCGCGTCGATCGCGCTCTCGATGATGAACTGCACGTCGCCGGCGAGCGCGTCGCCCATCTCGGCGGCGTCTTCATAGTCCCACCATTCGATTTCGGTCGTCATGTAAGCTCCTTCAATTTGGTGGGACCGCAAGGCGGCCGTCCAGCCGCGCGGGTCCGATATAGGGGCAGGGGGGCGATTGCGCTCCCCCTCCCGATCATTCGTGCCAGTGCACCCCGTCGCGCTCGGTGAGCGCGATCGAGAGCGAGGGGCCCCAGCTGCCCGAAGCATAGGGCTTGGGCTTGAGGTCGTTGGCGTCCCAGCCGGCGCGGATCGCGTCGATCCATTCCCATTGCGCTTCCACCTCGTCGCGGCGGACGAACAGCGTGGGGTCGCCCTCGATCAGATCGAGCAGCAGGCGCTCATAGGCGATGCGGCGGGTGGTACCCGCGAATTCGGTGTCGAGGCTCAGGTTGAGCGGCACTTCGCGCAGGCGATAGCCTTCGCGGTCGAGGCCCGGCTGCTTGGCCATCACCAGCAGCTGGACATATTCCTCGGGCTGCAGGCGGATGACCAGCGCGTTGGGCTGGAGCATGCCGCCGCGCTCGGCGAAGATCGAGTGCGGCACCGGCTTGAACTGGATGACGATTTCGGAGCGGCGCTCGGCGAGGCGCTTGCCGGTGCGGAGATAGAAGGGAACGCCCTGCCAGCGCCAATTGTCGACATGCGCCTTGATCGCGACGAAGGTCTCGGTGCGAGAGTCCTTGCCGAGATCGGTGGCATAATCGCGGACGATCTGCCCCTTAACGGCACCGCCGCCATATTGGCCGATCACGGTGAGGTTGGGGGCCTCGGCAGCTGGGATCTTGCGCAGCGAACGCAGGACCTTGACCTTCTCGTCACGGATTGAGGTGCCGTCGAAGCGGGCAGGGGGCTCCATCGCGATCAGCGCGACCAGTTGGAGCATATGGTTCTGCACCATGTCGCGCAGCGCGCCGGTATCCTCGTAGAAGCCGGCGCGGCCTTCGAGGCCCACCGTCTCCGAGACGGTGATCTGCACACTGTCGATGCCGCGGGCGTTCCACACCGGCTCGAACAGCGAGTTGCCGAAGCGCAGCGCCAGGATGTTCTGCACCGTCTCCTTGCCGAGATAGTGGTCAATGCGGAAGGTGCGCTCCTCGGGGAAGGCTTCGGCCACGATGTCGTTGATCTCGCGGCTGGAGGCGAGGTCGCGGCCGAGCGGCTTTTCCAGGCTGATGCGGACATTCTCGCCGGCGAGGCCAGCTGATTCGAGCCCCTTGATCGTCGGACCGAACAGCCAGGGCGCGGTCGACAGGAAGATGGCGAGCCCGCCCGAGATGTCGCCCAGCTTGTCCTTCAACGCGGCATAGCCATCGGTCTGCGAGGCATCGAGCGTCTGATAGTGCACGCGCTGCAGGAAGCCGGCGACAGCGCTGTCGTCCTTCCGGTCGGCGGGCAGGAACTGGTCGAGCGCCTTGGCGGCGAAGGCGCGATAGCCGTCGTCGTCATATTCGGAGCGTGCAGTGCCGGTGATGGTGAGGCCATCGGGAAGCAGCCCATCGGCGTGCAGCGCGTAGAGCGAGGGGAGCAGCATACGCTGCGCCAGATCACCGGTGGCACCGAACAGAAGCAATTTGCCGACGGGCTGAAGCATCATTTCCCTCTCGATTGGTTCGCCCCGCGAGACACCAATGCGGCCGAAAGATCAAGCCGAAGGGGAGGAATAGGTATGCGAAGGCGGCAGATTTTGAAGTTTGATTTCCCCTCCCGCGTACGGGAGGGGAATCCGGACGCTCAGAGAACCAGCCCCGCAGTCGGTTCTAGCCCGGCCATGATGTTGAGGTTCTGCACCGCGGCACCCGCGGCGCCCTTGCCGAGATTGTCGAGCGTGGCGATCAGCCGCGCCTGGCGGGTATCGTCATTGCCGAACACGCGGACCGACAGGCGATCGGTGCCGGCATTTTCCTCGATGCTCACTGTCGCCACATCGGCGGGCAGCACCTGCACCACCGGCGAGTCGCGATAGGCGTCGCGCAGGACGTTCTCCAGCGCCTCGACCGACGGCTTTCGGGTGAAGGCGAACAACGGCAGCGGCACCTCCACGATCATGCCGCGATAGGTGCGGGCGACCGACGGCAGGAAGATCGGCGGATGCTCGATCCGCGCATGCTTCTGCATCTCGGGCACATGCTTGTGCGCGAGCGACAGGCCATAGGGCCGGAAGGCGGTATCGGTCGCATCGGCGCCGCTGCCCTCAAACTCGGCGATCATCGCGCGGCCACCGCCCGAATAGCCCGAGACGGCGTTGACGCTCAGTGGAAAGTCGTGGGGGATCAGCCCGGCGCGGATCAGCGGGCGGACCAGCGCGAGAAAGCCGGTGGGATAGCAGCCGGGATTGCTCACCCGCGCCGCCTCGGCGATCGCCGCAGCCTGGCCGGGCTCGAGCTCGGCGAAGCCATAGGTCCAGTCGGCGGCGGTGCGGTAGGCGGTCGAGGCGTCGATCACCCGCGTGCGCTCGTTCTCGATCATCGCCACCGCTTCGCGCGCCGCATCGTCGGGCAGGCAGAGGATGACGAAATCTGCGGCGTTGAGCGCGTCGGCGCGCTTCCTGGGATCCTTGCGGTCCTGATCGTCCAGGACCATCACCTCGATCTCGGCGCGCCCGGCAAGGCGCTCGCGAATCTCGAGGCCTGTCGTCCCCGCGGCGCCGTCGATGAACACCCGCGCGATCATTCGGTCTCCCCCAAGGCCGATGCGTCGATATAGCCGACCAGGGCTGGGCCCGGGGCGACACCCCAGGCGTGGCTGCCGGCGATTTCGAGAACCTCGAACACATCGCCCTCGCGGAGCGTGGTCAGGGCGGGCTCGTCGCCCTTGGCCGAGGCGCGCAGCGGCGTCTCGAAATGGATCACCCGCGGCATCGGCGACGCATAATGCGGCGCGAAGACGCGGCCTGCCAGGCGGATATCGGCGATGTCGGGGCGGACGGCGTCCACCCGGGGATCGATCGCGGCCGAACGGCCGTCCAGCGCCAGGCGCTTACGCGTCGGCGCGCTCTGGGACTGGCTCGCTGATGGTGTTGCCAGCGAGGAAATGCCCGAACTCTGCAAGAAACTCTGCCCCTTCCGCGGTACGCGCTACGAAGATGTTGCGCTTGTCGGTGTCGTCGCGCTGGCGGCGCAGATAGCCGAGCGTGCCCAGGCGATTCAAGGCGCGCGTGACCACCGGCTTCGAGACGTTGAGCGCCCGCGCCAGACCGCGCACCGTATGGGGGCCGGGGTCCAGATATACAAGCATCAGCAGCGCCATCTGCCGATTGGTGAGATCGGGCTCTCCCGACCGCACATAATCGATCAGCGTATTCTTCCATCCCCATAGGGTCTGTTCGGACATAGCGTTCACAAGCACCACTCGTTCGTTTCAGGCCCGGCACGGCATCGAACCGAAGAAACAAACGCGCATTTTACAACTAGGTTTCAGTGCGCGGGCGAAATGTTGTGCGAAAAGCGCGACGAAAATGCTGATGCGCCATGGGGTTGCGGAACGACGATGGAGTCGGGTGCGGAACAGGCGGTTGATTGCGCCGGACGGCTCGCCTATGTCGCGCCCTTCGCTAACGGGCACCGGATTTCATGTTCACCTTCCTCCTCGTCGTACAGTTCATCATCGCCGCCCTGCTGGTGGGGGTGATCCTCGTTCAGAAGTCGGAGGGTGGCGGTCTCACCTCGGGCGGCAGCCCGGCCGGTCTCATGTCGGCACGCGGCGCGGCCGATTTCCTCACCCGCTTGACCGCGATCCTGGCGACCGCGTTCATCCTGATGAGCATCGTGCTCGCCTTCCTGGCAGC
Organism: uncultured Sphingomonas sp.; assembly: GCF_913774285.1. GTDB lineage: Bacteria > Pseudomonadota > Alphaproteobacteria > Sphingomonadales > Sphingomonadaceae > Sphingomonas. The sequence continues at coordinate 144,038 of NZ_CAJYHX010000021.1, read as the reverse complement.
CACCCGGCACTCGACCAAGATCGACGCGGGCCTGCAGAAGGCGCCCGCCGCGGTCGCTCCGCTGACGGTCCCGACCGCCCCGGCGCCCACCGGCAACGATACGGCACCCACCGGCAACAGCGCGGTTCCGTTCAGCCAGTAAGCTTCCGTAGTTCGCCGCGCTTGCGGCGAATTAACCGTAAAAATTGCGCAACCGGCGGATTCGAACGCTTGCCGGTCTGCGCCCTTTGACGTTAGGCGTTTTCTCCCATGGCGCGGTACATCTTCATCACCGGCGGCGTGGTCTCCTCGCTCGGCAAGGGTCTCATGGCAGCGAGCCTCGCGGCGCTGCTCCAGGCCCGTGGCTATCGAGTCCGCATCCGCAAGTTCGATCCCTATCTCAACGTCGATCCCGGCACGATGTCGCCGCACCAGCATGGTGAGGTGTACGTCACCGACGACGGCGCCGAGACCGATCTCGACCTGGGGCATTACGAGCGCTTCACCGGCGTGACCGCGCGCCAGGCCGACAACGTCACGTCGGGCCGGATCTACAAGACGATCATCGAGCGCGAGCGTCGCGGCGACTATCTGGGCGCAACCGTGCAGGTCGTCCCACACGTCACCGATGCGATCAAGGCGTTCGCGCAGGCCGAGACCGAGGATCTCGATTTCGTGCTGTGCGAAATCGGCGGCACGGTGGGCGACATCGAGTCGCTGCCGTTCATCGAGGCGATTCGCCAGCTCCGCAACGATCTCGGCCGCGGCCAGACGGTCAGCATCCACGTGACGCTGGTGCCGTTCATCGCCGCCGCGGGCGAGCTCAAGACCAAGCCGACCCAGCATAGTGTGCGCGAGCTCGCTGCTCTCGGTGTCCAGCCCGACGTGCTGGTATGCCGTGCCGAGCGTCCGCTGCCCGCTGGCGAGCGCGCCAAGATCGCGCAGTTCTGCAACGTGCCGACCTCGGCGGTGATCCCGGCGCTCGACGCCAAGAGCATCTATGCGGTGCCCTTGCAGTATCATGGCGAAGGCCTGGACGGCGAAGTGCTCAAGGCCTTCGGCATCGAGCCCGGCCCGTCGCCCGACCTCAGCCGCTGGAGCGGCATCGTCGAGCGGCTGCAGAACCCCGAGGGCGAAGTTACCATCGGCGTGGTCGGCAAGTATATGGGCGTGCCGGATGCCTATAAGTCGCTCACCGAGGCGCTGGTCCATGGCGGCATCGCCAACAAGGTGAAGGTCAATATCCGCTGGCTCGACGCCGAATTGTTCGAGCAGGAAGAGGCCGAAGTCGCCGCGATGCTCGAGCCGATGCACGGCATCCTCGTCCCCGGCGGGTTCGGCGAGCGCGGCAGCGAGGGCAAGATCGCCGGCGTGCGCTTCGCGCGCGAGCGGGGCGTGCCGTTCTTCGGCATCTGCCTCGGCATGCAGATGGCGTGCATCGAGGGCGTCCGCGCCCAGGGCATCGCCGACGCCTCGACCACCGAGTTCGGCCCGACGCAGGAGCCGGTGGTCGGCATGATCACCGAATGGATGACCGCCGACGGCCTGCAGAAGCGCGAGGAAGGCGGCGATCTGGGCGGCACGATGCGGCTGGGCGCCTATCCGGCCAAGCTCGGCGGCAACAGCGTCGTCGCCTCGATCTACGGCACCGACTCGATCAGCGAGCGCCACCGCCACCGCTATGAGGTGAACACCGCCTACAAGCCGGTGCTGGAAGAAGGCGGTCTCGTCTTCTCGGGCATGTCGCCCGACGGCACGCTGCCCGAGATCGTCGAGCGGCCGGACCATCCCTGGTTCGTCGGCGTGCAGTTCCACCCCGAGCTCAAGTCCAAGCCATTCGATCCGCACCCGCTGTTCGCGGGCTTCATCGAAGCCGCCGTCAAGCACTCGCGGCTCGTCTAAGGGCGTGCTGCGACGGGCCTTCGTCGCCGGGCTGGCGCTGCTGGCGGTGTCCGCAGCGCCGGCACCGCAGCAGCCGCGGCCGATGCCCGGCCAGGTCCGGGTGCGGCTGGTGACGAGCATGGGTGCGATCACGCTGGCGCTGGATGCCAAGCGCGCACCGAAGACGGTCGCCAACTTCCTCGCCTATGTCGATGACGGGCGGCTGGAGGGCACCGCTTTCTACCGCACCGCGCGGCGCAAGACCGAGCCGAGCAAGGGCTTCATCCAGGGCGGCGTCGGCACCGACGCGCGCCGGATGCTCGACCCGCTGCCGCTCGAGCCGACCAGCAAGACCGGGCTCAAGCACCTCAATGGCACGATCTCGATGGCGCATGGGCCGAATCCCAATTCGGCCAACGGCAATTTCTCGATCATGATCGGCGATAATCCGGGGCTCGATGCGCGTGGGCCGAACCTCGGCTTCGCGGCGTTCGGCCAGGTGATCGGCGGCATGGACGTGGTCCAGCACATCCTGGCACTGCCCAGCGGCGGCGGGCGCGACGTGATGAAGGGCCAGATGATCCTCAAGCCGGTGACGATCGTGCGCGCCGAGCGGCTGGACGGGGTGGCGAAGCCTACCGGGCGGGTGCGGCCTTGGCTGTTGGGGTTGAAGCCGGCGGGGTGAGCCGTCGTTAGAAGAAATCTCTTATGTTCAAAAACTTGCAGCGTCGAGTTTTTTATACAATCGTTTCCACGCCCGCTCTGACGTTTCTATAAGGTTTCCAGCCGTGCTTCACCTGTCGGTCGCCGGTTTGGAGAACGCGTATATGCTGGCCAGCTACACGATCCGTGCGAAGCTGATGTTCTGTCTCGTCCTGTTCGCGATCGCGTTCGGGACAACTATTCTGACGCTAAACCTCAGCGTCCGGGCCAACACCGCCAAATTCGACACGCTGCTTGAGGATCGCGTGCTGCCGCTTCGGCAGCTCAAGGCCGTGGCAGACGCCTATGCCGTCAGCATCGTCGATGCATCGCACAAGGCGCGCAATGGCAATTTCACGATCGCCGAAGCGGAGAAGCAGGTCTCAGAGGGGCGGGCGATCGCTGCGGCCAATTGGAAGGCATATCGCGCAACGTCGATCGACGGGCATGAGGCGGATCTCGCTGCTACCGCCGAGGCACGTATCCGATCGGCGGATGCCGAAGCAGACGTGCTCGAGACCTTGCTCAAGCGCAACGATCGCGCCGGCCTTGATGCCTTCGTAGTACACCGCCTCTATCCTGCGATCGACCCCGTCTCGGCAGCGCTGGGCGACCTGGTGGCCGAGCAGATCCGCATTTCGGAACAGGTGACCGGAGACGCCAGCGCCCAAAACCACCTCGTCGCCTGGATCGCGATCGGGATTGCGGTGCTGGTCGCTGCCGTGTGGCTGTTCGCGCTGCAGATCGCGCGCAAGAGCATTATCCGCCCCATCGGCACGCTGGCGGATACCATGGAGGCGCTGGCGGCGGCGCAGGTCACCAGCATTCCCTACACCAAGCAGGGCGACGAGATCGGGCGTATGGCACGGGCGTGCGAAGTCTTCCGGCTCGCCGCGGCTGAACGCGCACGTGCGGAAGAGGAGAATGCCGCAACGCAGGCGCAGGTCACCAGCGCGCTGCGTACCGCGATCACGGCTATTTCGGCCGGCGACCTCACGCACGACATTCGAGACGCCTTCCCGAGGGACTATGAACCCGTCCGGCAGGAATTCAACGCAGCGCTGGAAAGTCTGCGCGGGCTGATTTCCGCCGTGCTGGGAAGCGCGACTGCGATCAATGGCGGCGCCGGCGAGATTGCGCAGGCATCCGAGGACCTGGCGCGGCGCACCGAAGCCAATGCGGCGAGCCTGGAAGAAACTGCAGCCGCGATCACGCAAATGGACGGCCGGCTCAAGGCGACGGCGATCGCCGCGGCCGAGACGGTGTCGCGTGCCGACGGTGCGACCGCTACGGTGGGCAGCGGTCGTGCCACTACCGACGCCGCGGTGGCGGCGATGACGCGCGTCGCGGAAAGTGCCAAGGGCATCGACAGCGTCATCGAAGGCCTCGACAAGATCGCGTTCCAGACGCGGGTGCTGGCGATGAACGCGGCGGTTGAGGCAGGCCGCGCGGGCGAGGCGGGCCGGGGTTTCGCCGTGGTCGCCGATCTTGTTTCGGCACTGGCCATGCGCGCGGAGGAGGAGGCCGGGCGCGCCCGTGATCAGCTGACGGCGACGCAGACCGATATCGTCGCCGCGGTCGGCATGGTGCAGAAGGTGGATGCGGCGCTCGCCGTGATCGCATCGGATGTCGATGAGGTGCACAGCCTGTTGTCCGGCATGGCGTCAGACAACCAGGCCCAGTCCACTGCGGTGACCCAAATCTCGTCTGCCGTCGGCACGATGGATCAATCTACCCAGCAAAATGCCGCGATGGTGGAGCAGACTTCGGCTGCGGCACGCAATCTCTCAGGCGAAGTCCAGGCGCTCATGACGCAGGCGCATCGCTTCGATGTCGGCGCTCGGCACTCGACTCCGAAGCGCGCAACGCGGGCCGCCGCGCCGTCAGCCGGCTATGTCTCACCCGTCAAGCCGATGGCCGTCGCCGCACCGGTACTGGCGTCAACGAACGAGGGCGAGTGGGCGTCGTTTTGAGCCGGGCGGTCGTCCAGGCATAGAAAAGGCGCCCGGGCCGAAGCCCGGGCGCCCCGTCGCGGCGCCTAAGGGAGGGGGACGCCGCGAGCTCTCAGATAGGATTACGCCGCGTTGGCCGTGCGATGGTCGATCGCGGCCGGCTCGCTGCCGGTACCCACCTGGATCTTCTTGGGCTTCATCGCCTCGGGCACTTCGCGCAGCAGCTCGATCGTCAGCAGACCGTCGGCCAGGTTGGCACTTTCCACCCGCACGAAATCGGCGAGTTCGAAGCGGCGCTCGAAGCTGCGGTTGGCGATGCCCAGGTGGAGATAATTGCCCTGGTTGTTCTCATTCTCCCCGGCCTTCTTGCCGGCGACCAGCAGCAGGTTCTGCTGCGCGGTGATGTCGATCTCCTCGGGCTTGAAGCCGGCCACCGCAATGGTGATGCGATAGCGGTCTTCGGCAAGACGCTCGAGGTTGAAGGGGGGATAGTTTTCCGAATTCGCCTGGCGGGCGCTGGCTTCTAGCATGTCGAACAGCCGGTCGAACCCGATCGCCGAGCGACGGAAGGGAGTAAAGTCAAGCTGACGCATCTTCAGATTCTCCTGTGAGCAATTTGAACGTCATGGATCTCGATGCCCGGCCAACTGCCGCGACACCGGTGCGAAGCCCGTTCGGCGCCTCGCCACGCTGATCTGGTGTTGCAGTTCGTGGATTCAAGGGGGGGCAATCCCGGCTAGGCGGGCCTAAACATCTCCTTCCTCGCTAAACCCCATCACTCCAGTGGAGATTGCGGCAACGAACTAGGGGAACATGATGAGCCTGCCGCTGATTCCGCTGCTGCTGCTGTCCACCGCGATGCCTGCCGCACACGATCCCGATGTGCCGGTGCCTGCCGCGGCCGACGAGCCGCAGCGCCAGGACGGCGACATCGTCGTGACTGCGCGTCGCCGCGAGGAGCGGGTGCAGGAGGTGCCGGTCGCCCTTTCGGTGTTGAGCGGCGCGACGCTGGCCGAGGTGGGGGCGTTCAACGTGGCCCGCATCCAGCAATCGCAGCCGGCGCTGCAATTCTATTCAAGCAACCCCCGCAACACCGCGATCAACATTCGCGGGCTCGGCGCGCCGTTCGGCCTCACCAATGACGGGATCGAGCAGGGCGTCGGCTTCTATGTCGACGGCGTCTATATCGGCCGGGTCGGCGCCTCGACCTTCGACTTCGTCGATGTCGAGCGCGTCGAGGTGCTGCGCGGGCCGCAGGGTACGCTGTACGGCAAGAACACCACGGCCGGCGCGATCAACATCACCACCCGCAAGCCCAGCTTCACCCCCGAGGTGCGCTACGAGGTGAGCGCCGGCAACTATAACTTCCTGCAGATCAAGGGCTCAGCCTCGGCGCCGATCGCCGACGACAAGCTGGCGGTGCGCCTGTCGACCTCGGTGACCAAGCGCCAGGGCACCATCTACGACACCAGGTCGGACACCAATCTCCACCGGCTCGACAATTACGGGGTGCGCGGGCAGCTGCTGTGGCGCGCGGCACCGAACCTCGACCTGACGCTGTCGGGCGACTTCAACCTGCAGAACCCGCTGTGCTGCGTGCAATACTACGTCCGTACCGGCGCGACGCAGCGACCGCTCAACCGGCAATATGCGGCGTTGGCGGCGGCGTTCGGCTATGCGTCCCCGAGCACCGATCCGTTCGACCGCCGCACCGATCTCGATGCCGACATCAATTCGCGCCAGGAGATCGGCGGCGCCTCGCTGGTCGCGAACTGGGATCTGGGCCCGGCGACGGTCACCTCGGTCAGCGCCTGGCGCTATTGGGACTGGCAGCCGGCCAATGATCGCGACTTCGTCGGCCTGCCGATCACCACCGTATCGCAGAATCCGTCGCAGCAGAAGCAGGTGACGCAGGAGCTGCGGATCGCCTCGAACGGCAAGAACCGGCTCGATTACACTGCGGGCGTGTTCGTCTTCCACCAGACGATCGACACCCAGGGCTCGCAGGTGCAGGGCCCGGCGGCGAGCCGCTGGCTGCTCAACCCGACCAGCGCGGCGGCGAGCAACCCGGCGACGCTCAACGGGCTGACCTCGAAGAACACGATCGGGTTCGACAACACCAGTTTCGCGGTGTTCGGCAAGCTCAACTGGGAGGTCGTGCCCCGCTTGCGCTTCCAGCCCGGCCTGCGGGTGAACTACGACAAGAAGACCGGATCGTACCTCGCGGTGGTCACCAACGGTGCTGGCAGCACGACGCTCACCGCCGACCAGCGCGGCGTGCTGGCGCCGCAGAATTACTCGGCGCGGTTCAGCGACTGGAACGTATCGGGCGACGCGACGCTCTCCTATGACTTCGCCCGCGACGTGCACGGCTATGCGACCTATGCGCGCAGCTTCAAGTCCGGCGGCATCAACCTGTCCGGCCTGCCGCTCGATCTGAACAACAACCCGATCCTGGGGGCGGCCTCGGTCAAGCCCGAGAAGGTCAACCATTTCGAGCTGGGCCTGAAGACCCAGTTCCTCGATCGCCGCGCGACCCTGAACCTCGCCGGCTTCTGGACCGAGGTGAAGGATTATCAGGCGACCGTCACCAACGGCCAGTTGGGGGTTATCCGCGGCTATCTCGCCAATGCCGACAAGGTGCGGGTGCGCGGCGTCGAGTTCGATTCGAACTTCCAGCCGACCGATCGCTTCAAGCTCTACGTCAACGGCGCCTATACCGACGCCAAATATGTCCGCTTCCGCGACGCACCGTGCCCGCCCGAGCTGGCGGGCGGCACCACCGGCGCGACGCCGAGCGCGCCCGGCACGCCGGGCGGGGTGAGCCCGGCCAATTGCGACATCTCGGGCCAGGTGCTGCCGGGCATTTCGAAATGGGCGCTCGGCTTCGGCGGCGAGGTGAATGCGCCGGTGCAGGAAGGGCAGGTCTATCTCGGCTATGATGGCAGCTGGCGCTCGCGCTTCTCGTCCAACCCGTCGCCTTCGGCCTATACCTGGATCGACGGTTATGCGCTCTCCAGCTTCCGGCTCGGCTATCGCAAGGGCAAGGTGAACGCCTTCGCCTGGGTACGGAACGCCTTCGATAAGCGCTATTTCGAGCTGCTCTCGGTGCAGTCGGGCAATACCGGGCTGATCGTGGGCCAGCCGGGCGATCCGCGCACTTGGGGTTTCACGATCAGCGATTCCTTCTGATCGCGACACGCACTGGCCTCCCGCCATGGCCGGGGGAGGTTGGCGGGCGGGGCGGGGCGACCTGCTCCGCCCGATATTCTGCGATATAGGCCTGCGCGTCGCATGAGGGCGCGGCTTTCCACCCGCGTCATCCCGGCGAAAGCCGGGATCCATTCGCCTATCGCTTGAAGAAGGAGCGGATCCGGAGACCCCAATGGATCCCGGCTTCCGCCGGGATGACGCTCAGGGGGCGGGCACGCCGCGACGGCCACGCAACAAGTCCGCGCGTAGATCATGCCGAGATAAAACAGCCAGCAAAGGCCCCGGAAAAGCAAACGCCCGGGCCGTTTCCGACCCGGGCGCCTGCGTGACGACTGCTCGTCAGCCCCCTTAGTAAGTTCCCGCTGCAAACACTTGCGATTGCTCGCCTGTGGAGCTGGGAACCTTCCCCGAACCGTGGCCTTTTTGCGCCTGCGCTTCGACGGTTTCTTGGTAGAAGGCCGGAGCGCCTTTGTCACCGGTCGACAGCTTGGCGTCAGCAGATTGCGGCAAGCCTGTGTCGAATCGGCAACAGAACGCTTCCCACGCCGCGCAACCGGCCCTAGAGGATCCCCATGCTACTGTCGCGCTATGAGCGAATGATCGCCCGCCGCTATCTGCTGCCCGGGCGCAGCGAAGCCTTTATTGCCGTCGTCGCCGGCTTCAGCCTGGTTGCCGTGATGCTCGGCGTCGCGGCGCTGATCGTGGTGATGAGCGTGATGAACGGCTTCCGCGCCGAGCTGTTCGACAAGATCTCCGGGCTGAACGGCCATGCGGTGGTGCAGGGCTATAACGGCCAGCTGCGCGACTGGCGCCGCATCGCCGACGAAGCCAAGGCGATCCCCGGCGTCACTGCCGCCACCCCGCTGATCGAGCAGCCGCTGTTCGCCAGCTATAACGGCCGCGTCGAGTTCGCGCTGGTCCGCGGGCTTCGGCTGGAGGACATCCTCAACAACCCGACGCTGAAGGGCAAGGAGATCCTGGGTTCGTTCAAGAACCTCAAGCCGGGCAGCGAGCAGATCGCGATCGGCTCGCGATTGGCGGAATCGCTGGGCGCGACCATTGGCAGCCAGATCTCGATCATCAACCCGCAGGGCTCTGCCACGCCCTTCGGCACCATGCCGCGCATCGTCCAGTACCGCGTCGCCGCGATCTTCGAGGTGGGCGTGTACGACTATGACAAGGCCTATATCATCATGCCGATGGAGGATGCGCAGACGCTGCTGCTGCTCGGCGACTCCGTGCAGATGGTCCGCATCGATACCAACAAGCCCGAGAAGATCGACGAGGTGACGCGGCCGCTCGCCGACAAGGTCGCCAATATCGGCCAGATCACCGACTGGCGGCAGATGAACCGCGAGTTGTTCGAGGCGATCTCGCTCGACCGGACGGTGACCTTCACCGTGGTGTCGATCATCCTGGTGGTCGCGGCGTTCAACATCATCTCGTCGCTGATCATGCTCGTCCAGGCCAAGCGGCGCGACATCGCGGTGCTGCGGACGATGGGGGCGAGCAAGAGCGGGCTGATGCGCATCTTCGTCACCGTCGGCACCACGATCGGCGCGCTGGGCGTGCTGGCCGGCATGATCCTGGGCTTCCTGATCGTGAACTATCGCGAGGGCGTGGCGACCTTCATTGGTCTGGTGACCGGCCAGAAGGTGTGGGACCCGCAGATGCGCTTCCTCACCGAGCTGCCCGCCAAGACCGATCCGCTGCAGACCATCGCGATCTGCGCGATGGCGCTGCTCTTCACCTTCCTCGCCACCCTCTACCCTGCGTGGAAGGCGGCGAGCACCGATCCCGTCCAGGTACTGCGCTATGAATGAACCGGTTCTCCAGACCCGCGACCTGCGCCGCAGCTTCGAGCAGGGCGGGGTGCGGATCGACGTACTGCGCGGGGTCGACCTTGCGGTGCAGCCCGGCGAGATCGTGGCCCTGCTCGGGCCCTCGGGCTCGGGCAAGTCGACCCTGCTCCAGGCGGTGGGGCTGCTCGAAGGCGGGTTTGAGGGATCGATCCGCATCGGCGGCGAAGAGGCCGCCCAGCTGCCCGCCGGCGGGCGGACCGAGATGCGGCGCGAGAAGCTCGCCTTCATCTACCAGTTCCACCACCTGCTCCCCGATTTCGACGCGACCGAGAATGTCGTGCTGCCCCAGCTGATCCGCGGCGCGACCCGCGCGGCGGCGCAGGCGCGCGCGACCGAGCTGCTCACCCAGCTCGGCCTCGGCCACCGGCTGACGCACCGGCCCAACCAGCTTTCGGGCGGCGAGCAGCAGCGCGTTGCGGTGGCCCGTGCGCTCGCCAACCGGCCGCCGCTGGTGCTGGCCGACGAGCCGACCGGCAATCTCGACGAGGCGACCTCGGACCGCGTGTTCGGCGAGTTCCTCAACCTCGTGCGCAACGAAGGTTCGGCCGCGCTGGTCGCGACGCACAATGAGCGGCTGGCGGCGCGGATGGACCGCGTGGTGCGGCTCCACGAAGGGCGCCTGGAGGAAATGGCATGAGCGAGGCGATCACGCAGATCCCGGTGACGCTGCCGGACGGCACCACCAGCGACTTGTCGAAGTTCACCGGCCAGGTGCTGCTGATCGTCAACACGGCGTCGAAATGCGGCTTCACCCCGCAGTACAAGGAACTGGAGCAGCTCTGGCACGCCTATCGGGATCGCGGCTTTGCGGTACTGGCCTTTCCGTGCAACCAGTTCGGCGCGCAGGAACCGGGCAATGCCGAGGAAATCGCCAGCTTCTGCTCGCTCACCTATGACGTGACCTTCCCGATCTTCGCCAAGGTCGACGTTAACGGCAGCAACGCGGCGCCGCTGTTCCAGGCGCTCAAGGCGCAGGCGCCGGGGCTGATGGGCACCCAGGCGATCAAGTGGAACTTCACCAAGTTCCTGGTCAACCGCGCCGGCGAAGTGGTCGAGCGCTATGCCCCCACTACCGCGCCGAGCACCATCGGCGCGGATATCGAGGCGCTGCTCTAAGCTGCCGGAAAGCGGGAAAAAGCACGGCCGGAGCGGGAGGTGTGTGGATGCCCCGGCCGCGTGCTTCGTTTACCATATCTTCACTGGTTTGCAGATGTAGATCGATCCGTTTCGGCGGTATCGCTCGGCCGAGCGCAAAAGCTGTGGAGAAGCGTGGCTGCGGGTTGGCAATTGGGCGTGCGCGCTCCTAGGTTCGGGCATGGCGCATTCCGGTTTCGTCCCGCTTCGGGTTTTCTCCTGCTACACCATGCTCGAAGGGGCGATCGACCCCAAGGCGATCGCCAAGCACGCCAAGAGGCACGGCTTTCCCGCCATCGCCGTCGCCGATCGCAACGGCCTCTATGCCGCGATGAGCTTTTCGGATGCCGCCAAGAAGGCCGGCGTGCAGCCAATCGTCGGCACGCTGCTGGCAGTGAAGCGCTCCAACCTCGCCGAGGGGCTCAACGTGCCGATCGACTGGCTGGCGCTCTATGCGCAGGACCAGACCGGCTATGAAAATCTCTGCCACCTCGTCTCGCAGGCGCATCTCGACCGCCCGATCGAGGAGGACGCGCATGTGCCCTTCGCGGCGCTCACCGGGCATACCGACGGCCTGCTCTGCCTGACTGCGGGCGCCGAGGGCGCGCTCGCCCGGCTCTATGCCGAGGGGCAGGACAAGACCGCCGAGGCCTATGCGTCGCAGCTGGAAGCGCTGTTCCCGGAGCGGCTCTATATCGAGATCGCGCGCCGCCAGAACGAGGTGGAGACCCGCGCCGAGGACAAGCTGGTCGACCTCGCCTATGCGCGCAACCTGCCACTGGTCGGCACCAACCCGGCCTGCTTCGCCGAGGCCGATTTCTACGACGCGCACGACGCGATGCTTTGCATTGCGAACTCGACCTATCTCGAAACCGACGATCGCCCGCGCTCCTCGCCCGAGGCCTGGCTCAAGCCGGCCGAGACGATGAAGACCAATTTCGCCGACCTGCCCGAGGCGATTGAGAACACGCTCGTGGTCGCGCAGCGCTGCGCCTATGCCGCGCCCAAGCGCAAGCCGATCCTGCCCAGCCTCGCCGGCGACCGCGAGGGCGAGGCGGCGATGCTGCGCGAGCGCAGCTGGCAGGGGCTGAAGGACCGGCTCGATTTCGCCGGCATCACCGATCCCGCAGAAGTGGAGGTATATAACAAGCGCCTCCAGTTCGAGCTCGACATCATCATCCAGATGGGGTTCCCGGGCTACTTCCTGATCGTTGCCGACTTCATCCAATGGGCGAAGTCCAACGACATCCCGGTGGGGCCGGGGCGTGGCTCGGGCGCGGGCTCGGCGGTCGCCTGGGCGCTGACCATCACCGATCTCGATCCGCTCAAGCTCGGCCTTCTGTTCGAACGCTTCCTCAACCCGGAACGCGTCTCGATGCCCGACTTCGACATCGACTTCTGCGAAACCCGGCGCGGCGAAGTGATCCGCTATGTGCAGGAGAAATATGGCCGCGATCACGTCGCGCAGATCATCACCTTCGGGACGATGAAGGCGCGCGCGGTGATCAAGGACGTCGGTCGCGTGCTGCAGATGAGCTATGGCCAGGTCGATCGCCTAGCCAAGCAGATCCCCAACCACCCGACCGACCCCTGGACGCTCGAGCGCACGCTCAACGGCGTGAGCGAATTCCTCGCCGAATATAACGGCAACGAGGATGTGAAGCGCCTCGTCGACCTGTCGATGCGGATGGAGGGCCTTCCGCGTCACAGCTCGACCCACGCCGCCGGCGTGGTGATCGGCGACCGGCCGCTCGCGCAGCTGGTGCCGCTGTACCGCGATCCGCGATCGGACATGCCGGTGACCCAGTTCGACATGAAGAATGTCGAGGGCGCCGGGCTGGTGAAGTTCGACTTTCTCGGCCTCAAGACGCTGTCGGTGCTCAAGAAAGCCGTGGTGCTGCTCGCCAAGCGCGGCGTCGACGTCAATCTCGATCGGCTCGATTGGGACGACGAGGGCGTCTACGCCCTGCTCCAGCGCGGCGACACGGTCGGCGTGTTCCAGCTCGAATCCGAAGGCATGCGCCGCACGCTGACGGCCGTCCGGCCGACCAATTTCGGCGACATCGTCGCGCTGGTCTCGCTCTATCGTCCGGGTCCGATGGACAACATCCCGACCTTCGGCGCGCGCAAGGCGGGCCGCGAACCCATCATCTACCCGCACGACTTGCTCGAGCCGATCCTGAAGGAGACCTACGGGATCTTCGTCTACCAGGAGCAGGTGATGCAGGCCGCGCAGATCCTCGCCGGATATACCCTCGGCGGCGCAGACATGCTGCGGCGCGCGATGGGCAAGAAGGTCAAGGCGGAGATGGACGCGCAGCGCAGCATCTTCGTCAAGGGCTGCAAGGAGGTGAACGACATCCCGGCGGCCAAGGCCAACGAGCTGTTCGACTTGATCGACAAGTTCGCCGGCTACGGCTTCAACAAGTCGCACGCCGCCGCTTACGCACTGCTCGCCTACCAGACGGCGTGGCTCAAGGCGCACCATCCGCACGAATTCTTCGCCGCCTCGATGGCGTACGACATCCACCAGACCGACAAGCTGGCGGTGTTCGCCGATGATATGCGGCGGCTGGGCATCGAGGCGACCTCGCCCGACATCAACGCCAGCGAGGCCGACTTCACCGTGCAGGCGCATGGCGAGGGGCTGGCGGTGCGCTATGCGCTCGGCGCGCTCAAGGGCGTCGGCGAGCGGGCGATGGAACTGCTGGTCGAGGAGCGCGAGAAGAACGGCCGCTTCGCCAGCCTCGATGATTTCGCCAAGCGGGTCGATCCGCGCGTGCTCAACAAGCGCCAGCTCGAAACGCTCGCCTCGGCGGGCGCGTTCGACAGTATAGAACCCAATCGCGCGGGGGTGCATGCGGCGGCGGAAACGATCCTCGCGGTTGCCCAGCGCGACCATGCCACGCGGATGAGCGGGCAGGGCGGGCTGTTCGGCGATGCCGAGCCGGCCGGCGGCGGGATCACCGTGCCCAAGGATGCGGTCTGGTCGATGTCCGACAAGATCAACGCCGAGAAGGATGCCTTCGGCTATTACTTCTCCGCGCATCCGCTCGACCGCTACGAGCATCTGTTCCGCGGGCAAGGCGTGCGCGACATCGCCTCCCTCCCGGACATGCAGATCCCCGAGGGCGCGCGGGTCAACGCCCAGATCGCCGCGCTGATCGAGGATTGCCGCTACCGCACCTCGGCGCGCGGCAACCGCTATCTGATGGCGACGATCTCGGACCGCAGCGCGCAGATCCAGACCTCGTGCTTCGAGGAACTGATCGCCAAGGACATGGAAGCCTGCGCCAACGGCACCGGCTGCGCGATCCTGACGCTCGAACTCGACAAGCGCCCGGGCGAGGATACCCCGCGTGCGGCGGTTAAGCGGGTGCAGCCGTTCGACACGCTGGCGGGCACCACCCAGCTGATCCTGGAGATCCGCATCGAGGACCCGACCGTGCCGGCGCAACTCGCCGAGCTCGTCGGCGAGCTGCGCGGCGGGGGCAGGGGCGAGATCCTGCTCCACGCGCCGATCGACGGCGGCGAGGCGACGGTGATGCTCGGCCGCGGCTTCCGGCTCGATACCGAGCTGGCGGCGCGGATCGAGACGATGCCGGGCGTGCAGGCGGCGTCGCTGATCCCGGCGAGCATGAAGCTGCAGGCCGCCGCCTGAGGGTAGGTGCGCCCGCTGGCCCCCTCCACCGCGTTGCGCCAGCGGCGTGGTGGAGAGGGTATCCCGCGTCTCGACGACCCGGTATGCCGCGACGCTGCAGCAACAGGATGTAACGTCCGGCCCTCTCGACTCCTGCCGATGAAGGCGTATCCTGCGCCTAAACAGCCACGCAATGGAGAGGCATATGCTGGGCGGCATGCAGGATTTCGAGCTTCGGGTATCCACGCTGATCGACCACGCGGCACGGGAACACGGGCCCCGCGAGATCGTCACCCGCTGGGCGGACGGCAGCGAGACGCGCACGACCTGGGCGGGTATCGCGCACGATGCGCGGCGGATGGCGCAAGCGCTGGAGCGGCTCGGCATCCGCAAGGGCGACCGCGTCGCGACGCTCGCGATGAACCACAGCCGCCATCTCGTCGCCTGGTATGGCGCGACCGGCATGGGCGCGCTGATCCACACGATCAACCCGCGCCTGTTCGACGACCAACTCGCCTTTATCGGCAACCACGCCGAGGACCGGGTGCTGCTCTACGACCGGATGTTCGCCCCCGTAGTCGAGCGGCTGAAGCCGCACTGGACCACCATCGAGCACTATATCTGCTTCGACGATCTCGGCCCCGAGGGCTTCGAGGCGTGGATCGGCGCCGAGGATGGCAATTATGCCTGGGTGCAGGGCGACGAGCGCGAGCCGATGATGCTTTGCTACACCAGCGGCACGACGGGCAATCCCAAGGGCGTGGTCTATACCCACCGATCCACCGTGATCCACGCGCTCACCGAGCTGCAGCCGGCCGAGTTCGACCTCTCCACCCAGTCCGTGGCGATGCCGATCGTGCCGATGTTCCATGCGGTCGGCTGGGGGCTGCCCTGGGCGGCGCCGGCGGTTGGGGCGAAGATGGTGTTTTCGGCGCTCAACGACCCCAAGATCCTCTGCGAGCTGATGAACCGCGAGAAGGTGACGCACTCGGCGGGCGTGCCGACGGTGTGGTTCGCGATGTTCCAGCATATCGATGCGACCGGCGAGGCGCCCAAGCACCTCAAGATCGTCACCATCGGCGGATCCGCCGCGCCGCGCGCGATGATCGAGCGGCTGATGCGGATGGGCATGCGGGTCAACCACGCCTGGGGCATGACCGAAACCAGCCCGATCGGCACCATGGGCGCGCCCTCGCCCGACTGGGACGAGCTCAGCTTCGAGGCGCAGGTCGACCAGGTGAGCAAGCAGGGCAAGGTGCCGTACGGCGTCGAGCTGCGCACCGTCGACGACGAAGGGCAGGTGCTACCGCGTGACGGCAAGAGCTCGGGTCGGCTGCAGGTGCGCGGGCCTTGGGTGATCGGGCAATATTATCGCGAGGAAAAGCCGGCCGTCGATGCTGACAATTGGTTCGACACCGGCGACGTCGCGGTGCTCCATCCGGACGGGGTGATGCAGATCACCGACCGGGCCAAGGACGTGATCAAGTCCGGCGGCGAGTGGATCAGCTCGGTCGAGCTGGAGAATTGCGCGGTGGGCTGCGCGGGCGTCGCCGAGGCGGCGGCGATCGGGGTGCACCACCCGCGCTGGGAGGAGCGGCCGATCCTGCTGGTGGTGCGCAAGCCCGGCAGCGCAGTAAGCGAGGCGGAGATCCTCGCGCATCTGGGCCAGCACGTCGCCAAATGGTGGCTGCCCGACGAGATCCATTTCGTCGACAGCCTGCCCCACACGGCGACCGGCAAGCTGCTCAAGATGGAGATCCGCCAGCGCTACAAGGATTATTCGCTCAAGGCGGCGTGAGGGGGGCGGGGCGCTCGTCGCGCCTCCTTCGTCATTCCCGCGAAGGCGGGAATCCATTTGCCAGGACGCTCGTGGATCGAGCCGCCACGTCAGCCCCAATGGATCCCCGCCTTCGCGGGGATGACGGTGGTAGCTGGCGGGCGTGGTTCTCGTGTCTGATGCGCCCTCCCGCCTGGAGAGGGCGCACCATCCTTACTTCCCCGCGATGATCGCTGCGCTCACTTCGCCCGCCTTGGCGTCGCGGAAGCGGGCGCAGGTGCGGATCGTCTCGATCGCGCGATCCAGGTTGAGCGTGCTGCCCTTGGTGGTCGGCCGCAGCTTGGCGTCGACCGCATCGGCCTGCGCGTTCGAGCAGAGCGCGCCGAACATCTGCGCGGCCCGGCCCGAGAACACCCCGCCGCCGCCGCCATTCTTCACGAACTCGTCGAAATGCGCGATCATGAAGTCGCTGGCGAGGTCGCGGGTATAGGGCGACTTGAGGAAGCCGGCGACGGTGAACAGCCGCTGGCGGGCATCGACGCGCGGATCCTTGAAGTCGTTCAGGAACCAGCGGGCGATGTCCGGATTGTTCGACGCGGTCACCCCCTGGCCGAGCGCCTGGAACAGCGCCGGCTTGCCCACGCTCTGGGTCAGCAGCGTCTGCGCGAAGGGCACGCCGCGCTCGTTGAGCGCGATGCCCGCCGCGACCCCGCGCCATGCCGGGTCGAGCGCCTTGTCGTCGCCCGCCACGAAAGCGTCGAACGCGGTCAGCAGCTTTGCACGGAGCGCCGCATCATGGCCGGTGACCGCGACGAGGCTCACCAGGTCCTTGCGCAGCTCGCGCTGGTCGGCCTCCTCCTTGGCATAAGCGCCGGTTGCCGGATCGAAGCCGATCTTGGCCAGCATCGGGCCGTACAGCTCGACGAACAGCTTGCGATAGGCGGGCAGCGCGTCCGCCGTGATCAGCCCGCGCTTCTCCAGGTCGCGCAGGCTATGGGCGTTCTCGAAGACGATCTTCGTCGACGGGTGCTTCGCGGTGGCGCGGGTGAGCGCGATGGTGCGCGTTACCGGGCTGCGACCGGCATAGAAGCTCGCCCAGGTGCTGTCGTCGATGGCGAGCACCTCGGCGGCAGGCAGGCTGGGGGTGGCGGCGATCAGCGCGTCCCAATCGGCCGGATCGAGCTCGAAGCGATAATAGCCCCAGCCGCCGGCGTTCGGCACCAGCGCGCCGCTGCCCTTGGCGGAGACGGTCATGCTCGGCTTGTCGAGCAGCGTGCAGTTCTTGGTCTCGCCCTGGCGGAGGCAGAGCGGAACGATCCACTGTTCGGCGGGCAGGTTGGCGCCAAAGAAGCCGTAGCGCGACTGGGTAGCGGTGAGCGCGCCGCCCTCCCGGTGCAGCGTAATCAGCGGCACGCCCTGCTGGTCGACGAAGCTCTTCAGCGAGGCGAGCACGCGCGGATCATGCGCGGCATCGGCGAGCGAGGCGAAGAACTGGTCGGTGCTGGCATTGCCATAGGCGTGGCGCTGCATGTGCAGCCGAACGCCCTCGCGGAAGGCTTCGTCGCCCATATAGGCGGCGATCATCGCGACGACCTGGCCGCCCTTGCCATAGGTGATCTGGTCGAACGCCGCGTCGATATCGCCGTCGTTCGGGATCGGCTGGTGGATCGGGCGTCCGGCGGCGAGCGCGTCGAGGTCCATCGCGTCGAAGCCTTCCTCGATCGCGTTGAGCTCGATCTGCAGGCCCGGGCGCCACTCATTGCCGATGCGATAGCCCATCCAGTTGGCGAAGCTCTCGTTCAGCCAGATATCGTCCCACCACGCCGGCGTGACGAGATCGCCGAACCATTGGTGCGCCAGCTCGTGCGCGACGACCATGCCGAACGCCTGCTTGCGCTCGCTGCTATCCTTCTCGTCGAGGAAGAGGATGCCGTCGCCATAGATGTCGGCGCCGGCATTCTCCATCGCGCCCGGCATGATCGGCGAGCCGATCTGGTCGAGCTTGGGGAAGGGGAAGGGCTGGCCGAAATAATTCTCGAGCAGCGAGACGATCTTGCCCGATTCGTCGCGCGCAAAGGCGAGCTGGCCGGCATTGGGCTTGGTGCCCACGACGCCCAGCGGCATCTGGGTGCTGCGCTGGGGCGTCGGCGGGATCATCGTGGAGGCGGTCGCGAAGGGGCCGGTGACCAGCGCGACGAGGTAGGTCGGCAGCGGCTTGGTCGGTGCGAACTGGTGGCGGACCAGCGCGCCCGCCTTGCGGCTGCTTGCCTCGGGCGCGTTGCTGACCGCGGTGAAGCCGGGCTTGGTCGTAATCGAGACGGTGAACGGCGTCTTGTAGCCCGGCTGGTCGAAGGACGGGAAGGCGGCGCGCGCCTCGATCGATTCGAACTGGGTCCAGCTGTACCAGGCGTCCTCGACCTTCACATGATAGAGCCCCTGGGTGCCGGTGCCGAACGCGGCGTCATAGTCGAACACCAGTGTCACGCGACCGGCGGGCAGCGTCTTGCCGAAGTCGAGCTCGGCGAGGCCAGTGGCGCTCTTCTGCGTGAACGTCGCCGTGACCGACTTGCCGCCGCTCCGCGCGATCGCCTTGGCGACGTGCAGGTCGCGGCCGTGCATCCAGATCGTCCGCGCGGGCGCCTTCAGGTCGATGTCGATCTCGGTATGGCCGTTGAAGCGATCCTTCTCGGGCAGGATGGTGAAATCGAGTCGATAGGCGATCGGCGTGGCGGCATCAGGCAGCTTGCCGGTGGGCACGGCGGGTGTCTGGGCGAGAGCGGCGACGGGCAGCAGCAAGGCGGAGGAAGCGAAGAGAAGCGCGCGCATCGAGGTTCCTTGGTCGAAGAAGGCAACTGCTTAGGTCTGCCGCTGCATTGCCGCAATAGCACAGCGGCACGCCGGAACGGCTTGCCCTGACTCCGTTCCGGACTATGGTACCGCTATCAATATATTGCTGGAGAGGGTGTATGGCGAAGATGCTGCGCTGGGTCGTGGTGGGGCTGCTTGCGGCGGCGACCGCGCAGGCCGCGCCAGGGGATCGCTGGACGACGGCGTGGTGGACCTCGCAGCTGGCGCTCGACTCGCAGAATGCCTTGCCCGCCGCCGATCTCACCGATGCCACGCTGCGCCAGATCGTGCGCCTCCAGGGACCCGCGACTCGGCTGCGGGTGCGCTTCACCAACCGCTTCGGCAGCGCGCCGCTGACCATCGACGGCGCGACGATCGCCCGCGCGGTGGACATCGCCAGCCCGAAGATCGACGCCGCCACGCTGCGCCCGCTGCGCTTCGGCGGCGCGGTGGCGGTGACGATCCCGGCGGGTGCCGATTATTGGAGCGACCCGATCGAGCTGAAGGGTGCGGGCGGCACCGATCTCGCCATCTCGCTCTATGTCGCCAATCCGCCGGCGCAGCAGACCGGCCACCCGGGCTCG
This sequence comes from uncultured Sphingomonas sp., assembly GCF_913774285.1. GTDB lineage: Bacteria > Pseudomonadota > Alphaproteobacteria > Sphingomonadales > Sphingomonadaceae > Sphingomonas. Next base: position 124,467 of record NZ_CAJYHX010000021.1, on the reverse strand, counting down.
CGCGCGACCTCCTATCTCGTCCACGGCAACCACAGCGCCGATCCGGATCTCGCGGGCGCCAAGACCGTCGATCACTGGTTCCAGATTGCCGGCATCGAGGCGGTGGCGCCCAAGGCACGCGCGATCGTCGCGTTCGGGGATTCGATCACGGACGGCTACGGCGTGAAGCCCAACACCAATGCGCGCTGGACCGACGCGCTCCAGCGCCGGCTGCGCGCGGCGCCGAGGATGGGCGAGGTGGCGGTGCTCAATGCCGGGATCGGCGGCAACCGGCTGCTCAACGACGGGCTGGGGCCGAACGCACTGGCACGGTTCGATCATGATGTGATCGGTCAGCCGGGCCTCACCCACCTGATCGTGCTGGAGGGAGTCAACGATCTCGGCACGCTGACCCGCGAGGCGCCGGTGCCGGCGGCAGCCCACACGGCGCTGGTGGCGCGGATGATCGACGCCTATCGCCAGATCGTCGCCCGCGCCCATGCCCGCGGGATCAAGGCGATCGGCGCGACGATCATGCCCTATGCGGGCTCGGGCTATTATCATCCCGATGCGCAGAACGAGGCCGATCGCCAGGCGGTCAACCGCTGGATCCGCACGCCGGGTAATTTCGACGCGGTGATCGATTTCGACGAAGCGATGCGCGATCCGGCCGACCCCAAGCGGTTGCGCAGGGACTATGACAGCGGGGACGGGCTGCATCCATCGGTGGCGGGCTACGCCGCGATGGCGCAGGCGGTGCCGCTCGCGCTGCTGCGCTAGCCGGGGCTGCTTGGCGAACCTGCTTGGCATGGTGCAACCTCCTCGGCCTTGGCCGGACAGAGGGGCTTTTGCAGCATGACCGGGGTGATCACGGACGCTTGCATCAAGTGCAAGCACATGGACTGCGTGGAAGTCTGTCCCGTCGATGCCTTCTATGAAGGCGAGACCATGCTGGTGATCAACCCGCGCGAGTGCGTGGATTGCAGCTGCTGTATCGAGGCTTGTCCAACCGACGCGATCGTGTTCGACACCGAGCCGCGGGCCGCGCCTTGGCTGGAACTCAACGCCACCTATTCCGAGATCTGGCCCAACGTCACCATCAAGGCCGGCCAGACGCCTGCGGATGCGGCGGACTTCCACCACGTCGCCGATAAATATGCGCGCTATTTTTCGGCCAATCCCGGTGCGGGCGATTCGGACGATCGCGTTGCCGCTGTGCGTGCGGCGTGTGGCCATTGCCGCCGCGAGACTCTGCTCGACCGCTGGCGCAAGGCGGTCCCTCGCTGGTTCAGCGCCAAGGGCTGAGGCCTCTCTGCTCCTGCCGCTAGAACAGCTCCCCCTGCGGCCCGGCGGGCGGGCGGAACAGATCGGTACGCAGTCGCATCCGCTCGCCGTCGAGCCCGTAGCGCTGCACCGCGCGGGTGAAGCGGGTGCGGAGCAGTTCGGCCCAGGGGCCCTGGCCGCGCATGCGGGTGAAGAAGCCGGGGTCATTGTCCTTGCCGCCGCGGATCGACTGGATCGTCGCCATCACCTTGCCGGCACGATCGGGGAAATGCGCGTCGAGCCAAGCGCGGAACAGCGGGGCGACTTCCCAGGGCAGCCGCACCGGCAGGAAGAAGGCGCCGCGCGCGCCGGCCTCCGCCGCACGTTCGAGGATATGCTCCATCTCGTGGTCTGTGACGTGCGGGATCACGGGCGACATCGAGACGAACACCGGTACGCCGGCATCGGTAAGCGTGCGGATCGCCGCCAGCCGGCGTTCGGGATGCGGCGCGCGGGGCTCCACGGTCATCGCGATCCTAGGATCGAGCGAGGTGACCGAGAGCATCACCGCCGCCAGCCCCTGCGCAGCCATGGGGGCGAGCAGGTCGAGGTCCTTCACCACGCGGTTGGACTTGGTGGTGATCGTCACCGGATGGCGGCATTCGGCGAGCAGCTCCAGGCAGCCACGGGTGATCCGCCAGGTCGATTCGATCGGCTGATAAGGATCGGTATTGGTGCCGAAGGCGATCGGCTTGCACACATAGCCGCGCTTAGACAGCTCGGCGCGGAGCAGCGCGGGCGCGGTCGGCTTCACGAACAGCTTGCTCTCGAAATCCAGGCCGGGGGAGAGGTCGAGATAGGCATGGCTCGGCCGGGCGAAGCAATAGATGCAACCATGCTCGCAGCCGCGATAGGGGTTCACCGATTGCTCGAAGCTGATGTCCGGCGACTGGTTGCGGCTGATGATCGTGCGCGGGGTCTCGACCGTCACCGTGGTGCGGAGCGGCGGCGGGGCGCCGTCGATCGCTTCCTGCGCATCGAGCCAGTCGCCGTCGGCCTCGCGAGCTGGGAGGTTGAAGCGCGCGCTCGCGTCGTTGAACGTGGCGCCGCGGACGGGGCGACTCTTTGCCATTGCGCGATGCTAGGCCGAGCGATAGAACGAAGCAAGAACATTGAGGGGGATGGGTGATGGCGCGGTTGAACTATCTCGAATTGCCTGCGGGTGACGTGGGCGCGCTCAAGGGCTTCTACGGCGCCGTGTTCGACTGGCAGTTCACCGATTTCGGGCCGAGCTATGCGGCGACGATGAGTGGCGACACCGATGTCGGGCTCGACGGTGATGCGCAGGGGCGGACGCAACTGCTGCCGGTGATCGCGGTCGACGATCTGGAGGCGACGCTGGCGGCGGTGGAAGCGGCAGGCGGTGTTGTGACGGTGCCGATCTTCAGCTTTCCCGGCGGGCGGCGGTTCCATTTCCGCGATCCGCAGGGGCATGAGTTGGCGGCGTGGGTGATGGAGGGGTGACCGAACTACCCGTGCCCCTGCGAAAGCAGGGGCCCAGGGTAGGATAAGACGTCGCTCGCGGCCCTGGGCTCCTGCTTTCGCAGGAGCACTGCAGAGGGCACGGGCAGGGATGGTGCCTTACCGCTCCTGCAACCGCCCCATCAGCTCGACGAAGTTGCAGGGCTTGTGGCGGATGTCGAGCTGGCTGGCGAGGATGCCGTCCCAGGCGTCGGTGACAGCGCCGGTCGAGCCCGGCAGCGCGAAGATATAGGTGCCGCGGGCGACGCCTGCGGTGGCGCGCGACTGGATCGTCGAGGTGCCGATCTTGGCGTAGCTCAGCCAGCGGAACAGTTCGCCGAAGCCCGGGATCTCCTTGTCCCACACGCGCGCCAGCGCCTCGGGCGTCACGTCACGTCCGGTCACCCCGGTGCCGCCGGTGGCGAGGATTACCTCGACGCCGGGTGCCGCGATCCACGCTTCGAACTGCGCCGCGATCGCATCGACATCGTCGCGCAGGATCGCGCGGTCGCTGAGCAGATGGCCTGCGTCGGTCAGCCGCTGGACGAGCCGGTCGCCCGAGCGGTCCTCGGCCAGGGTGCGGGTGTCGGAGACGGTGAGGACAGCGATGCGGACGGGGCGGAAGGCGATGCTCTCGTCAATTGCCACGCGCGACCTCGCTCGGCAGCTTGGCGGCGCTGATCGTCACCGCGGCGCCCGTGGCGGGCAGCTGGAACTGCTGCTGGATCGGCGCAGGCTCCACCGGCTGCGGCGCCGGGAAGGTAAGCATGGGCGCCCGCGCGGTCTTGAGCTTGACGGCCTTGGCCCCGGCCATGCCGGGGAAGCGCGGCCACATGCCGCCCGCCAGCGCGATGCGGCTGGGTGAGGGCTTGCCGTCGTGCAGCTCGTACATCCAGTAGTTGCGCAGCACCGTCACCACATAGCCGCGCGTCTCCCAGTAGGGGATGCTCTCGATATAGAGGAGGGGATCGCCGCCGTCGCGCGAGGCCTGGTTCCAGGCATCGACCGGGCTCGGCCCCGCATTGTAGGCCGCGATCACCTTGGGCAGAAGGCCCTGCGTCTGCGGCATGTCGCGCAGCTGCTCGAGATAGGACTGGCCGATCTCCATGTTGACCGACGGCTTGGTGAGGTCGGACGCGGCATAGGTCACGCCGCGACGGCGGCCCACGTCGATCGCGGCGCCAGTCTTCACCTGCATCAGCCCCATCGCGCCGGCCGCGCTACGCACCTCGGTACGAAAGTTCGACTCCTGCAGCGTGTGCGCGAACACCAGCGAGCGATCGACGCGCCAGCCGCCGTCGGGCGACCAGTTCGGCACCGGATAACGCGCCTCGACGATCGGCTTGGCCCCGGCCGGACCGTTATGCGCGAGCCACAATTCGGTCTGGGGCAGGCTCAGCTCGGCGGCGAGACGGGTGAGCGCGCCGTGATCGTCGGGCGTGCAGAACTTGGCCTGGTGGCGCAGCACCTGGTCGGCGAGCGAAGTCTCGCCGATCTCGGCCAGCGCGGCGGCCACGCGGACGTTCGGGCGACGCTCGAGCGCGGCCCAGTCCTTGCTGACCATCCGGTCGCCTTCAAGCCGCTGCTCCTCGAGGCCAAGGCTGGAGCGGGCGAGCAGGCCGTAGAAGGTCTCGCCATATTGGCTGGCGGCGCGCAGCTTGGCGGCGACGCGGTCCGGGCGGCCGCACGCCATTTCTGCGCGCGAGCCCCAGAACAGCCCGGCGGCGCGCAGCTCGATATCGCTGGCGCGGGTCGCGACACGCTCGAAGGCGGCGGTGGCGCCGGCGCAATCCTGCTGGCGCCAGGCGGCGAGGCCATCGGCCCAGTCGGCCTGCGCGGCCCATTCGCCCAGGCCCTGCTCGGCCTTGGCGGCCATGCGGCGGGCATTGGCGTCGTCCCCGGCGACATAATAGATCCAGGCGACCTTCTGCTGCCACTCGGTCAACGCGTCAGGCGTCAGGTCATTAGCGAAGCGCGCGACGACCGCTTCGGCGGCGGGGCCGTTGTCGGTCTTCACATAGGGCGCCATCAGAATGGCGACTTCGGTCGCGGCATTGTCGCTGCGCACCGAGCGGGCGCGCTTGCGGATCGGCGCGCCGTCGAACCAGATCAGCCGCTGGGCGACCGGCAGCGAGGGCAGGTCGCTGACGCCACGCGTCTTGGCGAGGCGAACGAGCTGCTCGGCCTGGGGCAGTTCGGGTGCCTCGGTGATCAACGCAACCAGCTGGTCGGCCTCGACACGGGGCGAACCCTTGGCGGTGTAGAGCTGGGCGCGGGCGATCGCATGGAGCGGGCCCGGCTTCATCGAATCGAGCTTGATCTGCGCATCCGCCCAGCGGCCGTTGCGGATCGCATCGAAGACGAAGCGGTAATCGGCGCGCTGATCGGCATCGAGCTGGGGCGGGATGCCGTCGCCCTTGTGCCTGGCGGCGGCGGGAGTAGGGGCGTCCTCGTCGATAACCGCGGGGCTGGTGTCGTCGGGCAACGCGGCCAGGGCCGGCGTGGCGATCGGCGCCGTCATCAGCGTGGCGGCAAGCAGGATGCGCAAGGTCAAAGGCTCGGTCCCCGGCTCAGCAGCAACAGATGTTTCCAGGTTTCGCTCTTGGCGGCCGGGCGCTCGATCAGCGAGCGCGGATGGTAGGTCGCCACCACCTGGGTATTGGCGTCGTAGCGGTTAACGTCGTGCGAACGAAGTTCCGGCGGCCAGGCTTCCGGCCCGAGAACGGCACGGGTCGCCGCATGGCCGAGCAGCAGCAGCTTCGTCGGCTGAACGAAGCTCAGGAAATTTGTGGCGAGCTCGACCAGCTTCGGCGCCACGTCGGCAGGCACCTGGCCGGTGGCCGGCCGCGCGAAGCAGAGCGGGACCAGCTGTACCGACTCGCGCGACAGGCCCACGGCGGCCAGCATCCGGTCGAGCAAGGCGCCCGCCGGGCCGCTCCACAGTGTGTCGCTGTCCTCGGGCTCGGGCATGTCGACAAAAATCGTCCAGGCCGGATTTTCGACGATCGCAGGAGCCACCAGCGGGCTGTGCCAGCCGGCCTCGAGTGCGGTTTCGCCGATGCGCCAGGCGAGGAATTCGGGTAGCGTCTGCGGGAGCGCCGGCGCCGGCGCCGCTACGGCAGGCTCGGGCTGCGGCTCGGCGCGGAGCGGGGCGGGCTTGGCGAACCAGTCGCGCACGTTGTCTTCAACGAGCACGTCGACCCCGGCGGCATCCCACCATTCGAGTGCGCTCGCGAGCGACTTGTGCCAGCTATTGTCTGGTTCTGCCCCCATACCCATTCTTTGAATCCCAGTTGACGGCGGGGTCAATCTGGCTTCATCGCCGGATAGACGGAACGTTGCGCGGGCGCGACGACAGGTGGCCGCGAGGGCCGTGTTAGTACGAAGGACTTAGGGGAACAAGGATGAGCGAACGGGAGTCGATGCCCTATGACGTCGTGATCGTCGGCGCGGGGCCTGCCGGTCTTTCCGCGGCGATCCGGCTCAAGCAGCTGGCGAACGAGGCTGGAGCCGAGCTCTCGGTGTGCGTGCTGGAGAAGGGCTCCGAGGTCGGCGCGCATATCCTTTCGGGTGCGGTGGTCGATCCCAAGTCGCTCGACGAGCTGCTGCCGAGCTGGCGCGACGATGGCTGCCCGCTGGCGCGCACGCCGGTGACCGAGAACCATCACTGGGTGCTGAGCGAGAAGGGCAAGTCCGCCTATCCGGAATTCCTCACGCCGCCCTATCTGCACAACAAGGGCACCTATACCGGCAGCCTGGGCAATCTCTGCCGCTGGATGGCGGAGAAGGCCGGCGAACTGGGCGTGGAGATCTTCCCCGGCTTCGCCGCCGCCGAAGTGCTCTACAACGAGGACGGCAGCGTGAAGGGCGTCGCCACCGGCGACATGGGCGTCGCCAAGGACGGCGAGCACAAGCCCGACTATCAGCCGGGCCTGGAGATCCACGCGAAGTACACCTTCCTCTCCGAAGGCTGCCGCGGGCACCTCTCGAAGCAGATGATCCGCCAGTTCGATCTGGACGCCGAGAGCCAGCCGCAGGTTTATGGCATCGGCATCAAGGAACTGTGGGACGTGGATCCCGCCAAGCATGTGCCGGGTCGGGTGATCCACACCCAAGGCTGGCCGCTGACCGACGGCGCCAATGGTGGCGGGTTCATCTATCACCAGGCCGACGGGCAGGTCGCGATCGGCTTCGTCGTGTGGCTCGGCTACAAGAACCCCTGGCTGTCGCCGTTCCAGGAAATGCAGCGCTGGAAGCTGCACCCCGAGATTGCCGAGCTGCTGAAAGGCGGCAAGCGCGTTTCCTATGGGGCGCGGGCGATTTCGGACGGTGGCTGGCAGTCGGTGCCCAAGCTGGTGGCGCCCGGCCTCGCGCTGATCGGCGACAGTGCCGGCTTCCTCAACGTGCCCCGGATCAAGGGCACGCACACCGCGATGAAGAGCGGGATGATGGCGGCCGAAGCGGCGTTCGCGGCGATCCAGGCCGGGCGGGCCAGCGACGAGCTGACCGCCTATCCGGAAGCCTATGAGGCGAGCTGGGTCTACAAGGAACTGCGCGGCGTCCGCAACGTGGCGCCGCTGGTCAAGAAGTTCGGCGACACCTGGGGCACGCTGCTCGCAGGCGCGGCGATGTGGAGCGAGCATCTCGGCCTGCGATGGCCGATCACGATGAAGCACAAGCCCGACAACGAGGGGCTGCTCCGCGCCGACCAGGCGCCCAGGATCGATTATCCCAAGCCCGACGGCGTGCTCACCTTCGACCGCCTCTCCTCGGTGTTCGTCTCGAACACCAACCATGAGGAGGACCAGCCGGTCCATCTGACGCTGAAGGACAAGGATATTCCGATCGGCTACAATCTGCCGATGTACGCCGAGCCTGCGCAGCGTTATTGTCCCGCCGGTGTGTATGAGGTCGTAGGGGAAGGCGATGATCTGCGGTTCCAGATCAACGCGCAGAATTGCGTGCACTGCAAGACCTGCGACATCAAGGATCCCACCCAAAACATTAACTGGGTGGTGCCAGAAGGCGGTGGTGGCCCCAATTATCCGAACATGTAGCCTTGGTCTTGCGCTGCTGCTGGCTGCCCCGGCGGCGGCGCAGACCGCGGACCTGACCGACTATGTCCGCGCCCGTGCCGCCGATGCGGCGGGCGCGGCGGGGGTCGCGGCGCAAGGCTATGGCCGGGCGCTGGCGGCGGCGCCCGACGATCCGGTGATTGCCCTGCGCGCCTATCGTCAGGCGCTGATGGTCGGCGACATGGCGCTCGCCACCCGCGCTGCGGCGGTGATGGAGAAGGCCGGCGTCGCGCCGCCCGACGCGGCGCTGGTCGACATGGCGGTGGCGCTTGCCGCCGGCAACCAGACGGGTGCTGCCGACGCGGTCAAGCGGCTCAAGGGCACACCCTTCGACTTCCTGATGCCGATCTTCACCGCCTGGCTCGCCCAGGCGCGCGGGCTGGACGGCGTCGCGGTGATCGACAGCCTCGACATGGGCGCGCTCGCCCGGCGCTATGCCGCGCTGCAACGGGCGCTGATGCTGCTGGCGCAGGGCAAGGACGACTCCGCTGCGCTTGGCGCGCTGGCGACGCTGGCAGGCGAGGGCGATGCCGATGCCCGCATCGACCTGGCCACGGTGCGCGGACGTGAGGGGGCACGGTTCCTGCTTGAAGGCGGCGGTCCCGAGCTGGAGGCGGTCGCGCGCACCCTTGGCGGCCCGCAGCCGGTGACGATCAGCTATGCCCTGTCCCGCATGTTCCGTGCGATGGCCAGCGACCTGGGCGGCGACCGGATGGCGACGCTGACCATCGTCCTTGCCCGCTGTGCGCTGATCCTCGATCCGAAGGAGGCCCGTTCGCGCATCCTGCTCGCCGAGGCCATCAACGGCGCCGGCGCGCCGGATCTCGCGCTGCAGGTGCTGGCGGAGGTCCCGAAGGACAGCCCCTTCGCCCGTCGCGCCGCGGGAGGCCGCATTGCCGTGCTGCGCGATGCCGGCCGCGCCGATGCCGCGCTCGCCGATGCCAGGGCGCTCGCCGAGGATCGCAGCGCGACCCCGCTGGAAGTGGAGCGCTACGCCCAGCTGCTCACCGATACCGGCCGCCATGACGCGGCAGCGCGGGTCTATGCCGATGCGATACGGCGTGGCGGCGAGGGGAGCGCCGACCTGCATCTCGATTATGGCCTTGCGCTCGAACAGGCGGGCCGCTGGGACCAGGCGCTGCCCGAGCTGCGCAAGGCGGCCGAACTCGCCGCCAATCGCGCCGAGATGCTGCGGACGCTCGGCGTCGCGCTGATCCGCCATGGCGGCGATGGTGCGGAGGCGCTCCGCTTGCTCGAACGCGCGCGCAAGATCGCGCCCGAGGATGCCGAGGTCGCCGATGCACTAGGCTGGGCCTATGTCCGCCAGGGCGAGGTTGCCCGTGGGGCGCAGCTGCTCGAAGCCGCGACGCGCAGCGATCCGGCGGGCTCTGCCGCCAACGAACATCTGGGCGACGCCTATTGGCGGCTCGGCCGGCAGTTCGAGGCGCGCTATGCCTGGCGCGCGGCGGCGATCCATGCCGCGCCGGCGGATGCCGAGCGGATCGCGCGCAAGCTGCGAGAGGGGCTGACGGCCGCCTCCTGATCGCGCTAGGGGCGGCGGTGATGACCGATCCTCGCACCGTCACCGAATCCGCCCGCGCCAAGCTCAACCTTGCGCTCCACGTCCGCCATCGCCGGCCGGACGGTTATCACGAGCTGGAGACGCTGTTCGCCTTTGTCGAGCATGGCGATAGCGTGCGGGTAACGCGGGCGGAGGCCGACAGCTTCACGCTGACCGGCCCGTTCGCGGCGGTGCTGGCGGGCGAGGGGGACAATCTCGTCACGCGGGCCGCCCTGCGGTTCCGCGAGGCCTTCGGCGGCGGAGCGCATGCGATCGCGCTGGACAAGCATTTGCCGGTGGCGTCGGGGATCGGCGGGGGCTCGGCGGACGCGGCGGCGACGCTGCGTGCGCTGGCCGCGCTCCACGGGGTGGACCTGGCGGACCCGAAGCTGTTCGAGATTGCGGACGCGCTCGGCTCCGACGTGCCCGCCTGCCTGCTCGGCCGCACCGCGGAGGGCAGGGGGCGCGGCGAGCAGTTGGACCCGCTGGAGGGGCTGGCCGGCACCCCGACGCTGTTAATCAACCCCGGCGTTGGCGTCTCGACGGCGGCGGTGTTCAAGGCCTGGGACGGCGTGGACCGTGGTCCGATCGGTACCGGCGAACTGCTCGCGGTCGCTCGGGCGGGGCGCAACGACCTCGAGCCCCCGGCCCGCGCCATTGCGCCTACCATCGATGCCGTGCTGGCGGCACTTGCCGTGCAGCCGGGCGTGCTGCTCGCCCGCATGTCGGGCTCGGGCGCGACCTGCTTCGCGTTGTTCGACTCCGACGCCGCGCGGGATGCCGCGGCGGCGGCCTTGCAGCGCCCCGAATGGTGGCTCGCCGCAACCCGACTTTGCTGAGCCGGTAAGCGAATCTTTACCGTTTCGAGACAAGAGTCTCCACGGCGGATCTGACGCGATCGCGAACGTCTGCCCTTGGCCCGCGGGTGCGCTTCCCACTGGGAAGTCCCCCCGCGCGCCATCGCGTGACTTGGGCGCGCGGATCGGGCACAGCCTTCCACATGATCGAAGTTCGTTGGGATGGGCCGATCGCCACGATCGCGCTCGCACGCGGATTGGCGCGCAATGCCGTGCCGATCGCCGGCTGGGAACAGCTCGCCGCCGCCACCATGGGACTGGAGGCTGCCCGGGCGGTCATCCTCCGCTCGGACATGCCCGGCATCTTCTCGGCCGGCGCGGATATCGGCGAGTTTCCGCAGCTGCAAAGCGATCTCCACGCGCGCACCCGCTTCCGGCTGGCGATGCGCGCCGGGATCGAAGCGGTGGCTGCGCTGCCGATGCCGGTGCTTGTGGCGATCGACGGCGGATGCTTCGGTGCGGCGGTGGCGCTGATCCTCGTCGCCGATGTGCGGCTCGCCGGGGATGGTGCCCAGTTCGCGGTGACGCCGGCGCGGCTCGGGCTCGGCTATCCCCGCGAGGACGTCGCCCGGCTGGCCGCACAGGTGGGGCAGGGGCGGGCGAGCGAGCTGCTCTTCACCGGCGAAGCCATCGACGCCGATGCGGCCGCGCGGATGGGTCTGGTCGAGCGCCGCGCACCCGATGCCGGCATCGCAGCCGTCGCGCTGGCCCAGCGCATCGCCGAGAATGCGCCCGCCGCCGTTCGCCAGCTGAAGCGTGCGCTGCGCAATCCGGACGACGCTGCGCTCGATGCTGCCTTCGAGGCTGCATTCGGGGGCGCTGAACTCGCCGAAGGGCTGGCCGCATTTCATGCCCGCCGCCGTCCGGTGTTCGCATGAGCGTCGCGAAAATCCTGCCCGGTCACGCGCAGGACGTGCTGCTCTTGTGCGACCATGCCTCGAACGCAGTCCCGGACGATATTGATCTCGGCATCGATCCCGCGCTGCTCGATCTGCACATCGGCATCGACATCGGCGCCGCGGCCGTGACCCGCGCGCTCGCCGCCCGGCTCGATGCCCCGGCGATCCTCGCCACCGTCTCGCGGCTGGTGATCGATCTCCACCGGGAGCCCGACCATGTCGGGCTGGTCCCCCATCGCAGCGACGGCCATGCGATCCCCGGCAACGAAACCGCCGACCGGGCCGCACGCATCGCTCGTTTCCACGCGCCCTATCACCGCCTGCTGCGCGACCAGGTCCGCCGCCAGCGGCCATCGCTGATCCTGTCGATCCACAGCTTCACGCCCTGCCTCGAACATGGCGGCACGCCGCGGCCCTGGGAGATCGGCATCCTCTACAATCGCGACACCCGCGCCGCCCGTCCGGCGGTGGAGTGGCTGCGTGCGCAAGGCTGCGTCACCGGCGACAACGAACCCTATTCGGGTCGCCTGCTCAACGCCACGCTCAATCGCCATGCCGAGGCACAGGGCATCCCGTCGATCGCCATCGAGATCCGCAACGACCTGATCCGGTACGATGCGGGCGTAGACGCCTGGGCCGCGCGGCTTCAGCAGCTTACGCTTTTTCTGCGCAACACTCTTGCGTCAAAGGGTGCTTCCGCGACATAGGCTTGCGCGCCATGACCAACCGATTCGACAAATCCAAGCTCCCCAGCCGCCATGTTTCCGTGGGGCCGGAGCGCGCGCCGCACCGCAGCTATTACTATGCCATGGGGATTCCCGAGGAGGACATCGCCAAGCCGTTCGTCGCCGTGGCGAGCGCCGGCAACGACAGCGCGCCGTGCAACACAACCCTCGATTTTCAGGCGGATGCCGCGCGCCAGGGCGTGATCGCCAATGGCGGCATGCCGCGCCGGTTCAACACCATCACGGTGACCGACGGCATCGCCATGGGCCATCAGGGGATGAAGTCCTCGCTGGTCAGCCGCGAGGTGATAGCCGACTCGGTCGAGCTGAGCGTGCGCGGGCATTGCTATGACGCGCTGGTGGCCTTCGCGGGCTGCGACAAGTCGCTGCCGGGGATGATGATGGCGATGCTCCGCCTCAACATCCCGTCGATCTTCGTCTATGGCGGGTCGATCCTGCCGGGCCGGTTCGAGGACCGTGATGTCACCGTGGTCGACGTGTTCGAGGCGGTGGGCAAGTTCGCCGCCGGCAACTGCCCGCTCAAGGATTTGACTGCGCTCGAGAAGGTCGCCTGCCCGGGCCACGGCGCGTGCGGCGGCCAGTTCACCGCCAACACCATGGCGTGCGTCGGCGAGGCGATGGGATTGTCCCTGCCGAACAGCAACATGGTACCTGCTCCGTACAAGAGTCGTGAAGAAATCGCGATCGCTGCGGGGCATCAGGTGATGAACCTGCTCGAGATGAACCTGCGCCCGCGCGACATCGCGACGCGCGCCGCCTTCATCAACGCCGCGCGCGTGGTGGCGGCAACCGGCGGCTCGACCAACGCGGCGCTGCACCTGCCGGCGATGGCCAATGAGGCAGGCATCGACTTCGACCTGCACGACGTTGCCGAGGCTTTCAAAGCAACGCCTTACATCGCCGACCTCAAGCCGGGTGGGAAGTATGTCGCCAAGGACATGCATGCCGCGGGCGGTGTCTACATGTTGATGAAGACGATGCTGGCCAACGGCCTGCTCGACGGCAGCTGCATGACCGTGACCGGCAAGACGCTGGGCGAGAATATCGACCAGGTCACCTGGAACCCCGACCAGAAGGTGATCTACGACGTGAAGACGCCGATCACCCCCACGGGCGGTGTCGTCGGCCTGCGCGGCTCGCTGGCGCCCGAAGGCGCGATCGTGAAGGTCGCGGGCATGCACCGGCTCCAGTTCACCGGCCCGGCGCGGGTGTTCGACTGCGAGGAGGATGCCTTCCAGGCGGTGGAGAACCGCCAGATCAATGAAGGCGAAGTCATCATCATCCGCTACGAAGGGCCGAAGGGCGGTCCAGGCATGCGCGAGATGCTGTCGACAACCGCGGCGCTCTACGGCCTCGGCATGGGCGAAAAGGTGGCGCTGATCACCGACGGCCGCTTCTCGGGCGGCACCCGCGGCTTCTGCATCGGCCATGTCGGCCCCGAGGCGGCCGAGGGCGGCCCGATCGCGCTGGTCGAGGACGGCGACACCATCCGCATCGACGCCGAGGCGGGGACGATCGACCTCGACGTCGCCGAAGAGGTGCTGGCCGAGCGCCGCGCGCGCTGGCAGCCGCGGGTGAACGACTATCAGTCGGGCGCGCTCTACCGCTATTCGCAGAATGTCGGCCCGGCCTATCAGGGGGCGGTGACGCACCCCGGCGCCAAGGCCGAGCGCCATGTCTACGCGGACATCTAGTCTCGCACTGACCTTGCTTGTGGCGGGCTGCGGTGTCGATCCGGCGTCGCAGCCCGCTGTGCAAGCGGGGGAGACAGTCGCCTGCGCGCCGATCGGCGAGACCCTGTTGCCGGTCTGTACGGTGGAGCGCGACGGCGACATGCTGATCCTGCATCACGCCGATGGCGGGTTCCGCCGGTTGCAGGTGCAGGGCAATGTGATCGCCGCGGCGGATGGTGCGGAGGTCGCGACCGTGGCCCACGCCGCCAACGCCACCGAAGTGACGATCGGCGGGATGCGCTATCGTCTGCCGATGAAGGGCGTTACAGCGGGACCATGATCCCGCCCGGCGCCCCCATCCTCACTGCCGACGCAATGCGAGCCGCCGAAGAGGCGGTGTTCGCGCGCGGCGTTTCCCAGGACGAATTGATGGAGCGCGCCGGCGCGGCGGTGGCACGCGAGGCGGTGCGCTTCGCCATGGGGCGGCCGGTGCTGGTGCTCGCAGGTTCCGGCAACAATGGCGGCGATGCGTATGTGGTTGCACGATATTTGCGCGACTGGGGGCTCGATGTGCTCGTCGCGGCCTCAGGCGCGCCCAAGCAGGGCGCTGCCGAACGTATGCACGCCCGTTGGGAGGGGCCGACGACCTCGCTGTACGGCGCGCCGGCACGGCCCGTGGTGATCGACGGGCTATTCGGCATCGGGCTCACCCGTCCACTGGAGCGCAGTACCGCCGCGGTACTGAGCGAGCTGGTGCGCGGGGCCGACTTCACCTTGGCGATCGACCTGCCTTCGGGCATGGACACCGACAGTGGCGACGAACTGGGAGCGCCGCGCGGCGTGAACGCCACTGTCGCGCTTGGCGCGCTCAAGCCGGCGCATGTGCTCGGCGGAGGCCTGTCGCGCTGCGGCCATGTGTTGCTTGCCGATATCGGCATCCCGGTCGACAGTGCCTGGCACACCGTTGCCCGGCCGCGGCTGAAGACGCCGGGCCCGCAGAGCCACAAATATACCCGCGGACTGTTAGCGGTGGTGGAAGGCGCGATGCCCGGCGCGGGGCGCTTGGCCGCGCGGGCAGCGATGGCGAGCGGTGCCGGCTATGTGATGCTTGCCGGGCCGGAGCCTGCGGGTCCGGCGCCGGACGCGCTGGTCCGGCGGACGATTGACGATGCCGATGATCTGGCCGACTTCCTCGCCGGCGACCGCATTGATGCCGTTGTGCTGGGGCCAGGGCTTGGTCGCGATCGTCGGGCCGAGGCATTCCTGCGGATGGGGCTCGCCGCCGACAAGCCGTTGGTGGTGGACGGCGACGCGCTGAGCCTTCTCGGCACCACCGCGGCGGCGACGCTCGCCGCGCGTGAGGCGCCCGTATGGATCACCCCGCATGGCGGCGAGTTCGACCGGATGTTTGGCGGCTCGGGTAGCAAGATCGACCGAACGTTGCAGGCAGCGGCTGCCAGCGGTGCGACCGTGGTCCACAAGGGCGGCGATACGGTCATCGCGGGTCCCGACGGCAGCGTGCGCGTGCTCGCGGGCGCTTCGCCCTGGCTGTCGACCGCCGGCACCGGCGACATCCTCGCCGGCGTGTTGGGCGCGCAGATCGGGCAGGGCGGGAGCGGCGTCGATCCGGCTGCTGCGGCCGTCTGGCTGCACGGCCGCGCGGCACAGCTTGCAGGTCCCGCCTTTTTCGCCGATCAGCTCGTCGCTCAACTGGCGGAAGCGTGTTCGGAATGTCTTTGAGCGAAGTGGAAGTGGTGCGCGTCGCGGCGCGGGGCGACGGCGTTACAAGCGACGGCCGGCACTTCCCGCTCACGGCGCCCGGCGATTGGGTGGGCGAGAACGGCACGATCCGCTTCGGTCCGCACCACCAGACGCCGCCCTGCCGCCATTTTCCGAGCTGCGGCGGTTGCCAGCTCCAGCATCTCGACGATGCGGCATGGAGCCACTTCCTCGTCGAGCGCGTGCGGACCGCACTTGCAGCGCAGGGGCTGGAAACGGAGATCCGCACGCCCTTGCTCTCGCCGCCACGCACCCGGCGCCGGGCGACGCTCCATGCCGAGCGGCGCGGCAAGCAGGTGCGGATCGGCTTCACCGAGGCAGGAAGCCACAAGCTGATCGACCTGGTCGAATGCCATGTCCTCGCGCCCGAACTTTTCGCGCTGCTGGCACCGCTGCGTCGGCTGTTCGCAACATTGCTGCCCGATGCGCGGCGGGTGAACGTGCATCTGGCGCTGAGCGATCAGGGCCGCGACGTGCTGGTGGAGGGCATCGACCCGGAAGGGCTTGCAGCGGCCGAGGCGATCACGACGTTCGCCGAGGCCGAAAAGCTCGCCCGGTTCGCGATCGACGAGGGTTTCGGCCCGACCGCGCGGTGGGAGCCGGTGCCGGTGACCATCACGCTGGGCGGGGTTGCGGTGCCGTTGCCGAGCGGCAGCTTCCTGCAGGCGACGCCGGAGGGCGAGGCGGCGCTGGTGGCGGCCGTGCGCGAGATCGTCGGCGGCGCACGGAACGTCGCGGACCTGTTCGCCGGGCTCGGTACCTTCACCTTCGCGCTGGACACGGCGCGGGTCTATGCGGGCGAAGCCGCGCGCGACGCCATCCTGTCGCTCAAGGCGGCGGGCGGCGCGGCAGGGCGGCAGGTGTTCGGCGATCATCGCGACCTGTTCCGTCGGCCCGTCACCACCGCCGAGCTGGACCGGTTCGACGCGGTGGTGCTCGATCCGCCGCGGGCCGGCGCGCGCGAGCAGGTCGGCGAGCTGGCCGCTTCCAAGGCGCCGATCCTTGCCTATGTTTCCTGCAACCCCAGTACGTTCGCGCGAGATGCGGAGATCTTGTGCAAAGGCGGCTATCGGCTCGACTGGGTGCAGCCGGTGGGGCAGTTCCGCTGGTCCACCCATGTCGAACTGGCGGCGAAGTTCAGTCGCTAGGATATTCCGCGCGCAGGAAAAACAGCCCGTCAGGGGGCGCGTTCAGGCCTAAGGTGGTCCGGTCGCGCGCTTCGAGTGCGTCGCGCACGTCCTCGGGTGCCCATTTGCCCTGGCCGACCAGCGACAGGCAGCCGACCATCGAGCGCACCTGATGATGCAGGAACGACCGCGCCGACGCGAACACGCTGATCCGGTCACCGGTTTCCACGACATCCAGCCGGTCCAGCGTGCGCACCGGGCTCTCCGCCTGGCAGTGCGCCGAGCGGAAGGTCGTGAAGTCGTGGCGGCCTACGAGGAACGCGGCGGCCGCCCGCATCGCGGGAACGTCGAGTGGTCCGGACAGGCGCCAGGCGAGGCCCTTTTCCCAAGTAAGCGGCGCGCGGCGCGTTACGATCCGATATTCATAATGACGGCTAAGGCACGAAAAACGTGCGTGCCAGTCCTCCGAAACTTCCTCACAGGCCAGGATTGCGACGGGGTGCGGGCGGATGCGGGCATTGAGCGCCTCCATCAGCCGGAACGGCGTCATCGGTTTCGCGATATCGACATGCGCGCGCATGCCCAGCCCGTGCACGCCGGCGTCGGTGCGTCCGGCGGCGTGGACCACCACCTCCTCGCCGGTGACCGCATAGGCGGCGTCCTCGATCGCCTGCTGGACGCTGGGGCCATGATCCTGCCGTTGCCAGCCCATGAAGGGGCGGCCGTCGAACTCCACGGTCAGGGCAAAGCGCGTCAAAGCTGCGTCCCTGCGGGGATGGGGAAACCGCGCAGCAGTTCGGCGACCGTCATCACCCCGCGGCCGGCGCGCTGGATGGAGGTCGGGCGGATCGCGCCCTCGCCGCAATGGATCAGCAGGTCTTCCCCCACGGTGCCGGCCGGGCCGTTCGCGTCGACCAGATCGGCGGCGTGCACCCGGAAGCGCTCGCCGTTCAGCTCGAAGAACGCGCCGGGCGCCGGGTTGAACGCGCGCACCGCCCGCTCGACCTCTACCGCGGTCTTGGTGAAGTCCATTCGCGCTTCGGCCTTGTCGATCTTGGCGGCATAGGTGATGCCGTCCTCGGGCTGTGGCACGGCGGGATACGCGTCGAAGTCCACCAGCACTTGCACCATCAGCCGAGCGCCCATGACACTCAGTTCCGCGCGCAGGTCGCCTGCCGTCTTGCGATCAATCGGCGTGCGTCCTTCCAGTCGCACCGGGCCGGTGTCGAGCCCGGCCTCCATCTGCATGATGCCGACGCCGGTCTCCGCGTCGCCCGCGAGGATCGCCCGCTCGATCGGGGCCGCGCCACGCCAGCGGGGGAGCAGCGAGCCATGGACGTTGAGGCAGCCCAGCCGCGGCGCCGTCAGCACCGCCTTGGGCAGGAGCAGGCCATAAGCCGCGACCACCGCCACATCCGCATCGAGCGCGGCCAGCGCCGCCTGCTCGTCCGCGCCCTTGAGACTGAGCGGCGTCCGCACCTCGATCCCCAGCGCATCGGCGCGGGCATGGATCGGGGAGGGGGTCAGCGCCTTGCCGCGGCGGCCGCCGGGGCGGGGCGGCTGGCTATAGGCGGCGACAATCGTGTGCCCGGCCTCGACCAGGGCATCGAGCACCGGCACGGCGAAATCGGGGGTTCCCATGAAGAGGATGCGCATGTGTCTCCTCAACCGCTTGGCAGGCGCGCATGCAAGCCCCTATGTGTTGCGCCATGGCCTCTCCCGAAATCGAAGCGCTGACCCAGGCCCTGTCGCGGCTGCCCGGTTTCGGGCCGCGATCGGCGCGGCGGGCGGTGCTGCACCTGCTCAAGAAGCGCGAGACGACGCTCGACCCGCTGCTCGCCGCGCTCAGCGCGGTCAGCCAGAAGCTCACCACCTGCCACATCTGCGGCAATGTCGACACGCACGACCCGTGCGCCATCTGCGCCGACCCGCGCCGCGACGACCGCTCGCTATGCGTGGTCGAGGAAGTCGCCGACCTCTGGGCGCTCGACCGCGCGCGGCTGTTCCCCGGCCGCTTCCATGTGCTGGGCGGCAAGCTCTCGGCGCTCGACGGGGTGCGGCCCGAGGACCTGCGCATCGACGCGCTGGTCCGCCGGGTGGGCGCGGGCGGCATCGACGAGGTCGTCCTCGCGATGAACGCCACGCTCGAGGGCCAGACCACCGCGCACTATGTCTCCGAGCGGCTGGAAGCCTTCCCGATCCGCGTCACCCAGCTCGCCCACGGTCTGCCGGTGGGGGGCGAGCTCGACTATCTCGACGAGGGCACGCTCGCCCAGGCGCTGCGCGCACGCCGCCCGGTTGCTTGACGCTCACGCCCCGCTCTCCTAAATTTAGGCGATGGCCATCCTCCCCATCGTCGAAGTACCCGATCCGCGTCTGCGTCTCGTCTCCACCCCTGTCGAGGCGGTCGATGACGACGTTCGCACGCTGATCGGCGACATGTTCGACACGATGTACGATGCGCCGGGCATCGGCCTCGCCGCGATCCAGGTCGGCGTGCCCAAGCGGCTGATCGTCATGGACCTGCAGGAGGAAGAGGACGAGGAGGGCAAGCCGATCCGGCACCCGCGCATCTTCATCAATCCCGAGATCCACGAGCCCGCCGAAGAGTATTCGGTCTATACCGAAGGCTGCCTGTCCGTTCCCGACCAGTTCGCCGATGTCGAGCGCCCCGCGCGCTGCCGGGTGACCTGGCTCGACGAGAAGGGCGAGGCGCATGACGAGGTCTTCGAGGGCCTGCTCGCCACCTGCATCCAGCACGAGATGGACCATCTGGAGGGCATCGTGTTCCTCGACCATCTCTCGCGGCTCAAGCGCGACATGCTGCTGAAGAAGCTCAACAAGGCCCGCAAGGCGGCCTGAGCGCTGCCATTCCCTCCCCAATTGCCGTCATCTCGGCGAAAGCCGGGATCCATTCGCCACGCCGTTTCGGTGTAAGCCGTGACTGTGCCCCCAATGGATTCCGGCTTTCGCCGGAATGACGACGGGGGTGACGGGCCCGGTTACTTATCCACCGAACCCTCTCCAACCCGCGCCGAACCGACCGCACCCGCCCTTGCGGCCCCGTCCCGCACGGCGTAAGTTCGCGTCCTGTTCCCCGGGAGGCGTGTGTTGGATCCGTTCGTTGTTGCCTTTGTGATGGTTGCCCTGGTCGCGGGCGTGGTGGTCGGCTGGTTGATCGGCGCGCGCGGCACGAGCGAGGCGCGGGCGGAGAGCGCCCGGCGCGAGGCCGATTTCAAGGCCGCGATCACCGATCTCGCCATGGCCGAGGAACGCGTCGCCCAGCTCCCCCGCCTGCGCGAGGAAGCCGCGATGCTCCGCAACGAGCGCGACGCCGCCCGCATCGAGCTGGCCGAGCTAAAGGCCAAGGCCGGCGCCTTCGAGGAGCGGCTGACCGAGTTCGTCAACGCGCGCGAGATGATGGCCGGCCAGTTCCGCGAATCCGCCGCCAAGATGCTCGACGAGACGCAGCGCGCCTTTCTCGAACGCGCCGAGGCGCGCTTCCACCAGGCGGGCGAGAAGAACGAGGAGCGGCTGCGCACCTTGCTCCAGCCGATCGACACCACGCTCAAGCGCTATGAGGAAGGGCTGCAGCGCGTCGAGAAAGATCGCAGCGACAGCTATGGCCAGCTGCGCGAGGCGATCAGCGCCGTCCATGCCAGCCTGGGCGAGACGCGCGCCGAAACTTCCAAGCTGGTCAACGCCCTGCGCGCCGCCCCCAAGACGCGCGGCCGCTGGGGCGAGCAGCAGTTCCGCAACCTGATCGAGATCGCCGGGCTTTCGGGCCATGTCGATTTCGCGGCGGAGGTCTCGGTCACCACCGAGGACGGCATGCTGCGGCCGGACTTCATCATCCGCCTGCCGGGCGACCAGCAGCTGATCGTCGACGTGAAGTGCGTGCTCGACGGCTATCTCCAGGCGGCCGAGGCGACCAGCGCCGAGGAACGCACCGCCGCGCTCAAGGCCCATGCCAAGGCGATGAGCACCCATGCCGACGCGCTGTCGCGCAAGGCCTATTGGGCGCAGTTCGAAAAGGCGCCCGATTTCGTGATCATGTACATCCCCGGCGACAATTTCCTGTCGAGCGCGCTGGAAGTGGACATGGAGCTGTGGGAGCGCGCGGCGCGCAACCGGGTGATCATCGCCGGTCCCTCGGCCTTCCTGCCGCTCGCCCGCACCGTGGCGGCGATGTGGCGCCAGCAGAAGCTGACCGAGGATGCCCGCGAAGTCGGCAAGCTGGGCAAGGAACTCTACGAGCGGCTGGCGACGGCGGCGGGCCACCTCAAGCGCGTCGGCGGCGGGCTGAACAGCGCGGTGGAGAATTACAACAAGTTCGTCGCGAGCTTCGAAGGCCGGGTGATGGTCTCCGCGCGGCGCTTCCAGGCGCTCAACGTCGATACCGGCAACAGCGCGCTGGACGCGATCGACACGGTAGACGTGATCGCGCGGGCGCCGACGGCGGAACTCCCGGCGCCGGAGGGCGGTGAAGTGGAGGAAGCGGCTGCGGCGGAATAGCGCAATCGTTCCCATTTCGAGACACATGTGTCTGGGTTGTTGCTGACTCTCCGTCGCATGTGGACCCTTTTTTCGCCTATGCCGTTCTAACCGAAGTTAGAATCCTTGTCGTCGAGCTGCGGTTTAGTAGCCTGCGACAAATGCCGAACGCGTGCGCGTATTGCACCGACAGGGAGGGACTGCTTGGCTGGCGGTGAATTGCGCGAACTTGGTGCGGTGAATGCCCGGAGTGACTTCGAGACACGCGCTGCGTTTTCGTTTCCTGCAGAAGCCCGATCGCCAGAGGTCCAAGCTGCAATAGACGCCTATGCGCGCGGGCTGAACGCGTGCGATCCGATGCAGGTCGGCTTCAACCTGACGCCCGTCGCGATGGTAGTCAGCGACCCTACGCTGCCCGATTCTCCGCTCATCTATGTAAACGCCGCGTTCGAGGCGCTGACCGGGTTCTCGGCGTCCGAAATCCTCGGCCGCAATTGCCGATTTCTTCAGGGCCCACTGACCGATCCGAACGATGTCCAGCGATTGCGCGATGCGATCGCGCGACGCGAACCGATCGAGCTGGACCTGCTGAACCACAAGCGCGACGGAACGCCGTTCTGGAACCGGCTGATGGTGGCACCCGTCTTCTGCGACGACGGTTCGCTCCGGTACTTCGTCGCGTCCCAGATGGACGTGACCATCGAGCGCCACCGGATGCACATGCTCGAGAAGGACCGCGACGCGCTGGCGGCCGAACTGGCGCAGCGCGACGCCGAGCTCGCGTCCAGAAAGGCGAGGCTCAAGCTCGCGCTTAAGGCCGGCGGCCTTGGCACCTGGACGTTGACGCTGCCCGAGCTGGAGCTGACGCCATCACCGGGGTGCAAGCGCATCTTCGGACGGTCCGAGGACGAGCATTTCGGCTATGCGGATCTGCTCGCCACGATCCATCCCGAGGACCTGCCGTTCATGCAGGCAGCCGTGCGCGCGACGCTGGAGAATGGCGACCCGTACGAGATCGAGTATCGCATCCTTACGCCTGCGGGCGAACAGCGCTGGGTGGCGGTGCATGGCGATCTCCAATATCGCGCGGACGGCACGCCGCTGGAGATGATCGGCTTTTCGACGGACATTTCAGGCCGGAAGTTCGCCGAGGAACATCGTGCGGTCCTGGCGCAGGAATTGCAGCATCGCGTGAAGAACAGCCTGGCCACGGTCACCGCCGTGGTCCGCCAGACGCTGCGGGATTCCGCGAGTCTGAAGGATGCTGCCGACGCGATTACAGGCAGGATTGCCAGCCTTGCCGCTGCACAGGAATTGCTGATCCAGGAGGTGGTGCAAGGCGCCAGTATCCACGATGTGATCGCGCAGGCGCTGGCGCCGTTCAGGGACCGGGCAGGGGTGCGAATTCTCTCGCAGGGCGACGAAGTTCGCCTCTCGCCAGAGCTTACCCTGGCCTTGTCGATGACCATCCATGAGCTAGCCACCAACGCAGTCAAATATGGTGCGCTGTCGGTTCCGTCAGGTCGCGTATCGGTCGAATGGGTGTTGCGCGACGCCGCGGATGGGCGCTACCTCTTCTTCTGCTGGAGGGAGCATGACGGCCCTCCGGTAACGGCGCCCACGCGAACCGGCTTCGGCTCGAAGATGATCGAGCGCGTATTTCGGCGTCATGTGCGCGGCCATCCCACGATCCAATATCGTCCCGAGGGCGTGCGGTTCGAGATCGAAGTGGCCATCTGATCGGCAAGGATGTCGCGCAAAATCAGCCGGTCGCCCGCACCAGCACCAGCGTCTTCCCGTCGCGTCCGGTCAGAAGCAGCCGGCCGCGATGGCTCTGGCGGACTGCCAGGCGCTGGTCGAGCAGGGCGAGCAGCGCCGCTTCCTGCCGCATTAGCGCCGGCGAGCAGGCGCGGCGGGTGGTAATCACGCCGCCGGTGGTGAGATAGCCCCGTTCCACCCGGTAGTTGCCGCCCAGCGCGTTGCAGCCGGTATAGCCGCTGATCCGCAGGCCCTCCAGCTTCAGCCGGGCGTGGCTGCCGGGGACCACCGGATGGCCGTCGACTCCGGTCACGCGCCAGTCGCCGAGCAGCAGTTGCTCCTCGGCGTCGAGCGGGGGCGTCTCGGCGCGGGGCTGCTCGCGGGCGGTCGGCGGCGCGGGCGTCTGCGCGGCGGCGGGGAGGGCGGCGCCGAGGCCGCACGCGAGCGCGAGGGCTGCGGCGGCGCGGCGCGCGCGCTCAGGCGTTCCGGAACTGGTTGCGTACTTCATAGGCCATCACCGCCGTTGCCACTGCCGCATTGAGGCTGTCCGCCTTGCCGAGCATGGGAATCTTTACCAGCAGATCGCACGCGGCTTCCATATGCGGCGGCATGCCCTGCGCCTCGTTGCCGGTGAGCAGGAAGGTGGGCGCGGCGTAGCGCGGGGCCTGATAGTCGTGGGTCGTATCGAGGCTGAGGCCGACGAGCTGGCCGGGGCCGGCGCGCAGCCAGGGCTCGAATTCCTCCCAGCGGGCGCGGGCGACGGGGACGGTGAACAAGGCGCCCATGCTCGCGCGCACCGCCTCGACCGAGAAGGGATCGACGCAGTCGTCGAGCAGGATCAGCCCGCCGGCGCCCACCGCGTCGCCGGTGCGCAGGATGGTGCCGAGATTGCCGGGATCGCGCAGCCGCTCGGCGACCAGCCAGATCGGCGCGGTGCTGCGGTCGATATCGGCGAGGTCCAGGGCGAACTCGGGGTAGACGCCGACGACCGCGCCCGGATTGTCCTTGCCGGAGAGCTTGGAGAGGATGTCGGCATTGGTCTCGATCGCCTCGCCATCGCGGGCCTCGGTGGCGGTGACGAGCGCGGTGACCAGCGGGTGGCGGGCGCTTTCGGCGGTGTAGAACAGGTAGTCGGGGATCCGGCCGGCCTCGCGCGCTTCGGTGAGGATGCGCAGGCCTTCGGCAAGGAACAGCCCCTCTTCGCGGCGGTGGCGCTTGTCGCGCAGGTTCCGCATGCGCTTGATGAGGGGGTTCGAGTAGGCGGTGATTTCGCGTGGCATCCGCGCGCTATAGGGCGGGATGGGGGCGGGGGCTAGTTGGGGGTGCGGCGCGCTTCGCCCGCGTTCCCCTTCCGCTTGCGGGGGGGGCTAGGGGAGGGGCCGGAACCTAGCAGCGCCACTTCCACGTCAATCCCTCCCCTCACCCCTCCCGCAAGCGGGAGGGGAGCGCAAGGAGGAGAGGTCACTCCTCGTTGAACCGCGCTTCGACCAGCTCGACCAGCGCCTGCACCGCACTTTCGGCGCCGTCGCCTTCGGCCCAGATCGTGATCGTGTCGCCCTTCGCGGCGCCGAGCATCATCAGGTCGAGGATCGACGTGCCGGCGGCGCTGTTGCCGTCCTTTTCGACGGTCAGCTCGCAGGGCTGGGTGCTGGCGAGCGTGACGAAGGCCATGCTGGCGCGGGCGTGGAGGCCGCGGCGGTTCTCGATCAAAACCTCGCGCGACACCCGGCTCATTGCGGCGGCCCCAGCATTTCCGACGCGACCGTCACATATTTGCGGCCGGCGTCGCGCGCGGCGAGCACCGCGTCGGTAACGGACATGGTCTTGCGGGCACTGCCGAGGCGGATCAGCATCGGCAGGCTGATGCCGGCGATCACCTCGACCTTGCCCGCCTTCATCAGCGAGATGGCGAGGTTGGAGGGGGTGCCGCCGAACAGGTCGCTCAGCACGATCACGCCTTCGCCCGAATCGACCGCGCCGATGGCGCTGGCGATGTCGGCGCGGCGGCCCTCCATGTCATCCTCGGGGCCGATGCAGATCGCGGCGACCTGCTCCTGCTTCCCGACTACATGTTCCATCGCGACGACGAACTCCTCGGCGAGTCGTCCGTGCGTCACGAGCACCAACCCGATCATTCTATTCTCCGCCCCTAGCCATGGACACCGGCGCCCCCTCCAGGGAGTCCTGTGGCGCGGTCTGCAAATCTCTGTGCGTCACCGTGGGCGAAAATCCTTCGTCGCGCAACCGGCGGGCCATCCGTTCGGCGACATGGACCGAGCGGTGCCGCCCGCCGGTGCAGCCGAAGGCGATCGTCACATAGGCTTTCCCCTCCGCCTGGTAGCGAGGGAGGAGCAGCAGCAGCAGCGACTCGATCTGTGCCATCGCGGCGTCATAGGCCGGGTCTGCGGCGATATAGGCGGAGACGTCGGCATCGAGTCCCGTGCCGGGACGAAGCACCGGATCCCAGTGCGGATTGCGCAGGAAGCGCATGTCGAGGACCAAGTCGGCGTCGCGCGGCAGTCCGCGCGAGAAGCCGAACGACGTGACGCTGAAGGTCGTCTTGCCGCCATCCGCGGAGAAGATCCCGCGGATCGTCTGCGACAGCTGGTTCGCCTTCATGTCGGTGGTGTCGATCAGCCGGTTGGCCCAGCGGCGCAAGGGGCCGAGCAGCTCGCGCTCGCGGGCGATCCCGTCCTCGGCGGGGCGGTCCTGCGCCAGCGGATGGCGCCGTCGCGTCTCGGAGAAGCGACGCAGCAGCTCGGCGCCGGTGCATTCGAGGAACAGCGTGCCGACGTCGAGCCCCTGGTCCTCGCGCAGCTTCTTGATGCGCTGAACGATGCTCTCGGCGTCGAAGCCGCGCGTCTGCGTGCCGAGGCCGAGCGCGAGCGGGCGTTCGTCGTCGCCGCCATCGGCGCCCGGCGCGGTATCGAGCAGGCGGTTGAGGAGGAGGAGGGGGAGGTTGTCCACCACCTCCCAGCCGAGATCCTCGAGCGTGCGCAGCACGGTCGACTTGCCGGCGCCGGACATGCCGGTGACGAGCAGGATATGTTTGGGGCGACGCCGTTGCATGTTGCTCTCGTTATAGCTTGCCGGGAGCGCGGGCGGGGCGACGGGCGGATTCATGTGCGGGCTGCCAATGGCAGCCGCACCACGAAGCGTGCGCCCTGCGATCGATCCTCCCGCGATTCCACGATGATGCTTCCCTGATGGCCTTCGACGATGGTGCGGGCAATGGCAAGCCCGAGCCCCGAATGCTGGCCGAACGCTTCGCTGGACGGGCGCACCGAATGGAAGCGGCGGAAGATCGCCTCGCGGGCTTCCTCGGGGACGCCGGGGCCCTCGTCTTCCACCCAGACGGCGAGCGTGTCGTCCTCCTCCTGCGCCGAGATCGCGATGAGGCCGCCCGGGGGCGAGAAGGACAGGGCGTTTTCGATCAGGTTCTCGAACACACGTTCCAGCCGGGTGGGGTCGCCCATCACTTCCATCGAGAGGCCGCGCGGGCGATCGAAGCGGAGGCGGACTTCCTCGGGTACGCCGCGGGTCTCGCGCTGGTCGATCAGCGCGGCGATCAGCGCGCCCAGGTCGAACGGCTCGAAGGTGGTGCGGCTGAGCTGGGCGTCGATGCGCGAGGCCTCGGAGATGTCGGTGATCAGCCGGTCGAGCCGGTGGACGTCGTCGCGGACGATGTCGAGCAGCTGGTCGCGCAGGGCGGGATGCTTGACGTTCGACAGGCCCTCGACCGCGGAGCGGAGCGAGGCGAGGGGGTTTTTCAGCTCATGGGTGACGTCGGCAGCGAAGGTTTCGGTCGCGTCGATGCGGGCGCGAAGCGCACCGCTCATGTCGGAGAGCGCGCGGGCGAGCATCCCGATCTCGTCGCGGCGTTCGGGCAAACGGGGGACGACCACCTCGCGGGCGCGACCGAGCCGGACCCGGATCGCCGCCAGCGCCAGCCGCCGCAACGGGCGGACGATGGTGCGCGCGAGGAACAGGGAGAGCAGCACCGAGACCAGCGAGACGATGCCGAGCACCACGCCCAGCCGGTAGCGCTCGAGCCGCACCGTCTGGGTGATGTCGCGGGCGTTGAACGCAGTCATCACCACGCCGAGCCCCGTAATCGGCGCGGCGGCAGTGATGACGGGCGTGCGATCGGGCGCGCGCCAGACCGACGCGGCGGCGGCGTGCGTCTCCAGCGCCGTCTTCACGTCCGGCCAATCCAGCCCGGCGTCGCGCGGCCGCTCGCGGTAAAGCGGCGCGCGATCGGCGCCTGCGACCTTGTCGATCACCGCGTCAAGAAAGCGGGCGATCGTCTGGCCTACGGGATCCTTGTCGGGGTCGCGCAGCACCAGGTTGCGCAGGCCGAGCTCGCGGCTGTCGCTCAGCAGCTTGCCCTGCGGGTCGTAGAGGCGGATGCGCGTGCCCATGTCACGGGCGAGGCTGAGCACCAGCAGGTCACGCCGCTTGTCGGTCGCCGAGGCCAGGGCCTGGGCGATCAGCCGCACCTCGCGGCTGGTCTGCTCGACACGGCTGTCGACGATGCGGCTGCGATAGCTGTCGAGATAGAAGAAGCCGCCGCACAGCAGCGCCAACGCGAAGATGTTGACCGCCAGGATCCGCGGCGTGAGGCTGACCCGGCCCGACCATCGCAGCGCCAGGTCACGCTCGTCATTCATCCGAGAATCGATAGCCCGCGCCATAGAGCGTCTCGATCGCGTCGAATTCCGGGTCTACCTGCCGGAACTTGCGGCGGACGCGCTTGATGTGGCTGTCGATCGTACGGTCGTCGACATAGATGTCGTCCTGATAGGCCGCGTCCATCAGCTGGTTGCGCGTCTTGACGATGCCGGGGCGCTGGGCGAGCGTCTCCAGGATCAGGAATTCGGTGACGGTCAGCGTGACGTTGACGCCGCCCCAGGTGACCTTGTGGCGGGCGGGGTCCATGCTCAGGCGACCGCGCTCCAGCGCTTCGGCAGGCTCGGCCGGCGCAGCACCCTCGGGGACCGGTGCGGCCGGCTCAGTGCGGCGCAGGATCGCGCGGATACGAGCGATCAGCAGCCGCTGCGAGAAGGGCTTGGCGATATAATCGTCCGCGCCCATCGCCAGGCCGAGCGCCTCGTCCAGCTCGTCATCCTTGCTGGTGAGGAAGATCACCGGGATCTGGCTTTTCTCGCGCAGGCGGCGGAGCAGCTCCAGCCCGTCCATCTTGGGCATCTTGATGTCGAGCACCGCCAGCTCGGGCGGATTCTCGATCAGCGCCTTGAGCGCGCTTTCACCGTCCGAATAGACGCGGGTGAGAAACCCTTCGGTCTGGAGGGCGATCGATACCGAGGTCAGGATGTTGCGGTCGTCATCGACCAGCGCGATCGTGGCGGTCATCCGGCTACCCGGGGCTGGCGCAAAATCAGCATCGACACCCGTTAGACCAAAGTTTCTTCCGCCTCAACCGACCGACAACGCTTACCCGGATTGACCCTCTCGGCAGACGCATGTCAGGAGGCGATTCGAAATAAAGTTGCGCGGCAAAACAATGATCTGCTTTGTCATACAAATAGCGCGACAATGGTTGAGGAGGGTGTTTTGAACATGCGTCAGTCGCGCCATGGTCTTGGCGAACAGGGTATTGCCACATCGGCAACGCTCCATTGGAACCTGATTGCCGCGCCGCTGGTCGAGCACGCGATCCGTCGCGGCGAGGGTAGCCTGGCCGCCGAAGGTCCGCTGGTGGTTGCTACGGGAAAGCATACCGGGCGCTCGGCCAAGGACAAGTTCATCGTCCGCGATGCCGAGACCGAGACCAGCGTGTGGTGGGGCAAGACCAACCAGGCGATGACGCCCGCGCACTTCGCCGCGCTCAAGGCCGATTTCCTCGCCGAGCTGGGCAAGCGCGACGAACTGTTCGTGCAGGATCTCTATGGCGGCTCGCAGCCCGAGCATCGCGTGCGGGTGCGCGTGATCAACGAGCTTGCCTGGCACAATCTGTTCATCCGCACGATGCTGGTGCGGCCTGAGGCGGAAGCGCTGGCGGATTTCGTGCCCGAATACACGATCATCGACCTGCCGAGCTTCCGCGCCGATCCCGCGCACCACGGCACCCGGGGCGAGACGGTGATCGCGGTCAATTTCACCGACAAGCTGATCCTGATCGGCGGCACCGCCTATGCCGGCGAGATGAAAAAGAGCGTGTTCGGCCTGCTCAACTATCTGCTGCCCGAACAGGGAATCATGCCGATGCACTGCTCGGCCAATATCGGGCCTCAGGGCGATACGGCGATCTTCTTCGGCCTGTCGGGCACCGGCAAGACGACGCTGTCGGCCGATGCCAGCCGCACGCTGATCGGCGACGACGAGCATGGCTGGTCGGACACGGCGGTCTTCAATTTCGAGGGCGGCTGCTACGCCAAGATGATCCGCCTCTCGCCCGAGGCCGAGCCCGAGATCTTCGCCACCACCAAGCGCTTCGGCACGGTGCTGGAGAATGTGGTGATGGACCCGGAGACGCGCGCACTCGACCTCGACGACGCGACGCTCGCCGAGAACAGCCGCGGCTCCTACCCCATCGACTTCATCCCCAATGCCTCGGCCGACAATCTCGGGCCGGTGCCAAAGAACATGATCTTCCTGACTGCCGACGCGTATGGCGTACTCCCGCCGATCGCGCGGCTGACGCCCGAGCAGGCGATGTACCACTTCCTCTCGGGCTATACCGCGCGGGTGGCGGGCACCGAGATCGGCGTGACCGAGCCAGAGGCGACCTTCTCCACCTGCTTCGGCGCGCCGTTCATGCCGCGGCACCCCTCGGTCTATGGCAATCTGCTCAAGAAGCGGATCGCGGAGGGGAATGTCGCGTGCTGGCTGGTCAATACCGGCTGGACCGGCGGCAAATACGGCGTGGGCCATCGCATGCCGATCAAGGCGACGCGGGCGCTGCTCAATGCCGCGCTCGACGGCAGCCTAAATGCGGCCGAGTTCCGCGTAGACCCCTATTTCGGCTTCGAGGTGCCGGTTGCGGTGCCGGGGGTCGATACGGCGATCCTCGACCCGCGCGAGACGTGGCCGGACAAGGCGGACTATGACGCGACGGCAGAACGACTGGTTGACCAGTTCGTCGAAAATTTCGCGCAGTTCGAGGATCATGTCGAGGAGGGCGTCCGCGCCGCTGCACCCAGGGTGCGGGCACTCGCCTGAGCGACACGGCCGACCTTCCGCCGCGGTGCTTCCCCAGCGCCGCGGCGATTGTCCGGATCGGGGAGGGGCTGCTCGCCTGCGACCTGTCGCGCGAGGACTGGACGCACGAGGCGCATCTCGCCGCATGCCTGTATCTGCTGATTGAGCGGCCCGACATCGATGTGGATGCCGAGATCGGCGGCTTGATCCGCCGCTTCAACGAGAGCCTGGGCGGCGTCAACGACGATCACAGCGGCTATCACGAGACGATCACGCGGGCATATGTCGCTGGCGTGCGGCTTTTCCTGGAGCAGGCAGGGGAAGGGAATTTGCTCGCGCAGATAAACGGCCTGCTGGCGTCGCCAATGGGCCGACGTGACTGGCCGCTGCGCTTCTACAGCCGTGAGCGGCTATTCTCGGTGGAAGCACGGCGCGGCTTCGTGGAGCCGGATCTGGCGCTGCTGCCGTGAGCGATCGGCCCTGAGGTCAGACCACCATATCATCAAACCACCGTCATCCCCGCGAAGGCGGGGATCCATTCGCCTGTGCGCTGCAGCAAGAGCCGAAACACCTGCGCCAATGGATCCCCGCCTTCGCGGGGATGACGAGGGTTGTGTTGTTGGCGAGCGCGAACTCCAGCGAGTGTGCGTCGCGCCCCGAAGATCAGGCCTTGCCGGCCTCGATATCCGGATCGAGCAGGCGGTGGAGGTGCACCACCACATAGCGCATCTCGGCATCGTCGACCGTGCGCTGCGCAGCCGCGCGCCACGCCTTCTCGGCGCTCGCATAATCGGGGAAGATGCCGACCACGTCGAGCTTCGAGGGATCGACGAAATCGAGGGTCGTCGGATCGGCAACGCGGCCGCCGAAGACCAGGTGAAGCTTGCTCATTGCGCCTCCTGGGGGTGGGGGGATGCCGCAGCCCTTACCGGCACTGCAGCATCGCACTCAACCCCCTTATAGGCGGCTTAACGCTTCGACGTCGCGTCCTTGGCGGCGTCGATCACCGTGCCGAACAGCGCCGAGACGCGTTCCTTGGTGGCGTCGCTGTTCGGGATCAGCGACTCGATCTGCTCGCGGCCGCTGTCCTTTGCGGCCTGCACCGCGGCGGCGGCGCCGTCAGCCAGCTTGCGGCCGATCGGCTCCAGCGCCGCCTTTTCGCGCTCGAAGCGCGGCAGCAGCATGCCGATCACCACGCCCACCGCGACGCCGCCGGCGAGCAGCAGCGCGGGGTTTTCGGTGAGGCGCGATCCGGTTTCGGTTTCGGTGCTCATGGCGTCATCCTTCTGCATTGCTGTCTTTGTGTTCCGAACCCTTGGGCGGTCCGGCGGTTTCGTGTTTGCCCTTGCGGAAAATGTCGACGATCCAGCCGCGCGCCAGCACCAGGCCGATGCCGCTGGTGACCGCGGCAGCGAGCCACGGGCGTTCGCGGACAGCTTCGGTGCCTTCGCGCGCAATGGTGGTCACGCTCTGCTTGGCGTTCTCCATCGCTTCCTGCGCGATGTTGCGCGGCTTGAGCCGCTCCTGGATGGTGCCGACCGTCGTCATCAGCTTGTCGCGCGCCGCGCGGGCACGCGCCCGGGCGGCGTCGGGATCGCGGGGTACCGTCATGCCTGCGCTCCCATCGCCTTGCGGATGCCGCGTGCCGCC
The DNA here is from genome assembly GCF_913774285.1 of uncultured Sphingomonas sp. Classification (GTDB taxonomy): domain Bacteria; phylum Pseudomonadota; class Alphaproteobacteria; order Sphingomonadales; family Sphingomonadaceae; genus Sphingomonas. The sequence goes on along the minus strand of NZ_CAJYHX010000021.1, from coordinate 92,924 downwards.
GCCCAGCCGAGCAGCGCCGCGACGACGAGGCTGACGCCGACCACGATCAGCGTCGCCCAGCCGGGGCCGACCAGGGTCGCCAGCGTCAGGATGGCGCCGACGATCAGCCCGATCGCCGCCGCCAAAGCGAGCGCGAGGGCCAGGACGGCGGCGATCGCCGCGCCCTTGACCTCGGTCACCTTGGCTTGGGCGACGGCCTTGAAATAGTCGACCTCGGCGCGGGCATAATCCTTGGCGTCTTCGGTGAGCTGGCCGATCAGCTCACCGATGCCGGCGTCTTCCGTTCGGGGGGCGTCCATGCCCTGTGCTGCCCGTCCTTAGCTCTGGGTGGTGCCGGGCGACGCCGACGAACCGCTGCCGAAGCCGGCGGGCTCGACCTTGAGGTCGTCGGTCGACGGCGTGTTGCCGGTCGGGGCGGCCGTGCTGTCGTTCGCGGGGGTCGTGCCCGAGGCCTCGATGCCCGACTTGATCACCCGCGCCAGCACGAAGCCGAGCGCCGCTGCGGTGCCCACCGCGATCGCCGGGCTCTTCTTGACGAACTCGGTCGCCTCGTCGAGCAGCTCGTTGACTTCCTTGCCGCGGAGCGAGTCCGCGAAGCCGGCAATGCCGTCGGCAGCGGTGCGGGCATATTGGCCGTACTGCGCGCCGAGCTTGGCATCGACGTCGCCGGCTGCGGTCCGCATCATTTCGGCGACTTCGTCGAGTGCGCTGGTCGCGCGCTCCTTGCCGGTGCCGGCGAAGCCCAGGATATGCTCCTTGGCCTGATCGGCGTACTTGGCCGCTTCCTCGCGAATCGTGTCGGTGGCGTTGCGGGTGAAGCTGCTGCCTTCCGCGCCCGTACCACTCTCGGTGCCGCCGCTTGCCGCGCCGGTTTCACCCATGTTGCCTGCGAGCGGATCGCCCGCGATGTTGGCCGTTTCGTCTGCCATGATCAAAAACCCTCCATGTCGCGCCGAAACAACAACGGCCCCGTTTGCGAGTTCCCTTGCGAACCGCTAGAGGCACCGCGCGCCTCATTCCAGATATGTTACGGAGACCATGACGTGACCGCAATCATCGACGTCCACGCCCGCCAGATTCTCGACAGCCGTGGCAATCCCACGGTGGAAGTGGATGTCCTGCTGGACGACGGCAGCTTCGGCCGCGCCGCCGTGCCATCGGGCGCCTCCACCGGTGCCCATGAGGCCGTGGAAAAGCGCGACGGCGACAAGTCCCGCTGGCTCGGCAAGGGCGTCGAAGGCGCCGTCGATGCGGTGAACGGTGAGATTGCCGAGGCGGTTCTCGGCCTCGACGCCGAAGACCAGGCCGATCTCGACCGCACCATGATCGAGCTCGACGGCACCGCCAACAAGGGCCGCCTGGGCGCCAACGCGATCCTCGGCGTCAGCCTCGCCGCTGCCAAGGCCGCGGCCGATGCGCGCGGGCTGCCGCTCTATCGCTATGTCGGCGGCGTCAACGCGCACGTCCTGCCGGTGCCGATGATGAATATCATCAACGGCGGCGAGCATGCCGACAACCCGATCGACTTCCAGGAATTCATGATCGTGCCGGTGGGCGCCGAGAACATCGTGGAGGCGGTGCGCTGCGGTTCGGAAATCTTCCACACGCTCAAGAAGAAGCTGCACGAGAAGGGCCTGGCGACCGGCGTGGGCGACGAGGGCGGCTTCGCGCCGAACATCGCATCGACCACCGAAGCGCTGGACTTCATCATGACCAGCATCGAGGCCGCCGGCTACAAGCCCGGCGACGACGTGATGCTCGCGCTCGACTGCGCCGCCACCGAGTACTTCAAGGACGGCGCCTACAAGATGGTGGGCGAGGGCAAGACCCTCAGCTCGACCCAGAATGCCGAGTTCCTGGCGAAGCTCGCCGCCGACTATCCGATCTTCTCGATCGAGGACGGCATGGCCGAGGACGACTGGGAAGGCTGGAAGGCGCTGACCGACCTGCTCGGCGGCAAGGTCCAGCTGGTCGGCGACGATCTGTTCGTCACCAATCCCGAGCGCCTGCTGCGCGGCATCGAGGGCGGCTATGCCAACTCGCTGCTCGTCAAGGTCAACCAGATCGGCACGCTGACCGAGACGCTCGAGGCTGTCAGCCTCGCCCAGCGCTCGTCCTACACCGCGGTGATGTCGCACCGTTCGGGCGAGACCGAGGACGCGACGATCGCCGATCTCGCGGTCGCCACCAACTGCGGCCAGATCAAGACCGGCAGCCTCGCGCGCTCGGACCGGCTCGCCAAGTACAACCAGCTGATCCGCATCGAGGAAGAGCTGGGCGACGCGGCGGTCTATGCCGGCCGTTCGGTGCTGCGCCGCGCCTGAACTAGGTAGGAACCGCAATCTTGCTAAGAGCCGATCGATCAGCGAAAAACACGGGCATGAAGCGCGCTTCGCCCATGTCCACGCTGCTGCGCCGCGCGGGGCTTCCCGCCGCGGCGCTGATCGCCATCGGCTTCTTTGCCTATAATGCGGTTCTGGGGCCCAATGGGATCGTCGCCGCCAAGGAAGTGCAGCACGAGCTTGCCGCCAAGCAGCGCGACTATGCGCTGCTCGACAAGAAGCGTGCCGAACTCAAGAATCGAGTCGATCTGCTCGATCCGAAGCATGGCGCCGATCCCGACATGGTCGACGAGCTTGCCCGCAAGCAGCTCAACGTCGTCCGCCCCGACGAAGTGATCATCCCGCTCGACAAGAAGTGATCGCCGTAGCGGCACCTGTTGCCAGCCACGGCGGAGCGCCTTAGTGCGGATGTACGTGGGCCGAACCCGCGCGTTGGTTGCAAGCTTTGCGATAACGCGCGTATAGGCACCCGCCTTTCCCCTCCCCGGATGAGGAATATCTGATCGTGGCCAAAGCACCGGCACGCAACGCACCGACCCCACCCGCCGTACCGAATCGCGAGCGGCCCAGCGAACCGGAACGGTTCAAGGCCTCGAAGGAACAGCTGCTCGAATTCTATCGCCAGATGCTGCTGATCCGCCGCTTCGAAGAGAAGGCGGGCCAGCTCTACGGCCTCGGCTTCATCGGCGGCTTCTGCCACCTGTACATCGGCCAAGAAGCCGTGGCAGTCGGCCTGCAGTCGGCGCTTGACGGCGAGAAGGACTCGGTGATCACCGGCTATCGCGACCATGGTCACATGCTCGCCTACGGTATCGACCCCAAGGTGATCATGGCCGAGCTGACCGGCCGCGGCGCGGGTATCTCGCGCGGCAAGGGCGGCTCGATGCACATGTTCTCGACCGAGAAGAAGTTCTACGGCGGCCACGGCATCGTCGGCGCTCAGGTCTCGCTCGGCACGGGCCTCGCCTTTGCGCACAAATATAACGAGGATGGCGGCGTCGCCATGGCCTATTTCGGCGACGGCGCCGCGAACCAGGGCCAGGTGTACGAATCGTTCAACATGGCCGAGCTGTGGAAGCTTCCGATCATCTACGTGATCGAGAACAATCAGTATGCCATGGGCACCAGCGTCAACCGCTCCTCGGCCGAAGATCAGCTGTACAAGCGCGGCGAGAGCTTCCGCATCCCCGGCATCCAGGTGGACGGCATGGACGTGCTCGCCTGCCGCGGTGCCGCCGAAGAGGCGCTCGCCTGGGTGCGCGCCGGCAAGGGGCCGATCATCCTCGAGATGAAGACCTATCGCTATCGCGGCCACTCGATGTCCGATCCGGCCAAGTATCGCAGCCGCGAGGAAGTCCAGTCCGTCCGCGACAAGTCGGACCCGATCGAGGCGGTGAAGCGCGAGCTCGAGACCATGGGCGTGACCGAAGAGCAGCTGAAGCCGCTCGAGGCCGAGATCCGCAAAATCGTGAACGAATCGGCGGACTTCGCCGAACAGACGCCGGAGCCCGATCCGGCCGAACTCTATACCGACGTGCTGGTGGAGACCTACTGAGATGGCCATCGAACTCAAGATGCCGGCACTCTCGCCGACCATGGAAGAGGGCACGCTCGCCAAGTGGCTCGTCAAGGAAGGCGATGTCGTGAAGTCCGGCGACATCCTCGCCGAGATCGAGACCGACAAGGCGACGATGGAATTCGAAGCCGTCGACGAAGGCACGATCGCCAAGATCCTGGTCGCCGAGGGTACGGACAACGTGAAGGTCGGCACCGTGATCGCGATGATCGCGGGCGAGGGCGAGGATGCGTCCTCGGCCGCCGCCGCACCGGCCCCCGCCAGCCAGCAGACCGAGCCGACCCCGGCGCCCGAAAAGGCTCCCGAGACCGGCACCGCCCAGCTGACCGCCGCCGTCGAGAAGACCCGTCCGGCCGATCCCGCCGTGCCCGCCGGCACCGAGATGGTGAAGACCACCGTCCGCGAAGCGCTGCGCGACGCGATGGCTGAGGAAATGCGTGCCGATCCGCGCATCTTCGTGATGGGCGAGGAAGTCGCCGAATATCAGGGCGCCTACAAGGTGACCCAGGGCCTGCTCGACGAATTCGGCCCCAAGCGCGTCATCGACACGCCGATCACCGAATACGGCTTTGCCGGCGTCGGCACCGGTGCGGCGATGGGCGGCCTCAAGCCGATCATCGAGTTCATGACGTTCAACTTCGCCATGCAGGCGATCGACCACATCATCAACTCGGCGGCCAAGACCAACTACATGTCCGGCGGCCAGATGCGCTGCCCGATCGTGTTCCGTGGCCCCAACGGCGCGGCCAGCCGCGTCGGCGCGCAGCACAGCCAGAACTATGGCCCGTGGTACGCCAGCGTCCCCGGCCTGATCGTGATCGCGCCCTATGATTCGGCCGATGCCAAGGGCCTGATGAAGGCGGCGATCCGTTCGGAAGACCCGGTCGTGTTCCTCGAGAACGAGCTGATGTACGGCCGCAGCTTCGACGTGCCGAAACTCGATGACTATGTCCTGCCGATCGGCAAGGCCCGCATCATGCGCGAGGGCAAGGACGTCACGCTGGTCAGCTACTCGATCGGCGTGGGCGTGGCGCTCGAAGCCGCCGAGAAGCTGGCGGCCGAGGGCATCGACGCCGAGGTGATCGACCTGCGCACGCTGCGTCCGCTCGACAAGCAGACCGTGCTGGAGAGCCTGAAGAAGACCAACCGCATCGTGGTGGTCGAGGAAGGCTGGCCGGTCTGCTCGATTGCGTCGGAAGTCGCCGCGTTCGTGATGGAAGAGGGCTTTGACGACCTCGACGCGCCGGTGCTGCGCGTAACCAACGAGGACGTGCCGCTGCCCTATGCCGCGAACCTGGAGAAGCTCGCCCTGGTGAACGCCGACAAGGTGGTCGCCGTGGTGAAGAGGGTCACCTATCGCTGATCTTCAGCGGATCGGCAGAAAACAGGCCCGCCCGACTCCCCGTCGGGCGGGCCTTTTTCGTCAGGCCGAATAGAGATCGCAGGTCGAGCGGTTCGTCGCCGGCGTGGTCACGGGATTGTAGACCTGGCTGTAATCGCGATTGTCGCGGACGACGAAGGAAGCGACGTAGCGCATCGTCTTGGTGCTGGTGAACCAGCCTTTGCCGACCAGCGGCGTGTAGAGATAGTTGATCTCGACGAACATCACGCCGGAATTGTCGGGCGCTTTCACCTGGGCGCCGTTTTCGCCCATGCCGTTCGGGGCGAGGGTGCCCGGATGCTGGCTGCTGTTGTCGCCCGGGCTCGCGGTGTTCACGCCAGCGTCCGGGTCATAGGTGACGCCGTCTGCCTTCACCGTCTTGCCATAGTGCGAATCGTAGGTGGCGCCGCCCTTCGCGCCGATGCAGCGCTGCCAGTGGATGCGCTGTGTGCCGCCGCTATCCTCCAGGCTGGACAGCGTGATCCGTCCATTGGCGGTAAGGTTGAGCGGGGTGCCCTGCTGCTTGGCGGCGAGCAGCACGTCGTTGAGGTCGACCTCGCGCAGCTGGGTGAAGCCCGTGCCCTTGAACTCGCCGACGCGGCTGGCATTGTCGGCCAGTGCCAGCGCTATCTGGCTCAGCCGCTGGTTGGTGATCGCATAGTTGGTCAGCTCGGTCGCCCAGAGCCCGGCGGTAAGCACGATGGGCAGCCCGAGCGCGAATTCGAGCAGCGCGGCGCCCGAGCGCGCGGCGATCAGCCGGCGGAGCAGCGGGCATGCGCTCATCAGCACGAGATCTTCTGCGACATCGGGATGGACTGGGTGCCATAGGGCTGGTTCTTGAAGCGCGTCGCGGCGGTGAGCACCACCTGGTTGCTCAGCCCGATCAGCCGCGCGACGGGGAAGATGCGCGTGTAGGTCGCCGTTACCTTGTAGATGGTGACGTCGCTGGCGCCACCCTGGCCGGCGCGGCCGGGATCCATGTCCCACTGGCCGTTGCCGTTGATGTCGGTGAAGCACTCGCCGAAATCATATTTGTTGTTGCCGTTGCTGTCGATGAAGTCCTCGGACTTGATCACCGAGAAGCTGGAATAGAAGAGCCGACTGGGGGTGACGGTCGCGTTGCCGGCGACCTCACGGACGGTGGTAATCACCCGATTATCGATTCTGCCAGTGTCGGCCGCCTCGATGGTGGAATCGCGCGCCGCCTTCTGCACCGCGCCTTCGAGCACCGCCTGGACATAGGCCTGGTAGCACAGGTCCATCAGCCCCATCAGCAGACCGAGCAGTACCGGCAGCAGGATGGCGAACTCGACCAGGGTCGCGCCGCGCTCGTCGGAGGCGAGGGGGCGGGTCATTTGCTGACCCGAAGCATCGCGACGCGCTTCGCGATCGTCTGGAAGGCGGTGTTGAGCGCGGTGTTGTCCGCCGCATAGAAGGCCTGCCCCGGCGTGGCGCATTGGGTGAGCTGGGTGGTCAGCGTCTGCCCGAAGCCAACGACGAAGATCGAGATGTTGCGTGCCTTGGCGGCCGCGCAGGCGGCGAGGAAGCGGGCATTGTGGTTGTCCCGCTGCGTGGTGTTGTCGGAACAGTTCCACTGCGTGCCCATGTTCGTCGTGCGCTGGTCGTAATTCTCGATGCCGTACATGCCGTACAGGCAGGGATTGGGTTTCATGTCGCCATCGGTCATGAACACGATGTAGCGTTTAGGATCATTGTGGCCGGGCCGGGGCCGCGTATCGATGGCGAACAGGCCGGTCGGCGAAATCAGCCGGGTGCCCCAGATCATGCCGGTATCATGATAGGTGCCGCCCTGCGGCACGAAGTCGGCCGCATTGACATAGTCGCTGACCTGCGCGCGCGACATCACCTTCAGCCGCTGCACGGGTTTGCCGCAAGAGACCCACGCGTTCGAGACGTTCTGCGTCGCCATTAGCGCGGTGTATGTGTCGAGCGAGTTGGTGCTTTTGGTGTCCCCCAGCGGGTTGGTGCTGTCGCCCGAATACGTCACGCTGGCATATTGGCTGCGGTAATAGACGACTTCCGGCCACATGGGGCGCCAGCGCGTTGCGTTGTCGGTCGTGGGCACGAAGTCCGGGTCCAGGTCCTTGGGCAGGTTCGAATAGTCGAAATTGCCTCCTTGGATCGTATCTCGTTCTTCGAGACACCCTAGCCACTTGCTGGTTTCACCAGTTACCTTGCTAAGGTCTAGTACCGCGCCGCCGAGCTTATACTGGCTGGTGTCGAAGCTAACCTTCTTGTACGTCCAGTTCGGCTTCAGTGGCTGTACAGCGACAAAGCAGGCATTCTTGTTGGTGTCCCATATGCCGTACGTCCGCGTCGCGCTACCGGAGCTTGTGAAGCCGCTGGCAGGGGTACGATAGTTCGTCGCGGCGCACTGGCTCGAGTTTTTGGAATAGTTGTAATTGCCGCCGTATCCGCCGTTATTCGCGTCTCCGGCAGGCTCACGGCTGTTATACGTCCAACGATCCACGATGTACGCGGGTGACATCGATGTGATCGCGTAGCCTGCGTTTACCGTCGAGGTGTAGGTCACGAACCCGTAGCGGAGCTGGGTGGCCGGATCGACCGCCGCGGCCAGCGTGTCGTAGAATTTGAGCACGGCCTGGCGAAGACCCGAGATCTTCGACCCCGCTTTTTCCTGGGTCGCCCAGCCGGTACCGCCATAGCCCGGAGCATCGGTGTAGGTCGGTCGGGGGTAGTTGTAGGTTTGCTGACCGCAGCCAGCGGTACCGTCCGAAGTCAGGCACGCCATCGAGCCGGTCGTATCCAACACGAACATGATGTCGGTATCTGCGACGTCGTAGCGCGCCTCGCAGGTCACCGTCAGTGCCTGGTCGCGGAAGCCCATCATGCCGGTGAGCGTCATCGGCACGGTCGCGGTGGCGGTGCCCGCGACCTGGTTCTCGCTGGTCTTGGAAGGGGTGAACGTCACCGCCTTGGTGCCGAACAGCCCGACCTTGAAGTTGTTGGAGAAGAATGCGTTCGCCTGCGTCGTCGCCGCGGCGTCCAGCGTTGTCCCGGTCTCCGATCCCATGAACCGCCGCCCGGCCAGCGCGCCGGCGTCGCACGCCTGCTGCAGCCGGTTCTTGACCATGTAGAGCCGCGCGGTGTCGACCGCCGAGCCGGCGATGAACAGCAAGGGGATCAGCGCGATCGCCATCATCGCCAGCGTGTTGCCGGCGACATTGCCGCGCAGGCGCGTCAGCAGCCCGCCCTTCGGGAGCGTCCCGAAGAAGCACCGCTGAAACCGCTCGAGAACCGTTCTGCGCATGGCGATCGATCGAAACCCCAGGGCGCGGGAGCCTTCGCTCTTCCGTCGCCGATCCTCCCGCCATAGAGGGAAGGGGTGAACGCTTCCCTAAACATGCCCCCCGAAGACCCCGAACGGGCGCTGATCCTCTCCTATGCGCCTGCCGACGGCCGGCTGGCGCTGGCGGCATTGCTGGCGCTGGACGAGGCGCTGGCGCAGCTGCTGCGTACCACCAGCCAGCCCGCGGTCGGCCAGCTGCGGCTCGCCTGGTGGCGCGAGGCGCTGGCCAAGCTCGACACCGCCCCGCCGCCCGCCGAGCCGGTGCTGCGAGGCCTCGCCGCCGAGGTGCTGCCGCGCGGCGTCACCGGCGCGTCGCTGGTGCCGATCGTGCATGGCTGGGAAGTGCTGGTCGAAGAAGAGGCGCTCGATGGCTTGGCGCTCGCCCGCTATGCGGCGGGGCGGGGGAGCCTGTTCGTCACGGCCGGTACCGCGCTCGGCGCAGTAGGCGATCCCCTGGCGGTTGGCGGCGAGGGCTGGGCGCTCGCCGATCTCGCCCGCCATCTCGGCGATGGCGCGGAAGCCGATGCCGCCCGCAGCCTCGCCGCGCCGAAGCTGGCCCAGGCGCTCAGCCGTCGCTGGAGCCGCAATGCCCGCGCGCTCGGCGCGATGGCGCACCGCGCGCGGATGGACCTCGACTTGCCGTTCGAAGCGCCGCTGCCGATCGGCGCCCCTAAACGAGTCGCGCGGTTGCTCTGGCACCGGCTCAGCGGCCGCTAGCTCTTGGCTGCATCGTCCTGAAGGTGTAGGCTGCAGTCTCCTCGGGGGAGGCTTGCCATGTGGCGATATGCAGTGGGCGCCGGTGCGGCGCTGTTGCTGGCGTTCGGAGGGTTTCTGCTGTTCCAGCACGCGCCGGGGCGGGGGCCGCTCGCGGCAGTGTTGCAACCGGCGCCGGCCGCGGCAGGCACGACCACACCGCTGCCCGACGCCGCTCCCGAGGCTGACGCCAAGACCCGCGAGCAGAAGCGCTTCGACCGCTATGACAAGGACCGCAACGACGCGGTAAGCCGGGAAGAATATTTCGCCGCGCGCCACAAGGCGTTCGCCAAGCTCGACACCAATGGCGACGGCAGGCTGAGCTTCGAGGAATGGGCGGCCAAGTCGATCGCCAAGTTCACCGGCGCCGACGCCGACAAGTCGGGCACGCTCACCCGCACCGAGTTCGCGACCACCGCGCCCACGCGAAAGCCGCCGAGTGCCCGCTGCGCCTGTGCCAAGCCCGCCCCGGCGGCCACACCCGCCGCCAAGGGCGAGGAAGAGGAAAACTAGGCCGTCAGCCCACCCGCTCGAGATGGCCGCGTTCAAACCCGCCGGCCATCAGCGCGACGATCCGCTCGGCGACGACTTCGGGTGCCTTCACCGTTGCCGGATCCTCACCCGGGAAGGCGCGCGCGCGCATCTTAGTGCGGGTGGCGCCGGGATCGACGATGCCGACCCGGACCTGACTGACATTCTCCAGCTCATGCCCGTAGCTGAGCAGCAAATTCTCGAACGCCGCTTTGGAGGCGCCATAGACGCCCCAGTACGCGCGGGGCGTGCGGCCGACGCTGGAGGTGACGCCCAGCACCCGCGCCGCCGGGGCCTTGCGGAGCATCGGATCGAACGCGGCCAGCATCGCGGCCTGCGCGCTGACGTTGAGCGTCAGCACCTTGGCGAATTCGGCGAAGTCGATCGCGTTCACCGCGCTCAGCGTGCCGAGCATGCCGGCGTTGAGCACCAGCATGTCGAGCGTCGGCCAGCGCTCGCCGATCGCGCCGGCCAGGCGGCCGATCGCGTCATGCTCGGCAAGGTCGAGCGGCGCGATCGTCGCGCTCCCGCCCGCCTGGAAGATGGCGTCCTCGACCTCCTCGAGCCCACCCGCGGTACGGGCGGTGAGGATGACATGGGCACCGGCCGCACCCAGCGCGACCGCCGTCGCCGCGCCGATGCCGCGGCTGGCGCCGGTGACGAGGGCGGTCTGTCCCGCCAGCGGACCGTCGCTCACCGGCTCAGCCAACCTTCTCGGCGAGCAGCGCCAGCTGGTCGGGCGGCGGGGCCAGTTCGTCCTGGTCGGTCAGCGTCGTAGGATAGTCGCCGGTGAAGCAGGCGTCGCAGTACTTAGGATGGATGTCCGCGCGGCGAGCCTCGCCCAGCGCCTTGTACAGGCCGTCGATCGAGACGAAGGCCAGGCTGTCGGCATGGATGAAGTCGGTCATCCCGCCCACATCCATCTTGGCGGCGAGCAGCTTGGCGCGCTCGGGCGTGTCGACGCCGTAGAAGCAGCTGTGGCGGGTCGGCGGCGAGGCGATGCGCATATGCACTTCCTTCGCGCCCGCATCGTGCATCATTTGCACGATCTTGAGGCTGGTGGTGCCGCGCACGATCGAATCGTCGATCAGCACGATGCGCTTGCCCGCGATCAGCTCGCGATTGGCGTTGTGCTTGAGCTTGACGCCGAGGTGGCGGACCTTGTCGCCCGGCTGGATGAAGGTGCGGCCGACATAGTGCGAGCGGATGATGCCCAGCTCGAACGGAATGCCAGACTGCTGCGCATAGCCGATCGCCGCGGGCACGCCCGAATCGGGCACCGGTACGACGAGATCGGCCTCGACCGGCGACTCGATCGCCAACTGCGCGCCGATCGCCTTGCGCACCGAATAGACCGAGCGGCTGTCGCTGATCGAATCGGGGCGCGAGAAATAGACATATTCGAAGATGCACGGCCGCGGCGCCTGGGGGGCGAACGGCTTGTGGCTGGTCATCTCGCCATTGGCCTTGACGATCACCAGCTCGCCCGGCTCGACATCGCGGACATATTGCGCGTCGCACACGTCGAGCGCGACGGTCTCGGAAGCGAAGACCACCGAATCGCCCTGGCGGCCCATCACCAGCGGCCGGATGCCCAGCGGATCGCGGCAGGCGATCATACCTTCGGGCGTCATCACGATCAGGGAGTAGGCGCCCTCGACCTGCTTGAGCGCATCGATGAACCGATCGATCAGCGTGCGGTATTGCGAGGTAGCGACGAGGTGGATGATCACCTCGGTATCCGAGGTCGACTGGAAGATCGCGCCGCGCCGGACGAGGTCGCGCCGCAGCCGCATCGCGTTCGAGATATTGCCGTTATGCGCGACCGCGAAGCCGCCGCTGGCCAGCTCGGCATAGAGCGGCTGGACATTGCGGATCGCCGAGCCGCCGGTCGTTGCGTAGCGGACATGGCCGCAGGCGGTGGTGCCGGGCAGCGAGCGGATCACGTCGTCGCGATCGAAATTGCCCGCGACATGGCCCATCGCGCGATGCGTATGGAACTGATGGCCGTCCCAGCTGGTTATGCCCGCTGCCTCCTGGCCGCGGTGCTGGAGCGCATGCAGCCCCAGCGCGACCATCGCGGCCGCGCCTTCGCTGTTGGAAACGCCGAATACGCCGCACTCTTCGCGCAGCTTGTCGTCATCGAACGGGTGTGTGGTAAGCATTGGCCCTCGGGGGGTACGGGAGCGATTGGCGGGCATATAGGCGCTTCCTCCCGGTTTGTCTCCGGTCTGTAACAGGGAAAAGGACCGTTTACCCTTTTTGCAGGTTAACCCCCTGAGAAAGGAGAGCGATCATGGCCAAGGATCACGGTTCGCAGATCAAGAATGACGAGCTCTACGAGAAGCTGCGCGAGGAGGGCGCCTCGAAGGAGAAGGCGGCGCGCATCGCCAATGCCCAGGCGAACGGCAGCCTCGATTCGGGTGGCGGCAGGCTGGAAGAACGCAGCAAGGCCGAGCTGTACGACGAGGCCAAGGATATCGGCATCGAGGGGCGATCGAAGATGGACAAGGACGAGTTGGTGAAGGCGATCCGGAAGCATTGAGCTTCAGGGCTTCGGTTCTTCTGCCGGAACTGCCGGGACGGAAGCGTGGATGGGGCCAACCCAGAAAAAGCCGTCGAACCCGTTGTCCTCCGCGCTGCCGGGGAATGCGCCCAGCTGGACGAAGGGCTGGCGTCGCAGGTCTGTCGTAGCCGAGACGGGATATTCTCCGCAGGTGATGGCATTGGCAGTTATGGGGTCGCCGCTGCGAAGCTGAAGTCCGGGTTTCAACTGGCAATTCCAGGCCGTTCCGCCGGCGTACCGCAGGCGCAGGCTGAGCACGGGCCCGGAACGGGACAGTCGCAGCGCCATCGGGTCGAAGCGATCCGCTCCCTCGCCGACGGTACGCTTTCTCGCGTGGAAGTCGCCGACCAGCACGAGGACAATGTCATGCGGTGACGCAGCGGCAGCATCTGCGACATTTTCCGCCTGCGCCGCTTCGTGCGGGCCTTGCCGGGCAAGCGCCGCGAAGCGCGCCTGTTGCGCCTCGTTTCGCGGCCCGTTGAACGCGACTATATCGATCGACGCTCCCCGCGTTTTCAGGGCATGCAGCCGCACCACCAGGTTGAACATGGCGCGGCTGGCGACTCCATCGTTTCGGCCGGCCCAGCCTATCGTCGGCAACTGCTTCTCGAATTCGGCATCCGGGAGCTTCCACGCTTCCTGCAGTGCCGGATTTCGGAACGCATCGAACTCGATGCCGACCAGGATGCGCTTGCCGCTTCTCGCCAGACCGCACGCGAGATCGCCGACGAGCTGCGGTGACTCGGCCGTGCCATGCAACTCGCCGAGCACGAGGAACTTCGCGTCGCGGGCGCGGACGGTTTCCCATCCCTCAGGAAGTCGGCAAGTGTCGATTGCCTCGGCCGAAAGCGGGGCATGGAATGCCAGCAGCAAGGCAGCGAGAATGGACATGGGTGATGGTTGCATGCACGTGCGGCTCGCGCAATCGGCAGCCATTCCAGTCGTTACGACTTTCGAACGGACGCCCGCTCACTCACATTGGTGCGCGTCCGTCAGAAGCTGCGACAGCGCGCTGCGGGCCATCGCCGCCGCGGCCGGGGCACGGTGCAGATGGGCGGCATAATAGGCGGTTAGGTCGCGTTCGACCCCGTCCACGTCCGCCCTGGTCACACCCCGGCGTGCCGGCACCGCTTTCACCTTCCCGGGGGCGACCAGTCCGAGCCGTGCGGCATCAACGTCTCGGTTGAAGCTGCTGTACGCCATGTAGCGGATCGTGCCCTCGCATTCCGGCCAGCTGCGGAACAGCTTGGCCTGCAGCGCGGCGAGCGACGGCAGCGGGGGCAGGGTTTCGCTGCAGTCGTTCCGGAAGACGAAATTGTCCATCGTCGATCCGAATACCGGGCCGGTAGCGTCCAGCAGCTTCGGGTGCCGGACGATCGCGGCGCAGGGCAGGGTGCGCGGCATGCCGGAGGTCTTGGGCGCATCGAGATAGGGCCCGAGCACGTTGAGAAACGCAGTGAAATGGCGATCGGAGCGGAACAGATCGTCGATGGTCGTCACGGTGATGCCGTCCGTACCGGGCTCACGCAGGATGGAATTGCCGAACGACTGGTCCGGATTGGTCTGGAGCCCTGCAAGATAGGGCTTGAGCAGCGTGGCGATGCGGGTCCGCGCTTTCGCACGTTCGGGCGCGGACCAGTTGGCGTCGACCGGCGCTTCGGACCAGAGCTGCACCGCTTCGAGGATCGGCGCGAAGGTCGGATCGCCGCGACGCAGGACCGTAAGTGCCAGGGCGGGCGCCTTGAGCAGTGCCGCGATCGCGAGTTCCTGGTTGCGTACGGTATAGCGCCGCTCGATGCAGGTGCGCAGCGGCTGTTCGGCGCCAGAGGTGCCGCATGCCCGAATGTCGCGTAGCGCCGTGCGCTGGGCGGCAAGCTGGTTCGAGGTGCCGCTGCCGAACGCACTTTCCCTGGCGATGCCGAACAGTTGTGCCATCTCCTGGTCGAGCGTGCTGAGCTTCGAGTCGGCGCAGATCGCCTTCTCGGTCGACGTTGCGGCGGTCCCGCAGGCGAAGCTGGGGCCGGTCTGCGTCGGAACGGGAGCCGCCGCGAGTACGAGCGGGGCCAAGGCAAACAGGATCACGAATACTCTCCCTTCCGAACGCAGGACCCGCCGGCCTCTAAACCGCGCCGCGCCGACAAGCGAGGGATGACGTCTACCCCAAACGCCGCTACAGCGCGCCGGTGACCGACAATCGCGAAACGGGCGCCACGCTCGACCCGAAATATGATGCCAACGGCCTGATCACCGCCGTCGCCACCCATGCAACCACCGGCGAGGTGCTGATGCTTGCGCACATGAACGCCGAGGCGCTGGCGGTGACGCTGGAATCCGGCAAGGCCACCTTCTGGTCGCGCAGCCGCGGTCGGTTGTGGACCAAGGGCGAGACCTCGGGGCATTTCCTCCACGTTATCGAGGCGCGGATCGACTGCGACCAGGACGCGGTCTGGCTTCGCGTCGAGCCTCACGGCCCCGCCTGCCACACCGGGGCGCCTAGCTGTTTCTACCGCCGTATCGAGAACGGAGCGCTGGTGCGCGACGCATGAGGCGTGCGGGTCTGGCGCTGCTGCTCGGGCTCGCCGCCTGCGGTGGGCCCGCGGCTGGACCTTCCATACCTGCCGCCGATCTGGAGAATGCCGCCATTCAGCGCGGGCTGGTGCGCGATCCCCGCGATGTGAGCATTGCCGGCGCCTATGCGCGGGGGCCCGACCGGCTCTGTATCGTGCCTGCCGGCGCCGGGCACCGGATCGGCATCGTCATCGATTATGGCGAGGGTAATGGCTGCCGCGCGACCGGAGCGGTGCGCCGCGAGGGGGAGGGGCTTGCCCTGACCTTCGGCAGCGATGGCGGCTGCCGCTTCACCGCGCGTTTCGACGGCGATCACCTCGCGCTGCCGGGCGCCTTGCCCGCGGCATGTGCACAGCTCTGCACCGGTCGCGCCGCGCTGGCGGGCGCGCAGTTCGCGCGGCTGGCGGAGTCGGTGTCCGAGGCCCAGGCGATGCGCGACGCCGACGGACATACACTCTGCGGAGAGTAGACGCGGCGTCCGCATATGATAGCCTCCCCAAGGCTGCCGGGGCCTGTCGGCAGTCATGTCAGGAGAGCGCCGATGCGTGTTCTTGTCCTTGCGAGTGCCGCCTGCCTAGTGGCTGCTGCCTTCCCCGCCTCCGCCCAGATCTGGGGCGGCCCCGTGCCCTCCAGCGCCGGCGGCAGCTTCGCCGGGCGCGGGATCCATGTCCCGACGCAGCCACGTTCCGCGCGCGGCGAGATCCGCACGGGCGAGCGCAGCGGCCAGCTGACCCGCGGCGAGGCGCGGCAGCTGAGACGTGCGGATACCGTCAACGGCAGCATCGCCGAGCGGCTTTCGAGGAACGGGCTCACGGAAAGCGAGGCCGCCGAGCTCCAGACCCGCTCCATCCTGCTCCACGAGGACATCGTCCGCGCCCGCTTCAACGGCAGCACCAAGCGGCCGAAGAACTAGGGTGCGACGCTTGACGTTCACGTAAGGGTAAACTACAAAGACGATATGAACGCTGCTGCCGCTCCGATCGAGGCCCTGGCGCCGATCGAACCGCGTCCCGACCGCGACGCCTTTTCCATTTCCGACCTGTGTGCCGAGTTCGGGGTCACCCCGCGCGCGCTACGCTTCTACGAGGACGAGGGACTGATCGCGCCCGAGCGGCGTGGCACCCAGCGCATCTACACGCACCGCGATCGCGCCCGGCTCGCCTGGATCCTGCGTGGCAAGCGCGTCGGCTTCAGCCTGGGCGAGATCAAGGAGATGATCGATCTCTACGATCTCGGCGACGGCCGGCGCGTCCAGCGCCAGGTGACGCTGGAGCGCTGCATGGACCGCATCCGCCATCTCGAAGCGCAGAAGCGCGACATCGACGCGCATATCGCCGAGCTCGCGCAGTTCGTCGACCTGATCAAAAGCAAAGACAACGAGCACTAAGAACAACGAACGCTGAGGAACCTGAAATGCCGCAGTTTACCCCGCCCGTGCGCGACACGCGCTTCGTCCTCGATCGGGTCATCGGGCTCGACCGCTACACCAACCTGCCGCACTTCCAGGCGGCGACGCCCGACGTGGTCGACGCGGTACTGGAGGAAGGCGGCAAGTTCGTCGCCGAGGTGCTGTTCCCGATCAACCATAGCGGCGACCAGCAGGGCTGCACTCGTCACCCCGACGGCAGCGTGACGACCCCGGAAGGCTTCAAGGAAGCGTACAAGCAGTTCGTCGAGAGCGGCTGGGGCACGCTGAGCGCGCCGGCGGAGTTTGGCGGCCAGGCGATGCCGCACGTCGTGGCGACCGCATTCGAGGAGTATATGATCGCCTCGAACATGGCCTTTGCCATGTATCCGGGCCTGACGCACGGCGCGATCGCCGCGCTGCTGGTCAAGGGCTCGGACGAGCAGAAGGCCAAGTACGTCCCCAAGATGGTCTCGGGCGAATGGGGCGGCACGATGAACCTGACCGAGCCGCAGTGCGGCACCGATCTGGGCCTCATCAAGACGAAGGCCGAGCCCAATCCGGACGGCTCCTACAGCATCACCGGTACCAAGATCTTCATCTCGTCGGGCGAGCATGACCTGACCAGCAACATCATCCACCTGGTGCTGGCCAAGACCCCGGGCGCGCCGGACAGCACCAAGGGCATCTCGCTGTTCGTGGTGCCCAAGTTCCTGGTGAACGACGACGGCTCGCTCGGCGCGCGCAACGGGGTGAGCTGCGGCTCGATCGAGCACAAGATGGGCATCCACGCCAACTCGACCTGCGTGATGAACTATGACGGCGCCACCGGCTGGCTGGTCGGCGAGGAGATGAAGGGTCTCGCCGCGATGTTCATCATGATGAACGCGGCGCGGCTGGGTGTCGGCCTGCAGGGCCTCGGCATCGCCGAAGTCGCGATGCAGAACGCGGTGCAATACGCCGGCGACCGCCGCCAAGGTCGTGCGCTGACCGGGCCGAAGGAGCCGGCGGAAAAGGCCGACACGCTGTTCGTCCATCCCGACGTCCGCCGCATGCTGATGGAGGCCAAGGCGCAGATCGAAGGCTTGCGTGCGCTGTGCCTGTGGGGGGCGCTCCAGGTCGATATGGAGCATGCTGCCGCCACCGAGGAGGAGCGCCAGCTCGCCGGTGATCTGATCGGGCTGCTGACCCCGGTGATCAAGGGCGTTGGCACGGACATTGGCTACAAGGTCGCGACCGACTGCCAGCAGGTCTATGGCGGTCATGGCTATATCGCCGAATGGGGCATGGAGCAGTATGTCCGCGATGCCCGCATCGCGATGATCTACGAAGGCACCAACGGCGTGCAGGCGATGGATCTGGTCGGGCGCAAGCTGGCGCTGAACGGCGGCCGGGCGGTGCAGGCCTTCTTCCGCGTGGTGAGCGAGGAAGTCGCAGCCGCCAAGGGCAACGAGAAGCTTGCGGGCTTTGCCGAGGCGCTGGAGAAGGCGCTCGGTCACCTGCAGGGTGCCACCATGTGGCTGGCGCAGAATGGGTTCAAGAACCCGAACGAAGTCGGCGCGGGCGCCTATCCGTACATGCAGCTGACCGGCCTGGTCGCGCTCGGCCTGATGTGGCTGCGCATGGCCAAGGCGGCAAGCGAGGCGCTGGCACAGGGTGCCGAGGACGTTGCCTTCCTGGAAGCCAAGCTGGTCACCGCGCGCTTCTATGCCGAGCGGTTCCTCCCCGATGCGAGCGGCCTGCGCCGCAAGATCGAGGCGGGCAGCGAGGCGGTGATGGCGCTCGATCCCGAAATGTTCAAGGCAGCCTAATCGCTGTTGGGGACTGCGGAGGCCGGTGTCGCGGGAGCCGCGGCGCCGGCCTTGTTCTGTGCGGGCGGTGCCTTGCGGCGGACGCCGTCGAGCGGGGCCGGTTCGGGCGCGGCAGTGGGGCTCGGCGACGGCGCCGGCCGCGGCAGCAATGCGCGGCGCATGCACTGGACGGTATCCGAGCGGCGGAACTGGTCGCAGTTCCACAAGGCCTTCACATAGTGGACCTTCTCGTCGCGCAAATAGCTGAAAGACATCGCGGCGGCCTGTTCGCCTGTCGGCGGCAGGCGCGGCGGCTTCATGGCCGGATCCACCCAGCCCATGAACTTGCAATAGGGCCGGTCGCCGCAGGCTCGAAGCGCGACGGCGGGAAACAGGTCCGGCAGCATGTCGTCGGACAGGGTGACGAGAAACACGTTCGGATCGCCCGCGGTCGGCGCGGGGATTGCGCTGGCGGGCAGCCCGGCCGCCGCCTTCCGCGCATCGAACATCAGGCCGCTGGCACCGGGATCACCGATCGGGCTGGCCGAATCGATCTCGGTCGGCGCCACGAAACCCTGGTGGACCGGCGAGAGCCTGCCGAGCAACGCGATCTTAGGCTCGTCGGCGACATAGGCGCGGTTGAAGGCGGGCGGGGTGCCCCACCAGCCAGCCCAGCGGAAGAACAGATGCGTGTGCAGCGCAACGATCTTGTCGAGGCTCGCGCTCCAATAGGGCACCACCCAGTCGGTATGGTAATGGGTCGCGTGGCCGACCGGGCGGAACACCGTGCCGTGGAGCGCCATCTTCGCGATCTCGCGGGCGCGGCTCCAGGCGGCGGGCGTCGGCGACCAGCGCAGCATCGCGCCGTCGCAGCTGAAGGTGAATTGGCAGCCGGTGCTGCGCTCGGATCCCTGGAACACGACGCCGCACACCGTCTTCGGGAAGGCGGGATGGCGGACCCGGTTGAGGATCACCTGCGCAACAGCCCGCTCGCCCAGTGCATCGTCGCCGGCCTCGTAGACCTCGGCGGCGGCGAGGCAGTCGACCGCGCGCTCCTGGCTGTCGGCCGCCCCGATCAGGTGGAAGGGCCGCGCTGCCGGATTCGGATCGGTGGAGAAGGGGATGGACGCGTTGAACGCCCGGGCATCCTCTGGGTCGAGATCTGCGATCGCGACCGGCTCTACCGGCGGCAGCTCTTCCTTCGGCACCACCCGGTTGGGCAGCGCGACCGGCGGCACGCGACGGGCGCGGTGCGGTACCTTGGGCGCGTTGATAACCAGCAGGGTCGGCACCACCAGCGCAGCGAGCGCGACGATGCCGAGGACGAGACGTAGCCACAGGGGAGGAGAAGCGGTGGGAAGGGCAGGCGTCACGGGCGGGTGCGATGTTCCAAAATTGGGGTGGCCGCCTGTATCCGAACACGCCTGAACTGGGAACAACACAGTTCCGACCGCCAGCGAAACGGAACCGATGCGGCGGTGCAACCGTATTGAGGGCGGGGCGCGCAACGACTTTGCGCATGAAAGAAGGTATTTTCTCCGGATGCATCAACCCGCGCTCGTCATCGCGCTGATCGGTGCGCTCGGCATCGGTGCGCAGTGGATTGCCTGGCGTACCGGCTGGCCCGCCATCGCGCTGATGCTCGTCGCCGGCGTGCTCGCCGGGCCGGTGGCCGGGCTGATCGAGCCGCACGCGGTGTTCGGCGAACTGCTCGAGCCGATCGTCTCGATTGCCGTCGCGCTGATCCTGTTCGAAGGCGGTCTCAGCCTCAACTTCCGCGAGCTGCGTCGCACCGACGGCGCGGTGACGCGGCTGGTGCTGCTCGGCGTGCCGATCGGCTGGGGGCTGGGGACGCTGGCGCTCTATTATGCTGCCGGGCTCGTCTGGCCGGTGGCGACGCTGTTCGCCGGTATCCTCGTGGTCACCGGACCCACGGTGGTGCTGCCGCTGCTTCGTCAGAGCAATGTCGCGCAGCGGCCCCGTGCGATTCTGAAGTGGGAAGCGATCGTCAACGATCCGATCGGCGCGCTGTGCGGGCTGGTGACCTATGAATATCTCCGCCGTGCCGGGGATGGCGGCACGCTGCTCAGCGTGCTGGGCTCGCTGCTCGCCGCGAGTCTGGTCGCCGGCCTGATCGGCTATGTCGTCGCCAAGGCGATCGGCTGGGCGTTCCAGCGCGGCCATGTGCCGGAATATCTGAAGGCGCCGGTGCTGCTGGTTGCGGTGATCGGCGTGTTCGTCGGCTCCAACCTGATTCAGCAGGAGACCGGGCTGATCACGGTGACGGTGATGGGCGTGGCCCTCGCCAATATGAAGCTGGACTCATTGCGCGACATCCATCCGTTCAAGGAGAATGTCACCGTCCTGCTGATCTCGGGCGTCTTCGTGCTGCTCTCCGCCTCGCTCGACTTCGAAGTGCTGCGGCATTTCGAGTGGCGCTTCCTCGCCTTCCTCGCGGCGCTGCTGTTCCTGGTGCGGCCGATCACCGTGCTGCTGAGCCTCGCCTTCACCAAGGTGCCGTGGAACGAGCGGCTGCTGGTCGCCTGGATTGCGCCCCGCGGAATCGTGGCGGTGGCGATCTCGGGCCTGTTCGCGCTGCGGCTGGACAAGCTGGGGTACAGCGACGGATCGATCCTGGTGACCCTGTCCTTCGCCGTGGTGGTTGCGACGATCGTCGCGCACGGCTTCTCGATCGGGCCCGTGGCCAAGCTGCTCAAGGTGACCGGCGCCACCGAGCGCGGGCTGCTGATCGTCGGCGGCACGCCGTGGAGTCTGGCGCTCGCCGACCAGCTGCGCCAGCTGGAGGTGCCGGTGACGATCTGCGACACCAGCTGGCAGCGGCTGCGGCCGGCGCGCTCGGCGGGTATCGCCACCTATCACGGCGAGATCCTCGCCGAGGCGACCGAGGACAGGCTGGACATGTCGCAGTTCCAGGTACTCGCCGCGACCAGCGACAACGAGGCCTATAACGCGCTGGTCTGCAACGAATTCGCCCATGAGATGGGGCGCGACAATGTCTACCAGCTCGGCAGCGGCGGCGATGAAGAGGATGCCCGGGCGCTGCCGGAGTCGCTGCGCGGCCGTGCGCTGTTCACCAGCGGGCACGGCGTCGAGGAGATCGTCGAGCGCGACCGCGACGGCTGGACCTTCCGCAAGACGCGTCTGACCGAGCAGTTCGATTTCGACGCCGCCAAGGCCGACCTGCCGGACGCGGCGGACATGCTGCTGCTCGTGCGCAAGGGCGGGCTGCTCCGCTTCTTCTCGCACGCCAGCCGCCCGACGCCGCAGCCGGGCGACACGATCATCTCGTACGTGCCCCCCATGCCGGCGGCGCGACGACTGCAGGAGGAGGTTGCATGAGCAGATGGGCGATGCTGGGGCTCGCGGTGGCGCTGGCGGGCTGCAATGTGCGGGAGCCCGCCCGCGACAATGAAGCGGCAGAGAACAAGAGCATCCTTGCCGAGGACGATGGCCTCGCCAACAACAGCGCCGCCGAGGCGCCCAAGTCCATCCTGCGCCCGGAGGTGGTGCCGGACGAGCCCGAAACGCCCGCGCTCAAGCCGCTGGATGTCGTGGTCCCCTTCGGCGCATCCGGGCTGAAGCTGGACGATGCAGGCCGCAAGCTGCTGGACGAGATGCTGGGCAACGCGACCCTGGCAGCGGGCGGACCGATCAAGATCGGCGGCCACAGCGATACGCGCGGCAATGACCGCGACAATCTGGTCTCGTCGCGCAAGCGCGCGGAGGCAGTGCGGGACTATTTGCTATCGAAGGGTGTCCCGGCCGAGCGAATGACGGTGATCGCGTTCGGCGAAACCCGCGCGCTGGTGCCGAACGCCAAAGCGGATGGCACCGACGATCCCGAGGCGCGGGCGAAGAACCGCCGGGTCGAGGTGCAGGTGGCGCTGCCTGTCGCTGCGGAGACACCGACCGCTCCAGCGGACAACGGAACCGCCGAGGCTTCCACGGCTGATGCAAAGGCCCAGCAATAGATTCCAACATGCTGTCATCCCGGCGAAAGCCGGGATCCATTCATCACTCCGGCTCGGCAGGAGCCGCGCCGTTGAAGTCAATGGATCCCGGCTTCCGCCGGGATGACCGTGGAGGGGCAGCGCCCTCCACCTTTCGATCAGATCTCAGCTCTCGGGCAGGAAGTCCGGCACGCTCAGATAGCGCTCGCCGGTGTCGTAGTTGAAGCCCAGCACGCGCACGCCATCGGGCAGGTCGGGAAGCTTCTGGAGGATCGCCGCCAGCGTGCCGCCCGAGGAAATGCCGACCAGCATGCCCTCTTCGGCGGCCGAGCGCCGCGCCATGTCCTTGGCCACCGCCGCATCGACCTTGATCACGCCGTCAATCGCGTCGGTGTGCAGGTTCTTGGGCACGAAGCCCGCGCCGATGCCCTGGATCGGGTGCGGACCCGGCTGGCCGCCCGAGATCACCGGCGACAGTTCCGGCTCGACCGCGAACACCTTGAGGTTCGGCCATTCCTTCTTCAGTGCCTCGGCGACGCCGGTGATGTGGCCGCCCGTACCGACGCCGGTGATGATCACATCGATCGGGGTGTCACGGAAATCGTTTAGGATTTCCTGTGCGGTGGTACGCACATGGACGTCGATGTTCGCAGAATTTTCGAACTGCTGCGGCATCCAGGCGCCGGGCGTGCTCTCGACGATCTCCAGCGCACGCTCGATCGCGCCCTTCATCCCCTTCTCGCGCGGGGTGAGGTCGAAGCTCGCCCCATAGGCCAGCATCAGCCGGCGGCGTTCGAGCGACATGCTCTCCGGCATTACCAGGATCAGCTTGTAACCCTTCACCGCCGCGACCATCGCCAAGCCGACGCCGGTATTGCCGCTGGTCGGCTCGACGATCGTGCCGCCGGGCTGGAGGCTGCCGTCCTTCTCGGCAGCCTCGATCATCGCGAGTGCGATGCGGTCCTTGATAGAGCCGCCCGGGTTCGAGCGCTCGGACTTGATCCACACCTCGGCGCCGGGGAACAGCTTGTTGATACGGACGTGCGGCGTGTTGCCGATCGTCTCGAGGATCGTATTGGCCTTCATGTCGTCATCTCCTTGGGAGGAACTTCGAGGGTGGCCGGAGGATCGAAGGTTCGAGCCCGCTTGAGCTCAGGGAATAGCTTCGACCACAGCAATGTGACAAGGATCGCGCCGATGCCGCCGCCGATCACCGCGGCAACCGGGCCGATCAGCGCGGCGAGGAAGCCGCTTTCGGCTTCGCCTAGCTCGTTGGAGCCGGAAATGAACAGGGTGGAGACCGCACCGACGCGGCCGCGCATCTCGTCCGGCGTGTAGAGCTGGATCAGCGACTGGCGGACGTACACCGAAACCATGTCGGCCGCGCCCAGCACGAACAGCGCGGCGAGCGAAATCAGCACGGCGGGCGACAGATCGGTGCCGACCGCCTTGGGGCCGAGCACCGGCACCAGCAGCGGCGCCGCCGCGCCGAACACCACCGTCGCCAGGCCGAACAGCGCGACCGCGACCAGCATCTTCACGCCCACATTGGTCTTGAGCGGGCGCCAGGAGAAGAACAGGGCCGTCACCACCGCACCCAACGCAGGCGCGGCGCGAAGGTGCCCGAGGCCCTCGGATCCCACCTGCAGGATGTCGCGCGCATAGACCGGCAGCATCGCCGTCGCGCCGCCGAGCAGCACCGCGAACAGGTCGAGCGAGATCGCGCCCAGCACAAGCCGGTTGCGGCGGACATAATGCAGCCCGTCGACCATCTGCGACCAGGGGCTGCCGGTGAACTTGCGGTTCGCAACCGGCACCGCGCCGATCAGGAAGAGCATCAGCAGCGAGACGAGGAACAGCCCGCCCGACACGGCATAGGCGAGCCAGGAGGCGGCGGCGTAGAGATAGCCGCCCATCGCCGGGCCGATCACGGTGCCGGTCTGCCAGGCGAGCGAGCTGAGCGCGATCGCCGTCGGCAGCACGTGCTTGGGCACGAGGTTCGGGGCCAGCGCGCCGAGCGCCGGGCTCACAAATGCGCGTGCGACGCCCAGCAGCGCGGCGATGGCGAACAGTGCGGGCAGGGTGATGGTGTGCTGCCAGGTCAGCCATGCAAGCGCGAGCGCGCATCCGGCTTCGAGTGCAACCGCGGCGCGCGCGATCCAGCGCCGGTCGAGCCTGTCCGCCACCCAGCCGGCAAAGAGCGACAGGAACAGCAGCGGCAGGAACTGCGCGACGCCGATCATGCCGAGCTGGAACGCCGCTTCCTTGATGCTCATCGTGCGGCGGGCGATATCGTAGACCTGCCAGCCGATCACGATCACCATCGCCATCTGGCCCAGCGTGGCGGCGAGGCGGGCTACGAAATAGGCGCGGAAGTTGCCGATGGCGAACGGATGCGGTGACATGGTCTCGCTCTTGGCGCGCTGCCCG
Source organism: uncultured Sphingomonas sp. (assembly GCF_913774285.1). GTDB lineage: Bacteria > Pseudomonadota > Alphaproteobacteria > Sphingomonadales > Sphingomonadaceae > Sphingomonas. Next base: position 68,280 of record NZ_CAJYHX010000021.1, on the reverse strand, counting down.
GCCCTGCGCAATGCTTCGATGGTTTGGGGCCGGTAAAGCTTTACCCCATCTGCGCGGGCTGCGCCTGGTCCGCCTCGACCTTCGCCGGGTTGCGGATCGACGGGCGCAGACGCGCGAGGCTGCACAGCCCCGCGATCAGCGCGAGGCCGGCGGCGACCAACGCCGGGGTGCTCCCGGCGCCGACGCCCATCGCCAGCAGTGCGGCGACCAGCGTCGCGCCGGTGGTCTGGCCGACCATCCGTGTCGTGGAGATCAGGCCGCCCGCCGCGGCCGCGCGCTCCACCGGTGCCGAGCCGATGATCAGCCGGGCATTGGGCGAGAGGAACATGCCGAACCCCGCGCCGGTGAGCGACATCCGCCAGGCGATGTCGAAATAGCTGGGGTCGTGCGGCAGGAAGGCGAGGGCGAGCAGGCCGGAGATCGCGATCGCCATGCCGATGCCGCCGAGTGCCCCGGCCGGATAGCGATCGGAAAGCGTGCCGGCGAGCGGGGCGACGAACATCGTCGTCAGCGGCCAGGGTGCGATCACCGCGCCGACTTCCGACGGCGCGAAGCCATAGCCATGCTGGAGGCGGAACGGCAGCGCGAGCAGCAGCGTCATCGTCGCGATGAAGGCGGTGAAGGCGCCGATGGTCGAGAGCGCCAGCACCGGCCGGGCGAGCAGGTCGACCGGCAGGATCGGCTCGGCCTCGCCCTGTTCGCGGCGGACGAAGATCACCCCCACGGCGATCCCCGCGATCACCACCGCGGCCGATACCACCGGGCTGTCGCCATGTACGCCGCTCTCCAGCCCGCCGATCACCAGCCCGAACATGGCCGCGCACAGCACTGCGCCAAGCACGTCGAACGGCGCCTTCGAGCGCGGGATGTCGGGCAACGCGCGGCCGAGCAGCAGGCTGGCCACCGCGAAAGGGACGGCGGAGGCGAATACCCAGGGCCAGGGCCCTACCGCCAGCACCAGTCCGCCCAGGGTGGGCGCGATCGCCGCGGAGACCGACACCACCACCGAGTTCACGCCCAGCCCGCGCCCGAGCTGCTTCGCGGGATAGATTTGCCGCACCAGCGCCGAGGAGACGCTGAGTGCTGCGGCCGCGCCGGCCGCCTGCGCCGCGCGGACGATCAGCAGAAAGGGCAGGCTTTTGGCGAAGAAGCACAGGATCGTCGCGACGGTGAAGACGATCTGGCCCCATTGGTAGAGCCGCTTCAGGCCGATGCGGTTGCCCAGCCCGGAAAAGGGCAGGAGAAGCATCACCAGCACCAGCTGATACACCGTCACTACGGCAACAGCGGCCGAGGAGTCGACGTGCAGGTCGCGCGCGATGGTGGGGAGCGCCACGGTGGCGATGGCGCCGTCGATCACCACCAGCGCCGTGCCGAACGACACGGCGGCGATGGCGGTGAGGCGGCGGGGCATGGGAAGGCCGTCGGTTTGCATTGCGGGCTTAGTGCATCAGCACGCGCTCGGTTCCCAGCCCGGAACAACAGGGCGAACCCATGGTTTAGTCGAAAGCGAAACGACGTTTTCAGGAGATTGGAATGGGTAAGGGCATCCTGTTGTGGCTGTTGGGGATTCCGCTTCCCATCATCATCCTGCTGCTGATCTTCTGGCATTGAGGATCGCGGGTCCGGCGAATGCTCGCCGGACCCATCCCGCCGGCATTCAGCGCCGGCTCGGCATCAGCGCGAGCCGCGCGGCCGGCCCCGGCAGATGCAGGTGCAGCCGGTCCTTCACCGCAAGCTTGTGCTTCTTGAGCTGCGCCAGGCGAAAGGCGTCCGGCAGGCGGCGGCGCAATTCGCTGCGGATCTCGCGCTCCAGCATCCGGTGCGTAGCGATCAAGCGTTCAACAATCGTCATCGTCATGGCTCCAAATCGATGATTGCATCGATCGAGCGGCCCGATGGAGAGGGTGGTGCGAGTGGGAAAGACCGCCGATCCTGCACCGAGCACGCTCGATGCGGTCCGACATCACGGGGCTTCAGCTGAAGCCGCCGCCAGAGGGGCCCGGTCCCGCGGTATCAACATAGGATCATCGCGTTCGAGGACAAGGGGCTTCGCGACGAAGCGTGCGAAGCCCCGAGCGCGCGCCTCAGCGGCAGCGCACGTCCTGGTTGTTCATCTGGTTGTTGCGGTCGACCGAGTTGCCGATCGCGCCGCCGGCAATCGCGCCCAGCAGCGTACCGACGGTGCTCGAACCGCGGCCGGAAATGACGTTGCCGAACAGGCCGCCCGCCGCTGCGCCGACGATCAAGCCGGTGGTCCCGTCGGGGCGCTTGCAATAATAGCGGCCGTCGTCGCCGCGATAGACACGGTCGTCGCGGCTCAACACGCGCTCGCTGCTGCCGGGACGGTAGTAGCGCGACGGCTCCCAATCGCCTTCGTCGCGGATGTCGACGCGCGGCGGAGGCGGTGCGTGGGCCAGCCAGTCGCTGTAGTTGGCGTAGCGCTCGGATGCCTGCTGGAACAGGCGATATTCGCGGTCGAACCGGTCGCGCGCGGCCTCGAACCGGGCGCGCTCCTGATCCGGCGAGGAATATTGCTGCGCCGAGGCCGGCGCTGCGACCGAAAGGCCTGCGGTCGCGAGCGCAACCAGGGCCAGGACATGCTTCATGCGAGTCTCCTTCATTCACCCGGCCGGCGCTAAGGCCGGGAACGGTGCTTCCATCTACCCTTGCGCGTGAAGCACGGCTGAACGAAGCTATCGCCGAAACAAAGCTGGGAGAGGCGTGTCCCATGGTCTATGCGCTTTGCACTTGCTGCTCTGCAGCATTGGTATCATATTTGTCTCATGAACGTTAGCGCTGCCGTGACCGAAGCACCTATCAACAACACGCCCTTCGTCCTGGAGGGCATCGTCCGCCTGCGCTGTCTGCAGGTGACCTATAATCGCACGCGCATGATCGTCGCGCCGTATATCCTCTACACGCGCAACGAATCGCTCTACACCGACGCGCAGATCGTTTCACGCGAGGGTATGCTGCCCCGCGAGCCCAAGATCGCCACCTTCAAGGTCGATGGCCTCAAGGAAGTCTCGGTGCTCGACCGCGCGTTCGAGATCGGCGAGATGTTCGATCCCGAGCTCGACAAATATGTCGGCAACACGCTGATGAAGGTCGAGCCCGAGGCCTGACCTTCCCCGTCAATCGGGCACGCTGACGAAGCTGTCCATCACCCGCTTGCGGCCGGCCTGCTCGAAATCGATCTCCAGCTTGTTGCCCTCGATCTCGGCGATGAGGCCATAGCCGAACTTCTGGTGAAACACGCGCATGCCGAGCGTGAGGTCGCCGCGCGGCTTGGCGCCGAAGCTCACCGCCGACGCACGGCTCTCCAGCACGCGCGGCTGGTCGCGGGTGAAGGTGCGGCTGGTGAAGCCGCCACCCGGGTTCTTGGTGTCGACCCCCGCCGCGCGCTGCCAGCCCGGCCCGCGCCCGGCGCCGCGCGACACATCGGCGAAGGGATCGCTCCGCTCGCTCCAGTTCGCCCGCCACAGGCTCTCGCCCCCGGTCATCGTGCTTTCCGACTCGACATGCTCGGGCGGCAGCTCGCCGACGAAGCGGCTCGGCAGGCTCGACGTCCATTGCCCATAGATGCGGCGATTGGCGGCATGCAGGATGATTGCCCGCCGCCGCGCCCTGGTGATCGCGACATAGGCGAGCCGGCGCTCCTCCTCCAGGCTCGCCAGCCCGCCCTCGTCGAGCGCGCGCTGCGAGGGGAACAGGCCTTCCTCCCAGCCGGCGAGGAACACGGTGTCGAACTCCAGCCCCTTGGCGGCATGGATCGTCATGATCGTCACCTTGGGCTCCTCGGCGGAGGCCTCGTTATCCATTACTAAGCTGACATGCTCGAGGAAGGCAGAGAGGCTCTCATACTCCTCCATCGCGCGGACGAGTTCGTTGAGGTTCTCCAGCCGCCCGGCCGCCTCGGCGGTACGATCGGCCTGCCACATCGCGGTATAGCCGCTCTCGTCGAGGATGATGCGGGCGAGGTCCGGGAGCTGCAGATCGTCGCCCATGCTTCGCCAGCGGATCATGTCGCCGATCAGGTTGCCGAGCGAACGGCGGGCCTGCGGGGTCAGCTCGTCGGTATCGAGGATGCGCGCGGCGGCGGTGGCCAGCGGCAGCCCCTGCGCGCGGGCGAACTGGTGCACCTTGGCCAGCGCCTTGTCGCCGAGGCCGCGCTTGGGGACATTCACGATGCGCTCGAAGGCAAGGTCGTCGGCCGGCTGCGCCACGACGCGCAGATAGGCGAGCGCGTCGCGGATTTCCTGCCGCTCATAGAAGCGGAAGCCGCCGATGATGCGATAAGGCAGGCCGATCGCGATGAACCGGTCTTCGAACTCGCGTGTCTGGTGCTGCGCGCGAACGAGGATAGCGGTGGCGTCGAGGCTGAGCCCACCGCGCTGCAGCCCCTCGATCTCCTCGCCGACCCGGCGCGCTTCCTCAGGACCATCCCAGACGCCAAGCACCTTCACCTTCTCGCCGACGTCGACCTCGGTCCACAGCGTCTTGCCGAGCCGCCCGCCATTGTTGGCGATCACGCCCGAGGCGGCGCCGAGGATGTGCGGGGTGGAGCGGTAATTCTGCTCCAACTTGATCACAACGGCGCCAGGGAAGTCCTTCTCGAACTTCAGGATATTTTCCACCTGCGCGCCGCGCCAGCTGTAGATCGACTGGTCGTCGTCGCCGACGCAGCAGATGTTCTTGCGCTCCTGCGCGAGCAGCCGCAGCCAGAGATACTGGACCGAGTTGGTATCCTGATACTCGTCCACCATGATGTAGCGGAAGCGCTTCTGATACTGCTCCAGAACCTCACGATTCGTCTTAAGAATGGTGAGCATGTGCAGGAGAAGATCGCCGAAGTCGCAGGCGTTGAGCAGCCGCAGCCGCTCCTGATACTGCGCATAGAGCGACTGGCCACGGCCATTGGCGTAGCTCTCGGACTCGCCGGCATCGAGGTCGGCGGGGATCATGCCGCGGTTCTTCCACCCGTCGATAAGCCCGGCCAACTGGCGCGCCGGCCAGCGCTTCTCATCGAGATCGTTGGCAATGATCAGCTGCTTGAGCAGGCGGAGCTGGTCGTCGGTGTCGAGGATGGTGAAGTTGCTCTGCAGGCCCACAAGCTCGGCATGGCGGCGCAGCATCTTCGCGCCGATCGCGTGGAAGGTGCCGAGCCAGGGCATGCCCTCCACCGCCTCGCCGACCAGCCGGCCGACCCGCTCGCGCATTTCGCGCGCGGCCTTGTTGGTGAAGGTCACCGCCAAGATCTCCGACGGATAGGCCTTTCGCGTCCACAGCAGGTGCGCCAGCCGCGCGGTGAGCGCCGCGGTCTTGCCCGTGCCCGCGCCGGCCAGCACCAGCACCGGGCCCTCGGTGGTCAGCACGGCCTCGCGCTGGGGTTCGTTCAGGCCCTGCAGATAAGGGGTGTCCTGGGGAGTAGGGGCAAGCGACATCCGTGAACAACTAGGGAACGCCGCCGCCGGGGGCAAGCACCCGCAAGGCCCGTAGCCTCCGTAACGCTACGGAAGCAGCGATTTTCATAACCTCTCTACAATGAATAAGGCCCCCCGGCCACGGAGACAGCATGCGCCGGCCCCCGAAACAGACTCACCGCCATGTCATCCGCCCGATCGAGGCGGCGGTGCTGCTCGGCGTCGCGGCCGCGATCGCGATGGTGTTTGACCGGACCGACATGTTCGAGCAGCTGCTCGCGTTCATGGCCGCGCATGAGGCGTGGCAGCTCGACGAATATTTCTTCACCTTCGCGCTATCGGGCATCGGCTTCATCGTGCTCGCGGTGCGCCGCGCCGCAGACCTTGCCCGCGAGATCGACCAACGCGAAGCCGCCGAGGCGCGCGCCAACCAGCTGGCCCGGCACGATCCGCTGACCGGCCTTGCCAATCGCCGCGTGCTGCAGGACGAACTGCCCCTGCTGATCGAGCGCGCGGCCGATGACGGCACGCAGTGCAGCCTGTTCTGCATCGATCTCGATCACTTCAAGCCGGTAAACGACGTGCATGGCCATGACACCGGCGACGCCGTGCTGGTGCAGGTCGCGGAGCGGCTGGCGAAGCTGGCGCGCGGCGGCTTGCTCGCGCGGGTGGGCGGCGACGAATTCGTGCTGGCGCTGGTGCATGGCGACGGCAGCGATACCGCCAAAAGGCTGGCCACGCGGATCATCCGCGGGCTCAGCGCGCCCTATCAGGTCCGCGATCGCCGGATCGAGATCGGCGCCACGATCGGCATCGCGCGCAGCCCGAACGATGCGCTCCAGGCCGACGAATTGCTTCGTGCCGCCGATGTCGCGATGTACGAGGCCAAGCGGGCGGGGCGGGGCACCTGCCGCTTCTTCCAGACCGAAATGGATGCGCGGCTGCGCGCGCGCGCCGCGCTGGAGGCCGACCTTCGCGGCGCGATCGAGCGGGGCGAGGTATTGCCCTATTACCAGCCGGTCATGGCACTCGCCGACGGTCGGGTGGTCGGCTACGAGGCGCTGGCCCGCTGGCAGCACCCTACGCGCGGCATGATCGCGCCGGACGACTTCATCCCGATTGCCGAGGATATCGGCCTGATCGACATGCTTTCGGTGCGCATCCTCCACCAGGCGTGCATCGCCGCTCGCGACTGGCCGCCCGATGCGACCCTGTCGATCAACATCTCGCCGATCCAGCTCAAGGATCCCTGGCTGTCGGCACGACTGCTCGCGGTGCTCAGCGAAACCGGTTTCGCGCCGGGACGGCTGATCGTCGAGGTGACCGAGAATGCGATCATCGAGGACATTGACGCGGTAAGCGAGCTGTTCCGCTCGCTCCAGCGCACCGGCATCCGCATCGCGCTCGACGATTTCGGCAAGGGCTATTCGAGCCTGTCGCACCTGCGCCAGCTGCGCTTCAACCACCTCAAGATCGACAGCTCCTTCGTCCGCACGATGGACTCGGCGGAGAGCCGCAAGATCGTGCGCGCGGTGGCGGGGCTTGGACGCGCGCTCGGCATGCCGGTGACCGCCGAGGGCGTCGAAACCCCGGCCGCGGCCGAGGCGCTGCGCGAAATGGGCTGCGAACAGGCGCAGGGCTTTTTCTACGGGCGCCCCAGGGCCGTCGCCGATCCCGCGCCGCACGCCGCCGAGGATCGCGGCGACGGACCGAGCGAGGTCGATCGCGCATGAGGCGACGCTGGGCATGGGCGATCGCCGCGCTGGCGGTGCCGCTCGCGGCGCGTGCCCAGAGCGGCCCGGAGCAGATCGAGCAGCTCGAACCCGAAGCGGGTGAGTGGCAGCTGCAATATTCGGGCGCCTATGGCGGCGCCGACAGCCACGAGCTCGAGATCGGCCGCGGCGTCGGCCGGCATTGGGCGCTGGGCGTGGGCGCCGAGGTGGAGGCGGTGGACGGGCATCTCGCGCTGGATGGCCTTTCCGCGGTTGCGCTGGTGCGCCTGGTCGAACCGGAAGACCGGCCAGTCGGGCTTGGTCTGATGGGCCAGGTCTCGGTGGACCGCGTTGGGCGCTATGCCGGTGCCGAGCTGCGCGGCATCGCCGAGTCCCGCACTGCGCGCTGGTGGCTCCAGGCCAATCTCATGCTCCGCCACCGCCGCGACGATGGCGAGGCGGGCGCCAATATCGCCTATGTCGCTTCGATCCAGCACGGGCCTGCCCCGTTCTGGTACGGTATCGAACTGTCGGGGCGCGCCGCCCGGCTTGCCGGAGACGACGATGCAGCACCCGCCGGCCAGCATTATGCGGGGCCGAGCGTGACCTATCGCAGCCCGCGATCGGGTCTGGAACTCGGCTTGGCCTGGATGGTGCGGGTAGCCGGCGGCGGTGCGCCTTCGGGGCCGCGGGTGTTCGCCCAGCTCGACTTCTGAACAGCGCGCGGCAGTCTCACTGCCGCTAACCCGAATTCCGTAGCAGGGCGTCGCACGGCGGATTGCCCTGGCGCAATGCGGCGCCTATGGGCGGCGCCAGATTAACCCATGGCAAACTGGTTTTCCTCTCGCCGGACAAAGGTCCGGCTGGCAGCGGTGCTGACGCTCGCCATCGTCGCGGCAGTGGTTGCATGGCGGGCGCCGCAGACGCGCGCGCCCGGCTGCGTGCCCGGCCGCCAGGAGGAGCGGGATCAAAGCGGCAAGGTGGTGCGTATCCGGCACACCGAATGCCTGCGCTGAGCCCCGTGTCCTCCCGGCTTTGTCATCACCCCGTCACAAGCCATCCGCAAAGGCGCTAACATCATGGCGACGCTAGCAATGGACCAGGCTCCGTCGGCAGAATTGCCGCGAAGTCCCCGATTCACCGATAAAACCCACCCCATAGCCAAGCTGCTGTTCGTCGCCATTCTGGTGGGCGGCTTGGCCTTTGCCGGATGGAGCATCGTCGTCGACACCCGCGAGGCGGGCGAGCAGCTGGCGCTGGGCGTGTTCGCCTTCCTGGGCCTCGCGCTGCTGATCGCGCTGGGGTTCGAATTCGTCAACGGCTTCCACGACACCGCCAATGCGGTGGCGACGGTGATCTATACCAACTCGATGCCCGCCCAGCTGGCGGTGATCTGGTCGGGCTTCTTCAATTTCCTCGGCGTGATGACGTCGAGCGGCGCGGTCGCCTATGCCATCGTCACCCTGTTGCCGGTGGACCTGATCCTCAATGTCGGCTCGGTGGGCGGTTTCGCGATGATCTTCGCGCTGCTGCTCGCCGCCGTGCTCTGGAACCTGGCGACCTGGTATGTCGGCCTGCCCAATTCCTCCAGCCATGCGCTGATCGGTTCGGTGCTGGGCGTGGGCTTCGCCAACCAGCTGATCCTCAGCGGATCGCGCGGCGGCACCGCCGGGGTCGACTGGGGCCAGGCGACCAAGGTGTTCTCGGCGCTGTTCTGGAGCCCGCTGATGGGCTTCGCCTGCGCGCTGCTGCTGATCGTGGTGATGCGCGTCGCGCTGTCCAGGCGGAAGACGCTGTTCCGGGCGCCGGAAGGCAATGCGCCGCCGCCGCACGGCATCCGTGCGCTGCTGATTGGCACCTGCACGGCAGTCTCGTTCTTCCATGGCTCCAATGACGGCCAGAAGGGCATGGGGCTGATCATGCTGATCCTGATCGGCTGCGCCCCCACCGCCTATGCCCTCAACCGCACGCTGCCGACGAGCGCCACCGCGGCCTTCGTCCAGACCTCGCACGCGGCCACCAGCGTCTTCGACGCCCGCAGCGGCAGCGCGAGGCTGACGCCGGCCCAGGCGCGCACGACCCTCACCGATGCGCTGCAGCACCGCAAGGCCGAGGGGGCGAAGGTGTACGCCGCGCTGGAGGCGCTGTCCCAGTCGCTGACCGAGCAGGTGGCGAGCTATGGCTCGCTCAGCAAGGTGCCGGCGCGCGCGAGCTCGAACATCCGCAACGACATGTATCTCGTGCTGGATACCAGCAAGCTCGCGACCAAGAAGCCGGAGGGCTTCATGCCGGAAGAGTTGAAGGCGCTGAAGGCCTATCAGGACAGCCTGGAAAGCGGCACGCGCTTCATTCCGCTCTGGGTGAAGATCGTCGTCGCGCTGGCGCTGGGGCTGGGCACGATGATCGGCTGGAAGCGGATCGTCGTCACCGTCGGCGAGAAGATCGGCAAGCAGCACATGACCTATGGCATGGGCGCGGCTGCCGAGATCGTCGCCGCCGCCACGATCATGGGGGCGGATCATCTCGGCGTTCCCGTGTCTACCACCCACATCCTGTCGTCGGGCGTGGCGGGCGCGTCGGTCGGCAGCGGTGCGGGGCTGCAGGTGCGGACGATCCGCAACATGGCGCTGGCGTGGCTGATGACGCTGCCTGCGGCGATGCTGCTGTCCGGCGGGCTCTACTGGCTGATGCTCACCGGCATCCGCCTCTTCGGCATCCACTGATCATAAGGGCGGGACCGGGGTCCCGCCCTTTTCGCATCAGCCGCGCAGCAGATCGTGTGCGGCGAGGTGCAGGCTGGCCCGCACGCCGCTGGTATCGGCGCGGAGATCCGCCTTCACATGATCGACGGGATTATAGGCGGCGACCAGCACGCCCGCGAGCAGGCTGAAGACGGCCGCATAGACCAGACGCTTGATGGGCGATTCGCGCATATCCGACTCCCTATTTCCGGTGAAACGCGTGCAGGGGTTCGATACCGAGCCGAAACTGTCGCTGCGCTGAACGCGGCTTGACCCGCGCGACGACTGGCCCGAGTGAGGCGGCCGGAGGATCGCACATGGCCCATGCCGCCACGCCCGCCTCCCACCGGCGCATCCTGTTCGCGAGCCTGGTGGGGACGTCGGTCGAGTTCTACGATTTCTACATCTACGCGACGGCGACGGCGCTGGTGTTCGGCCCACTGTTCTTCCCGGCGCAGGAGCCTTGGCTGCAACAGGTCGCGGCCTATGCCAGCTTCAGCGTCGCCTTCTTCGCGCGACCGCTGGGCGGGCTGGTGTTCGGCCATTTTGGCGATCGGCTCGGGCGCAAGTCCACGCTGGTCGCCTCGCTGATGCTGATGGGCCTCTCGACCGTGCTGATCGGATGCCTGCCCGGCCATGCGATGATCGGCTGGGTGGCGCCGCTGCTGCTCTGCCTGCTCCGCTTCGGCCAAGGGCTGGGATTGGGCGGCGAGTGGGGCGGGGCGAGCCTGCTGGCCGTGGAATATGCGCCAATGGGCTGGGCGTACCGCTATGGCAGCTTCCCGCCGCTCGGCGCGCCGGTGGGCTTCATCGCCGCCAACGGCCTGTTCCTGCTGCTCGGCGCCTTCCTGACCGACGACGCCTTCCGCGACTGGGGCTGGCGCCTGCCGTTCCTGGCGAGCGCCGCGCTGGTCGGCCTGGGTCTGTGGGTGCGCCTCCGCATCGCCGAGACTCCGGCCTTCGTCGAGGCGGCCGAGCATGCCCCGCCGCCACAGGTGCCGCTGGGCGAGCTGCTCCGCAACCATCTCGGCGCGATACTGGCGGGGACGCTGGGTACCGTCGCCTGTTTCGCGCTGTTCTACGTCGCGACGCTGTTCGCGATCGGCTTCGGCACCAAGACGCTCGGCTATCCGCGCGCGGCGTTCCTCGGCGCCGAACTGGCCGCGATCCTGTTCATGGCGCTGGGTATCGGTGTCGCCGGCTGGCTGGCCGACAAGCGCGGCGCGACCCTCGTGCTGGCGCTCGGCTGCGTCGCGATGGTGCCGCTGGGGCTGGCGATGCCGGTGCTGCTGGTGCCGGGGTCGCTGCTCGCGGTGTTCGCCTGGCTCGCGGTCGGGCTGTTCGTGATGGGCTTCGTCTATGGCCCGCTCGGCGGCTGGCTGCCTAGCCTGTTCCCGGCACAGGTCCGCTACACCGGCGTTTCGGTGACCTTCAACCTGGGCGGTATCCTCGGCGGCGGGCTTACCCCGCTGATCGCGCAGACCCTGGTCGAGCGCGGCGGCATCGGCATGGTCGGCTGGTATCTGGCAGGCGCCGCCGGTCTCAGCCTGATCGGGCTGCTGTTGACGCGCCGCCGCTAGGTAGCACGCTCGGCCGTGGCATAGGGCGAGAGCACCCGCCAGCCGAGGCGCTGGTAAAGGCATCGTCCTTCTTCGGTTGCCACGAGCAGTTCGGGGATGTCGTGGCGCGTGCGCATCGCCCGTAGCGTGGCCATCACGCCAGCGCCCAATCCTCGCCGCCGATGGGCTGGCGCGGTGACGATCCGATCGAAGACGAATGCTTCGCTGGTCTCCGCCGCATAGCCCGAGGCGGCCAGGGTGCCCTCCGCCCAGAGGATCGCGACATGGCAGACCGGGCCCGCTCGCGACGACTCGCACCGATAGCCTGCCGGAAGTGCGGGCGACGCGGGCCAGTTTCCGGCCTGCATGAAGAAGGCGGGCGCGTGGAGTTGCCAGCCATCGGGCAGTAGTCGGCGCAGCGCATCGTCCGCCCCGCACAATTTGATCAGACGCGCAGGCTGATCGACGTCGCGGGCCAGCGCCGCGACGCCCGGATGTGGCGCGGCGAAAACCCAGCGACAATATTCGCTGTCGGAGCGGGTATCGACCCGGTAGCCGCCGCGATCCACTACCGGCGCCGGGAGGCCGCGGGCGAGCGACCTGCCGGCCAGCCAGGCATGGAGCAGCGCAGGCGCGACACCCTCCATGCCTGGCTCCGGAATCATTCCGGGCGGAGCAGGGTCAGTTTTGCCTTGCCGTAGACGCGATCGGCATCGACCACGAAGCCGGCGAGTTCGACATCCTCGGTCTTGCCCGTCTCTATACTGATCCACGTGCCCGGTCCCGTCCAGCCGAGCCGGGCCAGCTTGTCGAGCGCGACGATCCCGGCGCCGGTGCCATAGGGCGGGTCCATCAGGATCAGGTCGAGCGGCGCGCGGGCGGGGCCCAGCGCCATTACCGAACCCGGCCGGACATCGGTGCCCTTGGCGCCGAGCTTGGCGATATTGGCCTTGAGTGCATCGAGCGCCGCCCGGTCCTGCTCGACGAAAAGGCACGAGGCGGCGCCGCGCGACAGCGCTTCCAGCCCCAGCGCGCCCGATCCGGCGAAGAAGTCACCGACCGCCAGTTCCTCGAAGCTGCCGAGCCGCGACGCGAGCATCGAGAACAGCGCCTCGCGGGTGCGATCGGCGGTGGGGCGGGTGGTGTCGCCCTTGGGCGCGGCGAGCGGACGGCCGCGCCAGTCTCCGGCGATGATCCGCATCAGCCGCGCCCCCGCGGCGGACGCCCAGGACCGCCGGGCCGCTGCGGCCGATCGCCGCCACCGCCGGGTCGCGGCGTGCGCGGTCGATCCGACGCGGTGTTGCCACCCGGCCGCGGCGTACGGGGGCCGCGAGGACGCTCGCTCTCGTCACCGCCGAACCGCGACGGCCGAGGCGTGCGGCCACGTTCGCCGGTGTCGCCACCCGGCCGAGGCGTGCGTGAACCACGCGGGCGCTCACCCTCGTCGCTGCCGAAGCGGGTGGGGCGAGGCGCACGGCCGCGTTCGCCGGTGTCGCCGCCCGGACGCGACGTGCGCGGACCGCGCGGGCGCTCACCCTCGTCGCCTCCGAAACGGGCGGGCCGCTGCGCGCGGCCGCGTTCGGGGGAGTCGCTGCCCGGTCGTGCCGTCCTGGGGCCGCGCGGGCGATCCCCGTCGGTACCGCCGAACCGCGACGGCCCCGCCGGGCGGCCGCGCTCCTCGCGCTCGCCGCCGCGCGTCCAGCTCCGCTCGCCGTCGCGCGGCGTGCGCGGGCGCTCGGCACCCTGTTCGCCGCGCGCGTCGCGGCGGCCGCGCGGCCGATCGACAAGGTCGCCGGCGCGCGGTTCGCGGGTGTCGCGGAAGGACTTGGCTCGGGCGGCGCGCGCAGGCTTGCCCACGCCATCCGCGCTGCCCTCGCGCACGCCGAGCCGACCGCCGGTGTGCGGGCGCTCCTCGCCCGCCTTCGGCTTGGCCGCGGGCGTCGCGCGGGCGGTGAACACGGGACCCTTGGCCACCGGCGCCGGCTTGGCGATGCGGCGACGGCCTTCGGGCTCGATCTTGGCGGGCTTCTCCACCGGTTCGACCACGCGCTGGCGCACCGCAAACTGCAAGTTCGATGCCGCCTTGCCGCCGCCGGGCTTGCCCAGCACGGTGCGGAAGGTGATCAGATCGGCCTGGCGGATCTCGTCGACGTCGCCCGCCGGCAGGTCGCCCAGATAGAAGGGGCCGTAGCGGGTGCGGATCAGCCGGCTGACCTGGAGCCCCAGATGCTCCAGCACGCGACGGACTTCGCGGTTCTTGCCTTCGGTGAGCGTCATCTCGATCCAGAGATTGGCCCCGGTGCGGCGTTCGATATTGGCGTTGATCGGGCCATATTGGACGCCCTCGATCTCTATGCCGAGCATCAGATCCTCGAGCTGTTCCTGGCTCACCTGGCCATAGGCGCGGGCGCGGTAGCTGCGCTCGACCCCGGTGGAGGGCAGCTCCAACTCGCGCTTCAGTTCGCCGTCGGTGGTGAGGAGGAGCAGCCCCTCGGTATTCAGATCGAGCCGGCCCACCGGGATCACGCGCGGCAGCCCCTCGGGCAGATTGTCGTAGATGGTCGGGCGGCCGGTGAAGTCGCGTTCGGCGGTGAGCAGCCCGGCGGCCTTGTGATAGCGGAATAGCCGCGCCGGGGCGGCTTCGGCCACCGGCTTGCCGTCGACGGTGACGCCGTGCAGCGAGGTGAGGATGGTCGCGGGGGTATCGAGCGTGGTGCCGTTCAGGGCGATGCGCCCCTCGTCGATCATCCGTTCGATCTCGCGCCGCGAGGCGATGCCGGCACGGGCGAGGAGCTTGGCGATACGCTGCGGCGTACCGGCGGTTTTGATAGGCTTGGAGTCAGACACCGCAGCGCTATAGCGATTTCGGCGGGGCTGGCAAAAATATATACGGTGCCAGTTTGTGACTCGCGCGTTACGGGCTGTGCCAAGCGGTTGATTCGGGGGCCCAACTGGGATGTTGTTCGGTAGGAAGAAGCGGCGGATCGAACATCTGCTCGTCGTCGAGGACGAGCCGCTGGTAGCGTTCGATACCGAGCATTTCCTCCGCGAGTCGGGCTTCACCATTGTCGCGACGGTCGACTCGGTGGCGGATGCGACTCGGATCGTCGACTCGCACGAGGTGCTCGACCTGGTGCTGGCAGACATCAACCTCGCCGACGGCAGCGGGGTCGAAGTTGCGCGCATCGCCTTTGCGCGTGGCGTGCCAGTGCTGTTCGTGACCGGCGCTTGCCCGGCGGATGCGCGGGCGCTGGCGGCCGGGTGTCTCGGGAAGCCATATGCGCAACGCGACCTGGTACTGGCGATCGATGCGATCGAGGCGGTGCTGGAAGGCGGCAAGATACCGCGCCGCCTGCCCAGCAGTTTCAACCTGTTCCTGGGCGGCTGACGCCGATCAGTGGACGAACAGCGTCACGACCACCCCGGCCCAGGCGAACACCGAGGCGAGCACCGCCAGCTTCGCGACCATTTCCTGCGGCGAGGCCTGCTTCGTGGCGGTAGCGGTGCGGGTACGGGACATGGCGAACTCCTTTGGTCGATCCCGGTGTTATAGCACCTCTTCCTGAACAGAAGCCTGACCGAAGGGGCGAGTCGCACCGATCACGGGCATGTTGTCGCACGAAACCCACGCATCGACCGCATCGTGGAAAACGCGGACCCCCTGTTCGAGCCCGCCGAGCGTTACCTGCTCGATGGCGCCCGCGGCGAGCCCTTCTTGGGCCAGCGCACAGGCCCGGAAATCTTCGGACGCGAACACGCCGCCGTCGAGCAGCTGCCAGCTGCGCTCCCAATGGTCGCGCGCCTTGTCGGTGGCGGGGGCCTCTGGGATCAGCATGAAATCCTCGACCCAGACTTCGTCGACAGCGCGCGGCATCAGCACCATCAGGTTGATATAGTCGGGGCTGACCGCGAGCACCGCGCCGGGAAACATCTGGTAGGTATAGGTGATCGCGCCGCGCAGGGTAGGCCAGTCCTCCGACTCGAGCGCGGCGATGCTGGCGGCGCGGCCCACGGCCGAGCGCTGGTGCGGACCGATCCGGTCCGCGGCGGAGACGCCGTCCTGAAAATAGGGCGCGATGCTGCCAGCGTGGAGCCGCTGGATGTGGTAGCTCTCCAGGAAGGCGTCCATCACCAGCTTCCAGTTGGCCGGCACGCGGTGGGTCCGCCGGCGGAAGCAATGCTGGCCGACGAGATCGAAGGCGGCGAAGTCCTGCGCCAGCGTGTCGGCATGGGCGAAGTCGGCGGCCTCGTCGAAAGCGAACCAGATCAGCCCACCGGCTTCGTGGGTGGGCAGGCGGCGGAGCGCGAAGGCGGCCTTGTCGAGGCCGGGGAATGCCTCGGCGCGGGGCACGCCGGCGAGGCGACCATCGAGCGTGTAGCTCCAGGCATGATAGGGGCAGACGAGGCGAGGGGTGGTCACGGCCTCGCACCCTTCCACCAGCCGCGTGCCGCGATGGCGGCAGACGTTGAGGAACACATGCGCTTCGCCCTGCTTGTCGCGGGTGATCAGCAGCGGCTTGCCGAAGCCGTCATGCGGCACCGCCATGCCGGGCTCGGGCAGCAAGGCGGAGGGCGCGAGGACGAGCGGCGCCCGGCCGAAGACGCGGGCCTGCTCGGCGGCGAAGCGTTCGGGGCTGGTGTAAACACTTGCGCAGACGTGACTTATCGGCCCCGCACCGGCGTCGCCGCCCCGCGCCAGCATCGCCGCCAGCGCGCGCTGGCCCTGCGTCGGTGCGTTCATGGCTATCCTCTCCCGAATTTTCGGCTAGTTTCGCGCCTCCATGCCGAACCAACAAGCCCCCATCGCGGCGAACGACCGCGCCAGCACCTTCTATGTCCTTGCCCAGGCGGCGCTTGTCACCGGGCTCGCGCTGCTGGCGGTGCCCTGGGCACGGGTCGGCAGTGCGGGGGTGCCGGGCTATGGCTTCGCTTCGGGCTGGAGCGACGGCGTCGCCAAGCTCGCGCCGTCGATGACCTTCCTGCTCGGCCTGCTCGCGCTGGGTGCGACGCTGGTGCTGAGCATCGCCTGGCGCCGGCGCGGCGGGGCGAGCCTGCTCGTTGCCGGGGGCCTCGTCGGGGCCGCGCTGCTCGCGCTTGCGGTGCTGTTCACGCTGTTCTCGCCGCCCAAGTCGCTGGCGGGCGCGACGCTGTCGCTCGACTGGGGCGGCGGCGCGGCGCTTGCCGCGTTCGTCGTCGCGTTCCTGCTCGCGCGCAGGGCTGCGCCGGTGGATTGGCGCGCGGACCTGCCCGAAGGCGTGCGGCCCTATTTCGCGCAGGGGCCGCTCGCCTCGTTCGCGCTCGGTGTGTCCTCGGGCTTCCCCTTCGCGATGATCGGGGCGACTCTCACCACGCGGCTTGCCCAGACCGGCATCGACAAGTCGACGGTCACGGCGTTCACGCTCGCCATCCTCGTCTACAACTTCAAGTTCCTCTGGGCATGGATCGTCGACAGCGTGCCGATCCCGATCCTCGGGCGATTGGGCCAGCGCGTCTCGTGGCTGATCGTGGCGGGCCTGCTGGTCGTTGCAGCGACGATCAACCTCGCTCTGGTCGTGCCGGACCCGACCAACATCTGGCCGATGGTGACCGCCGCGGTGCTGATGGGTGCGGCGGGTGCCACCTACGACATCGTCATCGACGGCTACCGCATCGAGGTGCTCCAGCCGCACGAGCTCGGCTATGGCTCGGGGATGTCGCAATATGGCTGGCGGATCGGCTCGGTCGCGGCGGGTGCGATCGCGCTGGTCGTGGCGGGGCAGGCGGGCTGGACCGCGGGCTACGCTGCCTGCGCGGTGTTCGCGCTCCCCGCCATTCTCACGGGCCTAATCGTCGGCGAGCCCGAGCGGCACCGCGCGCCGGCCGAGCGCCGCAGCGTCGCGACCGTGGCAAAGGGCATCTGGGGACCCTTCGTCCAGTTCTTCGCCCGCGAAGGCGCGCTGATCGTGCTGCTGTTCATTCTGGTCCACAAGATCGGCGACACGCTGGCTAACCTCACCTTCCGGCTGCTGTTCAACGATCTCGGCTTCTCGAACGACGAAATCGCCTTCTACGACGTGTCGCTGGGCTTCCTCGCGTACATGCTCGGCATCTTTCTTGGCGGCGTGCTGTACGCGCGGATGGGGATGAAGCGATCGGTGATGCTGAGCCTGTTGCTGATGGCAGTCTCCAACCTGAGCTTCGCGGCGCTCGCGGCGGCGGGGCATTCCAACCTCGGCATGGCGGGCGCGATCGGCTTCGAGAACATCGCCAGCGGCATCGGCGGGGTGACGGTGATCGCCTATTTCTCGGCGCTGACCGACCTGCGCTTCACTGCCGCGCAATATGCGCTGATCTCGGCCGGGGCGAGCATCGTCGGCCGGTTCATCACCGGCACGACGGCGGGCAGCCTGATCGAGGCGATGGGCTATGTGAACTTCTACCTGTTCACCACCGTGATCGCGCTGCCGGGCGTCGCGCTCTATTGGTGGATGATGCGCAGCGGGCTGGTCGACCGCTCGATCGGCAGCGCGGGGCAGGCGCGCTAGGCGCTCAGGGCTCCAGCGGCAGCGCGAGGTCGGCGAAGCTCTGCGCGAGCGCGTGCGCGGTCGGTAGCAGCCCGGTTGCGTCTCGAACGCCGATCAGGTCGGCGAGCAGCAGCGCGGCGGCCTCCGGATTGGTGCGGACCTTGCCCAGCGCGCCGACCAGCGCCGCTTCGGCCGCGGTCATGCGCGGGCAGCACCAGGGCGCGATCTGCACCGGGCCGGTCGCCATCACCGACATCTCGTGCATCAGCGTGCGGAGCAGCATCAGCGGGCGGCGAAAGCCCTTGCCGAACGCGACGAGGAAGGCGTGCGCGGTGCTCGCATCGTGCAGCCCGTTGCCGCCGGTCTGGCGGACGCCGAACAGCAGCAGCCGCACGCCCGGATCCTCGGGCTGGAGCTGGGGCAGGGCAGTGACAAGGGTCTGGACGGACGGCTGCATGTGATTCTCCGATGGGCGTCGGAGCAATCATCGCATTCTGTTATTAATAGTCAATCGCAATAAGGCGCGCCGGTTTGTCAGTCGGGCAATTCGCCGTTCGCTTCCAGCATGACGCCGGCAAGGTAGAGCGAGCCGAGGATCAGCACGGCGCTCGGCTGGCTGCCCTCGATGCGCGCGGCGATGACGCGGAGCGCGCTCCCTACGTCCGCCGCGGTGTCGGCGAGCGGTACGCCCAAGCCTCGAACCAGCGCCGCAAGCTCGGCGGGCGCATGATGGGCATGGCCGGGGATCGGCACGGTGGTTACGCTCGCCAGCCGGGCGGCGAGCGGCGTGACCAGGCCTTCCGGGTCCTTGTTGGCGAGCATGCCCAGCACGAGGTGGCACGGGCGGTCGGCAGCAACCTCGGCCACCGTGCCGGCAATCGCCGCGCCGGCAGCGGCGTTGTGGCCGCCGTCCAGCCACACCGGCGTACCGGCCGGGAGCAGCGCGGTCAGCGGGCCGTCGTCGAGCTGCTGCATGCGCGCGGGCCAGCGGGCGCCGGTCGCCGCGACGGCGAGCGCGCTATCGGGGATGGCGAGCGTGTCCTGGTGTCGCAGCATCGCGATGGCGAGCGCGAGGTTGCCGGGCTGGTGCGGGCCGGACAGCGTCGGCAGCGGGGTCTCCACTGTGCCCTTTGCGTCGCGGTAGGTGAGTTGGCCACCCTTCACAGCATAGTCCCACGCCGTGCCTTGTGCGAGCACCGGCACGCCTGCCGCCGCAACTACCTCGGCGATCTCGGGATCGTAGCGCATCGTCACCAGCGGCACGCCGGGCTTGGCGATGCCCGCCTTCTCGCGGGCGATCTGGGGCAGCGTGTCGCCCAGGAATGCCTGATGGTCGATGCCGAGCTGCGCGATGCCTGTCGCGATCGGCGCGGGCACCACATTGGTTGCGTCCAGCCGCCCGCCCAGGCCGACCTCGATCACGCAGGCATCGGCGGGCGTGCGGGCGAAGGCGAGGAAGGCGGCGGCGGTGGTCACCTCGAAGAAGCTCGCGCCGATATCGCCGCCGGCGTCCAGCACCTCGGCGAGCAGCGGCGCGAGGGTGGCGTCGTCGATCAGCGTGCCCGCGAGGCGAATCCGCTCGTTGAAGCGGACGAGGTGGGGGCTGGAATAGACATGGACGCGCATGCCCGCCGCTTCGAGCGCAGCGCGGAGGAAGGCGCAGGTCGATCCCTTGCCGTTGGTGCCTGCGACGTGGAGCACCGGGGGCAGGCGGAGATGCGGGTTGCCAACGCGCTCCAGCAGCCGGGTGATGCGATCGAGGCCGAGGATGTCGGCGCCGGGGGAGAGCAGGGTCAGCCGGTCGAGCTGGGCCTGTACGGCGGGATTGGTGGAGCGAGCGAAGTCAGGCACCATTCCCCTCCCGCTTGCAGGAGGGGCTGACGTGGAAGAAGCCGGTCGACGCTACGGTCAGCCCCTCCCCCGACCCCTCCCGCAAGCGGGAGGGGAGCGCAAACTGGTTGCACATCCCCTGACGCATTACGCCGCCGCGCGCGCCTCGCATAGCAGGCCGATCAGCTGGCCCAGTGTGTCGCGCAGTTCCTTGCGGTGGGTCACCATGTCGACGAGGCCGTGGTCGCGATAATATTCGCTGGTCTGGAAATCGTCGGGCAGCTTCTCGCGGATCGTGTTTTCGATCACGCGGCGGCCGGTGAAGGCGAGCGTCGCACCCGGCTCGGCGATCTGGACGTCGCCCAGCATCGCATAGGCCGCCATCACGCCGCCCGAGGTCGGATCGGTCAGCACGACGATATAGGGCAGCCCGGCATCGTGCAGCATCTCGATCGCCACGGTGGTGCGCGGCATCTGCATCAGGCTGAGAATGCCCTCCTGCATGCGCGCGCCGCCCGAAGCGGTGAAGACGATATAGGGCGATCGCGATGCGATCGCGGTCTCGACGCCAGCGATGAACGCCTCGCCCACCGCCTGGCCCATCGATCCGCCCATGAACGCAAAGTCCTGCACGCCGATGACCGCCTTGTGGCCGAGGATCGTGCCGCTGGCGTTCTGGAAGGCGTCCTGCTCGCCGGTGCTCGCCCGCGCCGCCTTGATCCGCGCCGTATAGGGCTTGGAGTCGCGGAACTTCAGCGGGTCCTCGGCAACCTTGGGGCTGGGCAGCAGCTTGTAGGCGCCGTCGTCGAACAGCTGCTCGAAGCGCTTGGTCGCGCCGATGCGATCATGGTAATCGCAGTGCGGGCAGACATTCTGGTTCTCCTCGAACTCCTTCATGAAGACCATCTGTCCGCATCCCTTGCACTTGTGCCAGAGATTGTCGGGGCTCTCCTCGCCACGGGTGGTGACATAGGCGAGCGCGTTGCGGACGCGCGAAATCCAGCTCATGCGACTTCCTTGCGTGCGGCGACCAGCGCCGTCTTCAGCGTATCGATATAGGCACGGACGGGCTCGGCCGCATCCGCGCCGTGGCGGCCGACCAGCTCGACGATCGCCGAGCCGACAACCACGCCGTCCGCGACGCGGCCGATGGCGGCAGCCTGTTCGGGGGTGCGGACGCCGAAACCTACCGCGATCGGCAGATCGGTCGCGGCCTTAAGGCGGGCAACCGCAGCCTCGATCGAGGCGGTAGCCGCCTGCTGCAGCCCGGTGATCCCGGCGACGGAGACATAATAGAGGAACCCGGAGGCGCCCCCCAGCACCGCAGGCAGGCGGGTGGCATCGGTGGTCGGGGTGGCGAGGCGGACATTGCCGATGCCGGCGGCGCGGAGCGCTTCGCCGAGGCTGTCGTCTTCCTCGGCGGGGATGTCGACGCAGATCACCCCGTCGACGCCGGCATCGCGCGCGGCGCTGGCGAACCACTCCGGACCGCGGCGGGTCATCGGGTTGGCATAGCCCATCAGGACCAGCGGCACGTCCGGATGGCGTGCGCGGAACGCTGTGGCGATGGCGAGCACATCGGCGGTGGTGGTGCCGGCGGCGAGGCTGCGCAGGTTCGCTGCCTGAATCGCGGGACCGTCCGCCATCGGATCGGTGAACGGCATGCCGAGCTCGATCACGTCCGCCCCGCCCGCGATCAGCGCGTCGAGGATCGCGGCGGTCGCGCCGGGGGTGGGATCGCCGGCGGTGACGAAGGTCACCAGCGCGGCGCGGCCCTGCTCGGCGGCGCGGGCAAAGGCGTTGGCGAGCCGGGTCATTGCTCCCCTCCCGCTTGCGGGAGGGGCTGGGGGAGGGGATGGCAGTTCGAGGCGAGGCCGGTCAGGCCCTCCCCCGACCCCTCCCGCAAGCGGGAGGGGAGCGCAGGCTGGTAGCGCTTGGTCATCACATCTGCACTCCCAGCGCGTCGGCCACGGTAAAGATGTCCTTGTCGCCGCGACCGCACAGGTTGGCGAGGATCACCTTGTCGCGAGGCAACGTGCGGGCGACCTTGGCCACCGCCGCAATGGCATGGCTCGGCTCGAGCGCGGGGATGATGCCCTCGGTGCGGCAGAGCAGCTGGAAGGCGTCGAGCGCCTCGGTGTCGGTCACCGCCGTGTACTCGACGCGGCCGATATCGCGCAGCCAGGCGTGCTCCGGCCCGATGCCCGGATAGTCGAGACCCGCCGAGATCGAATGCGCCTCGGTGATCTGGCCGTCCTCGTCCTGCAGCAGATAGGTGCGGTTGCCGTGGAGGATGCCCGGCGCGCCGCCCGCGAGGCTGGCGGCATGGCGCTTGTCCAGCCCTTCGCCCGCCGCCTCGACGCCGAGCATTTGCACGTCGGCATCGTCGAGGAACGGGTGGAACAGCCCGATTGCGTTGGACCCGCCGCCGATCGCGGCGACGAGCAGGTCGGGCAGCTTGCCGGTGCGCTTGAGCATCTGCGCGCGCGCCTCGCGGCCGATCACCGACTGGAAGTCGCGGACCAGCTCCGGATAGGGGTGCGGGCCGGCGGCGGTGCCGATGATATAGAAGGTGTCCTCTACATTGGCGACCCAGTCGCGCAGGCCCTCGTTCATCGCGTCCTTGAGCGTCGCCGCGCCCGAGGTGACCGGCACCACTTCGGCGCCGAGCAGCTTCATGCGGAACACGTTGGGCTGCTGCCGCGCGACGTCGGTCGCGCCCATGTAGATCACGCAGGGCAGGCCGAAGCGGGCACAGACGGTGGCGGTCGCCACGCCGTGCTGGCCGGCGCCGGTCTCGGCGATGATCCGCGTCTTGCCCATGCGGCGGGCAAGCAGGATCTGGCCGATGCAATTGTTGATCTTGTGCGCACCGGTATGGTTCAGCTCGTCGCGCTTGAACCAGATCTCGGCCCCCATGCCCTCGGGCGCGTTCTCGCGCAGGGCATCGGTCAGCCGCTCGGCGTAATAGAGCGGGCTCGGGCGGCCGACATAATGTTCGAGCAGGTCGTCGAACTCGGCCTGGAAGGCGGGATCGGCCTTGGCGGCGGTGTATTCGCGCTCCAGGTCGAGGATCAGCGGCATCAGCGTCTCGGCGACGAAGCGTCCGCCGAACTGGCCGAAATGCCCGCGGTCGTCGGGCTGGGCGCGGAAGGAGTTTGGTGCGTTCATGATCGGGCCACGGCTTTAAGGAATGCGACGATCTTGTCCACATCCTTGATGCCCGGCGCGGCCTCGATGCCCGAAGAGACATCCACCAGGCGGGCACCCGTGACGCGGATCGCCTCGCCGACATTGCCGGCATCCAGCCCGCCGGACAGGATCCAGGGCAGGGGGTGGGCGAAGCCGTCGAGCAGGGTCCAGTCGAAGCGCAGTCCGGTGCCGCCGGGCACCTTGGCGCCCTCGGGGGCCTTGGCGTCGTAGAGCAGCCGGTCGGCGGCACCGCGGAAGGCGGCGGCGGGGGCGAGATCGGCGCGGGTCTTAACCGCCAGCGCGGTCCAGGTCTCCAGGCCGGTGCGCGCCTTCACCGCGGCAGTGCGCTCGGGTGTGACCTTGTGGAGCTGGATCACCTCGAGCCGCCCTGCGGCGATCGCCGCGTCGAGCAGGGCATCATCGGGGTCGACGAACACGCCGACGCGCTGAACATGCCCCGGCACGCGCGCGGCGAGTCCCTGTGCCTTGTCGAAGCTGAGATGGCGCGGGCTCGGCGGGAAGAAGACGAAGCCAATATGGCTGGCACCACCGGCCACGGCGGCGTCGAGCGTCTCGGGCGTGGACAGGCCACAGATTTTCGCGGTTGCGGGCATGGTCTGCCCTGTAGGCGCTAGACCAGCGGCTTGGCCAGCACCGTCATGAACAGCGGCGGGTCGAGCGGGATCGGGAAGTCGCGGCGCTCGCCGGTCTCGGCATAGCCGCGGCGCACATAGTAATCGATCAGCTTGCGACGCTCCTCGATCACCGTCATCTCCATCCGCGTGCAACCGAAGACGTCGCGGGCATGTGCCTCGGCAGCGGCGATCAGCTGGCGGCCGAGACCGCCCGCCTGGCGCAGCGGATCGATGCAGAGCAGCCCGAGATAGGCGGTGCCGCCGCCCCGGTTCGCCACGTTGACGCAGCCGATCGCGGCGCCGTCCTCCCAGGCGCTCAGCAGCACTTGCGCAGCATCCTCGACAATCGCGGTCAGCGTTTCGAGGTTGGTACGCGGCCCCTCGATCAGGTCCGCCTCGTGCGTCCAGCCCTGGCGCGCGGTCTCACCGCGATAGGCGCGTTCGATCACGGGGTGGATCGCCGGCAGGTCGGCGGACAGGGCAGGACGGATGGCGAGGGGCATGGTCGTTCCGGAAGCTTCCCCTCTCTTGTAGGCGGGGAAATCCGTTTTTTCTCAAAGCGTCGCGGCAATTGCGCGCGCAGCTGCGTCCGGATCCTCGGCCTGTGTGATGGGCCGGCCGATCACCAGGATCGAGGCACCTGCATCCACCGCGCTGCGCGGCGTGACGACGCGCTTCTGATCGCCGACATGCGCATCTGCAGGGCGCACGCCGGGAACGACGAAGAAGCCGTCCTTCCACGCCGCATGCGCCGCCTTCACTTCCTCGCCCGAGCAGACGATGCCGTCGACGCCCGCCGAGCGCGCGAGTTCGGCCAGCCGCATTACCTGCTCGTGCGGATCGGGCTTGAGGCCGATCGCGGTCATGTCGTCGCCGTCGAGGCTGGTCAGCATCGTCACCGCGACGACCTTGGTGCCCTCGGGCGCGGCCGCCTTGGCGTCCTCCAGCATCGCCCGGCCGCCAGCGGCGTGGACCGTCAGAATGGCGGGGTTGAGCGGCCGCAGCGCCTGGATCGCCTTGGCGACGGTGTTGGGGATGTCGTGGAACTTGAGGTCGAGGAAGATCGGCACGCCGATCTCCGCCATCTCGTGCACGCCGTGGCGTCCGTTCGCCATGAAGAATTCGAGACCCAGCTTGATCCCGCCGACATGGTGGCGGACCTTCTGGGCAAGCGCCTTGGCCTTTTCCAGCTCGGGCGTGTCGAGCGCGACATAGATGCGGCTGCTCATGTGCGCGGCTCCGCGGCGGGTTCGGTGACCGGTTCGAAGCGCGGCGCAGGCGTGGCGGGGATCGACCGAAGGTCGGCAAGGGCGCGTTCCAGCCCGGCGAAGCGCTGTCGCATCCGCCAGCGCAGCGTCTGATAGGCGACCAGCATCGGGAGGAAGCCGGCGAGGAACACGACGATCAGCAGCAGCGGCAGGCTGATATCGGCGACGAGCCCGCCCCAGAGCTGGATGCTCACGCGCTGCTCGCCATTGTAGATCACGAACCCGGCGATCACGCCGCCGAGCAGGAGCCACAACAGCACCTTCAGAAACCGCATTCCGCTCCCTTCCTGGCAAATCCTGACCGGCCTTCTAGGCCCGAGCGGGCCCGCTTGCCAAGGCTCAGCCGATTTCGGCGCGCAGTTCGGCGATCAGGCCGGGGATCGCGGTGAGGGCGGGCGCCTCCTCGTCGAGGATGGCGTGGAAGGCGCGGCGCTTGAGCGCGGCGACATGTTCGGCATCGGGCCGCGCCTCGGCGTCGAGGGTGGAGAGCACGATGTCGATCAGCCGGTCGGCGCCGTTGAGGCGGCCCCAGAGATAGTCGTTCTCGCGATACGCTCGGCTGAAGAAGGCGCCGAAATTGTTGAACTGGTTGCCTTTCAGCATCGCCGCGACGCCGCCGGTGCGGATCGCCTTGGCGTCCTCGGGCGAGATGCGGTCGACGCGGATGGGATCGAACTCGTCCATGCCCTCGCCCTGGAGCAGCGGCAGCGTGGCGATGTCGAAGAAGGGGAAGCCGAGATAGGCGAGCAGCATCGGCCGCCGCAGTTCCTTCGAGAGTGCGCTGAACCCGGCCGAGAGCACCTCGTCGGTCTGGCGGTCGAGCGCACGCAGCTGCATCCGCTCGGCAAGCGTGTCGAGCACCGCGCCGGGATCGCCCGCCAGCCGATCTTGGAGGTCGGCGAAGGTGTCCGAGCGTTTTAGCTCAAGATAGGCGGCCAGCGCGCCATAGATCGCGTCGCGCATCGGCCGCATCGCGCCGCGCGGGGCGGACTGTTCAAGCTCGGCGAGTCGGCGGGCGAGCAGGCGCAGGCGGCGGATACGGAAGCCGAGGTCGTGGCCGCGCAGGAAATCGAGCGCTTCGGGCGAAGCGCCGCCGGGCAGCGATGCGCCGAACCGGTCGGCACCGCGCGTCCGCACCGCCTCGCGCAGGCGGCGGCCGAGCGAGCGAAGCTTCTGCCCATCCTGCTGCCCGGCAAGCGCCTGCAGCAGCCGCGCGGTCCGGTCGATCGCGCCGTCGACCTTGAGCAATGCATAGGCGGTATGGCCATAGCCCGCCTTGGCAGCCGCCGCGACCTGCGCGCGCTTGCGCCACGCAGCCAGCCGCTTGGGCGTCGGGTAATCCAGCCATAGCGTGTAGCCGAACAGCGACTCGACCTGTGCTTCCACTTCCGCACGTATTTCGGCGACGATGGCGAGCATCCGTTCGATCCGGTCCGAGCGGGCGGCGATCGCGTCGAGATTGTCGCGGATTGGCTGCTTGCGCGGCAGTTCGGACAGCGCGCCGATCAGCGTCGAGAAGAAGCCGGGACGCTCCTGGCGTGGGCCGTAGAAGTCGAACCGCATGTCCGGGGTCGGGTCGAGGAAGACGAAGCGGCGGTCGACCTGCCGGCGGGCAGGGCGCTCGCGCAGCGCGTCCATCGCGGGCTCGAACGGCGCATTGGCCAGCACCGATCCGTCGATCAGCACGGCTTTCTCGGCGCGGCTCTCCGCCCATTGCTCGGGCAGCGCGCGCTGGAGGAAGGCGTCGCGCCCCGCCCAGGTCTCGCCGCGATCGGCGAGCACCTTGTCGAGCTCCTCGACCATCAGGGGCGGGAAGGCGCCGGGGAAGCTCGAGGTGGCGCGGGCGGCAAAGCCCAAGGCGGCAGGATGCGCGATGCCGGTGCCGCGGCCGTGGTCGGTGAAGCTGAAGACGAGGCGATGCTCGGTCTCCACCACTTCCGGCGGCGTGTTGAGCCGCAGCGTCTCGGCATGGCCGCGGAAGTCGGTGGCGGTGACGAACAGGTCGAGCGGCTGGCCCTCGGGCAGCAACCGGCGCTCGGCGGGGCCCCGGGCCATCTTGTCGAACGCGGCGAGCAGCGTCTTGAGCAGCTGTTCGCCCCCGAAGGGCGGCTCGAACCAGCGCGAGCGGACGAAGCGCTCGAGCTTCTCGCGTACCTCCGCGCGTGCACCCGCTTCCACCGTCTCCTCGACGCCATGCTCGCGGTTGGAGAGCATCCAGGCGATCGGCTTGGCCCAGATCTTGGCGAAGCGGTGCGACGGGCCTTGGCTGGGGGCGAGCAGCGCGTCGACATCGGCATGGTCGAGCCACATCGCGGTGAGGGGATCGAGCGACTGCCCGGTGGCGATCGCCTGCGCGAGGAACACCGCGTTGATTCCGCCCGCACTGGCACCCGACAGGATGTCGATCAGCACGCGCAGGTTGAGCCCGCTGCGATCGCGAATGTCCTCGATCAGCTCGCGGTAGACGCTCTGGAGCGGGGTGCCCTCGCGCTCGGCGCAGCTCGCGCGAGCGAGGTGCCACACCTCCTTGGTGATGCCGTGCATGTACACCGCCAGGCTGATCCCGCCATAGCAGACCAGCGCCAGCCGCAGTTCCTTCTCCTGCGTCTCCTGCATCAGCGGTGCCGCACCTCCGCCCAGACGGGGAGGTGGTCGGAGGCGGTGC
This sequence comes from uncultured Sphingomonas sp., assembly GCF_913774285.1. Lineage (GTDB taxonomy): Bacteria > Pseudomonadota > Alphaproteobacteria > Sphingomonadales > Sphingomonadaceae > Sphingomonas. The sequence goes on along the minus strand of NZ_CAJYHX010000021.1, from coordinate 40,749 downwards.
GCGCCGCCAGGCTGTGGTGCACGCCGGCCTCGCCCAAGGCGAGCTCGGGCGAGGCCATGATCCGGTCGAGTCGCGCCATCGGGCGGCGGGCGTGGAAGCTCTTGCCGGTCGCCGCGAAGGCGAAATGCTGGGCGAAGTCGCGCAGGCAGCCGCGATCGGCGCTCCATTCGTTGAGGTCGCCCATCATCACGGTCGGCATCGGCGGGAGGTCCGCCAGCTGGGTGAGGATCGCATGCGCCTGCCGCCGACGCCAAAGGCCGGACAGGTCGAGATGCATGCCCAGCACGCGCAGCTTCTGCCCCTGGATGCGGAGATCCGCCATCACCGCGCCGCGCGGTTCCAGGGTGGGCAAATGGAGCGCCGCGCAGCCGAGGATCTCAGCCTCCTTGCGGACCAGCAGCGCATTGCCGTGCCAGCCCATCGAGCGGGCGCGCATGCCGAAGTGCACCGGCTTCCACGGGCTGTGCTCGGCGAGCAGGCTTTGGGTGAGCACCGCCTCGCGCGCGCCGAAGCGCCGATCGGCCTCCTGCAAGGCGATCACATCGGCGTCGACCTCGAGCAGTACCTCGAGCGTCCTCTCCGGTCGGCGTCGTCGGTCGGTGCCGATCGACTTCCGCATGTTATAGCTGGCGACCTTGATCATCCGCGCCCCTTATCGGCGCGGGCAGCATAACAGCACAAGTCTCAATAACCCGTTTCGCCCCGTTCGCGCTGGCCCGCCGCCGCTTCGGCTGCAGCGAGCAGGCTGCGACCGGTGGCCTCGGCGGCCTCGGGGGTCATCGCGACGGCGACGCCATTGGGGCCGTCGAGCAGCACCAGCCCGAGTTCGGCCGTGGCGATCCCGCCTTCTTCCTCCGGCGTGAGCGCCGAGTCCTTGGCCATGTCCGTGATTTCCCCTTGTTCGGTATTGACGGGGATGAACGCGGGATGACGGCCAAATATCCGCAGATTCTCAGCCCCGGAGCCAGTCGGCGAGCGTTTTGGCGTAGAGCTTGTGCTCCTCGGCCAGCACACGGGCGGCAAGGCTGTCGGCGGTGTCGTCCGGCAGGATCGGCACGCGGGCCTGGCCGAGCACTTCGCCGCCATCGAGTTCCTCGGTGACGATATGGACCGAGGCGCCCGCCTCGGCATCGCCCGCCTCGATGGCACGAGCGTGCGTGTCGAGGCCCTTGTACTTGGGCAGCAGCGAGGGGTGGATGTTGACGATCCGCCCGCGCCAGCGCGCGACGAAGTCGTCGGACAGCAGTCGCATATAGCCGGCGAGCGCGATCGCCTCGACGCCGGCTTCGCGCAGCGCCGCATCGATCTTAGCTTCATACTCGGCCTTGCGCATGCCCTTGGGGCTCTGCGCGAAGGTCGGCACGCCGCGCTCGGCGGCCCAGGCGAGCCCGGCCGCCTCCGGCTTGTCGCTGGCGACGAGCGCGACCGTATAGGGGCAGTCCGGCGCCGCGGCGGCCTCGACCAGCGAGGCCATGTTCGATCCGCGGCCCGAGATCAGAATGCCGAGTCGCTTCTTCAAATTCCCCTCCCGCTTGCGGGAGGGGTTAGGGGAGGGGCTGACATGGAGAGGGAAGGCTGGCGGTACTGCTCAGCCCCTCCCCCGACCCCTCCCGCGAGCGGGAGGGGAGCGCATTCTGCGAGCGCTCGGCAATCACCCATGATGCGTGGCGCTCCACGGCGCGCGCGCGCTCCAGGTCTCGTCGCCGCCGACCACGGTGCAGCCGCGCTCGCCCGCTTCGATCGAGCCGATGGGGAACACCGTCTCGCCCGCGGCGGTCAGCGCTGCCGACACGGCCCCGGCCTGGTCGGCGGCGACCACCGCGACCATGCCGATGCCGCAGTTGAAGGTGCGCGCCATCTCTTCGGGCTCGATATTGCCCTGCGCTTGCAGGAACGCCATCAGCCGCGGCAGCGGCCAGGCGTCCGCGTCGATGCGGGCATGGGTACCCTTGGGCAGCACGCGCGGTACATTCTCCAGCAGGCCGCCGCCGGTGATATGGGCGAGGCCGTGGATGGTGCCCTTGCGCAACTCGGGCAGCAGGCTGGCGACATAGATCCGAGTCGGCGCCATCAGCGCGTCGATCAGCAGCCGCTCCTGGTCGAACAGCGCCGGGCGATCGAGCTTCCAGCCCTTGTCCGCCGCGAGTCGCCGCACCAGCGAGAAGCCGTTCGAGTGCACGCCGTTCGAGGCGAGGCCGAGCAGCACGTCGCCCGCCGCGATCTTCTTGCCGTCGAGCAGCCGGTCGCGCTCGACCGCGCCGACGCAGAAGCCTGCAAGGTCATAGTCGCCGTCCGCATACATGCCCGGCATCTCGGCGGTCTCGCCGCCGATCAGCGCGCAGCCAGCCTGGCGGCAGCCCTCGGCGATCGACGCGATCACCCGCTCGGCGACCGCGTTGTCGAGCTTGCCGCTCGCATAATAATCGAGGAAAAACAGCGGCTCGGCGCCCTGCACGATCAGATCGTTGGCGCACATCGCGACGAGGTCGATGCCGACGCCGTCATGATGGTTGTGCTCGATCGCCAGCTTCAGCTTGGTGCCGACGCCGTCGTTCGCCGCGACCAGCAGCGGGTCGGTGAAGCCCGCGGCCTTCAGGTCGAAGATGCCGCCGAAGCCGCCCAGATCGGCGTCCGCGCCCGCGCGCCGGGTGGAACGGGCAAGCGGGCCGATCGCGCGCACCAGCGCGTTGCCCGCCGCAATCGAAACGCCCGCCTGGGCATAGGTGTAGGGGCCGTCGCCCGCCTTGGTGTCGCTCATGGCAGAGCGCCCTAGCCACAACGCGCTTGGATTTCCACGCCCGGTTCGCCAAAAGGGCGCCCGCATGCAGTTTCGCCGTCCCAAAACCGTCCTTGGCGCCCTTTCGGCGCTCGCGCTCGCCGGTGCGGGCATCATGGCGGCACGCGGGCAGGGCGGGGCGCCCGTAGCACCCGTAGGCACCGCCGGCAGCTTCGAAGTGAGCGGCGTGAAAGTCGACGTCTCGGGCAAGAGCGCCGACATCGCGCGTCAGGGCGGCTGGCGGATCGCGCAGCGCAAGGGCTGGTCGATGCTATCGCAGCAGCTCACCGGCAAGCCGGGCTCGCTCTCCGATTCGGCGCTGGACGCGATCGTCACCGGCATCGTCGTCGAGCGCGAGCAGATCGGGCCCAACCGCTATATCGCCAGCCTCGGCGTACAGTTCGATCGCGCCAAGGCAGGCTCGATCCTGGGCGTGTCGATCGCGGTCACCCATTCGCCGCCGATGCTCTTGGTGCCGCTGCAATATTCGGGCGGCGTCGGCCAAGTGTTCGAGCGCGATACCGCCTGGGCGCGCGCCTGGAACCGGCTGCGCGCCGCGGGCAGCACGATCGACTATGTCCGCCTGCGCGGTACCGGCGCGGACCGGCTGCTGGTCAATACCGGCCAGACGCTGCGCCACGGTCGCAACTGGTGGCGGACGATCCTCGATCAATATGGCGCGGTCGACACGCTCGTTGCCGAGGTGCAGCTGCGCCGCGACTATCCGGGCGGGCCGATCGTCGGCATCTTCTCGGCGACGCATGGGCCGGACAAGGATCCGATCACCAGTTTCGCGCTGCGGATCGACAATGGCGACGCGATCGACGCGCTTTTCGACACCGCCGTGGCTCGGATCGACAAGGCCTATCAGGCGGCGCTGACCGACGGCCGGCTGCATACCGATGCGGTGCTCGCGGCGCGGCCGCCGGTCGCGCAGCCTGCCGCGCCGACGCCCGAGGAAACCCCGCTGCCGACGCCGCTGCCGAGCGTGGAGACCACGCCGGGGGCGACGAGCAGCACCATGTCGCTTTCGGTGCAGGTTGAAACGCCCAATGCTGCCGCGGTCAACGCCTCGGAAAGTGCCGTGCGGGGCGTGCCGGGCGTGCGCAGTGCTACGACCACCAGCCTTGCGCTGGGCGGCATCTCGGTGATGCGCGTGTCGTTCGACGGATCGCAGGCGGCTCTCCGCGCCGCACTCGAGTCGCGCGGCTGGAGCGTGCAGGAAGGGCCGGGCGTGCTCCGCATCCGCCGCGGCGCCGCGCCGCAAGCATCGCCGACCCCCAAGGCGCAATGAGCCAGCTCCGCCTGCCGCTGGGTCTGCCCGAGGCGAGCGAGACGGACTTCCTGGTCAGCGACTCGAACGCCCGCGCCGTCCAACAGCTCGAACACTGGGCAACGTGGCCGGTCATGGCGGCGCTGCTGGTGGGCCCGCGCAAGTCCGGCCGCAGCCTGCTCGCGCGGATCTTCGCTGCCAAGAACGGCGCGACGATCATCGACGATGCCGAACGCGCCGACGAGGCCGACATCTTCCACGCCTGGAACGACGCGCAGGGCGCGCGCCGCCCGCTGCTGATCGTCGCCGACGCCGCGCCGCCGCTGTGGGAGGTGACGCTGCCCGATCTGCGCTCGCGCCTCGCCGCCTCGCCGCTGCTGGAGATCGGGCCGCCCGATGATGCGCTGATCCCGCTGCTGCTGGAGCGCGCCTTCATCCGGCACCTGCTGCACGCCACGCCCGCGGTCATCGCCTGGATCGCCAAGCGCATCGAGCGCAGCCATGTCGCCATCCTGCGCGTTGCCGATGTGCTGGAGATGGAGACCGACGGCCGTTTGTCGATCCCGGTGGTGAAGACTACACTCCAGGCTGCAAGCCTTTTGACGCATTCCGACGATAGCGAGAGCGAATGACCGAATCCGCCGCACCTGCGACCATCGCCCCCGCCGATCCCACCGAAGCGCGTTACTTCAACCGCGAGCTCTCCTGGCTGGCCTTCAACCGCCGCGTGATGGAGGAGGCGTGCAACCCCGCCCATCCGCTGCTGGAGCGGCTGCGCTTCCTCTCCATCTCGGGCAGCAATTTCGACGAGTTCTTCATGGTCCGCGTCGCGGGCCTGATGGGCCAGCAGCTCCAGAATATCGATACGCGCTCGGCCGACGGGCTCACCCCCGCGCAGCAGCTGGAGGCGATCTCCGCCGAGGCCGCGACGCTCGCCGACGAGCAGCAGGCGGTGTGGGTGGACATCCGGGCCCAGCTCGCGGTCGCCAACATCTTCGTGCTCGAAGCCGATGCGATCGAGGGCGAGACCGAGCAATGGCTCGCCAACCATTTCCGCGAGCAGATCTTCCCGATCCTGACGCCGCAGGCACTCGACCCCGCCCACCCGTTCCCGTTCATCCCCAACCAGGGATCGAGCGTGATCTTCAACCTGCTGCGCAAGTCCGATCGCGAGCCGATCCAGGAACTGGTGATGCTGCCGACGACGCTCAAGCGCTTCGTCCGCCTGCCCGGCAGCCCGGCGCGCTATGTCGCGATCGAGACGCTGATCAAGCATTTCTGGGGGCTGCTCTTCCCCGGCTACGAGATGCTCGCCGCCGCCACCTTCCGGGTGCTGCGCGACAGCGACATCGAAATCGAGGAAGAAGCCGAGGATCTCGTCCTCACCTTCCGCTCTGCGATCAAGCGCCGCCGCAGGGGCCGCGTGATTCGCCTGGAGATGGAGGAGGGCATCGCCCCCGATCTCGAAGCGGTGCTCAAGGAAGAGCTGGGCGGCAGCGACGCGCTGCTCACCGAGACCGGCGGCTTTCTCGGCGTCGGTGACCTGTCGATGCTGGTCGACGAGGACCGGCCGGACCTGAAGTTCACCCCCTTCTCGGCGCGCTTCCCCGAGCGGATCCGCGAATATGGCGGCGATTGCTTCGCGGCGATCCGGGCGAAAGACATCATCGTCCACCACCCGTATGAGACGTTCGACGTGGTGCTCAGCTTCCTCCAGCAGGCAGCGGCGGACCCGGACGTGGTGGCGATCAAGCAGACGCTCTACCGCGCCGGCAAGCAGCCCGCCGTCATCAACGCGCTGATCGCCGCCGCCGAAGCCGGCAAGTCGGTGACCGCGGTGGTCGAGCTCAAGGCCCGCTTCGACGAGGAGCAGAACCTCTATTGGGCGACTGCGCTGGAACGCGCCGGCGTGCAGGTCGTCTACGGCTTCATCGACTGGAAGACCCACGCCAAGGTCTCGATGGTCGTCCGCCGCGAGGGCGATCGCTACCGCACCTACTGCCATTTCGGCACCGGCAACTACCACCCGATCACCGCGCGGATCTATACCGACCTCAGCTTCTTCACTGCAGATCCGCGGATGGGGCGCGATGCGGCGCAGATCTTCAACTACGTCACCGGCTATGTCGAACCGCAGCATCTGGAACTGCTCGGCATCTCGCCGCGTGATCTGCGGAAGCGCCTGACCGCGCTGATCGAGGAGGAGATCGAGCATGTCCGCGCCGGCCGGCCGGGCACGATCTGGGCGAAGATGAACTCGCTGGTCGACCCCGCAGTCATCGAGAAGCTCTACCAGGCGAGTGCGGCGGGCGTGCAGATCGAGCTGATCGTGCGCGGCATCTGCTGCCTGAGGCCCGGCGTCGCGGGAATGAGCGAGAATATCCGGGTCAAGTCGATCGTCGGCCGCTTCCTGGAGCACAGCCGCATCTGGGCGTTCGGCAACGGCAAGGCGCTGCCCAATGACGACGCCAAGCTCTATATCTCGTCGGCCGACTGGATGCAGCGCAACTTCGATCGGCGCGTCGAGTTCATGTTGCCGCTGCTCAACAAGACCGTGCACGACCAGGTGCTCGACCAGGTGATGGTCGCCAACCTGCTGGACAACGAACAGAGCTGGCTGCTCGCGCCCGATGGCCATTACGACCGGATCGTCCCGGGTGAAGACGGGGAATTCAACCTGCACCGCTATTTCATGACCAACCCCTCGCTTTCGGGCCGCGGCGCCGCCGTGGAGGCGCGCAAGCCCGTGCCCAAGCTGTCGCCGCGCAAGCGCCGGCTCGCAACGAAGGGCGGCTGAGCAGGTGGCCACGGCCCTGTTCCGCAAGCCGCGCGCTCAGTCCGAAGGCGCCCGGCCGCGTACGGCGATCATCGATATCGGCTCCAATTCGATCCGCCTGGTCGTGTATGAAGGCCCGGCACGGCTGCCGGCGATCCTCTTCAACGAGAAGGTGATGGCGGGCCTGGGCAAGGGGCTTGCCGAGACGGGCGCGATCCATGCCGGCGGTCTTGCCAGCGCACGGGCGGCGCTGGGCCGATTCGCGTTGCTTGCCCGCGAGATGCAGGTGAGCGAGCTGCGCACCGTCGCCACCGCCGCAGTGCGCGACGCCTCCAATGGCGGCGAGCTGATGGCGATGGCCAAGGCGCTCGACCTGGAGGTTGAATTGCTGTCGGGCGTCGAGGAAGCGACCGCAGCCGGTCTCGGCGTGCTTTCGGGGATCCCGGAAGCCGATGGTGTTGTCGGCGATCTTGGCGGAGGCAGCCTGGAGCTGGTCCGCGTCGTTGCGGGCACGGTGACGGATCGCGTCTCCTTTCCGCTTGGCGTCCTTCGCCTTGGCGCGATCCGCGCGCGCGGCAAGGGTGTGCTGGAGCGCGAGGTCACGCGCATGATCGAGGCGGCAGGCTGGAAGGGGCGGGGGAAGGGGCTGCCCTTCTACATGGTCGGCGGCTCGTGGCGCTCGCTCGCCAAGCTCGACATGCATCTCAGCAACTATCCGCTGCCGATCGTCCATCATTATCCGCTGGCGATCGACCGGGTGGAGGAGCTTGGTCGTCGCGTCGAAGGCGCAACCAAGGCCGATCTCAAGACCGTGCCTGATCTGTCGAGCGCGCGCATTCCCTCGCTGGCCGATGCAGCGGCACTGCTCGTGGCAGTGACCAGGCAGCTCGGCAGCAGCGGAACGATCGTATCGGCCTACGGCCTGCGCGAAGGCTTGCTGTTCCAGCGCCTCTCTGCCGAGGAGCGGCTGCAGGATCCGCTAATCGTTGCCGCCCGCGAGGAAGGCCAGCGCTCGGGCCGTTTCCCGGAGCATGGCGATCTGCTCGATGCCTGGCTTGCGCCGCTGTTTCGCGACGGGACGGAGTGGGCGCGGCTGCGGCATGCCGCCTGCCTGCTCGCCGATGTGGGCTGGCGAGCAAACCCCGAGTTTCGCGCCGAGCGGGGCATGGAGATCGGACTGCACGGCAATTGGGTCGGCATCGACGCCGCCGGTCGCGCAATCGTGGCGCAGGCGCTGTACACCTCGCTGGGCGGGGCGATCGATAGCCCGGTGCCGCTCGAAGGGCTGGCCTCACCTGAGGCTTTGGCGGAGGCCAAGCGCTGGGGACTGGCGATGCGGCTCGGCCAGCGGCTGAGCGGCGGGGTCGCACGGCCGCTCAAGCGCTCGCGGTTGCGGCTGGAGGGGCCGTCGCTGGTGCTCAGTCTCGCTGATGGCGACGAGCCGCTCTACGGCGAGGCGGTGGAAAAGCGCCACCGTGCGCTGGCGCTGGCGATGGCGAAGGAGCCGGTGCTGGAAACGTGAGGGGGTAGGGGTTCACTCGGACTCACCCTCACCCTTCCGGCGCTCCGCGCCTCCCTCGCTCTCCCGCCGGCGGGAGAGGGATTTTAGCCCAATGCCCTCTCCCGCTTGCGGGAGAGGGAGGGACCCGCTGCCGAAGGCAGTGGGACGGTGAGGGTGACTGCTGTGTCCCCTCAGGCCGCCAGCCACTCCTTCAACGCCGCCCGCGCCCGATCGGTATACATCCGCTTGCGATCCGCCTTCTTGGTGCGGCCCTCGATCGGCGGGAACAGCCCGAAATTGACGTTCATCGGCTGGTACGTCTCGATCTCCGCCTCGCCGGTGATGTGCGACAGCAGCGCCCCCAGCGCCGTCTCGCGCGGCGGCGGCGGCAGGTCTACGCCAGCAATCTCCGCCGCGGCGAAGCGTCCGGCCAGCATCCCGATTGCCGCGCTCTCGACATAGCCCTCGCAGCCGGTGATCTGCCCGGCGAAGCGGATATTGGGCGCGCTCTTCAGCCGCAGCGTACCGTCGAGCAGCTCGGGCGAGCGCAGGAAGGTGTTGCGGTGCAGCCCGCCCAGCCGCGCGAACTCGGCATTCTGCAGCCCGGGGATGGTCCGGAACAACCGCACCTGCTCGGCATATTTGAGCTTGGTCTGGAAGCCGACCATGTTCCATAGCGTGCCGCTGGCATTGTCCTGCCGCAGCTGCACCACCGCATAGGGCCAGCGCCCGGTGCGCGGGTCGTCGAGGCCGACGCCCTTCATCGGCCCGTAGCGCAGCGTATCGACCCCGCGCTCGGCCATCACCTCGATCGGCATGCAGCCTTCGAAATAGGGGACATTCTCCCACTCGCGGAACTCGGTCTTCTCGCCGGCCATCAGCGCGGCGTGAAATTCGAGATACTGCTCTTTGGACATCGGGCAGTTGATATAGTCTTTGCCCGAGCCCTTGTTCCACCGGCTCTGGAACCAGGCGATCTCCATGTCGATCGACTCGCGGTGGACGATCGGAGCGATCGCGTCGAAAAAGGCGAGGCTGTCCTTGCCCGTGGCGCGGCCGATGCTCTCCGCCAGCATCGGCGCGGTCAGCGGCCCGGTGGCGACGATGGTGCGGCCCTCGGCGGGCAGCGTGTCGACCCGCTCGCGGACGATGGTGATGTTCGGATGCGCCTCCAGCGCCGCGGTCACGCCGTCCGCGAAGCCGTCGCGGTCCACCGCCAGCGCCGAGCCGGCGGGCACCTTGTGGATGTCGCCTTGGGTGAGGATCAGCGAGCCGAGCGCGCGCATCTCCTGGTGGAGCAGGCCCACCGCATTGCTGTCCGCATCGTCCGAGCGGAAGCTGTTCGAGCAGACGAGTTCCGCCAGCCGGTCGCTTTGATGCGCCGGGGTCATTTCGCCCGAACCGCGCATCTCCGACAGGCGCACCTTGTGCCCGGCCTGGGCCAGCTGCCACGCAGCCTCCGATCCGGCGAGGCCGCCGCCGATGATATGGATGTCGTGGCCGGGCATGGGCAAACTCTAGCTGTTGGAACGGGGAAGCAGGCGGACATAGTCCCCACGGCTCAGCGCGCAACCCCCGCAGCTTCGGCCCGCTGGGCGATCACCGCAAGGACGTTGTTGGACACGTCGCCGAGGAACAGCTCGCCCCACAGCCGGGCATACCAGTTGACCGGCGTCCGCACCCGATAGTGGGTGGTGAGTGTCAGCCGCGTGCGGCCGTCGCCCAGCGGCTCCAGCGTATAGCCGCCATCGGTGATCCGGTAATAGGCGCTGTCGGGCATCAGGTGGCGGTCCTGCAGCTTCCAGCCGTCCATCTCGTCCTTGTCGAAGCGGAAGCGCCACCATAGGCGCCTGCCCGGCTGCCAGTCGGTGATCACTTCCTTGAACGACAGACCCTGCTGCCAGCGGGCATAGCGGATCGCGCCGGGCCCGGCGCCGACCAGCGTGGCGCTGACCGGGCGTGGCAGGCGGATCACGTCCTGCGAGAGGTTCCACGTCCCTTCGCTGGGCGCGATCGCGCCCACGCCCTGGGCGAGCGGCCAGATTTTTGCCGGATCCGCGGCGACTACGATCGATCGGCTGACGACGACGTTCGCGATGGGCAGCGGAACATAGGGTTCGGCCTGCATCGCCAGCACCGGCACGAGCAGCAGCGCGGTGGAGCGGAGCGTCTGGCCGTCCCCCTCGTCGCGCGGGCCGAACCAGCGCCAGGCGAGATAGCCGCCCAGCGTGCTGAGGCCATACCAGACCGGCGCGAGCATGACGATGCAGAGGATTCCCTCGTAGAGAAACACGAGCGAGGTCGACACCACCGCCACCAGGAGCGCCACCGGGATCTTGCGCGTGTAGAAGGCGCGCGAGCGCTCGCGGAACGGATCGGCGATTCCCAGGATGAAGGCGGTTACCGCGGCGGGGAGGATCACCAGAAAGGAGAAGCTGATCAGCCCGCTGGGATTGGCGGCCGTCAGCAGCAGATAGACGGCGAGGCAGAAGGCAAGGCCGGCCGCCAGCGCGCACGCCACTCGGATCGCCGCCTTGCGGCGACGGGGAGACAGTTCGGACATGGGAAACTCCTTTCGGCGTGCCGGAGGCTATCCGTCGCGTTTGCCGGGGAGGAAGGTTGCGATTCTGCGGCCCAGCTTCATCAGCGTGACCAGCGTGGGCTTGGGCAGCTGGCGCATTTGGTCGTACCAGTCGCCCAGCGTCGTGATGAACTGATGCATCCGCGTGATCCGCTCGCGGAGCTGCTCGGGTGCGTGCTTGTCGGTTGCGAGCCGTTCGGAAAGTTCGGCAAGGAGCGCCAGCGTGGGATCGATCTCGCGGCGCTTGCGCTCGGCGGAGATGCGCAGCAGCAACTCCCACAGGTCGGTCTCGGCGACGAAATGGTCGCGGCGATCGCCTTCGATATGGACGCGCCGGACGATGGTGTAGGCCATCAGCTCCTTGAGCGCGGTGGAGATGTTGGAGCGCGCCAGGCCCAGCGCCTCGGCAATGTCCTCCGCAGGCAGCGGCGTGTCGGAGAGATAGAGCAGGGCGTGGATCTGTGCGACCGAGCGGTTGACCCCCCAATGCGTTCCCATTTCTCCCCAATGGAGGATGAAGGCCTTGGCGTCGGGATGGTCGCTGATCACGTCGCTTCCTCTATTTCTGTAATTTCAGAAATAACAGGATTTCGGCGCACGGTCAACGCCTGGTTTGCGGTTGCGGCGAAGTCGGGACCCCGTGCATTCTTGCTGGGAAGGAGCCCCGATGAAGATCTTCACCATTGGCTATGAAGCCACCACCATGGCCGAGTTCCTCGCCGCGCTCACCAAGGCCGGCGTGCAGCGGGTGATCGACGTGCGCGCGCTGCCGCTGTCGCGCCGCCCGGGCTTTTCCAAGTCCAGCTTGGCGGCGAGCCTGCGGGAGGCGGGGATCGACTATGTCCATCTCAAGCAGCTCGGCACCCCCAAGCGCGGGCGCGATGCGGCGAAGAAGGGCGACGTGGCGACCTTGCGCGAGGTCTATGACGTCCAGCTGGGGCTGCCCGAGGCGCAAGCGCAGGTCGCGCAGATGCGCGCGCTGGCAGCGGAGAAGCCGAGCGCGTTGCTCTGCTACGAACGCGATCCGTGCCACTGTCATCGGACACTGCTGCTGGAGGCCGAAGGCGAAGGCGCGGAGGTTGTCGACCTCTACGCCTGATCCCGAAAAGGCCGGGGCAGCCCCGTGGGACTGCCCCGTGTAGTTCGGGGAGAGTCGACGCGAGGGGGAACGAAACGCGTCGACAGGGGATCATTTGCCCGGCCCGTGTTGCAGCCGCGTGTCGCTTCGTTGCGGTGCAACCCGAAAATTGTCGCGGTCGCCGAAAAATCTTCGTTAACCATGAACTCTTAAGATAATTTCCGCGGCGTTTACCGCCTCGCAACGCCTGCGCGTGCAAAGCGGAGCCCAACGCACGCCAGTGGAGCGCTTATGGGTATCGCGGCACGACTGTATCAGGACGGACGCTGGGCCGAGCGGCACAGCGTCGAACTCGAAGCGACGCTGCGCGATTCGGACTGGGCGCCGGTCGACGTGACGATCGAGGACCTGTCGAACGGCGGCTTCCGCGTCGTCGCGGGCGCCGAGCTCAAGGTGGGCGACGCGATCGCGCTCGGCATCGCCGGAATCGGGACGCGCGAGGCATCGGTCGTGTGGGGCACCGCGGGCATCTATGGCTGCGAGTTCGTGACTCCCCTCAGCGACGCGGAGCTGCGCGCCGCCGTGTCCGGCCCCGCCGCGACGCCGATCGCCTTTCCCAAGACGCCGCTGCCGACGCCTCAGGCTACCCCGCCGGTCGTCGACGGGTGGAACGCCTCGCCCAAGGAAGAGAAATTCTCGGTCCGTACCCGGCTGGCGATCATCGTCGGCAGCGCAGTGCTCGCCTGGATGCTGGTGTTCGCGCTCGGCTATGGCCTGTGGGCGCTGGCGGGCGCGCTGCTCCGCTGAACAACGCGCCCTCCGGGGATCAGGCCGCCGCCTTGCGGCGCTCGGCCATTTCGTCGTTGAGCATCTCGGCGAGCAGGAACGCCAGTTCGAGGCTCTGACCCGCGTTGAGCCGCGGGTCGCAATGCGTGTGGTAGCGATCGGCCAGACCCTGCTCGGTGATCGCGATCGCGCCGCCGGTGCACTCGGTTACATTCTGCCCGGTCATCTCGGCATGGATGCCGCCGGCGAAGGTGCCCTCGGCCCGGTGCACGGCGAAGAAGCCGCGCACCTCCGCGAGGATCCGGTCGAACGGCCGCGTCTTGTAGCCGTTCGCCGCCTTGACGACGTTGCCGTGCATCGGGTCGCAGCTCCACACCACCGGATGCCCCTCGCGCTTCACTGCGCGGACCAGCTTGGGCAGCCCGGCCTCGATCTTGTCATGGCCATAGCGGGTGATCAGCGTCATTCGGCCCGGCACGCGGCCCGGGTTGAGCGTGTCGAGCAGGCGCAGCAGCGCGTCGGGCTCCAGGCTCGGCCCGCACTTCATCCCGATCGGGTTGCCGATGCCGCGGAGGAACTCGACATGCGCCGAGCCCTCGAAGCGGGTGCGATCGCCGATCCACAGGAAATGCGCCGAGGTATCGTACCAGTCGCCGGTCAGGCTGTCCTGCCGCGTCAGCGCCTGCTCATAGGGGAGAAGCAGCGCCTCGTGGCTGGTGTAGAAGTCGGTGCCCTTGAGCTGCGGCACGGTATCGGGGTTGATCCCGCACGCCTCCATGAAGTCGAGCGCCTCGCCGATCCGGTCCGCGACATCGGCGAACTTGGCCGACCAGGGGCTCTTGCCCATGAAATCGAGCGTCCACTTATGCACCTGGTGCAGATTGGCATAGCCGCCATTTGCAAAGGCGCGCAGCAGGTTCAGCGTCGCTGCCGATTGGCTGTAGCCCTGCACCATCCGCTGCGGATCGGGGATCCGCGCTTCGGGCGTGAAGGCGATGTCGTTGACATTGTCGCCGCGGTAGCTGGGCAGCTCGACGCCGTCGATTACCTCGGTATCGGCCGAGCGCGGCTTGGCGAACTGGCCGGCCATGCGGCCGAGCTTCACCGTCGGCAGCTTGGAGGCGAAGGTGAGCACCACCGCCATCTGCAGGATCACGCGGAAGGTGTCGCGGATGTTGTTCGGGTGGAACTCGGCGAAGCTCTCGGCGCAGTCGCCGCCCTGGAGCAGGAAGGCCTCGCCGCGCGCGACCTTGCCCAGCTCGGTGGTAAGCTCGCGCGCCTCGCCGGCAAAGACCAGCGGGGGATAGCTGCTCAGCTGCCGGGTGGCCACGTCGAGCGCGCCCTTGTCCGGATATTGCGGCATCTGGCGCGCTTCGGCGCGCGTCCAGCTATCGGGGGTCCAGCTTGCCATTGCACTCTCCACGTCGCGGACGGCGACGTGCCAGTCCGCATGCTCGGCGATTCCCATCGCCGCAATCTGGTTCATCACCTTGGTGTTGGCGCGCTTGCCGTCGGTCTCCCAGCCCTGCACCGTCGAGCCTGGCGTGTCGAACCAGGCACCGAAGGCGGCGCGGGTGAGGGTGCGTTCCTCGCGAAACTGGCGGATCTTGGAACCGGCTAACGTCGTCATTCAGGCCCCTTACCCGGCCGGGGTAAAACTGTGCAAGCATTTTCTTACCCCCGCGGGGTAAAGGTAAGCGGATCGATTGCACCCGCGCGCAGCGGGGTGTAGCCGCGCCGCGATGCATGCATTCGAAGCACAGACGCGCGACCTTGCCGATCTGGCGGCCCGCGGCCGCGGGCGCAGGCTGATCGCCCGCGAGGGCGCGGACTTCGCGTCCAACGATTATCTCGGCCTTTCCGACTCTCCGGCACTGCGCGACGCGGTGGCAGCGGCGCTGGCGCGCGGGGTGCCGATCGGTTCGGGCGGCTCGCGGCTGCTGCGCGGCAACCATCCCGAGCACGAGGCACTGGAAGCCGAGGCGGCGGCGTTCTTCGGACGCGAGTCGGCGCTGTATTTTTCCAGCGGCTACGCGGCCAATGCGGCGCTGCTCGCGACCTTGCCCCAGCGCGGCGATCTCGTGCTGTTCGACGAACTCGTCCATGCCAGCGCGCATGAGGGCATGCGGCTTGGGCGCGCAGAAACCCGGCAGGCTCCGCATAACGACGTTCCCGCCTTCGCCGAGGCGATCGCTGCCTGGCGTCGTGCAGGCGGGGCGGGGCGCGTGTGGATCGCGGTCGAAAGCCTCTACAGCATGGACGGCGACGTCGCGCCGCTCGCCGCGCTGTCGGCGCTGGCCGCGACCGAGGAGGCGATCCTGCTCGTCGACGAGGCGCATGCGACCGGCGTCTACGGCCCACAGGGGCAGGGCCTCGCCTATGGCTTGCCGACCGCCAACCTGATCACGCTGCACACCTGCGGCAAGGCGCTGGGCTGCGAGGGCGCGCTCGTTACCGGGCCGGCCGTGGTGCGCGACTTTCTCGTCAACCGGGGCCGCGCCTTCATCTTCTCGACCGCGCCGTCGCCCCTGATGGCGGCTGCGGTACGCGCGGCGCTGCGCATCGTGGCGGAGGGCGACGCTTTGCGATCGGCGCTGTCGGGCCGGATCGCTGCGGCCCGCACGGCGCTGGCCTCGCTCGGCGTATTGGCGGGCGACACCCAGATCCTGCCGCTGATCCTCGGCGACGACGTGCGCACCATGGCGTTGGCGGGGGCGCTGCAGGAGAGCGGCTTCGACGTGCGCGGCATCCGGCCGCCCACTGTCCCCACAGGCACCTCGCGCCTGCGCATCTCGATCACCAACAACGTGTCGCCCGGCCAGATCGGCGCCCTCGCGGACCGGCTCGCGACTTTACTCCCCGCAACCGAAACCATCGCAGCATGACCCAGACCTTTATCATTACCGGCACCGACACCGGCATCGGCAAGACCGTGTTCGCCGCAGCCCTCGCCGGCGCGCTCGGCGCCCGCTACTGGAAGCCGATCCAGAGCGGCCTCGACGACGGCAGCGACAGTGAGCGCACCGCAGCCCTGTCCGGGCTGCCGATCGGGCACATTCTCCCCGAGGCCTATCGCCTGGTCACCCCCTGCTCGCCGCATCTGGCCGCCGAGATCGACGGCGTGACGATCGACCTCGATCGCCTCGCGCTGCCGAGTGTCGACAGGCCGCTGGTGGTGGAAGGCGCAGGCGGCGCGCTGGTGCCGGTGACGCGCGAGATCCTCTACGCCGATGTCTTCGCCCGCTGGGGCAAGCCGGTGGTGCTGGTTGCACGCACTACGCTCGGCACGATCAACCACAGCCTGCTCTCGATCGAAGCGCTGCGGGCGCGCGGCGTGCCGATCCACGGCATTGCCTTTGTCGGCGATTCGGTCGAGGACAGCGAGGCGACCATCGCTGCGATCGGCAAGGTCAAGCGCCTCGGTCGCCTGCCGATGCTGGCCGATCTAACGCACGAATCGCTGGTGGAAGCTTTTGCCGAAGCCTTCGACGTGGCGGACTTCGCCTGATGTCGTCGGTCTGGCATCCTTTCACCCAGCATGGCCTGAGCGAGCCGATCCCGATGGTCAGCCACGCGCAGGACGCGGTGATCCATACCGCCGACGGCCGCAGCTTCATCGATGCGATCTCCTCCTGGTGGGTGACGACGCACGGCCATTGCAACCCGCGGATCATGGCCGCGATCGCCGAACAGGCGGGAAAGCTCGACCAGATCATCTTCGCCGGCTGGACGCATGAACCCGCCGAGATGCTCGCCGCCGGGCTACGGGACATCCTGCCGGAGGCGCTGGAGCATGTGTTTTTCAGCGACAGCGGCTCCACCGCGGTGGAAGTCGCGCTCAAGATGGCGCTAGGCTACTGGCACAATCGCAGCGAGAATCGCAGCCGCATTCTGGTGCTCGAGCACAGCTATCATGGCGACACGATCGGCGGCATGTCGGTCGGCGCGCGCGGTGTGTTCAACCGGCCCTACCAGCCACTGCTGTTCGACGTCGGCACCATCCCGTTCCCCAGCGCGGGTGCCGAGCAGGCGACGCTCGACGCGCTGGAGGCCGAATGCCGCGCCGGGGCCGCCGCCTTCATCGTCGAGCCGCTGGTGCTGGGGGCCGGGGGGATGCTCTTCTACACCCCCGCGCTGCTCGCCGAGATGCGCGCCATCTGTGCGCGCCACGACGTCCTCTTCATCGCCGATGAAGTGATGACCGGCTGGGGCCGCACCGGCACGCTCACCGCCTGCGAACAGGCGGGCGTAGTACCCGACATCCTGTGCCTGTCCAAGGGCATCACCGGTGGCGCGATCCCGCTGGCAGTGACGCTGGCGACCGCGCCGATCTTTGAGGCGCACTGGTCGGAGGATCGGGCACGCATGTTCTTCCACTCGTCCAGCTACACCGCCAACCCGATCGCCTGCGCCGCCGCCGTGGCGAACCTCGCCATCTGGCGCGACGAGCCGGTGCTGGAGCGGATCGCCCAACTGGGCGACTGGCAGCAGGCGGCGCTGGACGGTCTAGCCGGGATTCCCGACCTGATTGGCCACCGTCGTGTGGGCACCATCGCCGCGCTGGAGGTAGAGCAGCCGGAGAATGGTTATCTCTCCGCTATCGCCCCGCGCCTCATGGCCTTCGCCCGAGATCGCGGCGTGCTGCTGCGCCCACTGGGCAACACCGTGTACGTGATGCCGCCCTACAGCATCACGCGCGAACAACTGGAGCAGGTCTGGAGGCTGGTGCCCGAATTCCTCGCCGCCTGATCAGCGGCGCGGATAGCGCTGGGCGAACTCGGTATCGCTCATTAGCAGATAGCGGATCGCGTCGACGAACGCCCAGACGCCGGTGATCAGCGCCCCGACGATGGTGCAGGTGAGGATCAGCATCACCACACCCGAGCCCGTACGGCCGAGATAGAAACGGTGAATGCCGAGCGTGCCCAGGAACAGGGCAAGCACCGCAGCGACGATCTTGCTGCGCGGCTCGCCCAAAGGCGCCGGGAGGTCGCCGCCCTCGAGCAGGCGGAAGATACGGCGGGCACGCCTGCCGTCGACGTCGAAATCGACCTTCGCGCCGACGGCGGGGTGGCGGCTGTCGCTCCAGTCTTCCTGGGTGAAGACATAGCGGCTGCCGTCCTCCCCCGAAATCTGGCCTTCGCCGCTCGACCGATCCACGCCCAACACTTGCCCGCGCATTGCTTCCCCCGAAAAAACGTCGCGTTTTGTGGGGGAGGTTGGCGCGGGATGGCAAGAGGCGATTTGCGAACCAGCCATATCCTCCCCCGCCAGGGGGAGGTGGCCCGCGCCAGCGGGTCGGAGGGGGAGGATGCCAGAACCTCTCGCCCGTCGTGCTTCCTCCCCCTCCGTCGCCTGCGGCGCCACCTCCCCCTGGCGGGGGAGGAAACGGGTGTGCCTACAGCGCCGGCTTCCAGTCCCAGGCGAGCGGATCGCCGTCCATCACCTCGATCCCCGCCGCTACGAGATCGTCGCGGATGCGGTCGGAGCGCTGGAAGTCCTTCACTTCGCGGGCCTGCTTGCGCTCGACCAGCAGGTCGGCGATCGCCTCGGGAGTGATCGTCGCGCCCTTGGGCTGCACGCGCAGTTCCTCGCGGGTCAGCTCGGAAAGCCGCAGGCCGAGCACCTTGTCGAACTCGGCGAGCGCGGCCAGCCGGTCCGCTGGCGTGATGCGCTTGTCGGCCAGCATCTCGTCGAGCACCGGCAGCGCCTTGGGCGTGTTGAGGTCGTCCGACACGGCTTCGTCGAGCTTCTCCAGCCACGCCGCCGGCGCGCTGCCTTCGCCCTCGGCGCGCGCCCGGAGTGCGGTGACCGTCATCACCAGCCGCTTCAGCCGGGTGAGTGCTGCAGCGAGGTTCTCGGCCGAGAATTCCAGCTCGCTGCGATACTGCGCCTGGAGGCACAGTAGGCGATAGGCGAGGGGATGCACGCCCGCGTCGATCAGCGACTGGAGCGTGGTGAACCCGCCCTTGGACTTGGACATCTTGCCGCTGCGGTCGACCAGGAAGTTGTTGTGCATCCAGAAATGCGCGCCGGTATCGCCGCAGCCGCAATAGGCCTGGTTCTGCGCGATCTCGTTGGGGTGGTGGATCTCGCGGTGGTCGATGCCGCCGGTATGGATGTCGAACGGCGCGCCGAGATACTGGATGCTCATCACCGAGCATTCGAGGTGCCAGCCCGGCGCGCCCTTGCCCCAGGGCGAATCCCATTCCATCTGCCGCTGCTCGGCCGGCGGCGACTTGCGCCAGATCGCGAAGTCCTGCGGGTGGCGTTTGCCGTCCACCGGATCGATCCGGCTCTCGGCGGCATCGTCTGCGGCACCGGCCAGCCGGCCATAATCGGGCACCGTCGTCACGTCGAAATACAGACCCGACTCGAGCTCGTAGCAATGCTCCGGCGCAATCTTCTCGGCGAAGGCGATCATCTGCTGGATATGATCGGTGGCGACCGACCATTTGCTCGGCTCGGCGATATTGAGATCGCGGATGTTCTGCTTGAACGCGGCGGTATAGTGCGCGGCGATATCCCAGATGCTCATCGCCTGGGCGCGCGCGGCCGCTTCCATCTTGTCGTCGCCGGCATCGGCGTCCGAGGTGAGATGGCCGACATCGGTGATGTTGATGATGTGGGTGAGCGGATAGCCCTTCCAGCGCAGCACCCGGCTCAGCGTGTCGGTGAACACATAGGCGCGCAAGTTTCCGAGATGGGCGTAGTTGTAGACCGTCGGCCCGCACGAATAGACGCGCACGCCCCTGGCGGGGTCGAGCGGCTGGAACGGCTCGAGCGAACGGGAAAGCGAGTTGTAGAGCGTCAGCGGAGCGTCATGCATGGGCTGCGCATAGCGAACAAAAGCGCGGCGACAAACCCGCCTTAATCGGCCAGCGCGGAAGCCTCGGCGATCGCGGCGTTGACCATCGCGCTCCAGATGCGGGCGGGATCGTCGCCGGCGGCGCGCCCCGCCTCGATCATCGTCGCGGTGGGCTCGCGCAGCGTGCGGAGTACCGCCAGCGCCCGATCGGTCTCGCGCGGCCAGATCGTGTCGACGATCTCGCTCACCGGACGGCCGAGCTCGCCGGCACCCTCGGCATTAGGGCTCAGCATCTCGGCGGCGATGACGCGGGCGATTCGCTCGATCGGCGAGGTGTTCGAAACGCTGGTCATCGCTCAGGCCGCCAGCGGCGGATGGGCGGGGCGGGCGTGGAGCGCGCTGCCGCCGACCGCGCCATGGTGCAGCGGCAGGGCAGTGCCGCAGAACGCGCACTCGGCCGTCGTCCGCCCGACCATCCAGTGCGACTGGCCGCAGCCGGGGCAGGGGTTGGTCTCGTGCGGGCGGTAGGCCATGCGATAGCCGGTCAGCGCGCGGCGGATGCCGAAATCGTACATGCGGAAGGTTCCCTCCAATAGGCAGAAAGAACGTTTCCCAGGTGTCATGGTTCCGCGCGCATGTGAAGCGCGCGGCGTCCCGATCCGGGTCAATGGATTAGCTGAACATGAGCTAACGAGCGCATTCAGGATGCGAACAGCGTGTTTGTGCGAATCAGGCTTCAGACGGCGGCACAGGCTGCCGCCGCGAGGAGATACGAGATGAAGAAGTTTCTGATCGGCGCCACCATGGCTGCCACGCTGATGACCGGTTCGATCGCCGCGACCCCGGCGGCCGCTCAGGACTGGGGCTATCGCGATGGCTACAATCACTACGATCGCGACTATCGTGACGGCTACCGCGATGCCCGTGATTATCGCGACTACCGCGACTATCGCGACGACCGTCCGCGCTACGCCTATCGCGGCCGCAATTATCGCCAGCGCTGCAGCGACGGCACTGCGGGCACGATCCTCGGTGCGATCGCCGGTGGCCTGCTGGGCGGCGAGATCGGTCGCGGCAGTTCCTATCGCCGCAGTGGCACCGGCATGATCATCGGCGCGGGTGCCGGCGCCCTGGCCGGCCGCGCGGTCGATGGTGGCGACTGCCGCAACGGCCGCTGATCCCGGCCGACAGAAACGAAAGGGCGTCCGCTGCACGGGGCAGCGGGCGCCCTTTTCGTATCTGCGAAGTGGAGAAGCGCGCGCCTGGCGCCGGTGGAGGCCCGAGCCGGAATCGAACCGGCATATACGGATTTGCAGTCCGCTGCGTCACCATTCCGCCATCGGGCCATCCGGAGGTGAGGCGGGGCCAATGCCTCCGCGGGTGGGTCTCTGTCAACAGAGTTTCAAAATAACGTCGCACTCGCTTGGCGAGCCCCGTACTCCGCGATAGAAGCCTCGGGACAGCAACAAGTGTATTGCACAACTAATACGGTTGTGCGACAAGCGGAGTGATGATGGCCCTTATGGTCGACCCTGCGCCCCTCGAAGCGCCCCGTTTCGAAGCGATGCGCCACGCCATGGTGGCGAGCCAGCTGCGTACCAACGCAGTGAACGATCCTCGCGTGGTGACGGCGATGTCGCAAGTCCCCCGCGAAGTGTTCCTGCCGCCGGAGCAGCGCGCACTCGCCTATCGCGACACGCTGCTGCCGCTCGGCAATGGCCGCCGCCACGATTCGCCGCTGGCGACCGGCCGGCTGCTGACCGAAGCGGAGCTGCAGCCGAGCGACCAAGTCCTGCTGGTCGGCGCGGCCGGTGGATATGCCGCGGCGCTGCTCTCGTCGCTGGTCTCCTCAGTCGTGGCGCTCGAGGAAGAGCCGGCGCTGGTCGCGATCGCGCGCGGCGGGCTCGCCGGTGCTGCGAATGTCGAGCTGGTCCAGGGCCCGCTCAACGCCGGCTGGGCCGCGCGCGCGCCGTACGACCTGATCGTGATCGACGGTGCCGTCGAGGAACTGCCGCAGTCGATCGTCGACCAGGTCAAGGTCGGCGGCCGCATCGTGACGGGCGTGATCGACCGCGGCGTGACGCGGCTGGCGCTCGGCCGCCGTACCGAGGGGGGCTTCGGTCTGGCGGACTTCCTGGACATCGAAGTGGCAACGCTGCCGGGCTTCGAAAAGCCGAGAAAATTTACCTTTTAACCTTAAAAGCGGGGCTCATGCGACTGAACATTTTGCTCATTGGTGTGAGCCTCGTTTCCCTCGGGGCGCCTGCGTTCGCCCAGACCGCGCCGAGCGGCCGTCAGGACGTGCCGGCTCCCGGCGCCAAGACGGCTGCGCCGACGACGACGCTGCAGGATGCGCTGGCTCAAGCTTACGCAACCAATCCCGACATCCAGGCGCAGCGCGCGAACCAGCGCGCCAACGACGAGAATGTTCCGATCGCGCGATCGCAGGGGCTGCCCGGCCTCAGCGCCAACGGCGCAGCGAACGACAGCCTATACAACACCAATGCAACCGCGCTGACGCCGTCGCGCCAAGCGCAGGTGGGGCTCAACCTGTCGCAGCCGATCTACAGTGGCGGCAGCATCCGCAACTCGGTGCGTGCCGCCGAGGTTCGGGTGAATGCCGGCCGCGCGAATCTGCGTGGCACCGAGGCGGACATCTTTACTCAGACGGTAACCGCTTATCTCAACGTCATTCGCGACGAATCGATCGTCCGCCTCAACCAGGAAAACGTTCACGTTCTCGAGGTCAACCTGCAGGCCACCCGCGACCGTTTCCAGGTAGGTGACCTCACCCGCACCGACGTCGCCCAGTCGGAGGCGCGCCTTGCGCTTGCCCAGTCGCAGCTGCGCAGCGCCGAGGCCCAGCTGATCGGCAGCCGCGAGACCTATATTCAGGTCGTCGGCACGCCGCCGGGCGTGCTTGCGCCGCCGCCGGCGCTGCCCAATATGCCGCAGGACGTGCAGACCGCCGAGCAGGTGGCACTCGCCAACAATCCGTTCCTCGAAGCCGCGCAGCTCGCCCGCGACGCGTCGCGCTATGACACCCGCGTCGCGAAGGCGGGGCGCCTGCCGCAGGTGAGCCTCGGCGCGGGCGGCACCTACCTCAACTATCTCGGTTCCGTGGGCGACATCGGCCGGCGCTCCGGCCTCACCCCCACGGCGACCACCGCCACCGTCGGGGTGCAGGTTTCTCTGCCGCTGTTCCAGGGCGGCCGTCCGGCGGCGCAGGTCCGCCAGGCGCAAGCACGCGAAGGCGCCGCGATTGAGACCGTGACGCTCACCGAACGCGGCGTGATTGCCCAGGCACGCTCGGCCTATGCCAGCTATCAGGCGGCGCTGCGGGTGATCGAATCGTCACGCACGGCGGTGCAGGCCAACCAGCTCAGCCTGGAGGGCGTGCGTGCCGAGAACAGCGTCGGTACCCGGACCATTCTGGACATCCTTAACGCCGAGCAGGAACTGCTCAACGCGCAGGTCCAGTATGTCACGGCCGAGCGCGACGCCTATGTCGCCGGGTTCAGCCTGCTTGCCGCAATGGGGCGCGCGCAGGCCAAGGACCTGAACTTCGACAGCCGGTTGCTCTACGATCCGGCGGTGAATTACACTCGGGTGCGCAATCGTATCAACGACTGGCGCGACGACAAGGCGCCCCAGCCGGTGGCCACCAGCACCCGCAGCACACCGGCGCAGGGCGCCGAAGTGATTGGCGCGCCGCTTGACCCGACGCTCCAGCGTCCGGTTGACAGCGACCGCCCCAATCCCTGATTGAGGGGGTTCGCACTCGAACGCCAGGATGGACGCGATGGGGACTGCCAGCAGCGAGCCGTCGATGGAGGAAATCCTCGCATCGATCAAACGGATCATCGCCGATGACGAACCCGGCGCGTTCGCCCGCGGTCGCCCGTTGCGGGCGGTTCATGAACCCGAGGTCGAGCCTGCGCAGGAGGAAGCGCTGGTCGATCCTCCGCACGAGGATGTGCTCGAGCTGCACGAGCCGATTGCGGAAGCGCCCGGGCCGGTCGCAGCTCCGGTCGACCCGATCCTTTCCGATCGCGTGGCTGAGGCCAGCCGCGAGAAGCTGGAGGCGCTGTCGCGGCTGATCGTCAAGCCGCAGGTGCCGGGATCGGACACGCTCGAGGGTCTAGTGCGCGAGATGCTCAAGCCGATGCTGCGCGACTGGCTGGACCAGAATCTGCCGCAGCTCGTCGAGCAGATCGTCGCGCGCGAGATCGCCCGGATCACCGGCAGCCGCTGAGCCGCGCGTCCGGACATTGTATCCGGCGTTACCTTCCGGCTATCGTGCCGCCATGAAGCAGTTCCTCGTCGCGAGCGTCGCGCTCGCCGCCATCGCTGCGCCTGTCTCGGCGCGTGACCTCACCATCCAGGACGTCGTCGGCCTCTCCCGCGTGGGCGCGCCCGCCGTGTCGCCTGACGGGCACTGGCTCGTCTGGCAGCAGCGCGAGACCGACCTTGCCACCAACAAGGGCCGCTACGACCTGTGGCGGCTCGACCTGACCGTCAAGGGTGCCAAGCCCGAGAAGCTGGTCGCCGAGCCGCTGGTCAACGAAACCGCCCCGCAATTCTCCGCCGATGGCAAGACCGTGTGGTTCCAGTCGGACAAGGGCGGCGAGGACGCGGTGTGGTCGGTCTCGATCACCGGCGGCACGCCGACCCAGCTGACCCATATCCAGGGCGGCTTCAGCGGCTTTAAGGTCTCGCCGGACGCCTCCAAGCTGCTCGTCTGGGCCGATCGCAAGCCGGGTGCTCCGACGATCACCCCGGCGATGGAAAAGAAGGATCCGAACGCCGGGTCAGGCCGCGTCTACCAGCAGCTATTCGTGCGCCATTGGGACACATGGGCGGACGGCACCCGTTCGCAGCTGTTCGTGCTGCCCTTTGGTCCGCAGGGCGCGACCGGCGACGGCGTCGCGATCGAGGGCGGACTGATCGGCGACACGCCCTCCAAGCCCTCGGGCGGCGGCGAGGAAGTCGCCTGGAGTGCCGATGGCAAGACCGTCTATTTCGCGCTGCGCGAGGCCGGGCGGATCGAATCGCTCTCGACCAATCTCGACATCTTCGCCGCACCCGCGGATGGCTCGTCGGCGCCGGTGAACCTCACCAAGGGCAATGGCGGCATGGACAATCTCCCGACGCCGTCGCCCGACGGGAAGTGGCTCGCCTGGTTCGCGATGGCGCGACCGGGCTATGAGGCCGATCGCCAGGTGCTGATGCTTCGCAACCTAGCCACCGGCGACGTCCGCGCGCTGACCGCCGGGTGGGATCGCTCGGTCGCCTCGATCGCCTGGGGGGCGGATTCGAAGACGATCTACGTCACCGCACAGGACGTGCAGGAAGAGCCGGTCTTCGCCGTATCGCTGGCGGGCAAGGTCGAGCGGTTGACCGAGAAGGGCAGCGTCTCGGCGGTGGTGCCGACCAGGGGCGGGCTCGTCTATGCGATGAACAGCCTCACCGCGCCCGACGATTTCTACTGGCTCAAGGGCAAGAAGAGCACGCGGCTGACGGCGGTGAACGCCGAGAAGCTGGCCGGCATTTCGATGCCCGAGGTGACCCGCTACAGCTTCAACGGCGCCAATGGCGACACCGTCTGGGGCTATGTCGCCAAGCCGGCCGGGCTGGCGGCGGGGGCGAAGGCGCCGATCGCGTTCATCGTCCATGGCGGGCCGCAGGGCAGCATGGGCAATAGCTGGTCCTATCGCTGGAACCCGGCGGTGTTCGCGGGCGCGGGCTATGCCGTGGTCGCGGTCGATTTCCACGGATCGACCGGGTACGGCCAGGCCTTCACCGATGCGATCCGCAACAATTGGGGCGGCGGACCGCTCGAGGACCTGAAGAAGGGCCTGCGCGCCGCGACCGATCGCTTCGCCTTCCTCGACGGCGACAAGGCCTGCGCGCTCGGCGCCTCCTATGGCGGCTATATGATGAACTGGATCGAGGGCCAGTGGCCCGATCGCTTCAAGTGCATCGTCCAGCATGACGGCGTGTTCGACGCCCGCGCCATGGCGTACGAGACCGAGGAGCTGTGGTTCGACGAGTGGGAACATGGCGGCAAGGCCTATTTCGAGGACCCCTCCGCGTTCGAGCGCTGGAACCCGATCAATTACGTCAGCGCGTGGAAGACCCCGCAGTTGGTGATCACCAGCGAGAAGGATTTCCGCATTCCTTATACGCAGGGACTGGCCGCCTTCACCGCGCTCCAGCGCCGCGAGATCCCGTCCAAGCTGCTCGTCTTCCCGGATGAGAACCACTGGGTGCTCAAGCCGAAGAACTCGCTGCAATGGTATGCCGAGGTGCTCGGCTGGATGGACCAGTGGACGGGCAAGGCGGGGAAGTAACGGCTGGGGGAGGGGCTCCGGCCCCTCCGCTTCAGGCGAGGATGCGCACCGGATCGCCGACGCGGATCAGTCCCGGCCGCGCCGGCGCTGAGTAGAGCCCGTAGCAGGCGACGAAGCGCTGGGCGACGGTACGCAGGATCGTCGGGTCCTTGGCGCCGGTGTCCGGGTCGATCGTGACCAGCACGCAGCGCTGGATCGGATCGGCGCACTGCACGATCGCGCCGTCCTCGCTCGGGTCGCCAAAGGCGAGGCGCAGGCCCTGCCAATGCTCGGGCAGCAGCTCGCTTTCAATCGTCACGTTGATGCGGAAGCGGCGCGGATCGATACGGCCACCATGCGCGGTCTCCAGCGCGCGGTGCCCGGCGCTGGTCTGGAGCGAGATCGGCATGGAATCGTAGACGCCGCGCGCCACCTGGATCAACGACACCGGTTCGCGCGCCGCCTCGGCGAGATGGGCGTGCAGGCCGGCATCGTGCAGCGAGCGGATACCGCCATCGGGTACCTCGATATCAATTGCGCTCATCTTCGGCGCGGCTGGATCGGCAAAGCGGGCGCGGTGGAGAACCATGCCCGGGACTTCGCGCGCGGTAAGCCACGGAAAGCGCGTGCCGTTTGCCGCGCGTACGAACGCGTACTGACGGTCGCCCTCAATGCCCTGCCAGTCGACCTCCGCAACCGACAGGCTCTCGCCCGCCATGGACTTCACCGGAAAGCGCGAAAGGGCCGATACATGGCCGACGATCATGGTCATCCTGCATCGCTAGCCAGCCCGACGCACCGCTGCAAATTTTCGCGTGTGTTCCGCTCTTGTTCTCACGGAACAAAAGTGATACATAATTTCCAACACAGTTGAACGTGGCGTGCAAACCCTCTAGCGACGGGGCTTCCCAATGGCAGCATCTCTCAAGGTGATCGACGGCAATATGGCCAATCCCACGGACAAGCAGAAGGCGCTCGACGCCGCCCTCGCGCAGATCGACCGCGCCTTCGGCAAGGGCTCGGCCATGCGGCTGGGCTCCAAGGAGACGATGCAGGTCGAGGCGATCTCCACCGGCTCGCTGGGGCTCGACATCGCGCTCGGCGTCGGCGGTCTGCCGCGCGGCCGCGTGATCGAAGTCTATGGTCCGGAAAGCTCGGGCAAGACGACACTGGCGCTGCACGTGATCGCCGAGGCGCAGAAGAATGGCGGCGTGGCCGCGTTCGTCGACGCAGAACACGCGCTCGACCCGGTCTATGCCAAGAAGCTGGGCGTCAATATCGACGAACTGATCGTCTCGCAGCCCGATACCGGCGAGCAGGCGCTGGAAATCACCGATACGCTGGTCCGCTCGAACGCGATCGACGTGCTGGTGGTCGACTCGGTCGCGGCCCTGGTGCCGCGCGCCGAAATCGAAGGCGAGATGGGCGACAGCCATGTCGGTCTCCAGGCGCGCCTGATGTCGCAGAGCCTGCGCAAGCTCACCGGCTCGATCAGCCGCTCACGCTGCATGGTGATCTTCATCAACCAGCTTCGCATGAAGATCGGCGTGATGTACGGCAACCCGGAGACGACGACGGGCGGCAACGCGCTGAAATTCTACGCCTCGGTCCGCCTCGATATCCGCCGCACCGGGCAGATCAAGGACCGCGACGAAATCATCGGCAACGCGACGCGCGTCAAGGTGGTGAAGAACAAGGTGGCGCCGCCGTTCAAGCAGGTCGAATTCGACATCATGTACGGCGAGGGCATCTCGAAGATCGGCGAGATCCTCGATCTCGGCGTGAAGGCCGGGCTGGTCGAGAAGTCGGGCGCCTGGTTCAGCTATGACAGCATCCGCATCGGTCAGGGTCGTGAGAATTCGAAGAATTTCCTGCGCGAGAACCCGGAGGTCTGCAACCGGCTGGAAGCCGCGATCCGCGGGCGTACCGAGCAGGTTGCCGAGGGCCTGATGGCCGGCCCGGAGCCCGACGACGATATTTGATCGGGTAACTTCCAAGGCGGCGGAGCCTGCGGGGACGTGCGATGCCGCGTCCCCTATGGACCTTACCGTCCGCCTCGCTGCTGCCCGGGCCTTGCTGCGATCGGCATGGCCCGAGGCGGTAGAGCGGGATGCGGCCCGCGGGATTGGGCAAACGCTCCTCTACACGACCTCCGGCGCTAGCACGGCGGTATTGCGACTGGTCGTCGATCCGCCCAACCTGCTGCTGCACTTCGCAGAAGGCGCCGCGTTGCCCGATCCGGCGGGATTGCTGCGGGGCGAGGGGCGGCGCGGTCGCTATGTCTGCCTGGGCGCAGTCGCTTCCGGCGACGAACCGGCGCTCCGGGTGCTGATCGCCGTTGCGGCGGCTGGCGCCTCCGCCGCGACCGAAATCGACATAGATCACAAACCTAGCGCAACTGCCTGATCCACGGCTCGTTCAGTCTTCGCACGTTTGCGAGGATTCCCCATGACCGATCATAACAGCCGCAACGCCCCCGCCGGGGGCGAAACCCATCAGGTGACCGATGCCGAGCACCCGGTGCTCACTACCAACCACGGCACGCCCATCAGCGATAATCAAAACCAGCTAAAGGCGGGCGCGCGCGGCCCGGTGCTGATCGAGGACGAAATCTTCCGCGAGAAGATGAACCATTTCGATCACGAGCGCATCCCGGAGCGCATCGTCCACGCCCGCGGCTCGGCCGCGCACGGCTATTTCGAATGCACCGACAGCCTGGCCGACGTCACCGTGGCCGACCTGTTCCAGAAAAAGGGCCAGCGCACCGAGGTGTTCGTCCGCTTCTCCACGGTCGCCGGCGGCGCAGGGTCAGTCGACACCCCGCGCGACGTGCGCGGCTTTGCGGTCAAGTTCTACACCCGCGAGGGCAATTGGGATCTGGTCGGCAACAACATCCCCGTCTTCTTCATCCAGGACGCGATCAAGTTCCCCGACCTGATCCACGCCGCCAAGATGGAAGCCGATCGCGGCTATCCCCAAGCGGCGACCGCGCACGATACTTTCTGGGACTTCATCAGCCTGATGCCCGAATCGACGCACATGGTGATGTGGGCGATGTCGGACCGCACGCTGCCGCGCAGCTTCGCCACGATGGAGGGCTTCGGCATCCACACCTTCCGCTTCATCAATGCGGAAGGAAAAAGCACCTTCGTCAAGTTCCACTGGAAGCCCAAGGCCGGCCTCGCCTCGACGATCTGGGACGAGACGGTGAAGATCGCCGGTGCCGACCCCGATTTCCAGCGCCGCGACCTGTTCGAGCGGATCCAGCGGGGCGACTATCCGGAATGGGAGCTGGGCGTACAGCTGTTCGACGAGGAATTCGCCAACGCGCAGCCCTATGACGTGCTCGATGCGACCAAGCTGATCCCCGAGGAAGTGCTGCCGGTACGCATCGTCGGCCGAATGGTGCTCGATCGCTATCCCGACAATTTCTTCGCCGAAACCGAACAGGCGGCGTTCGTGCCCAGCCATGTCGTCCCCGGCATCGGCTTCAGCAACGATCCGCTGCTCCAGGGCCGGCTGTTCAGCTATACCGACACCCAGCTGTCGCGCCTCGGCTCGGTCAATTTCCACCAGCTGCCGATCAACGCCGCCAAGGGGCGCGCCGAAGCGGCGGGCTGCCCCTTCATGAACCAGCAGCGCGACGGCCATATGCAGATGGCGGTGCCCAAGGGCCGTGCCAATTACGAGCCCAACAGCCTCGCCAAGGCGGGCGAGGAAGGCGGCGCGCGCGAGGATCCGGAAAAGGGCTACAATACCTTCCCGGCGGAAGAGCAGGGCCAAAAGCTCCGCATCCGCCCCGAGAGCTTCGCCGACCATTACAGCCAGGCGCGGCTGTTCTTCCGCTCGATGGACCCCGTCGAGCAGGCCCATATCGCCTCGGCGCTGGTGTTCGAGTTGTCCAAGGTCAGCCTCGAGCATATCCGCACCCAGATGATGGCGAACCTGCGCAATGTCGACGAGACGCTGGCGCAGCGCGTCGCCGATGGCCTCGCCATGGACCTGCCCGAGGCAGCGCCCACGGCGGCCCCAGTGCTCGACATGGAGCCGTCGCCGGCGTTGCGGATCATCCGCGGTCCGCGCGAGGTGCACACGCTGGAGGGCAAGACCGTCGGCATCCTTATCGCCGATGGCACCGATGCGGGCGAGCTCGCCGCGCTGAAGGACGCGATCAGGGCGGCGGGCGGCAATGCGATGACGATCGCGCCCAAGGTGGGCAAGGTACCGCTCTCGGACGGGTCGAAGATCGCTGCCGACGCCCAGCTGTTCGGCCAGCCCTCGGTCACGGTGGACGCCTGCGCGGTGATCCTCTCCGACGAGGCCGCCGCCAAGCTCGTCAAGGAAGGCGCCGCGGTGCAGTGGGTGATGGACGCGTTCGGCCACCTCAAGGCGATCGGCGCCAACGCCGCCGCCCAGCCGCTGCTCGACAAGGCGGGCGTGGAGCCCGACGAGGGCGTCACCGATCTGGCCGGCTTCGTCAAGGCCGCCAAGCAGCGCTATTGGGACCGCGAGCCCAAGGTCCGCACGCTCGCCTGACCGGCACCACGACAGCTTGCGCGGCGCTTCGCCGTCGCGCAAGCTGCAGGCGTGTGCAGACAGCGACGGCGAACGCCGCGCCGACCGGAGGGGCCGACTTGACGATCATCGTCCATCATCTCGAAAATTCGCGTTCGCAGCGCGTGCTCTGGCTGCTCGAGGAGCTCGGGCTGCCCTATGAGGTCAAGCGCTACGAGCGGAACAAGGCGACGATGCTCGCCCCGCCCGAGCTCAAGAAAGTCCACCCGCTCGGCAAGTCGCCGGTAATCGAGGACAACGGCACGGTCGTCGCCGAAACCGGCGCGATCTTGCAATATCTGGTCGACAAGGCCGAGGGAAAGCTCGGCGCACCCGCGAACCGCGAGGATGCGCTCCGCTACCGCCATTTTCTCCATTACGCCGAAGGCTCGCTGATGCCGCCGCTACTGGTGATGCTGGTGCTCGCCCGCGTGCCGATTTTTGGCAAGATGGGCCTCAAGAAGTTCCGGCCGATGGCCGAGGTGCATTTCGACTATGTCGAAGCCGAGCTGGCGCAGCGGCCATGGTTCGCCGGCGACAGCTTCACCGCGGCCGATGTTATGATGAGCTTTCCCATGGAAGCCGCAGTCAAGCGCGCCGGTATCCTGGATGGCCGCCCGCACATCGCGGCCTTCCTGGAGAAGATCCACGCCCGCCCCGCCTATCAGCGTGCGCTGAAGGCGGGCGGGCCCTATGCCTATGCGTGATGTCGCCGGGAGCGTTCAGCTCCCGGCATAATCCTCGAACTTGCTGGCATCGTGCGGCCCCCCGGCGGGAAGCGGCCGCACCGCGGGCTCGGCCTCGTCCGGATCGTCGAGCTTGCCTTCCCAGCGCGCCACTACCGCGGCGGCGACGGCATTGCCGACGACGTTGGTCGCGGTGCGGCCCATGTCGAGGAAGTGGTCGACCGCCAGGATCAGCAGCACGCCCGCCTCGGGGATGTTGAAATGGGCCAGCGTGCCGGTGATCACCACCAGGCTGGCGCGCGGCACGCCGGCAATGCCCTTGCTGGTGACCATCAGGATCAGCAGCATCTGGATCATCGTCGCCCAGTCGAGGTGGATGCCGTATGCCTGGGCGATGAAGATCGACGCGAAGGTCATGTACATCATCGAGCCGTCGAGGTTGAACGAATAGCCGAGCGGCAGCACGAAGCTGGCGATGCGCGGCGGCACGCCGAACCGGTCGAGCGCATCGAGCGTGCGAGGATAGGCGGCCTCGGACGAAGCGGTCGAGAAGCCGAGCAGGATCGGATCGCGCAGATAGCGGAACAGCAGTCCCGTGCGCGGCCCGATCACCAGGAAACAGGCGCCGAGCAGCACCGCCCAGAGCGCCGCCAGCCCGATATAGAAGCTGCCCATGAAGAAGGCGAGATCGCCGACCACGCCCAGCCCCTTGGTGGCGAGCGTGCGGGCCACGGCGCAGAACACCGCGACCGGCGCGAACAGCATCACATAGCCGGTGACCGTCAGCATCACCGAGACGAGCGCTTCCAGACCACGCAGCAGCGGCTTGGCCTTGTCGCCCACCGCCGCCATGCCGACGCCGAAGAACAGCGAGAAGATCACCAGCTGGAGAATGTCGTTGCTCGCCATCGCCTCGATGGCGCTGGTCGGCACGATATGGGTGAAGAACTTGGCTGCATCGAAGGCCGAGCGGTCCACCCCGCTCGAGGCATTGGCGGGCGGCAGCGGCAAGTGCAGCCCGGTGCCCGGCTGGAGCAGGTTGACCAGCAGCAGGCCGAGGGTGAGGGAGACGAGGCTCGCGCAGACGAACCAGAAGAACGCCTTCAGGCCGACACGCCCGATCGCACCGCCGCCCCCCATATGCGCGATGCCGACGACGAGCGTCGAGACAACCAGCGGCGCGATGATCATCTTGATAAGATGCAGGAACATCTGGGTGGGGATGTCGAGGCCATAGGCGATCGACTCGAGCGTCGCCTTGCCCGCCGCCGTACCCCCATAGCCGAGGTTCAGCCCCCAGCCGATCAGCCCGCCCAGCAGCAGCGCCGCCAGGATGAACCAGGTTAGTCGTTTACCCACACATGCTCCCTGTAGAATCGTCGCGGGAGGGAAGGGGATTGTTGCGCCCGGGTCAAGCCCGGGGCCGCGATCCGGCACCGCTCTGCGGGATCGGCAAGGGCGCTGCCGACTGCGGGGAGGCGCACCAACCGGGGGCCGGCGGCGTAGACGGTCGCGGCACTTTCGGCATCAGCACGGGCCCCGTCAGCAGCAGCATCGGCGCGATGGCGACAACCCGTTTGATATCCATTCCTCCGATCGCGGCGCGAAATCCTTGCCGTTCGGTCCCGCTTCGTCCTACGCGAACGACGACACAAGGGCGAGGGCGTGACATGACGGCTTGGGCAACGACGCGGCGGAACCTGATCGGGGGCATGGCAGCGCTGCCATTGCTGGGCATGCCGTCGATCGTCCGCGCGGCCGAGCCCGACCTTACCCAGCTCCAGGACATGACCGGCAACGCCCGCCCGATCGGCACCGAGGAGCGGCGCGCGCGGCTGGCGAAAGCGCAGTCGCTGATGCAGGCGAACGGCATCGGTGCGGTGCTGATCGAGCCCGGCGCGAGTCTGGTCTATTTCACCGGCATCCGCTGGGGCCGGAGCGAGCGGCTGACCGCGGCCATCCTGCCGGCGGAAGGCGAGCCTTGCATCGTCACGCCCTTCTTCGAGGAGCCGCGCACCCGCGAGACGCTGGCGATTCCTGCCGAGGTGCGG
The DNA here is from genome assembly GCF_913774285.1 of uncultured Sphingomonas sp. Classification (GTDB taxonomy): domain Bacteria; phylum Pseudomonadota; class Alphaproteobacteria; order Sphingomonadales; family Sphingomonadaceae; genus Sphingomonas. Next base: position 7,547 of record NZ_CAJYHX010000021.1, on the reverse strand, counting down.
GTGTGGCAGGAGGACGAGGATCCGCTCAAGGTGGTCGCCGGCTTCCTCAAGGATCGCAAGCTGGCGGGGCAGCCGGTGGGCATCGAGGAGACGGTGCGCTTCTTCGCGGTCGACGGGCTGCAGAAGAACGGGCTGCGGGTCACCTCGGCCAATCCGGTGGTGCGCGGCTGCCGGATGATCAAGAGCCCGGCCGAGCTGGCGCTGATGCAGCTCGCAACCGATATCACCATCGCGGCCTATCGCTTTGTCTATGCACGGGTGGACAAGGGCATGCGCCAGCGCGACGTCTCGGCGCTGATGGATGCGGCGACGCGCAAGCTGGGCGGCGAACCCGAGTTCAGCATGGTGCTGGTCGGTGAGGGGGCTGCCTATCCGCACGGCACCAAGACGCCCTCGCCGGTGAGCGACGGCGCGATCGTACTGATGGACTGCGGCTGCAACGTGATGGGCTATCAGTCCGACGTGTCGCGCACCTTCGTCCATGGAACGCCAAGCGCCGAGCAGCGCAAGGTGTGGAATGCGGTCGCCAAAGGCCAGCAGGTGGCGTTCGCCGCCGCAAAGCTCGGCGCGCCGGCGGGCAGCGTCGACGATGCGGTGCGCGCCTATTACGCGTCGCTCGGCTATGGGCCGGACTACAAGCTGCCCGGCCTGTCGCACCGCACCGGGCATGGCATCGGGCTCGACGGGCACGAGCCGGTCAATCTGGTGCGTGGCGAGAAGACGCCGCTGGCGCCAGGCATGTGCTTCTCGAACGAGCCCGGCATCTACATTCCCGGCAGTTTCGGCGTGCGGCTGGAGGATTGCTTCCATGTGACGGAGGGCGGGCCGAAATGGTTCTCGACCCCACCGGTCTCGATCGACCAGCCGATGGGCTGAACCGCGCCGCGCGCGGGCCTGGCCAATGCGAATGCGGAACGATCAGCATGATCGACGTGTTTCGCTTGAGCGAACGCGCGCGCGCCCCTAAGTCGGCCTCATGACGTCGACCAATGATATCCGCCGCTCGTTTCTCGACTATTTCGAGGGCCAGGGCCATGCCCGCGTCCCCAGCGCGCCGCTGGTGCCGCACAACGATCCCACGCTGATGTTCGTGAACGCGGGCATGGTGCCGTTCAAGAACGTGTTCACCGGCCTGGAATCGCGCCCCTACAGCACCGCGACCAGCAGCCAGAAGTGCGTGCGCGCGGGCGGCAAGCATAACGACCTCGACAATGTCGGCTATACCGCCCGGCACCACACTTTCTTCGAGATGCTCGGCAATTTCTCGTTCGGCGACTATTTCAAGGAGCAGGCGATCACCCATGCCTGGACGCTCCTCACCAAGGAATGGGGCATTCCGGCCGAGAAGCTGACCGTCACGGTGTACCACACCGACGACCAGGCGTTCGACCTTTGGAAGAAGATCGCCGGGCTGCCCGATCACAGGATCATCCGCATCCCGACCAAGGACAATTTCTGGGCGATGGGCTCGGACGGTCCGTGCGGCCCCTGCTCGGAAATCTTCTACGATCACGGCGAGCATATCTATGGCGGCCCCCCGGGCTCGCCCGAGGAAGATGGCGACCGCTTCGTCGAGATCTGGAACCTCGTCTTCATGCAGTTCGTGCAGGAAAATGACGAGATTATCGGCGACCTGCCGCGGCCGAGCATCGACACCGGTATGGGGCTGGAGCGCATCGCCGCCGTGCTCCAGGGCGTCCACAACAATTACGATATCGACACGTTCAAGGCGCTGATCGACCAGTCGGCGGCGCTGACCGGCACCTCGGCGACCGGCGAGCAGGTCGCCAGCCACCGCGTGATCGCCGATCACCTGCGCTCGTCGGGCTTCCTCGTCGCGGACGGCGTGCTGCCGGCGAACGAGGGCCGCGGCTATGTGCTCCGCCGCATCATGCGCCGCGCGATGCGCCATGCGCATCTGCTCGGTGCCAAGGATCCGCTGATGCACCGGCTGGTGCCGTCGCTGGTCGCCGAGATGGGCGCGGCTTATCCCGAGCTGGTCCGCGCGCAGCCGCTGATCGAGGCGACGCTGCTCCAGGAGGAAACCCGCTTCCGCCAGACGCTCGCCAACGGCCTGCGCCTGCTCGACGAGGCAACGCAGGGGCTCAAGGCCGGCGACACGCTGCCGGGTGCGACCGCGTTCAAGCTCTACGACACCTTCGGCTTCCCCTATGATCTGACCGAGGACGCGCTGCGCGTGCAGGAGATCGGCGTCGATCGCGCCGGTTTCGACGCGGCGATGGCCGAGCAGAAGCGCGCCGCCCGCGCGGCCTGGAAGGGCTCGGGCGAGAAGGCCTCGGAAGAGCTGTGGTACGACCTCGCCGACGAGCTCGGCGGCACCGAGTTCACCGGCTATGTCAGCACCGAGGGCGAAGGCCAGGTGGTTGCGCTGGTGAAGGACGGTGCGCGGGTCGAGAAGGCAGTTGCCGGCGACACGGTGACCATCCTCACCAACCAGACGCCCTTCTATGGCGAAAGCGGCGGCCAGATGGGCGACGTCGGCGTGATCGGCAACGACAAGCTGCGCGCGCTTGTCGACGATACGTCGAAGCCGCTGGGCCGCCTCCATGCGCACCATGCCAAGATCGAGAGCGGCGAGGTTGCCGTGGGCGATGCCGTCCACCTCTCGGTCGATGTCGAGCATCGCGACCAGGTCCGCGCCAACCATTCGGCGACCCACCTGCTGCACGCTGCGCTGCGCAAGCGGCTCGGCACCCATGTCAGCCAGAAGGGCAGCCTGGTGGCGCCCGAGCGGCTGCGCTTCGACTTCTCCCATCCCTCCGCGCTGACGGCGGAGCAGATCGCGCAGGTCGAAGCCGATGTGAACGCGCAGATCCGCCACAACGGCGTGGTCGAGACGCGGCTGATGACGCCGGACGATGCGATTGCCGCGGGCGCGATGGCGCTGTTCGGCGAGAAATATGGCGACGAGGTCCGTGTGCTCTCGATGGGGCTGGGCGAGGATGCGTCCTACTCGGTCGAGCTGTGCGGTGGTACGCACGTCAATGCGACGGGCGACATCGCGATCTTCAAGATCGTGTCGGAAAGCGCCGTCTCCTCGGGCGTGCGCCGTATCGAGGCGCTGACCGGCGAGAGCGCGCGCCAGTGGCTCAACGGCCGTGACGAGCGGCTGCGCGAGGCAGCGGCGGCACTCAAGACCTCGCCCGACGACGTGCCCGCGCGTGTCGCGGCGCTGGTCGAGGAACGCCGCAAGCTCGAGCGCGAGCTGGCCGAGGCCAAGAAGGCGCTGGCCCTCGGCGGCGGGGCAGGGGCTGCCCCGGCCGGTCCGGAGCAGGTGAACGGCATCAACTTCGTCGGCCAGGTGCTCGACGGGCTGGAGGCCAAGGCCCTGCGCGGCGCGGTCGACGAGGCCAAGGCGCGGATCGGCAGCGGCGTGGTCGCGCTGGTCGCGGTGAACGAGGGCCGTGCGTCGGTCGCGGTCGGCGTGACCGACGGTATCGGCGTCAGCGCGGTGGACCTAGTGAAGGTCGCCGTCGCGGTGCTCGGCGGGCAGGGCGGCGGCGGCCGTCCGGATATGGCGCAGGGTGGCGGTCCGGACGGAGCCAAGGGCGTCGATGCGCTTGCGGCGGTGAAGGCGGCGCTGGCAGAGGCTGCCGTCGCCGCCTGATCAAAAGGGTCAGCGCCCGGGGGCGTAGCCGTCCTCGGGCAGCACCCAGATCGCGGTCTGGCTCATGTCGGGGCGCAGCAGACCGTCGATGGTGACGTTGACGGTCAGTTCGCCCGCGCCGGCATCGCGGTAGCAGCGCTCATGGCCGGCGAGCGGCTGGAGCGCCTCCATCAGCTTGAGGCGCGTGTTCGACTCCAAGGCCGGGCTCAGCGCCGTGCCGTTGCTCGACAGCTTCCCGCTGGTGAAGTCGGCGGGGCGGACGCGGCTGCACACCATGCCGTCGCGCACCTGGCCGAAGGTGGAATACTCGAGCACGATCACCGGATCACGGTTGACCACGCCGGTGACCAGCGCGTCGAACGCGCCGTCGCCGCGCAGCGTGTAGCGGACGATCGTGCCGCAGGTACGCGCGCTGCGATCGGGATCGATGCAGCGGATGCGCCCGGCCTTGGCCGGGGCGAGCGGATCGGGAACGGCTTCGCCCTGCACGGGGGCGAGCAGGGCGAGGGCGAGGGAAAGCAGCATCAGGGTTCAGGCCTCGGTTGGTTCGGTGCTCGCACCAAGGCGCGACCGGGTGAGGCGCGGTTCGCGCTGCAGCCCGGCGGCTTCCTTGATCGAGCGGCGCATCTCGTCGCGCTTTTCGTGGATCGATGCAATCACCGGGCCGACACCGAGGCCGAGATCGACCAGCAGCGCCTCGGACAATTGCAGCGAGCTTTCCATTGCTTCCGGCACGGCATCGGTCGCCCCGGCGCGATAGAGCTCGGCAGCATGGGCGGCGTCGCGCGCGCGGGCGATGATCGGCAGACTCGGCACCCAGCCGCGGACCCGCTTGGTCAGCCGCACGGTCAGCACCGGATCATCCATCGTCAGCACCAGCGCCTTGGCGCGCCCGAGCTGGAGCTGATCGACGAGTTCGTTGCGGGTGACATCACCGAACAGCACGTGGAAGCCGGCGCGTCGGCCACGCACGACGCTGTCGATATCGGCGTCGACGGCGACATAGGGCTTGTCGTGCCGGCGCAGCATCTCGGCGACGGTACGACCGACGCGACCGAAGCCGATCACCACGGTGCCGCCCTCGACGGGGGCGAGGTCTTCTTCCGCGATCTGCGCGCCGTTCTTGCCCTCGATCTTGCGCGCGGCGCCGCGGCCCGCCTTGGCGAGCAGCGGGGTGGCGGTGAGGCCGATCGCGGTGACCGCGCTCCAGAAGGCCGCGGTGCCGGGCGCGATGAGGCCGGCGGCACCTGCGACGCCGAGCACGATCAGCGTGGTCTCGGACGGGCTCGCCATCAGCACGCCGGTTTCCGCCGCCGTGCCCATGCGGGCGCCCGACCAGCGCAGCAGCAGCGTCGTCACCGCGACCTTGACCACCATCACCAGCAGGCTCGCGAGTAGCAGTGCCGCCCAGTTGGCTGCGACGAAGCCGAGGTCGAGTTGCATGCCCACAGTGAGCAGGAACACGCCGAGTGCGAGGCCCTTGAACGGCGCGGTGATCGCTTCGACTTCGCCGTGATATTCGGTCTCGGCGATCAGCAGGCCCGCGATCAGCGCACCGACGATCGGCGACAGGCCCGCCGCGGTGGTGGCAAGGCTGGCAACGATCACCACAAGCAGGCTGGCGGCGAGGAAGAGCTCTGGGCTTTTGGTCCGCGCGGCCTGGGCGAACATCCGCGGCAGCACGATGCGGCCGCCGATGAACAGCGCCGCGACGGTCGCCGCGCCGATGCCGAGCGTCATCAGCAATTTGGTGACGCCTGCGCCATCCGGATTGGGCGCCATCGCCCCGAGGCCGAAGATGATCGGCACCAGCGCGAGATCCTCGAACAGCAGCATCGCGAAGGCAGCGCGGCCTACGGGGCTGGTCGTGCCGGCGATCGGGATCACCAGCGCCGTGGAGGAAAGTGCGAGCGCCAGACCCAGTCCGATCGCACCGCCCGTGCTCAGCCCGGTGAGATAGAGCAGCGCGGCCAGGATCAGCCCCGATCCGAACAGCTCCGCCGCACCGGTGCCGAACACCAGCGCGCGCATCGCCCAGAGACGCTTGAACGAGAGTTCGAGCCCGATCGAGAACAGCAGCAGGATGATGCCGAACTCGGCAAACGGCTCGATCGAATGCGCGTCCGAGATGGTCAGATAATAGAGCCACGGCGCTTGGCCGACCAGGCTGCCGAGCCCGAACGGCCCGACCAGCAGCCCGGCAAGGATGAACCCGATCACCGGGCTGATGCGGAAGCGCGCGAAAGCCGGAATGACGAGGCCCGCGGCGCCGAGGATTACCAGCGTATCGCTGAAGCCGTGATTGGACAGGCTCAGCATGCGATGTCCCGGTGGCGAGGTGCGTTCGCGGGGCGGGGAAGGGAGGAACAGAAAGGCCGATGGCCGGTGGCGGGTTTTGCTCGCTCGGTCATGCCCCCTAGAGACGATGCGAGGCCCGGCATTGCAAGTAGAAAAGCCCGCCAGAGGCGGGCTTTTCCGTAGCATTACGTAGAGGTGGGCGGCTTACTGCCAGCTGCCCATTGCGGTCTCGAGATTGACGCGGATCGCCTCGAAGAACTGCTCGGTCGTCATCCAGGCCTGGTCCGGGCCGATCAGCAGCGCGAGGTCCTTGGTCATCTTGCCGCTCTCGACGGTCTCGATGCAGACCTTCTCCAGCGTCTCGGCGAAGCGGGTCACCTCGGGGGTGCCGTCGAACTTGCCGCGATACTTGAGGCCGCCGGTCCAGGCGAAGATCGACGCGATCGGGTTGGTCGACGTCGCCTTGCCCTGCTGGTGCTGGCGATAGTGGCGGGTGACGGTGCCGTGCGCCGCTTCCGCCTCGATCGTCTTGCCGTCCGGGGTCATCAGCACCGAGGTCATCAGGCCCAGCGAGCCGAAGCCCTGCGCGACCTGGTCCGACTGGACGTCGCCGTCATAGTTCTTGCAGGCCCAGACGAATTCGCCGTGCCACTTGAGCGCCGAGGCTACCATGTCGTCGATCAGGCGGTGCTGATACTCGATGCCCGCCGCCTTGAACTGATCGGCGAACTCGGTGTCGAACACTTCCTGGAAGATGTCCTTGAAGCGGCCGTCATAGGCCTTCAGGATGGTGTTCTTGGTCGACAGATAGACCGGCCAGCCGCGGTTCAGGCCATAGTTCATCGAGGCGCGCGCGAAGTCGCGGATCGATTCGTCGAGATTGTACATGCCCATGGCGACGCCGGCGGCGGGGAAGTTGAACACCTCCTCCTCGATCGACTCGCCATTCTCGCCTTCCCACTTCAGGGTCAGCTTGCCCTTGCCGGGGACCTTGAAATCGGTCGCCTTATACTGGTCGCCGAACGCATGACGGCCGACGACGATCGGGTGGGTCCAGCCGGGGACGAGGCGGGGAACGTTCTTGATGACGATCGGCTCGCGGAACACCACGCCGCCCAGGATGTTGCGGATCGTACCGTTGGGCGACTTCCACATCTTCTTCAGGCCGAACTCCTCGACGCGCTGCTCGTCGGGGGTGATGGTCGCGCACTTGATGGCGACGCCGTACTTCTGCGTGGCGTGGGCGCTGTCGATGGTCACCTGGTCGGCGGTCGCGTCGCGATTCTGGACCGACAGATCGAAATAGGCCAGTTCGATGTCGAGATACGGCTTGATCAGGCGCTCGCGAATCCATTCCCAGATGATCCGGGTCATTTCGTCGCCGTCGATCTCCACGACGGGGGTGTTTACCTTGATCTTCGCCATATGCGCATCCTTCAGATTAGGCGGGTTTGGGCAAGCGTCTAGGGGAGGGGGCGCGGCGGATCAACCACCCCGCTTGCAACGAGAAAGGGCCGGGGCGAACCGAAAAGATTGTGCGATGGCCGGTGGACAGGTAGACAGGCCCGATGCCTTCGCTTGAAAAGCCCCCCGTCGCGACCACCACCGTCAAGTGGCGCTT
>NZ_CAJYHX010000020.1 GCF_913774285.1 uncultured Sphingomonas sp. | reverse complement strand
GACGCTGTAGCCCGCGCCGGTCAGCGCGATCTTGATCGCCATGCGCAGGCTGGGCGAATCATCGACGGTGAGGATCGAGGCGGTCATTGGGCACGTTCTCCGTGAAACCAGAAGTCGAGATCTTGGGAGGTGGCAGCGGCGAGAAAGCCGGCACGCTCGAGCAGCGCGGCCACCGGCGCAGGGGCGGGGCTGCGCAGCCGAATCTCCCGGCCGGCCGCCGCACCGGCGGTCCGCAAGACTAGGAGCAGTTGGACAAGGCTGAGATCGACGTCCTCGACAGAAGTGAGGTCGATATCGATCGGAGCCTCGGCCTCATATCGCGCCACCACGTCCCGATAGAGTTCAGTGATGTTTCGAACGGTAAGTGACTTCGCAGATGCGGATCTGGCAACCATGTTCTAGCCTGCGCCGTAAATATACTATCCGTAAGAATACTGGTCTGATAAATTCATCGTGTATTCTACTTTTAGAGAGAAATAGCGCAGACGTATTGTTAAACGTGAAATTAACGCAAATATCATGCGCGGCATTGGTGAGTGCGGTGCATTGATGGTGCAATTACGGAGAGGTTTGAAATAATTGAATAAGGTCTCTCATATTTTTGAAAGACCCGTTTCTGCCGATACCATGCTGCAAATGCAGCGGAGAGTTCCCTGCCACCACGCTGCAATGCAGCAGGTGCTGCATGATTTCCACGGCGGCCGACCATCGGCGGTCCCGGGCTGGACCATATGGGGGCGGGACGCCCGTGGCCCGTATCGCGGATCGATTTCGTCGGCTGGGGCGCTGATCGCGCGCGGGATCCGACCATCATAGGCCAAGCTGTAGCCCTGCCGCGACTCTCTGGGGGCTTGGATCGCAACCACCGACAGCGCCCGATGGAATTTCCGGCCGACACGACCGGCAGATGCGATCGGCGGGCTGGCATATCGTGCCGCTTCGTCAGCTTGAAGGGGAGTGCAGTGCGCCAAGAATATAAAAGAACATCGCCGATTACGGCATGTTCTGGGGTGCCCTGGGAAGGCAATTTGGTGACCCCTACGGGACTCGAACCCGTGTTTTCGCCGTGAGAGGGCGACGTCCTAGACCGCTAGACGAAGGGGCCATTGCTTGGCGGAGGCGGCCAATTACGTTCCGAGACCGGCCCCGTCAAGCGATGTTTTCAGACTTTTTTCAGCCCGCCACCGGCAGGCGCAGGCTGCCGTCCAATTCGTACGCGACTTCGCTGTACGCCGTCACCGCGTCGAGCGGCAGCGGGCCGTAGATATGGGGGAAGAGCTGGCCGCCGCGCGACGGCTCCCAGCGCACCGTGTCGCCCAGCGCGGCAAGATCCACCGCGGCGAGCCACAGGCCCGACTGGCCGGCGAAATGCTTCTCCAGCGTCTCCTGCGCCTGTTCGGCGGTGGAGAGGTGGATATAGCCGTCCTGCACATCGATCGGCGCGCCCAGGAAGACACGTTCGTGCTCGAGCGTGTCCATCTGGTCCTGGGTCAGGATCTTGTAGGCGGTGAGGGGCATGTCGGCCATGGCTCAGGCCTCGCCGCCATCGGCAAGGTCTTCACCCGGCACCGCGTCCGGGGTTGCTTCGCCTGCCACGGCGCCGTCGCCCAGGTTCATCTCGGCCTCGTCCTCGCTCTCCTCGATGCGTGCCGCCGAGACGACATGCTCGTTTGCCGCGACGTTGAACAGCCGCACGCCCGCCGAGTTCCGGCCGATGACGCGCAGGTCGCCGAGCGACATGCGGATCATCTTGGCCTGGTCGGTGACGAGCATCAGCTGATGCCCCTTGGTCGCCGGGAAGCTCGCCACCACCGGCCCGTTGCGGGCGATGTTGTCGATGTTGGTGATGCCCTGGCCGCCGCGACCGGTCCGACGATATTCATAGGCCGAGCTGAGCTTGCCATAGCCGTTGGCGCAGACCGTGAGGATGAACTGCTCGCGCTCCTTCATCTCCTCGAAGCGCTCGGCCGGCAGGTCGCATACGCCCTCGCGCTCGCCCTTCCACGGAGCGAAGCGGAGATACGAATCGCGCTCCTCCTGGCTTGCGCCCGAGCGGTGGAGGATCGAGAGCGACATGACCTGGTCGCCGTCCGCCAGCCGCATGCCGCGCACGCCGGTGGAGGCGCGGCTCTGGAAGGCGCGGACGTCCTCGCCCGGGAAGCGGATCGCCTTGCCGGCACGCGTCGCCAGCAGCACGTCGTCGCCTTCGCCCAGCAGCGCAACGCCGATCAGGCGATCGTCCTCGTCCTCGCCTTCGAACTTCATCGCGATCTTGCCGTTCGAGGGCACGTTGGTGAACAGGTCCATGCTGTTCCGGCGGACATTGCCCTTGGCGGTCGCGAACATCACGTGGAGGTTCGCCCATTCGTCCTCGTCCTCCGGCAGCGGGAGCACGGTGGAGATGGTCTCGCCATTGGCGAGCGGCAGCAGGTTGATCATCGGCCGGCCGCGGGTGGCGGGGCCGCCCTCCGGCAGGCGCCACACCTTCATGCGATAGACGCGGCCGAGGGTGGAGAAGAACAGCACCGGCGTGTGCGTCGAGGTGACGAACAGCTCGGTGATCGCATCCTCGTCCTTGGTCGCCATGCCTGCGCGGCCCTTGCCGCCGCGCGCCTGGGCGCGGAAGGCGTCGAGCGGGGTGCGCTTGATATAGCCCTGGACCGTGACGGTCACGACCATGTCCTCGCGCTCGATCAGGTCCTCGTCGTCGATGCCGTCGGCGGCAGCGGCGATCTCGGTCTTGCGCGGGGTGGCATAGGTGTCGCGGATCAGCACCAGCTCGCCGCGCAGCACTTCGTAGAGCTTGGCGCGGTTGCCGAGAATCTCGAGCAGCTCGGCGATCGAATCGGCGAGTTCCTTGAGCTCGTCGCCGATCTCGTCGCGGCCGAGCGCCGTCAGGCGGTGCAGGCGCAGGTCGAGGATCGCGCGGACCTGGGTGTCGGACAGGCGGTAGCTGTCGCCGGTGACCTCGGTGTCCACCGCCTCGACCAGGCGGATGTACGGCGCGATCTCGGCGATCGGCCATTCGCGGGCGAGCAGCGCCTCGCGCGCGGCGGCCGGGCTCGACGAGCCGCGGATGATCTTCACCACCTCATCGAGATTGGTGACCGCGATCACCAGGCCGAGCAAGATGTGCGCACGCTCGCGCGCCTTGGCCAGCTCGAACTTCGAGCGGCGGGTGATGACCTCCTCGCGGAACTTGACGAAGGCCTCGATGATGTCGCGCAGGTTGAGCAGTTCCGGGCGGCCGCCGCGGATCGCGAGCATGTTGGCCGGGAAGCTGGATTGCGCCGGCGTGTTCCGCCAGATCTGGTTGAGCACCACCTCGGGCGTCGCGTCGCGGCGCAGGTCGATGACGATGCGCACGCCCTCGCGCGAGCTTTCGTCGCGAATGTCGGAGACGCCTTCGATCCGCTTTTCCTTGGCGGCCTCGGCGATCTTCTCGACCAGCGCGTTCTTGCCCTGCTGGTAGGGGATCTCGGTCAGCACGATCGAGCGGCGCTCGCCGCGCTGCTCGAACTCGTGGCGCGAGCGCACCAGGATCGAGCCGCGACCGGTCTGATAGGCCGAGCGGCAGCCCGAGCGGCCGAGGATCACCGCGCCGGTCGGGAAGTCCGGGCCCGGCACGATCTCCATCAGCTCCTCGGCGGTGACCGCGCCGTTGTCGATATAGGCGAGGCAGGCGTTGATCACTTCACCGAGATTGTGCGGCGGGATGTTGGTTGCCATGCCGACCGCGATGCCGCCCGCGCCGTTGACCAGCAGGTTCGGGAAGCGGGCAGGGAGAACCGACGGCTCGCTTTCCGAACCGTCATAGTTCGGCACGAAGTCGACCGTGTCCTTCTCGATATCGTCGAGCAGCGCCGTCGCCACGCGGGCGAGGCGCGCTTCGGTGTAGCGCATCGCGGCGGGCGGATCGGGGTCCATCGAGCCGAAATTGCCCTGGCCGTCGATCAGCGGCACGCGCATCGCCCAATCCTGCGCCATGCGGGCCATCGCGTCGTAGATCGAGCTGTCGCCGTGCGGGTGGTACTTACCCATCACGTCACCGACCAGGCGGGCGGACTTGCGGTAGGGCCGTCCGGCGACATAGCCGCCTTCCTGAGCGGCATAGAGGATGCGGCGGTGGACGGGCTTCAGGCCGTCACGAACGTCGGGCAGGGCGCGCGCCACGATCACGCTCATCGCGTAATCGAGGTACGAGGTCTTCATCTCGTCGACGATCGAGATCGGGGTAATGTCGGAAGGGTCGGCGAGCAGGGTCTCGTCGGTCAATGCAACAGACTTTCGGGTTTTTGTTACGCTGAAATGGCTCTAGCCGCCTGCATGCCTCCTGCCAACCCCGCGCCCGCGCGTACGTGCGCGCGTGGGGAGCATGGGAGCCAAGTCAGGGGCTAAACGTTTCCGCACCGCAATGGCGCTTATTCAATCGTGGTTCAGCGTGCTTCCAGCACGGCAAGTGCGCTTGAATGGTGTACAGGGCGCCTTTAGAGGATGACGTGACGCCGCCTGGCCGACGAGGAGAGTTTCACATGAAGGTTGTTTCGAAGCTTGCGCTGACTGCCATGCTTGCGCTGGGTTCCACCGCGCTGGTGTCGACGCCGGCGCTGGCCCAGAAGGACAAGAAGGGCGCCGCCGCGAAGGAGGATCCCAACGCGCTGAAGGTGGGCGATGCCTTCCGCAAGGCCGCCCAGCCCGCGATGGACGCGGTCCAGGCAAAGAACTGGGCCGCCGCTGCCCCTGCGCTCGACGCGTTGGACCAGGTCGCGCAGAACGATGACGAGAAATATTACGCCGCCTATCTGCGGACTCGCGTGCAGATTGGTCAGAACGACATGGCCGGCCTGACCAAGACGCTGCCGATCCTGATCGCCAGCCCGCGTACGCCGGCAAACGAGCTGCCGATCTACAAGCGCCAATATTACACGATTGTCGGTAACCAGGCGCTGAACGAGAAGAAGTATCCGGAAGCGATCGACAACCTGACCAAGGCGCGCGAAGCCGGCAACAACGATTTCGACATCTCGATTGCGCTCGCCAACGCCTATGCTGCGACCGGCAAGCCGAACGAGTCGGTCGCCGAAGTCGATCGCGCGATTCAGGCGGTGAAGGCTACCGGCCAGAAGCCGCCCGTCGCCTGGTACCAGTTTGCTATCCCGCGCGTCTACGCCACCGGCAACCGCGTCGCGACCGCGGACTGGATGAAGAAGATGATCGCCGACTATCCGACCAAGCAGAACTGGCGCTGGGGCGTGCTGGTGATGCGCGGTAGCGCGGATTCGGCCGGTGGTCGCCTGACCGCGGCGCAGCGCATCGATCTCTATCGCCTGTTGCGCACCACCAAGGTGCTGGCCGACCAGAACGACTATCTCGACTATGCCGAATCGGTGAACGCCGCCGGCCTTCCCTGGGAAGCGGTTGCGGTGATCGACGAGGGCCGCGCTGCGGGCAAGCTGCCGGCTGGCAATGCCGACATCGCCCGCGTCTACACCTCGGCGCAGACCAAGTCGAAGTCGGAAGGCTCGCTCACCCCGCTGATCAAGCAGTCGCAGGCGGCCGCCAACGGCAAGATGGCGGCGCAGACCGGCGACGCGTTCCTCGCCTCGGGCGACTATGCCAAGGCCGTCGAGCTGTACGACATCGCGCTGCAGAAGGGCGGCGTCGCCACCGACGACGTCAACCTGCACCGCGGCATCGCGCTGTACAATCTCGGCCGCAAGGACGAGGCGCGCACCGGTTTCGGCCAGGTCAAGGCTGCGCCGGCGGTCGACCTCGCTGCGCTGTGGGCGGTCGCGCTGGATCTGCCGGCGCTTTCCTGATCGCGCTGGCACCTGCCAAAAGAAATGGGGCGGTCCCGCGGGACCGCCCCTTTTTCTGTTTTTGGGCCTGCATCGGTCGGGAGGTCAGCCCTTGAACTCCGGCACCGGCACCCCGGGCAGCGCCTTGGCGGTGCGGATGGTGAGCGACGTTTTGACGTGCTCGACATTGGGGGCGGTGGTCAGCCGCGTCGTAAGGATGGTCTGGAAGCTCTGCAGGTCCGGCGCGACGATCTTCAGGATGAAATCGATTTCGCCGTTGAGCATGTGGCATTCGCGCACTTCGGGTATTTCGGCGACCAGCTGCTCGAAGGCGCGGAGATCGCTTTCGGCTTGACTCTTCAAGCTCACCATCGCGAAGACAGTGAGATTATAGCCAAGCGCGCTCGGATCGAGCGCGGCATGGTATCCCTTGATCGCACCTTCCTGTTCCAGCGCGCGGACGCGGCGCAGGCAGGGCGGGGCGGTGAGCCCGACCCTTTCGGCAAGCTCGACATTGGTCATGCGGCCATTTTCCTGGAGTAATCCGAGGATACGGACGTCGATCTCGTCGAATCGCATTTTTTTCTGGGGCTCCTGCGTGGGTTCGTTTCTTATCGATGCTTCCTAGCATAATAAAATTACGCTTCAACGCAATTGTCCCACATTGCGACGTGCCGAAATGGACTGTTTCCACCGTGGGTTGCATGGCGGTATGAACATGTCGTGATGGATTGGACCTTGGGGGACGACGGCGTTGCCGCTGCGCTTTGACGATACGCTGGAAACGGTATTGGCCGGTGACCTGCGCTCGGCTGCCGGCGCGCCGCTGGCGTGGCGCCAGCTGGTCGATCTGCTCGGGCGCGGGCGCGTGCCTGCCGAGCCGCGGGCGCTCGCGGCGCTGGAGGCCATTCGCGATACCGTGCCGCTGACCGTCCGCGCCGCAAGCGCGCGCGCGCTGGAAGGTGCCCGGCCGCCGGCCGATCTGGTGTGGCTGCTCGCCATCGACGAACTCAGCGTCGCGCTGCCGGTCCTGCGAGAGGCGACCTTGTCCGAGGAGGAATGGATCGCGCTGCTGCCTGCGCTGGCGCCGGGCGCGCGGCACGTCCTGCGTCATCGCCGCGATCTTCCACCCGCCGTGATGCGCGCACTCGAAAGCTTCGGTGCGGTCGATTTCGTCCTGGCGGATCATCGCGGCGAGGCGCAAGCCACGGCAGAGGAGATCGAGCCCGAAGGCCTGTTCGCCGTCGCCGATCTGGTTGCGCGGATTGAGGCCTATCACCGCGACCGCGATGCGGCCAAGGCGGCGGTTCCTGGCGGCGAGCGCGCGCGCAATTTTCGCTTCGAAACCGATGCTGCGGGCGTCGTGCGCTGGGTGGAAGGCGTCAGCCGACCGCCGGTGATCGGCCTCTCGCTAGACCTGCAAGGGTTGGCCCGCGGCGGCCGGCTAGACGGCGTCGCGGCGGGGGCCTTTCGGCGACGGGCCGGCTTCACCAATGCGCGCCTGACGATCGAGGGCGAATCGGATGCTGCCGGCGACTGGCTTCTCTCGGCGCTTCCGGCCTTCGAGCCCGTTACCGGCCGGTTTACCGGTTATCGCGGCACTGCCCGGCGTCCGCGTGCCGACGAGCGAGCCGAGCCCGTCCGCGCGCCGCTTGAAGCCGATGCGCTCCGCCAGATCGTCCACGAACTGCGCACGCCGACCAATGCGATCGCAGGCTTCGCCGAGATGATCGAGACCCAGATGCTGGGCCCGGTGCCCGAGCCCTATCGTGACCGTGCGGCGGTGATCCGCGCCCAGGCGCGCGAGTTGCTCGGCGCGATCGACGATCTCGATCTCGCTGCGCGGATCGAGAGCGCGGCGCTGTCGCTGGGCGAGGGGCGGGTAGCGCTGCGCCCGCTGCTCTCGGCGATTGTCGCCGATCTCGGCGAATTGCTGGCGCTGCGCGGCTCGGCGATCCTGCTGCCCGAGGAGGACATGGCGGCGTCTGGCGACCGCCGCGCCGTTGAGCGGCTGCTCGCGCGGCTGCTGGCGACTCTGGTTTCCGCCACGGCGGAGGGCGAACGGCTGCAGGTCCGCTTCGCGCAGGATGGCGAGCAGCACGTCGCCATCATGATCGCGCGTCCGCGCGCGCTCGGCCACTATCCTGGCGAGGCGGTGCTCGGCATCGACGACGAGCAGGACGAGGACGGTACGCTGCTCGGCACCGGCTTCGCGCTGCGGCTGGCGCGCAACCTGGCGCGCGAGCTGGGCGGCGGCCTGGTGATCGCCCCCGATCTTCTAACGTTGCGCCTTCCTGCCGCGATGCCGGGCACGCGTGAGCAGGTGCACCGGAACTAGCCGTACCTGCGCAGCTTGGGCTTGCAGCCTGGGCGGCGCCTCCGCTAGGGCAGGCCGGCGCTGGGGGCCTGTAGCTCAATGGTTAGAGCTGGCCGCTCATAACGGCTAGGTTGCGGGTTCGAGTCCTGCCGGGCCCACCAGTGTGTCGCTTGGTCCGGAGCTTGCCGGGCCTTGTGTCTGCGGCGCGGAGGCTCTAAGCGCCGCGGTTCGTCGGGGAGTAGCGCAGTCTGGTAGCGCATCTGGTTTGGGACCAGAGGGTCGCAGGTTCGAATCCTGTCTCCCCGACCATTTCACCATAACAGTGACCGAACACCGCCACTTTGCGCGGTTCGATATTCTGGTTTGTGCCCATCGCAGAACACACATGCGGTGCACAATTGGGCGTCGGTCTGTGCTGGAAAGGGGATGCCGGCATCTGTTTTATGCCGCCGTCCTCCGCACCTCGTTCGGTACAGTAACGCGCGTCGTCCACCCGCAGCGTTGCGCCACGCATGCGCCGCGCACGTGCGGGCGGCGGGGGCGTGGTGACTGGGACCTGTCCCCAAGGAGGGCGTGTGCGGAGTTGTCGCAATGCACTATTCCCGAGCGTCGGTATAGCAGGGGCCGGGATGACGTCGGCAAATAGCTTGCGTCGGCGCGCCAGTGAGCGGTTCCAGGGTCACATCGCACGCAGGGTCCGCGACGTGTTGCGCTGCTGTGCAAGATGTCCGCAAAACATCGAAACCTCGGATCCTATCTGCAACGAAACTATGGATTTCTTGCATTTCGCTGTCCAATCGCGCGGGGCTGCGAAGCGCGCTGAATTCGTTTCGGTTTCTCGGGAACCAAATGGTTAAGAAGTGGTTAATTCCGGCGGTTGCATACGCACCGCTGTGCATTGCAGTCTCGATCGTAGTCAAGCTTCGTGTAATCGAAGTGTGGCGCGGGTTGGTCGCTTTATAGATCCTATAAAGCGCAGTTACGCATAATATATATCACCTTCAAAAAATTGAAGGATAAGTTCTCGCCGATCTCGTGCTGCTGCTATCTATATAGATTGGCATGCATAATGGGATCTGTGCACCTAGGGCTCGACGTAAATAGTTGC
This sequence comes from uncultured Sphingomonas sp., assembly GCF_913774285.1. Classification (GTDB taxonomy): domain Bacteria; phylum Pseudomonadota; class Alphaproteobacteria; order Sphingomonadales; family Sphingomonadaceae; genus Sphingomonas. Next base: position 65,907 of record NZ_CAJYHX010000020.1, on the reverse strand, counting down.
TGGCTGACGGTTTATATTCAAATGAACTTGCTGCACTGCACATTATAGTTGACGCAATATGTTTTTCCGTGGAGTAGGGCGCTGCCGGCAACCCGTCGGCGTGTTAACCATTAGGGGGTTTTATGCGCACTCGTGTTCTCACCCTGCTGGCTGCTGCGACCGTCGCGGTTGCAGCCCCGGCCACCGCTTCGGCGGCGACCATCATCGGCGGTTTCTCGGCTGGTCTGGTCAACGTTAAGAGCAGCACCGCAGCGATCGGTGCCGACACCACGTTCAGCAACGGCGGCAGCGCCGTGCTGGGTTCGAGCGGCGACCTGTCGTCGGTCGGCGTGTTCACGTCCTTCCTCACCTCGTCGGTCACTGCGACCACGGGTGCTGACGTGACGTTCTCCGGCGTCTTCGGCTCGTTCGCCGGCCAGGTCGCGAAGGTCACCACGGGCCTGAACTTCGTCACCATCTACACGCTCGGTGACTTCACCCCGAACGTCGCGTCGGGCTACGACAAGGGCAAGGCCTCGGTTGCCTTCACCTTCAACCAGGCCGGCGGCGCCGGTTCGGACATCTCGGGCAGCTTCAGCTTCGCGTCGCCGCCGAGCCCGATCCCCGAGCCCGCCAGCTGGGGCATGATGATCGCGGGCGCCGGCCTCGCCGGTGCTGCCGTGCGTCGTCGTCGCGCCAGCGCGAAGGTTGCTGCCGCCTAATCGGCGTCAGAGCTACGTACGGAAAGGGCGGTGCCGGTGACGGCGTCGCCCTTTTTGCATGAAGCAGATGCAGCGTCGGAGCATCGCCGACGAAAGGGGCGATCCGGTGGAACGGGCGGGCTCCGAGGGCGCGTCTAGAGAAACGAACGGCTAGTCGCAGCCCTGACGCCGACGTCGGCCAAACGCGATTCTCCAGCACCCTACGCAAAGCAACGGTCTTTTGCTTGATAGCGCGGGACAATTGATGCCGAGGACTACCTCTCCCGTTGAACAAATCGACCGGTTCGATATCAAATATTGCGCATAATTGTCGGGGTGCGCAACGGGTTTTGCGGTTAGGATGCGGCAGCGCACCACAACGGGGGGAGATCGGGCATGCGGGGTCGGGCAGGGGGAATGGCGATGGCGGCCTGGCTGGCGGCGAGTGCGGCCGCGCAGCCGGTACGGGCGCAGGAGGCGCCGCTGCTCCCGGTCAAGGCGATCGCCGCCGAAGGGCGTATCCTGTTCACGTTGCCGCGACCCGATGCGGACGGCGTGGCCGGCCGCTTCCTCTATGCGACGACAATGCGCAGCGGGCTGGGTTCGGCCAACCTGCGCATCGATCGCGGCATGGTCGGCGCCGAGCAGATCCTCGCCTTTCGCCGGATCGGCAAGAAGGTAGCGGTGACGTTCGAGAACTGGCGTTTCCGAGCTACTGGCGATGCCGCCGTGGCCGAGGGCGGCCGCACCAGCTTTCCGTTCAGCGTAGTGGCGATGCTCGATGTGGTGGCGACCGGGCCAGACGGCGCACTGACCATCGACCTCGCGCCGTTCCTGATCCGCGACACGGTAGGCCTGGCCGACGCGCTGAACGAAGGCGGCAAGGGCTTCCGTTTGGCGGAGTCGCTCAGCGCCGCCGATCCGGGCTCGGTCAAGGTGTTCCCGGACAATATCGAGATCGACGCACTCCAGACTTATCAGAGCGACACGCCGGGGCGAGAAGTATCGGCCATCGCCGCCGAGCCCCGGCAGATCGGCTTCGTCGTACACCACAGTTTCGTGCGCCTGCCGGCACCCGGTTTCCAGGTGCGGCGCTTCGATCCTCGATCGGGAACAAGCGGGGAGCGCTATTACGACTATGGCGCGCCACTGGGTCAGGACGTGGTGCAGCAGCTCGCCAACCATTTCCGCCTCGAGAAGGTCGATCCCGCGGCGCCGCGATCACGGGTGAAGAAGCCGATCGTCTTCTATGTCGACCGCGCCGCGCCCGAGCCCATCCGCACCGCGCTGGTCGAGGGCGTGAACTATTGGCGCACGGCATTCGACAAGGCCGGGCTGATCGACGCCTTCCGCGCCGAGGTGCTGCCCGAGGGCGCCGATCCGATGGACGTGCGCTACAACATGGTCAACTGGAGCAACCGGCTGACGCGCGGCTGGTCCTATGGCGGCGGCATCGTCGATCCGCGCACCGGCGAGATCATCAAGGGCAATGTCGTGATCGGCGCGCTGCGCGTGCGACAGGACATGGCGATCTTCGAGGGGCTGGTCGGCACCGCGCAGAACGACAGCGGCGGACCCAATGATCCGGTGCGGGTCTCGCTCGATCGCATCCGCCAGCTCGGCGCGCACGAAGTGGGGCATGCACTGGGCTTCATGCACAATTTCGCCGGCAGCACCCAGGATCGCACCACCGTGATGGATTATCCGTCGCCGCGCATCAAACTGGTCGGCGGCGCGATCGATCTGTCCGACGCCTATGCGAAAGGCGGCGGCGCCTGGGACGATTTCACCGTCGACTGGCTCTACGGCCAGCCCGCCCCCGGTGTCGACCCCGATGCGGCTGCGCGGCAGAAGGCGCTCGCCGTGCAGGCGCGCGGGCTGCGATACGTCACCGACGTCGATGGCCGCGCACCCGATACGCCGAGTCCTTGGGGAAGCATGTGGGACGACGGGCCCGATCCCGTGGCGTCGCTGCGCCACATGCTGGCGGTGCGGCGGGTGGCGCTCGCCAATTTCGGAGCGGGCGTGCTGCGCAAGGACGAGGCGCTCGCCGACCTTCGGCGCAAGTTCGTGCCCGTCTGGCTGCTGCATCGCTACGACATCGATGCGGTCGGCAAGCTGGTCGGCGGTATCGATTCCGACTATGCCGTAGCGGGCGACAATCATCCGGCGGCAAGGCCGGTGCCCGCCGCCATGCAAATGGTCGCGCTCGATGCGCTGGTCGAAACATTGTCGCCGACGACGCTCACCGTGCCCGATCGGCTGGTGATGCCGCTCTCCGCCGCGATCAACGGTCGGGACGACCCGCAATTCGACCAGGAAGTGTTCCGCAACGCCGGATCCTTCGCCTTCGATCCCTTGGCCGCCGCCGACGTCGCCGCGCAACTGACGCTGGATTCGCTGCTCGCACCGGCACGCCTGCGCCGGCTGTTCGAACAGCATCGGCGCGACGCTGCCCTGCCGGGGGTCGAGACGTTGCTCGACCGCCTGCAGGCGACGCTCCCTACCGCGCGGAGGGATGCGGTCGGTCGTCGCATCGCCTATCGTATGCTGCTGTCGATCGCGGCGGCCGCCCGCGACCCGGATACCAGCCCGGATGTGGCGGCGCTGCTCGAGGATCGGCTATCGTCGATCGCTACCACCCTGGCCGCGGGCGGGGCGGGGCAGGACGGCGCCTGGGCGCGGCATACCGCCGCACTGCTGCGCGACAAGGATGCGCTGCAGCGCGCGATCGACAAGCCGCAGGGAAGCCCCGCCATCCCGCCGGGCATGCCGATCGGGGACACCGGTTGGTTCGAGGATTGATCTACGTCTGATGGCTTGCCCGAGGAGAAGAGTTCGGGCACGGCGGTCAGCCGGGAAAACTTCGTCTCTAGGTCGTCGCCCGACCGCAGCGGATCGTCACGGCGCTGCCTTCGCCCGCGAAATGCAGGCGGAAGCCGTGCAGGTCGACGATGCCTTTGACGAGTGCCAGTCCTAGGCCCGCCCCCGTGCCGTCCCGCCGGCCGCGGTAGAAGCGCTGCGTCACCAGCGACCGCTCGGCGGCCGGCACGCCGCTGCCCTGATCGACGACGGTTATCAGCGGCAGCCCGTCTTCTGCGGCCACGCGTACCGTCACGGTGCCCCCGGCGGGGCCGAATTTCATGGCATTGTCGATCAGATTGGCGACGGCCTCCATCAGCAGGCTCGCGTCCCCGTCGATGGAGGGCACGCGCACGACATCGCAGCGGAGCCGGATCCCGCGATCTTCTGCCAGGGGGCGGTGCAGATCGCAGGCGTCCTCCGCCAGCCGCCCGAGATCGACCGCGGTGAAACGGCTGCGGCGCTCGCCATCCTCCAACTCGCGCAGGCGCAACAGCGCGGCGATGATGCCGAGCAGGCCGTCGATCTCGGCCAGGCCGCGGTCGATCACCGCCTCGAAGCCGGCCCGGTCGTCCGCCTCGCGCAAACCCCGCTCCAGCCCCGCGCGGAGGCGGGTGAGGGGGGTACGGAGCTGATGGGCGATGTCGTCGCCGATGCCGCGCACCTCGGCAACGAGGATCTGCAACCGGTCGAGCATCGTGTTGACATGGGCACAGAGCAGCCCGAAGCTGTCCGGCCGCGCCGCCACCGGCAGGCGCTGGGCGAGGTCCCCGGCGACGATCCGTTCGGTGAGGAGCCGCACCGCATCCACCTGCCGCGCCGCACGCCGACCGGCAACGAGTCCCACCCCCAGCGCGAGGACGAGCCCCGGCAGCAGCCCGAACAGCAGCGACTGCCAAGTAAGCCGCAGCGCTTCCTCGGTATCGTCCAGGTCCATGCCCGCGAGCAGGCTGGTCCCGTCCGACAGGGGGCACAACGCCAGGCGGGCAACGTCGCTGGTCTTGCCGGGCAACTCGGTGGGGGCGACCGGCGCCACGAACGAGGGGCCCGCATCGCGCGGTGGCACCGGAAGCTTGGCGACATTACCGGCGATGCGCCGCCCGTTTGCATCGAACAGCGCAAGGAAGCGCTCGCGGTGGATGTCGCGCGCCAGCCGTTCGCGCAGTTCCTCGGCGCGCTCGGCCGGCGGGGTCAGCGCGAAGAAGCTGCAATCGTCGAGCAGGACATGCTCGATTGCGCGGCGATGATTGCTGGTCGCAGTCACCCAGAAGATGCCCGCGAGCACCAGCGACTGGAGGATCAGGATCGCAGCCAGCGCGCCGCCCCAGCGCCACGTCGCGCGGGTGCGCGGATCAGGCCGGAACATCGAAGACATAGCCTTGCCCGCGCACGTTGCGGATCAGCTGCACTTCGCCTTCGCCGTCCACCTTGCGGCGCAGGCGGCCGATATGGACGTCGACGACATTGCTGTTCGGCTCGAAGCTGTAACCCCACACGTCCTGGAGCAGCATCGAGCGGGTGACGATCCGGCCGGGGCGCCGCACCAGATAGTCTAGCAGCTTGAGCTCGCGCGGCAGCAGGTCAAGCGGGCGGCCGGCGCGACTGGCCTTGCCGTCGAGCAGATCGAGATCCAGCGGTCCGACGATCAGCCGGGTGTCGCGGCGTTCGTCGGGGCGGCGGAGCAGCGCCTCGACGCGGGCGAGCAGCTCGACCAGCGCGAAGGGCTTGGGCAGATAATCGTCGCCCCCCGCGCGCAGCCCCCGCACACGATCGTCGAGGCTGCCGAGCGCGCTCAGCACCAGCGCGGGGGTCCGGAAGCCGTCGGCGCGGAGTGCGGCGATCAGGTCCAGCCCTTCCCCATCCGGCAGCTGGCGATCGACGATCAGCAGATCGATACCGCCGCCGCGCGCGGCTTCGGCGGCCGCCGCCAGCGTCGCGCGGTGCAGGACGCCATGGCCCGCGGCGGTGAGTTCCAGCCGGATCTCGTCGGCGGTGCCGGAATCGTCTTCGAGGAGGAGGATCTGCGTCACGCCCGCGGTGTTTCGCGCGGCGCGCGCGCGGTCAACTGAATTGCGCTTCAGAGTCTGAACGCGGTTTTAGTCGACGCCGGCGGCGCGGCGCCGATAGGGGCAGCCCCGATGGATCGGAGACCGAAGATGCGGGTGTTGGCGACTGCCTGGGGACTGTGCCTGGCGGTGCCGGCGCTGGCGCAAAGCGGACCGGCGCTGTCGCTCGACGCGCTGGCGCAGGATGTCGTGACCAATAATCCCGAGCGGCAATTCTACAAGCGCCAGATCGAGACCGCCGGGGTGGAGCGCGAGGCCGCCGGTCGCTGGGCCGATCCCGAGGCGACCGTCGAGTTCGGCCAGCGCCGCGCCACCGACGTCAACACCGGCGCGCTGAATGGCGAGGGCATGACCTATGCTGTCTCGATCACCCAGCCGATCGAGTTCGGCGGGCGGATCGCGTTGCGCCGGGCGATTGCCGACCGGCAGGTGGCGCTTGCCCGGATCGGCCTGCAGCAGTTCGACGCGACGCTGGCTGGGCGGGCGCGGTCGCTCGGCTACCGGCTGTTCGCGGCAGACGAGAAGGCTGCGGCGGCGCGGTCGGTCGCGAACCGGATGCGGACGCTGGCACAGGTAATCGTCGCGCGCGACCCCGCCGGCCCATCGCCCCAGCTGGAGGCGACTGCGCTCCAGGCGAGCGCGATCAGCGCTGAGCGCAGCGCCGCGGCGGCAGATGCCGAGGCCAACTCCATCCTGTACGAGCTCAACCAGCTGCGCGGCGCGCCCTTCGCCGCGCGCGTTCGCATCGTCCGGCCGGACATGGGGCTGCCCGATCTGCCGCCCGATGCGACGCTCGCCGCCAGGGCCAGCGCCAACAATTTCGAGCTGCAGGCGCTGCGCGCGCAGTTCGAGCAGCAGGGGCTGCGGGTAGATCTCGCTCGAAAGGCGCGAATTCCGGTGGTCAGCGTCGGCCCCTATTACGATCGAGCGCGTTCGGACATTCGCGAGACCAACGTCGGCGTGCGCCTCACCACCAGCCTTCCCTTGTGGAACCGGCAGGCGGGCGACGTCGCGGCAGAGCAGGGGCGGCAGGCGCAGGCGAACGCAACGCTCGTCGCCGCTGAGCGCCGCATCCTGCGCGAGGTGTTCGATCTGGCCGCACAATATCAGGCCAAGCGAGAGGCGCTGGCAAAATGGGACAGTGCCTCGGCCCAGCGCTTCGCTGCCGCCGCGGCGGAGGCCGACCGCAACTTTCGATTGGGAGCCGTTCCGCTGACCACCTACACCCAGATGCAGCAGGCTTATCTGGAGGCGACCGGCGCGATCCTCGACACCAGGCGCGACGCGATCGAGGCGCTGCTCCAGTTGCGCGCCTTGAACGGCGGCAACCCGCTGGCGCGCTGAGGTCGCAGCCATGCACCGCTGGCTCCACTGGGTCACCCATCACCGGCTCGCCGTCGCGGCGGTCAGCGCGATCGTCGCGGCGATGGGGTTCTGGTCCTATTTCAGCCTGCAGATCGATGCGATCCCGGACATCACCGGCGTGCAGGTGCAGATCAACACCCCCGTGGCCGCGCTCGCACCGGAGGAGATCGAGCGGCTGGTGACGCTGCCGATCGAACGGGCAATGGGCGGCCAGCCCGGGCTCGACCAGACCCGCTCGCTAACCAAGACCGGGCTGAGCCAGGTAACCCTGCTCTACAAGGACGGCACCGACCAGCTCAAGGCGCGGCAGCTCGTCACCGAGCGGCTGAACGCGGTGCGCGACCAGCTGCCTGCCGGCACCACGCCGCAACTGGCCCCGATCACCACCGGGCTGGGCGAGATCTACTATTACACGCTCGAATGGCGCCGGCCGCCGCCGGGCATGTCGGCCGAGCGCCAGCTGATGGAGCTGTACGAGGCGCAGGAATATACCGTGCGGCCGATGCTGCGTGCCGTGCCCGGCGTCGCGGACGTCAATTCGAACGGCGGCCTGGAGGAGCAATATGTTGTCCAGCCCGATCCGGCCAAGCTGACCGCGCACGGCGTCACTGCCGCGGAACTGGCGCAGGCGGTGGCGGCCAATGTCGAGAATGCCGGCGGCGGCATCGTCGCGCGGGGCGCCGAGCGCTTTGCCGTACGCACCGATGCGCGGGTGATGACGGCCGAGGAGATCGGCGCGATCCCAGTCAAGTTCGCCGCGGGCGTGTTGCCGCTCCAGGTGCGCGACCTCGCCAACGTCGTCACCAGCCATGGCCCGCGCCAGGGCGCGGCGACGCAGAACGGGCGCGAGACGGTGCTCGGCACCGCGATGATGCTGGTCGGCCAGAACAGCCGGCAGGTGGCGCTGCGGATCGAAGGCGCGTTGCCCGCCATCCAGGACGCACTGCCCAAGGGCATGGCGATCGACCGGCAATATAGCCGCGCCGATCTGGTCGACCGAACCATCGCGACGGTGGAGCGCAACCTCGGCGAAGGCGCGCTGCTGGTGGCGCTGGTGCTGCTGGTGGTGATGGGCAATTGGCGCGCGGCGCTGATTGTCGCGCTCGTCATCCCGCTGGCCTTTTTGGTCACCGTCACCGGCATGCATGCCATCGGCGTGTCGGGCAATCTGATGAGCCTCGGCGCGCTCGACTTCGGGCTGATCGTCGACGGCGCGATCGTGGTTGTCGAGAATGCGCTGCGGCTGCTTGACGTGCGGCGGCAGGAAAAGGGCGCGGACCTCGACGTCGAGGAACGCCGCGCGATCGTCGGCGAGGCGGCGCGGAGCGTTGCGCGACCGACCTTCTTCGGCATTGCGATCATCGCGCTGGTCTATGTGCCGGTGCTGAGCCTCGGCGGGGTGGAGGGCAAGCTGTTCCAGCCGATGGCGCAGGCGGTGATGCTGGCGATCGTCGCCGGGCTCGCCTGGACCTTCACCATCGTGCCGATGCTGTCCGCCTGGCTGCTCCGCGCGCCCGCCAGCCACGCCGCACCGGGCGAGGAAAAGGGTCTGATCGGCCTCGCCAACCGAGTCTATGCCCCGGTGCTCTCCGCAGCGCTTGCGCATCCGCTGGTGCTGGTGATCGGCGCGGCGGCGCTGCTGGGCGCGACCTTCCTGACCTTCCGGACGCTCGGTTCGCAATTCACGCCGCAGCTTGACGAAGGTGCGATCACCGCGATGGTCTATCGTCCGGTCGGCATGTCGCTCGAGCGCAGCCTCGCCATCGAGCAGGCGACGGAGATCGCGATCCGCAAGGCATTCCCGCAAGTCACGCATAGCTTCTCGCGCATCGGCACCAGCGAGGTGGCGACCGATCCGATGCCGCCCGAACAGAACGACCTCTACCTCTTCTACGCCCCCGAGAAGACCTGGCCCAAGGGCGAGGGCATGCCGCGCACCAAGGCCGAACTGATCGCCGGCATCGAGAAGGTCGCCCGCCAGGTCTATGCCAACCAGCATTTCGAGTTCGCGCAGCCGATCGAGATGCGGTTCAACGAGATGCTGGAGGGCGTCCGCGCCGACGTCGCGGTGAAGATCTACGGCGACGACTATGACGTGCTCGAACGCGCCGCATCCCAGGCCAAGGCCATCCTGGAGAAGCAGCCCGGGACGGAGGGCGTCGCCTTCGAGACCTCGGGCCGCCCCAAGACGATCGTGGTCGAGCTCGATCATGCCGCGCTGCTGCGGCTGGGGATCGGCACGCAGGAAGTGAACCGGGCGATCGGCGATGCGGTGGCGGGTGCCGAGGTCGGCTTCATCCCGCACAATGCTGCGCGCCACGCGATCGTGATCCGCATGGCCGAGGGACTCCGCGCCAATCCTCAGGCGATCCTCGCGCTGCCCTTGCGCGTCGGCCAGTACGGCATGGTGCCGCTGTCGCGCGTCGCGCAGCTGCGGGAAACGCGGATGATCGAGCCGATCCTGCACGACAACGGCAATCGCCGGGCCGCGCTGATGGTCAACCTGTCGACCAGCGACCTGGCCGGCTATGTCGACAAGGCGCGGGCTGCGCTCCATCGGCAGGTCAAGCTTCCGCCCGGCTATCGCATCGAGTTCGGCGGGCAATATCATCAGCTGGAGGCGGCGCAGCGGCGGCTGGCGATCGTGGTGCCGCTCGCGCTCTTGCTGATCTTCGCGCTCGTCTATGCCGCCCTCGGCAGCCTGCGCGAGGCCGCGATCGTCTATACCGGCATCCCGTTTGCGATCACCGGCGGCGTGCTGGCGCTGTGGCTGCGCGGCATGCCCTTCTCGATCACCGCCGCGATCGGATTCATCGCGCTGTCGGGTATCGCGATGCTCAACGGACTGGTGCTGATCGATCATATCAACGGCTTGCGCGACGGACGCGAGGGCGAGGCGCTGCCGATCCACGATGCGGTGCGGCAGGGCGCGCGCGACCGGCTGCGGCCGGTGCTCTCGACCGCCTTGGTCGCCTCGATCGGGTTCCTGCCGATGGCGATCGCCAGCGGCGCGGGCGCCGAGGTGCAGCGTCCGCTCGCCACGGTGGTGATCGGCGGCATCGTTACCTCGACGCTGCTCACGCTGGTGCTGCTGCCGAGCCTGTATCGCTGGTTGTTGCGGCGCGGTTGAGCGTCGCCCGCCAGTGGGCAGTCGCGGGCGACTTTCTTGTGTCGTCCCGCAACCTTCGCCTATAGCATTGCCACTGGGGGAGGCAGTGCATGGGCCTGTTCGGGTTTCTGTCCAAGCAGTTCATCGACGTGATCGACTGGGTCGACGAGCCCGGGACGCTGGCTGCGCGGCACCCGATGCAGGGGCGCGAGATCCAGAACGGCGCGCAACTGACGGTGCGCGACGGGCAGATCGCGCTGTTCTATCGCGAGGGCCAGCTCGCCGATGCCTTCCACCCCGGACTGTACACGCTGGAGACCGGCAACCTGCCGGTGCTCAGCGCGCTGCTCAACTGGGACAAGGGGTTTGCATCGCCGTTCAAGGCCGACGTGGTGTTCTTCAGCCAGAAGGAACAGGCGGCGCTCAAATGGGGCACCGCGCAGCCGATCACCGTGCGTGATCCCGAGTTCGGGCCGGTACGGGTGCGCGCCTTCGGCAGCTACAGCTTCCGCATCGAGCAAATTCCCGCCTTCGCGGTGAAGCTGATGGGGTCGCTCCAGCGCGTGACCATCGCCGATATCGAGCCGCAGCTGCGCGCCGCGATCGCCACCGCCATCGCCTCCGCGATCGGTTCGGGAGAGGTTGCCTTCGTCGATCTCGCGGGCAATCAGGCGGCCTTGTCCGAGCGGCTCAAGGCGGCGGTAGACCCTGCCTTCGCCCAATGGGGCCTGGCCTGCACCAGCTTCTTCATCGAGAGCCTGTCGCTGCCGGAGGCGGTGCAGGCCGCGGTCGATCAGGCCAGCGCACCCGGCGACGCCGGTGCGCAGATCGAGAAGCTCCATCGGCTCCTCACGATCGGCGCCATCACCCAGGAGGAGTTCGACGCCAAGAAGGCCGAACTGCTCGGCCGCATCCGCTGACCCGGCGATGAGCCTGCATCTGCCTTGCCCGAATTGCGGTGCGGACGTCGTGTTCCGCTCGCCGGCGCTGCCCAGCCGGGTGTGCGACAGCTGCCATAGCATGCTGGTGCGCAGCGATGCCGGCCTTGCCCAATTCGGCGTCGCCGCTGCGCTGCAGTTCGACGTCAGCCCGGTGCAGATCGGCATGCGCGGCAGCGACAAGGGGCAGCCGTTCGAGGTAATCGGCCGGGTGCGCTGGAGCTGGACAGACGGTGCATGGAACGAATGGCTGCTGCTGTTCGAGGACGGCGGCACCGCGTGGCTGGGCGAGGCGATGGGGCAGTTCATGCTGCTGCGCGAACGCCCCTTTGGCGAGGTACGATCGCAGACGCTACGGGCGGTGGCGAAGGGCGGAGAGGCCCAGATCGGCCAGAAGGTGGAGATTGCCGGCAGCAAGCTCGTCATTACCGACGCCCGCCGGGCGCTGTGCATCAGTGCCGAGGGCGAACTCCCCTTCGTCGCGCCGAGCGGCTGGCAGGTCTACAATGTCGATCTGCGCGGGTCCGACGGCGAATGCGTCAGCCTGCAGCGCGACGGCGCCACGACGAGCTTCTACCAGGGCCGCTATGTGGCGCTCGCCGAACTCGCGCCGCGCGGCCTGCGCGCGATCGAAGGATGGGCGCTGCCCGATTATGCAGCCTGAAGCGCCGCTTGCCCCGCCGCCCGCACCGGCGGTGCGCGCGCTGTCCTGCCCGAATTGCGGCGGCACGGTCGAGCTGCGCGCGGCCGGCCATACCGTGCACGTCGGCTGTCAATATTGCGGCTCGATCCTCGACACGACCGATGGGCTGGTGAAGCTGGTCACCCAGGCGCATGCCGCGCAGGTGCCGCCGGACATCCCGCTCGGCAGGCGCGGCACGCTGTTCGGCGTGGAGTGGGAGGCGATCGGTTATCTCCAGCGCTCGCAGGACTATTACCGCTGGGACGAATATCTGCTGTTCAATCCCTATCACGGCTATCGCTGGCTGGTGAACGCGCGCGGCGGCTGGAGCTTCGGCACCATGCTCACCCGCGTTCCGATCTGGCAGACGTTCAGTAGCTACACGCTGGGCGGTGCCGCCTATACGCGCTTCTTCGCCGGGACTGCGACCGTCGATCGCGTCGTCGGCGAATTCTACTGGCGCGTGGCGGTGGGCGAGACGGTCAAGACCGGCGACTGGGTTCGCCCCGGCTTCATGCTGTCGCGCGAGACGAGCGACCGCGAGGAGAGCTGGACGCTCAACCAGTGGGTGCCGGACCGGGTGATGGTTCGGGCCTTCGGCGTGGCCCCCGCAGGCAAGGTCTGGCCGCCGCTGCCGCACCAGCCGTCGCCCTGGGGCACGTGGCTGAGCGAAGGTGCGATGATCGGCGGGATGGCGCTGGTGTTCCTCCTGGCCTTGTCGATCGTGCTTGGCGGGACGCGCTGGATTACCTCGCAGTCGCTGCCGGTAGCGGTGGACGGACGCGAGCAGAACGCAACGATCGGGCCCATTCATTTGAGCGGCAGGTATCAGCGGGTGCAGGTCCGCACCACCGTGCCGCGGCTGGAGAATGGCTGGGTCGACCTCGACTATAGCCTGGTCGACCGGCGGACGCAGCAGGTCTTCGCGGCCTCGGGTGCCGCGGAGCGTTACGAAGGCAGGGACTCGGATGGTCCCTGGACCGAGGGGTCGCGCGACTCCGACGTGTCGATCGCCGCGGTGCCGGCCGGGGATTATGATCTCGTTGTCGATTACAAGGGCAATCGCTGGAGCGAGAACGGCACCTTCTACCCCGAGGGCGGCTGGATGGAGCCGACCAACGCGCCGCAGATCGTCGTCGAGGTCGGAAGCGGAACGCTCTACGGCTCCAATGTCTTCCTCGCGATGCTGATGGCCGCCTTGCCTTGGATCATCGGTCTGCTGCTCCACCTCCGCTTCGAGAAGGCGCGCAAGGGCGAAAGCGATTTCCGGCCGAAACCCAGCGAGGGGAGTGACGACTGATGAATAGGCGCAGCATTCTCTACGCGTTCTGGTCGATCGGCATCGTCGGCCTATTCCTTGCCGCGACGAGCTATGGTTGGTCGCCGTTCGCCGAGGGTGGCCGCACCGATAGCGCCGCCTATAGCAGCGGCGACCATGGCGGGGGCCATGCCGTGTTCTACGGACCGCATCACAAGTAGGAGGACGCATCATGGTCACTACCCTTCCGGCGCTGCTCGCGACGCTGCTCTATGCCGTGGTCGGCATCCTCGTCTTCGTGGTCGGCTTTGTCGTGCTCGACCTGCTGACCCCGGGGAAGCTGTGGGAGGAGATCCGCGACAAGCAGAATGTCGCCGTTGCGATCTTCTCCGGCGCGGTCGCAATCGGGCTCGCCATCATCGTTGCCGCCGCCATTCATGGCTGAAGGCGATCCTGCGCATCCCAGATCCCGCGCGTCGGCACCCGCCGCCGCGCTGCTTGCGTCTGCGTTCGTCGTTTCCACCTGCGGGCTGATCTACGAACTGCTCGCCAGCACGCTGGCCAGCTATCTCCTCGGCGACAGCGTCACCCAGTTCTCGACCGTGATCGGCACCTATCTATTCGCGATGGGGCTGGGCAGCTGGTGCTCGCGCTATGTGACCCGCGACGAACTGCGCCTGTTCATCCGCGTCGAGCTGCTGATCGCGGTGCTGGGCGGCGCCTCGGCCGCGGCGCTGTTCGTGCTGTTCCCGCTGGTCGAGCATTTTCGGGTGGCGCTGTACGGGCTGGTGCTCGGAATCGGCTTCCTCGTCGGGCTCGAGATCCCGCTGCTGATCCGCATCCTCCGCGGCTTTGATTTCCGCGAGACCGTGTCGAACGTGCTGACCTTCGACTATGTCGGGGCGCTGGTCGCCAGCCTGCTGTTCCCGCTGCTGCTGATGCCGCACCTTGGCATGATCCGCACCGGCTTCCTGTTCGGCATCCTCAACGCCGGGGTGGCGCTGGCGGTGCTGCTCGCGCTGCCGCGGGCGAGCCGGTATCGCAGCGAAACCGTGTCCGCCGTGATCGTGCTGCTGGCGCTCGCCGCGGGCTTCGTCGCGTCGGACCGGCTGCAGCGCTGGGCCGAAGTGGCGAGCTACGGCGAGCCGGTGATCTACGCGGTCAGCACCAAGTACCAGCGGATCGTGCTTACCCGCCGCGGGGACGATCTGCGGCTCTATCTCAACGGCAACCTGCAATTCTCCTCGCGCGACGAGTACCGCTATCACGAGGCGCTGGTGCAGCCCGTGTTGGGACGGGTGGCGAACCCGCGCAACGTGCTGATCCTGGGCGGCGGGGACGGACTCGCCGCGCGCGAGGTGCTGCGGCACCCTGAAGTGCAGCATCTTACGCTGGTCGATCTCGACGACGAGATGACCGGCCTGTTTTCCAAGACCTCGATGCTGACCGCGCTCAACAAGGGCGCGCTGACCGATCGCCGGATGACCGTGATCAACGCCGACGGCTTTCGATGGGCGCGCGAGGCGGCGGCGACACGGGCGGGATCGTTCGACGCGATCATCGTCGATTTCCCCGATCCGGTCGATTACTCGGTCGGCAAACTCTATACCGAGACCTTCTACCGCGCGGTGCGCCGGCTGATGGCGCCCACCGGCGCGATGGTGGTGCAGAGCACCTCGCCGCTGGTCGCGCCGATGGCCTATTGGACCGTGGCGACGACGCTGGAGGCAGCCGGGCTGCAGACGCGCGGCTATCATGTCTATGTCCCCAGCTTCGGCGAATGGGGCTTCATGCTTGCTGCCGCGCACCCGATCCCGGATCGCGCGCGCATTCCCGCCGGCGGGCGGTTCCTGACGCCCGCCGGCGACGCCGCGTTGTTCGACTTCCCGCCCGACATGGCACGCCGCCCGACCCCGGTGAACCGGCTCGACAACCAGGTGCTCGTCCGCGAGTTCGCCGATGCCTGGAGCCGCTATGAAGGCTGACCGGCGGAGGGTGCTGGGGCTGGGGGCAGGGGCGGTCGCCCTCGCCGGCGGCGGACTGGCGGCGGCGCTGGAACGCGGGGCGCCGCTGCCGCCCGGCGCTTTGGGCGGCGCCGATCTCGCGCGCGGGCATCGTCTGCGCGACGGCGGCTTTCCGGCACCCAGCCGGTTCGAGGAGGTCGATCTGGTGATCGCCGGGGGCGGCATCGCGGGGCTGTCGGCCGGTTGGCGCCTGCACGATGCGGGGTTCACCCGCTTTCGCCTCCTGGAACTGGAGGATGCGGTCGGCGGCAATGCCAGGGGCGGCCGCAATGCGGTGTCGGCCTATCCGCTGGGCGCACATTACCTGCCGGTGCCCAATCGTGAGGCGAAGGCGGTGCGGCATCTGCTCGGTCAGCTGGGCATCCTCGTCGGCGAGCGCGACGGCGTGCCGGTCTACGATCCCGAGCAGCTCTGCGCCGATCTGCAGGAGCGGCTGTTCTGGCAGGGACGCTGGCAGGAAGGGCTGGTGCCGCGCACCGGCCTCACGTCCCAGGACCGCGCCGACCTCGCGGCCTTCGAGAAGGCGATGGCCGGCTATTCGGCGCGGATCGGCAACGACGGCAAGCCGGCCTTCGCGGTGCCCCGGGCCTATAGCTCGGGCGATCCCGACCTGATCGCGCTGGACGCCGTGGATTTCGCGCGCTGGCTGGATCGACAGGGATGGCATTCGCCGGTGCTGCGCGCCCATGTCCGCTACGCGATGCGGGACGATTACGGCACCGAGCCGCACGAGGTCTCCGCCTGGGCGGGCGTGCATTATTTCGCCGGTCGGCGCGGCTGGACGGTCGACGGCGCGGGCGACAATGAACTGACCTGGCCCGAGGGCAATGCCCGGCTGGCGCGCGGTATGGCGGGCTTCTTCCCCGATCGGATCGCAAACGGGCATATCGTCCACCATGTCGCGCAGGACGGGCAAGCCGTGCTGGTCGACAGCTTCGACGTCGCCGCGAACGCGACGGTGCGGACGCGCGCCCGCGCCGCGATCCTCGCCATGCCCCACTTCGTTGCCGCGCGGGTCTGTCCCGCCGTGGCGCCGGACAAGGCGTTCAGCTACGCGCCCTGGCTGATCGCGAACGTCACCGTCGATCGGCTGCCCGGCGGACGCGGGGTGCCGCTCGCCTGGGACAATGTATCGAGCACCAGCGAGTCGCTCGGCTATGTCGTCGCCACCCACCAGGCGCCGGAGGCGCACCCCACCGCGTCGGTGCTCACCTGGTATCTGCCGCTGTCGGACATGCCGCCGCCGGTGGCGCGGCGCCTGCTGCTGGAGCGGCCGGCCGAAGAATGGAAGAAGATGGTGCGCGACGATCTGCTGGCGATGCACCCCGATCTGGAGGAGGCGATCCTGCGCATCGACCTCTGGCGCTGGGGACATGCGATGATCCGGCCGACCCCCGGCTTCCTCGCGCGCGGCGGTACGGCGAGGCCCAAGCCACCGCTGTTCCTCGCCCATTCCGACCTGAGCGGCCTCTCGCTCTTCGAGGAAGCCCAGTATCAGGGCGTGGCCGCGGCCGAGCAGGCGATGGCGCTGCTTGGACATCCCCATGAGAGCCTGTTGTGATCGGCCATCACCTCATCGCCGATCTCGCCGATGCGACGCAGCTCGCCGATGCGGCGCAGATCGAAGCCTGTCTGGTCGCGGCGGCGGCGGCGACGGGCGCCACGCTCCTGGAAGTGCGACTGCACAGCTTCGGGGTGGGGCAGGGCGTCACCGGGGTGGCGCTGCTGGCGGAATCGCACATTTCGATCCACACCTGGCCCGAATATGGCACCGCCTGCGTGGACATCTTCCTGTGCGCGGCGGCGCATGACCTGCAGGCCGGGCTCGATGCGATCGTGCGGCGGCTGGATGCCAGGGTCGTGCGATCCACCGTGATGGAGCGGAGCTTCCAGCGCTAAGCAACACGCATCGCACGCAAAAACCCTGAAGCCTTGGCAGGCCTGCCAACACTGGATACGGTTGCTGCGTGGCCCGATTTCCGTTCTTCCAACGCGTATCCGTTGCTCCGACCGTGCCGAGATCGGCGCCTGTAGCCCGGAATTTCGATGTCGCCGATCTTTACCAGGGGCCCTTGGCCGCTGCCGCGACGACGGAGCCCGACGCGGTGCGGCTCGACGAGAAGCTGCGCCAGGCCTATTTCTGGATCGTCAACACCGCGATCATCAGCCCGCATTACGACATCGAATATCAGAACGGCCCGTCGCCCGAATTCCGCGTCGGCGACAGCCGGCGGCTGCTCACCCTACCGTCGGCGCAGAGCTATTCGAGCTATGTGCTCCTGCCGCTGCTTGCCTTCGCGACGCGCTCGAAGTGCCTGTTCGTCGGCGGCCCGGGGCGCGGCAAGACCTCGAGCGCGCTGCTGATGGGCGTGCTCGCCGGCTATCCGGTGCGCGAGGTGCGCCGCGCGATGCAGCACGGCCACCCGCAGATGACGATCGCCGATCTGCTCGGCAACCCGCTGCCCGCCGACCTCGTCGCGGCGCAGAGCGTCGAGGCGATCCGCATCGCCTGGCGGCCCTGGCTGGGCATGCGCGTCAAGATCGTCGACGAGTATAACCGCATTCCCACCCGCACGCAGAGCGCGCTGCTCACGGTGATGGGCGACAATTATGCCGAAGTGCTTGGGCAGATCTACGAATGCCCGCCGGCGGCCTGGTACCTCACCGCCAACGACGACGCCGGCGGCGGGACCTATCAAGTGATCGAGGCGCTGCGCGACCGTGTCGACGTCGTCGTTCAGGCGCTGTCGTTCAACCCGCGCTTCCTCGACGATCTGATCCTGCGCATCGAGGAGAATGTCCGCCCCGAGGACGTCGTCCCGAAGGAGATCGTCTTCGACGAGGACGAGGTCGATCAGCTCGTCGCGGCGGTGCGGGCGGTACCGCTGCCGCCGGAGGTCCGCCGCCGCATCGAATTCTTCGCCAGCCAGTTCGAGCTGATGGAGCCCGCGGGTGCCATCTTCGAGCATATGAGCAAGGATACCGCGCGGCTTTCCGGGGTCGACTGGGTCCAGGTCACCGCCGCCGATGGCGGGCGGGATCGGCTGAAGGACATCGGCACGCAGACGACCAACGGCCTGTCGGTGCGCAACCTGATGACGCTGATCGGCTTCGCCAAGGCGATGGCGTTCTTCCACGGCAGCGACGCGGTGTCGCTCGACGATGTGCGCCAGGTGCTGCCCTTCGTGCTGCGTGACAAGCTGCACCCCGATCCCGACGCGCCCTTCTTCGCCCTGCCCGAAAATGCGGCCTATCGCACCGACCCAATTGCCTGGCTGCGGCAGCTGTTCGATCTGTCGTGCGAGGAATATGACCGCCTCGATCTCGATCGGGACGATCCGGTGCGGGCGCTGGCCGAGCAGTTCGCGCAAGGCCTCGACGGCCTCACCGCGCGCGAAGTGCGGGCGCGGCTGACGCGGATCGAACGGCTGGTGGCCGAGCGCGTGCAGGGGCGCAAGCTCTACGGCCCGCTGCACGACGAGCTGCTCCACCTCAAATATCTCCACCAGCGCTACACTAACTATCTGGCCTGGCTCGGCGGCGGACGATGACGCTTTCGGCGGTGCTCGTCCGCGAACTCGCGGCGGCGCGCCCGCAGCTCAACGCGCGCGTCGCGGCGGCGCGGCGGGCGCGCAGCGGGTTCGATGTCGAGGCGCTGGCCGACGCGGTGGCGACCCGCCTCGATCCGCTGGCGCAAGCGGTGGAGGCGATCGCGCCCGATCGCACCGCAACGGTGGTGGACGCGGGCTTTGCCCTGACCGTCACGCTGGTCGATCACGCCTTGTCGATCGAGCGCCGGAAGCTGGTCGATCGGGTCTGGCGCGACGTGGCGGTGCCGCTGGCGCGGGTAGTGACCGAGCGGCCGGAGCCGGTGCTGGCGATGCTCACCAACGCCGCGCTCAAGCTGGCGTCGACGTCCGGCGCGCGCGTCGACGAATGGATGGCGCGGATGGCCGAGCTTGCGCCGCTGGCGGAGGCGGACACGCTCGCCGCGGTTGGGCAGGTCGTCGCATGGCGCGCCGGCATGGCGCATTATCGGGAAGGGGCGCTTGCAGCCGCCGACCAGTTGCCCGAAGCGACGGCACTTGCCGCGATCGGCGCCCATGGCAGCTGGGCGGAAAGCCGCGCGGCGCTGGCCGCCGATCGTTGGTGGACGCCCGAGGGCAGGGCGACGGGAACGCGCTTCGGCGGCTTCACCGGGTTCGGTGGTCCCTTCGCCGTGCCGCCCGAGCTTCGTGCGGGCACGGCGGGCGTGTTCGTCCGCGCCGGCGAGCGCATCGGTCTGCTCGTCGCCGATGCCTGGGGCGCGACGCTGCACCCGGCGAACGCCGCCGAATTCGACGCCGCCCGCCCGGCCGTGCCCGCACCCCGCACCCATCCCGGCCTGCCGGCGGACGATCTGCGTGCCGTCACCACCGCGGACACGATCGCCTTCGCCTCGCCGCGCAGCCATTTCGTCGAGATCCAGCCATGGACCGGCTGACCTCCGCCGAGCGCGTCGCCCTGTGGCAGGCGGCCTGGCCCGAGGCGCTCGCCGCCTGGAGCCGCTTCACCCGTCTCCACGATCCGCGCCTGTGCGCAAGCAGCGTCGCCGCGGCCGACGAAGGCCTGCAGAGCGCCTTCGCGATGATCCGGCTGGTCGACAAGAGCGTGGTGATCGACCTGGAGGCGATCGCCCGGGTCGATCTCGACGACCATGCCGTGGTCATCCTGGCGCACGAGATCGGCCATCACGTGCTTGCGCCCGCTACCGCCACCGACAGCTACCGGCTGATCGCGCGGCTGCGCGCTGCATTGCCGACGCTGGAGCGGCATGCGCCGATGGTCGCCAATCTCTATACGGACCTGCTGATCAATGATCGGCTCCAGCGCCAGGCCGGGCTCGACATCGCCGGGGTCTACGCCCGGATGAACGACCGGGAGCCGGGGCCGCGCAGCCGGCTATGGGCGCTGTACATGGGGATCTACGAGAGCCTGTGGGGCCTGGAAAAGGGCAGCCTCGGCGGCCCTGCGGGCGATCCGGCGATGGAAGGGGATGCCTGGCTCGGCGCGCGGCTGATCCGGGTCTATGCGCGCAACTGGCTGCATGCGGCCGGGCGTTTCGCCACGCTGGTGCTGCCCTATCTCGCTGAGGATGCCGAGCAGGACAAGGCGCTGCGCCGGCTGCACGATACGCGCGATGCCGCGGCGGGGGCGGCGCCCAGCGGCGCGCAGACGGTGGAGGCCGAAGAGGCCGAGGGCATCCTCCATCCGGCGCATGATCCGCGGATCACCGGCGAAGAGGCGGAGGGCGCTGCGCGGCCGGAACCGCCCGCGGCTGTCCCGGGTCGCCCAGGTGCCGGCCAGACGCGCGAGCCGTTCGACTATGGCGAGATCCTCCGCGCCGCCGGGCTGACGCTCAGCGACGAGGAGATCGCGATCCGTTATTATCGCGAGCGGGCATTGCCGCTGCTCGTGCCGTTCCCCGTGCAGCCTACGCCCGTTTCCGAAGAGCCGCAGCTCGAAGGCGTCGAGCCCTGGGCGCTCGGCGACTCGCTCGACGAGATCGACTGGCTTCAAACCGTGGCGCAGTCGCCCGTGGTGATCCCCGGCGTTACGACCGTGCGCCGCGTCTACGGGCACGAGCCCGGAGCGGCGCGCAAGCCGGAGCCGATCGATCTCGATCTCTATGTCGACAGCTCGGGGTCGATGCCCGATCCCCGCCGCTTCACCTCCTACCTGACGCTTGCCGGTGCGGTGATCGCGCTCTCCGCCCTCAAGGCCGGTGCGCGCGTGCAGGCGACGTTGTGGAGCGGCAAGCAGCAATGGATGTCGACGTCCGGCTTCGTTCGCGACGAGACTGCCATCCTCGATATCCTGGTCGGCTATTATGGCGGCGCGACCGCGTTCCCGATCCACCAACTGCGCGACACCTTCGCTCCGCGGACCCCGCGCGACCGCCCGGTGCACATCCTGATGATCTCCGACGACGGCATCACCACGATGTTCGACCAGGACGAGTGCGGCAACAGCGGCTGGGACGTCTCCGCCATGGCGCTGGCCAAGGGCCGTGCCGGCGGGACGATGGCACTCAACCTCGGCTCCTGGTTCCGATCCGACGGGAACGACGGCCAGCCGCTGGACCATGCGCGCGAACAGGGCTGGGACATCCACGCGATTGCCGAGCTGTCGGATCTCGTCGCCTTCGCGCAGGCGTTCAGCCGCCGCCGCTATGGCAGCCAGGCACAGGCACGCACGGCATGATCGTGCTGTGGCGCGTCTCGACCCGGTGCAACTATGCGTGCGGCTTCTGCGCCTATGACCGGCGGCTCCCCATCGCCCGGGGTGCGGCCGACAGGGCGGAGGTGCTGCGCTTCGGACGCCTGCTGGCGGAATGGTCGCGGGCGCGTGCCCGGCCGGTACTGCTAAGCTGGCTGGGCGGGGAGCCGTTGCTGTGGCCATCGGTGTGGGACGTCTCCGCCGCACTCGCCGGCGAGGGGATGGCCATCAGCGCCACGACCAATGGCAGTATGCTGCACCGGCCGGAGGTGCGCACTGCGATCCTTGCCGATTTCGCCGAGCTGACCGTCAGCATCGACGGCCCGGAGCCGGTGCACGATCGTCTGCGCGGCCGGGCAGGGGCCTGGGAGGCGGTGCGGGAAGGCGTGCGCGCGCTGGCCGCTGCGCGCGGCACCGCGGCGCTCAAGCTGCGCGCGAACATCGTCCTGATGCGCGAGACGATCGAGCATTTCGCAGCGCTTTGCGAGACGCTAGCCGACTGGGGCATGGACGAGATCACGTTCAACCAGCTCGGCGGGCGTGACCGTCCCGAATTTTTCCCGGCGCAACGGCTGCGGCCCACCGACGTGGCGCTGCTGGCGTTCCAGCTGCCCGCGCTGCGCGAGCGGCTGGCGGCGCGCGGCGTCACCCTTTGCGGCGATGCGCGCTATCTCGAGCGGCTGCGCGCCAGCGCTGCGGGCGATCCGCTGGCGGTGGAGGATTGCGGCCCCGGCAGCGACTTCCTGTTCATCGACGAACATGGCGTCGCAGCGCCGTGCAGCTTCAGCGGCGCGGCCTATGGCGTGCCGCTTGCCGCGCTCCGCACCATCGGCGATCTCGACGCGCTGCCCGCGCGCTTCGCTGCCGCTCGCGCGTCGCGGCGACTGGCAACCTGTGACGATTGTCCTTCGACCCAAAATTTCGCGAAGTTCTGCGCATGACCCAAGGTCCTCCTCTGGAACACGTCCTGCGCCGGCTCGCGGAGACGCCCGAGGATTTCCTCGGCGAACCGCGCATCGGCGCCGACGGTACGGTGGTGACGGCGGCCCTGGTGGCGGACCTGTTGCACCTGCGCGGTCATGGGCCCGAGGCGGGCGATATCCTCCCGCTCGCGCTACGCGATCGCAACCGGCTGCAGCTGATCGCGGTGGTGGTGTGGCTGCTCGCCGACGATTGGGTGGCGGCGGCGGCGCCCGACCGCCCCACGCTTGCCGCGCTGCTCGGCGACCGCGTCGGCGAGCTCGCCGGCTCGGGCCGCGCCGACCAGTTCGTTGTCGATGTCGAGCGGCGTGAGGAGCTGGCCCGCACGCTGATCGCGGCGCTCGGGCTGGTGCCGGCGGGGGAAAGCGCGGCGCAGGCAGCCGATCGGCTGTCCGCGGTCAGCATCGTCGAGCGTCGCCGGCTGCTGCGCGCTGCGCAGGCGGCCGAGGAGCGGGCCCGCGCGGTCCGCGAGGCGCTGATCCGCAAGGCGGCCGAGGAATCGGCCGACAAATATACTCGCGAATGACCGAGCCGACCGACGCCGATCGCTACCCGACGCTGAGCGATGCGGGCCGTGCGATACTGACCCGGATGACCGAGCATCCGGCGGCGCCCCTCTATCGCAATCGCAGCGGCAATCGCCTGCGCGCTACGGACCTGCCGGGCCTGGCAGCGTTCGAGGCGGAGACGCTAAGCGCGCCGATCGGGTGGCGGCCGGGAACGCCGCCCGCCTGGATCGCGCCCTATCTCGCGCAAATCTATGCCCGGGTGCCGCATTTCCGTGCGCGTGGGCTCGCGCCTGCCGATTTTGCCGAGGTGCCGACCACGGCACGCGCCGATCTCGCGCGCGACATCGCCGCGTTCGTACCCGACGACGTGCCCGTCGACCGCCTGATCAACTTCCGCACGACCGGCACCACCGGACATCCGCTGCTGATCGCCTCGCACCCCGTGGTCGCCGCGCGCTACCTCGCCTTTCACAAGCGCGCCCTGGCGCGGTTCGGCATCACGCTGCGCGCCGGGCCGGGCGATGTCGGCGTCGTGTTGCTGGGGCATCAGCGGCGATGCTTCACCTATGTCTCCGTCACGCCGACCATGGGGGAGGCGGGTCTCGCGAAGATCAATCTGCACCCGGATGACTGGCGCGACCCGGCCGATCGTGCGCGCTATCTCGATGCTATGGATGCGGAAGTGATCGCCGGGGACCCGATCTCCTTCGCCAGCCTGCTCGCCTTGCCGGTGCGGATCCGGCCGCGCGCGCTGCTGTCGGTGGCGATGATGCTTAGCGATGGTTTGCGCGATCGACTGGAGGCGCGGTTCGGCTGCCCGGTGCTCGATCTTTATTCGATGAACGAGGTCGGCCCGATCGCGGTTGCCGATCGCGCGGCAGGCGGCCGCGTGCTGCTCCAGCCCAATCTCTATGTCGAGATCGTCGACGCTGCCGGTCGTGCGCTGCCGCCGGGGGAGCTCGGCGAGGTGTGCGTCACCGGCGGGTTCAACTTCTGCCTGCCGCTCGTGCGCTACCGTACCGGCGACACGGCGCGGCTGGCGATGGCGGGCGACACGCCGATGCTCGTCGATTTCAGCGGCCGTCGCCCGGTCCGCTTCCGGACGGCGCAGGGCAGCTGGGTCAACAATGTCGACATCAGCCACGCGCTCGCCGGGCTTTCCGCCGCGCAGTTCGCGCTGCACCAGACCGCCGAAGGCGCGTGCGTGCTGCTGCTGTCGCACGGAGCGCTCGACGACGCCCCGTCGGCGCTGGCCGCCCTGCGGCGCGTGCTGGGGGACGTTCCCGTGCGGATTGGCCCCATCGAGAGCGAGGACAAGGTGCTGCAATATACGTCCGACCTGAGGGGCAGTACCGCGGAATGACCGCTCTCGAAATCGGCGCCAACGGGTTTGCCACCGCCTCGATCGTGCTGGCGGGGCGTAATTCGGTCCACACCTGGTGGACCGGCATCCTCGGCTGCGCGCTGTTCGCCTGGCTGTTTGCCGAAACGCGGCTCTACGCCGACGTCACGTTGCAGCTCGCCTTCATCGCCACCAGCGTGGCCGGCTGGCGATGGTGGGCGTTGGGGAAGGGCGGTGAACCCGCGCCCGTCACCCGTGCGCCGCCCCGCGGGCTGGCACTGCTCGGCGCGGTGAGCGTCGGCGTGGCCCTCGGTTATGGCGCGCTGCTGCACCACTTTACCGATGCCTATGCGCCGTTCATCGACTCCTTCGTACTCACGCTCAGCCTGTTCGGCCAACTGCTGCTCGTCCGCCGCCAAGTCGAGACCTGGCCGGTTTGGATCGCGGTCAACACGATTGCGGTACCACTCTATCTCTCGCGGGGGTTGACGCTGACCGGGTTCCTCTACGCTGCCTATTGGTGCAATGCCTGGTATGGCTGGTGGCGCTGGCACCGGGAGGCTTCGGCATGCTGACCGGGCTCGTCGTCGGCAAGTTCGCGCCGCTGCACAAGGGGCACGAAGCGCTGATCGCCTTCGCGCGGGCGCAGTGCGATCGGCTCGTGATCCTGAGCTACTCCAAGCCGGAGCTTCCCGGCTGCCCG
This sequence comes from uncultured Sphingomonas sp., assembly GCF_913774285.1. Lineage (GTDB taxonomy): Bacteria > Pseudomonadota > Alphaproteobacteria > Sphingomonadales > Sphingomonadaceae > Sphingomonas. Next base: position 41,130 of record NZ_CAJYHX010000020.1, on the reverse strand, counting down.
CCAGAGCGGCGCGCGGCCTGGCTCGCGGCACTCTTTCCGGATGCGGTGCGGCTGGTGCTCGACGACGCAGCGCTGGCGGCGTTCGAGGCCCGCACCGGCGAGCCGCCGCGCAATCTCCCCGACAACGATGCCCCCGACGAAGCGCATCGCAGCTTTGTCGCCTGGGTATGCCGAAGGATGCTCGGCCACACGGTAGACCGCGTGTTCACCAGCGAAGCCTATGGCGACGGCTTCGCCGCCTCGCTTGCGCGGCATTTCGATCATCCCGTGGCGCATGTGCTGTTCGATCGTCCGCGTGCGCGCGTGCCGATCTCCGGCACGAGGCTGCGTGCCGATCCCGGGCTGCACGCCGACTTTCTGTCGCCCGTCGTCCGTCGGGACCTCATTCGCCGCGTGGTGCTGCTCGGCGGCGAGTCGACCGGCAAGTCGACGCTCGCGGCAGCTCTGGCCGAGCGTCTGGGAACATGCTGGGTCCCGGAATATGGCCGCGAGCTTTGGGAACTGCGCGGCGGCAATCTCGACTTCGTCGACCTGCTCGCCATTGCCCGCGAACAGATTGCGCGTGAGGACGCGGCACGCGATGGCGCAAGGCGCTGGTTGGTCTGCGACACCAGTCCGCTGGTCACGATGTTCTACTGCGAAGCGATGTTCGTCCGCGTGGATCCCGAACTGCGGAAGTTGGCCGGGCGCCCCTATGATGCGACGCTGCTGTGTGCGGGCGATTTTCCCTTTGTCCAGGACGGCACCCGGCAGGACGAGGCGTTCCGGGATCGCCAGGATTCCTGGTATCGGGATCGACTGGCTCGCGCCGGCACAGCCTATCGGGTGATGCGCGGGGCCTTGCCGGCGCGCGTCGAGACCGCCGCGTGCCATCTTGCCGATCTCGATCGCGAGCGACACAGCGAGGCGGCGCCCTCCGATCCTTCGCAGGCGTCCTGAAGATCGCCATTGCCGGCAATGGCGCGCCCGGCTGGATTCGAACCAGCGGCCCCAAGCTTAGAAGGCTCGTGCTCTATCCAACTGAGCTACGGGCGCGCACGGCATGCCTTTAAGCGCAGATTGCGCGGGGGGCAAACGCCTCGCATAGTGCACTGCAATGAACATGCCGTCCCGCCCCGCCCACGTCACCGCCCGTACCCTTGCCGGCGGGCATTTCCGCTATTTCGATTTCGTGATGGCCGCGTTCGTGGCGATCATCCTGCTGTCGAACGTGATCGGCGCAGGCAAGGTGGCGCAGATCTGGCTGCCGGGTGTCGGCTACTGGCCGTTCGGGGCGGGCATCCTGTTCTTTCCGATCTCCTACATCATCGGCGACGTGCTGACCGAGGTCTATGGCTATGCCCGCGCGCGCCGAGTGATCTGGGCGGGGACGGCGGCAGTACTCTTCATGGCGTTCATGTCGTGGGTGGTCGTGGAACTGCCGCCGGCGCCGGACTGGAAGAACCAGGCGGCGTACCAAGTCATCTTCGGCCAGGTGCCGCGGATCGTGCTTGCCTCGGTCTGCGCCTTCTGGGCGGGCGAGTTCGTCAATTCCTATGTGCTGGCCCGGATGAAGCTGTGGACCGGCGGGCGGATGCTGTGGACGCGCACGGTCGGCTCCACCGTGGCCGGGCAGGCGATCGACAGCCTCATCTTCTACCCGCTCGCTTTCTGGGGCGCCGAGGGCTGGACCAACGCGCTGGTCGTGAAGGTGCTGTTCACCCAATGGGCGCTGAAGGTCGGCTGGGAAGTGCTGCTGACGCCGCTCACCTATCTGGTCGTCGGCTTCCTCAAGCGTGCAGAAGGAGTCGACGTGTTCGACGAAGGGACCGATTTCACGCCCTTCGCGACGCGCGTCTGAGCAGCAGCCGGCCGCAAGCCGTAACCGGCGCGAAGGCCTGAAACCAATTCTTTCTGGCGTTCGGGGAAAATCCCCGCATGCTGGTGGGAAATCGGTTGCCAAGGATTCCCGTGCTCGCGTTCAATCCGCTTTATTCCATCGCCGGGGTGCTCGTCGGGCTGCTGGTCGGCATGACCGGGGTCGGCGGCGGCTCGCTGATGACGCCGCTGCTCGTCCTCGCCTTCGGCTTCCATCCGGCCACCGCAGTGGGCACTGACCTGCTCTACGCCTCTGCCACGAAGACCGTCGGTGCCGGGGTGCATGGCTTGCACGGCACGATCGATTGGAAGGTCGTGCGGCGGCTCGCTTATGGCAGCGTGCCCGCGACCATCCTGACGCTGCTGTTGCTGTCCAGCGCGCAGGAGCATGCCAGGAACAGCGGCGGGGTGATTACGGTCACGCTCGGCATCGCATTGGTGGTGACGGCGATCGCAACCTTCTTCCGCAGCCGGCTGGTGCTGTTCATGGCGCCCCGGTTCGAGCGGCTGGGCGATGCGCGGATCGGCTATGTCACCATCGCCCTGGGCGCGGTGCTGGGCCTGCTGGTGTCGCTGACCTCGGTGGGGGCGGGGGCGCTAGGAATGACCGCGCTGCTGATGCTCTATCCGCATCAGGCGGTGAACAAGCTGGTTGGGTCGGACATCGCGCATGCCGTGCCGTTGACCCTGCTCGCGGGGCTCGGCCACTGGATGCTGGGATCGGTGAACGGTTCGCTGCTCGTGTCGCTGCTCGCCGGTTCGATCCCCGGTATCATCGTCGGCAGCCTGCTGGCGACGCGCACCTCGGACAAGGTGCTCGTGCCGATCCTCGCCGCGACGCTCGCCGTAGTCGGACTGAAGATGCTCTTTTGACAACGAAAAGGGCCGCGGTTCTAGGACCGCGGCCCCGTATCCGGTGTCGCGACGGTCAGGCGACCGCGGCGAGCAGCCCTTCGAACAGCCGGCGGCCGTCGTCGCCGCCATGCGCGGCTTCGATCTTGCGCTCCGGGTGCGGCATCATGCCGAGCACGTTGCCGGCGGCGTTCATCACGCCCGCGATGTTCCGCGCCGACCCGTTGATGTTCTGGCCGTAACGGAAGGCGATGCGGCCTTCGCCTTCGAGGCGATCGAGCGTCTCGGCATCGGCGAAATAGTTGCCGTCATGATGCGCGACCGGGATCGAGAGGTGCTCGCCCGCCTGATAGGCGCTGGTGAAGATCGACTGGCTGTTGTCGACCACCAGCGGCACGTCGCGGCACACGAAGTCGAGCCCGGCATTGCGCATCAGCGCGCCCGGCAGCAGCCCGGTTTCGGTGAGGATCTGGAAGCCGTTGCAGATGCCGATCACCGGCGTGCCGCGATTGGCTGCCTCGATCACCGCTTGTACCACCGGCGAGCGCGCCGCGATGGCGCCGCAGCGCAGGTAATCGCCATAGGAGAAGCCGCCGGGCAGGGCGATCAGGCCCAGGCCTTCCGGCAGCTCGCTGTCGCCGTGCCACACCATGTGCGGCTTGGTGCCGGTCACGCTCTCCAGCGCGACCGCGATGTCGCGATCGCAGTTGGAGCCGGGGAAGACGATGACCGCGGTCTTCACAGCTTTTCGACCCGGTAGTTCTCGATCACCGTGTTGGCGAGCAGCTTGCGGCACATCTCGTCGATCGCGGTGTCGCTCGTCGAATCGGCGACCTCCAGTTCGAAGATCTTGCCGGCGCGGACATCCTCGACGCCCTCGAAACCGAGGCCGCCAAGCGCGTTCTGAATGGCCTTGCCCTGCGGATCGAGCACGCCGTTCTTCAAGGTGACGATGATGCGGAGTTTCATGGGCGGCGCTATGGCGCGAGAGGGCCGAAGTCGCAACGGTAAAACGTGCGGCGAGGCATGAAGATCCTCCCCTGCAAGGGCAGGTGTCGCGCAGCCACGGAGGGGTGAAAACGGAGAAGGGGCGTCCCGCCGTACCAGCGGGGACACCCCTCCGTTATGCCTGCGGCATGCCACCTCCCCTTGCAGGGGAGGATCGGTCGAAACTTACTTCCCCCGCTTCTTGCGGTGCGTCTCGAGGTCGAGCACGTCGGAGCCGTCGCCTTCCGGGAACAGGCCCAGGCGGCGGGCAACTTCCTGATAGGCCTCGACTTCACCGCCCAGATCGCGACGGAAGCGGTCCTTGTCGAGCTTCTCGCCCGAGGCGATGTCCCACAGACGGCAGCCATCGGGGCTGATCTCGTCCGCCAGGATGATCCGGGGATAGTCGTTTTCCCAGATCCGGCCGAACTCCAGCTTGAAGTCGACCAGGCGGATGCCGATGCCGGCGAACAGGCCCGAAAGGAAATCGTTCACGCGGATGGCCATATCGGCCATGTCGTGCAGTTCTTCCTGCGCGGCCCAGCCGAACGCCAGGATATGCTCGTCGGTGACCATCGGGTCGCCGAGCGCATCGTCCTTATAGTAATATTCGACGATCGTGCGGGGCAGCGGTGTGCCCTCCTCGATGCCGAGCTTCTTCGCCAGCGAGCCGGCGACGACGTTGCGCACCACGACCTCGATCGGCACGATCTCGACCTGGCGGATCAGCTGCTCGCGCATGTTGAGGCGGCGGATGAAGTGGGTGGGGATGCCGATGCCGCCGAGCAGGGTGAAGACATGCTCGCTGATGCGGTTGTTGAGCACGCCCTTGCCGTTGATCGTGCCCTTTTTCTGGGCATTGAAGGCGGTTGCGTCGTCCTTGAAATACTGGATCAGCGTGCCCGGCTCCGGACCCTCGTAGAGAATCTTAGCCTTGCCTTCGTAGATTTGCCGGCGGCGTGCCATGTCGGCCTAGTCCCTTGGAAATGCGTTGCCCCGGCTCCACGGGATTTCTCCGCGTGACCGCCGGGGCTCTGGAAGGCTTCGCGCTATACCGCAAGGGGGGCAGGGGTGCAATGCGGCGCCGCTCCCCTTGCGGGACGTGTTCACGCAACCGGTTTCGATCGACGGAGCAGCGTCGCCACGCCCACGCCCGCGCCGAACACCGCGGCCCAGGGCACCAGGTAGATCGCCAGCGAGAGCAGCAGCTGCATGCCCCAGACAAAGGCCGAGGCCGAGCCCTGCGCCGCCTCGCCGAGCGCGGCGCCGACGCTGGCACCCGAGGCGGGGGCGGCGAGCGCCTGGTAGCGGATCTCGACGTCCGCCATCGCCACGCGGCCCTGGAGCTCGCGTTGCCAGCCGCGTGCCTTGTCGAGCTCTTCCTGCGCGGCGGCGACCTGGTGCTCGGCAGCCACAAGGTCGGTCACCGATCCCTTGCGCGTGCGCAGCGTCTCGGTCAGGCGGGCGACGAGCAGCTCGCGCTGGCGGATGCGCGCCGCGGTATCGGTCAGGTCCTTCGACACGTCCTCGCCGGCGACATCGGTATTCGCCGCGCGACCGCCCGCCGCCGACACCTGCCGCGCCGCTTCGCCGGTGAAATAGCCCGCATCGGCAGCCGCGACGCGCAGCTTGAGAAGCGCCTCGCCGGTACGACCCTCGGCATCGTTGCGGGTCAGCGTGACCAGCTGGCAGCGCGCCGGCCCGAGCCGCTCGCAGAGCGCGCGATGCCCGTCCTGAGTCTCGGCCACCCGCGCCTCGGGGAGCAGGAAGCTGAGCGTGTAGCGGTAGCTGAGCTGGGGCAGGGCGACCTTGAGCGGCTCGGCTCCCGGCGTTGCCGGCGCCTCCGCTCGCGCCACCGTCTCCCCGGCGCTGCCCTCCTGGTTGGAGGAACAGGCGGCGAGCAGCGCCACACAACCCAGCACGAGAAAATTGCGCATCGACATCCCCTTTGATGGTGACGCGCAAATCCCATCATCCAGCTAGGACAAAGTCAAGCCACATTTCTGCCGTATTTGCGGCGGAACTAAGGCGTTGGCGCTTCCGCATGACAACCCGGCAAATTTTGCCGCCCTGCGCCCGGTCGAGGCGGCCACGTCCTAAAATGGGAGGGGCAAGGAGCAGGACGGAAGATCACGATGACGCGCTTCGGCAAGGCAATGCTGGTGGGGCTGGATCACACCCCCGAAGCGGGCATCAAGCCGTACAGCGCGCAAGTTCTCGAAGGCATTCGCCGCGATACGCCGCTGGGGCGGCTGCGCCACATGGCCTTCTACAACTATGCCTACAACTACATCTTCTGGCTGCGCGCCAAATCCAACGACCCTGCTCGCCTCCGCAAGCTGGGCCGCATCGAGCGGATACTGCGCGCACCGCTGGCGCGCATCGGCCGCACACCTCGCGCCGCCGAGTTCCACGACATCGACCTCCACTTCGCCGAGAAGATGCTCGAGCCGGCGCTGGTCGATCGTATGGCGGCATCGATGTTCGCGCCGCAGACCTTCACCGATCCCTATCTGCCGGGCTTCGAGCATCGCGGCGCGCCCGAGGCGACCGATCATCCCTTCCTCTACATGGATGCGCAGCGGCTGTTCGAGGATCCCGCCTTCTTGGAAATCTGCAGCAATCCCGATCTGATCGCCTTCTGCCGAGAATCGCTGGGCCCGCGCGCGGCGCTCAGTTGGGCCTGGGCGTGGATTTCGCAGCCGACCGGCTTCGCCTATCAGAACCAGAACTGGCACCGCGACTGTGCCGAGCCGCTGAACTTCATCCGCGTGTTCGTGCCGCTGTCGCCGATCGCGACGCGCGAGGACGGGCCCTTGGAAATGATTCCTAAGACCTCGGGCCTGCGCGACTTCTGCGAGGTGCGTCGCTTTCGCGACGAGGACCTGGAGCCGCTCAAGCAGGCGATGGGGGCAGGGGTGGTGCTGGCGGACAAGGGGGACGTGTATTTCGTCAACACCTTCGCGCTCCATCGCGGCACGCCGCCGGCACACCGCCGCGGCATGCTGTCGCTGCTCGTCTCGATTGGGCCGTCGCATCGTACGCCTTCGATCCGCAAGCTCAAGCTGCGCGAGGTGCCGGAGCATCTGCGGCCGCTGATCCGGAAGAACCGCAGCTTCTTTCGGCATCTGGTGGGCTGATCCCGAAACAATTCGCGGCATCGAGTGGATCATAAGGGGAACGCCCTTGGCGTTTCCCCCTCTCGCCTGCTATCCGGGATGGCGATGAGCCTCGACACCGACGTTTCCGAACCTTCCGGCGCCTCCGATGTGCCCTTCGACAGCGCACTTTCCGAGCGCTACCTGGTCTATGCGCTGTCGACGATCACCGCGCGCTCGCTGCCCGATGTCCGTGATGGGCTGAAGCCGGTGCACCGCCGGCTGCTGTGGGCGATGCGGCTGCTGCGGCTCGATCCGGCAAGCGGGTACAAGAAGTGCGCGCGCGTCGTCGGCGACGTGATCGGTAAATACCACCCGCATGGCGACGCTTCGGTCTATGACGCGATGGTCCGCCTCGCGCAGACCTTTGCGCTCCGCTATCCGCTGGTCGACGGGCAAGGCAATTTCGGCAATATCGACGGCGATAACGCCGCTGCGTATCGCTACACCGAGGCGCGGCTGACCCAGGTCGCCATCGACCTGATGGACGGGCTCGACGAGAATGCCGTCGACTTCCGCCCCACCTATAATGGCGAGGACGAGGAGCCGGAGCTATTCCCCGGCCTGTTCCCCAACCTACTCGCCAATGGCGCGGCGGGCATCGCGGTCGGCATGGCGACCAGCATCCCGCCGCACAATGCCGCCGAACTGATGCAGGCAGCCGTCGCGCTGATCGACAATCCGCAGGCGAACGTCCTCGACTTCGTCAAAGGTCCGGACTTCCCGACCGGCGGCATCGCGGTCGACAGCCCTGCCGCCATCGCCGAAGCCTATGCCACCGGCCGCGGCAGCTTCCGGGTGCGCGCCAAGATCGAGAAGGTGATCGAGAAGGGCGGCGGCTGGCATCTCGTCGTCAGCGAGATCCCGTACGGCGTGCAGAAGGGCAAGCTGATCGAGGGCATTGCCGCGCTGGTCAACGACAAGAAGCTGCCGATCCTGGGCGATGTGCGCGACGAGTCGGCCGAGGACATCCGCATCGTCCTCGAACCGCGCAGCCGCACGGTCGACGCCGACACGCTGATGGACAGCCTCTACCGCCTGTCCGACCTCGAAGTGCGCGTGCCGCTCAACCTCAACGTGCTCGACAAGAACCGCACGCCGCGGGTGATGAGCCTGGCCGAGGCGCTGGCCGGCTGGCTCGAGCACCAGTTCGTGGTGCTCCAGCGCAAGTCCCAGCACCGGCTGGAGAAGATCGCCGACCGGCTGGAGCTGCTGCGCGGCTATATCCTCGCCTATCTCAACCTCGACCGTGTGATCGAGATCATCCGCACCGAGGACGAGCCCAAGCCGATCATGATGGCGGAGTTCTCCTTAACCGAGCGCCAGGCCGAGGCGATCCTCAACATGCGCCTCCGCTCCCTGCGCAAGCTGGAGGAGATGGAGCTCCGCCGCGAGCAGGAGAAGCTGGAGAAGGAACAGGCCGAGCTGGAGACGCTGCTCGGCTCGGAAGCCCGCCAGCGTACCTGGATGAAGCGCGCGCTCGGCAAGATGATCACGCGCTATGGGCTCGATACCCCGCTCGGGGCCCGCCGTACCGCGATCGTCGAGATGGCGCCGGCCCGCGAGATCCCGCTGGAGGCGATGATCGAGCGCGAGCCGATCACCGTCATCCTCTCGCAGCGCGGCTGGATCCGCGCGATGAAGGGGCATGTCGAGGATCTCGGCGGCGAGGCGCTGAAGTTCAAGGAAGGCGATGGGCCCTTCCTCGCCTTCCACGCCCAGACCACCGACAAGCTGCTTCTTGCCGCCGACAACGGCCGTTTCTACACGCTGGGTGCGGACAAGCTGCCGGGCGGCCGTGGCTTCGGCGAACCGGTGCGACTGCTGATCGACCTGGAGGCGGAGCGGCACATCGTCACGCTGCTGCCCGCCAGCGCCGCGCCCAAGCTGCTGGTCGCGGCGAGCGACGGGCGCGGTTTCATCGTGAGCAGCCAGGAAGTGGTCGCCGAGACCCGCAAGGGCAAGCAGGTGGTCACCCCGCGGCCGGGCGCCCACCTCAAGCTCGTGCGCCCGATCGGTGCCGAGGATGATTTCGTCGCGGCGATCGGCGACAATCGCAAGATGCTGGTCTTCCCGCTCTCCGAAGTGGCGGAGATGACGCGCGGGCAGGGGGTACAGCTCCAGCGCTACCGCGACGGTGGTCTGTCCGACGTGATCACCTTCAAGTTCGCCGACGGCCTCCGCTGGCGGATGGGCGGCGAGCAGGAGCGTTATCGCTCCGAGCCGGATGTGATGCCGTGGCGCGCTGCACGCGGCGCAGCGGGGCGGATGCCGCCCACCGGCTTTCCCCGTGATAACAAATTTTGATTGATAAAACCTGCGGATGCGTTCCGGTCCTTCAGGACGCTTTAACTAGTTTGCGGCTATGCCAGAGGGGATGGCGTTTCGAAGGGTCCGGGCTCTGAGTATGCGTACCGCGGAGCCTGCTCCGCGGATCGACGATCTGTCGACGGCGCTGCCGCCGGGAACCGACGGGTTGCTCGAGCTGATGCCGATCCCGGCCGCGGTGCTGGAGATCCAGGACGGGCGTTATGTCTTCTCGGCAGTCAATGGCAATTTCCGCGTCGCGGGGCTCGGCTGCACCGCGCAGGAATCGCCGGTGATCCAGCTGCTCGGCGCGCGGATCGGCCAGTTTCTCGCTTCCGACCTGCAGCAGGAGGAAATCGCCTGGCGCTTCGGCGGCGAGGTCGACAGCCGCCATTTCCGCGTGGTGCTCGCTCGCCGTGCGCCGAGCGAGCCGCGCTGCCTGATCACGCTGGTCGACCAGACCTCCGAACTCCGCACCGAGCAGAGCCTGCGCCGCGAAATGGCGACCGACAGCCTCACCGGGCTGCCCAATCGCGCCGGCTTCTCGGACGAGCTCGAAACGCGCACCGGCGAGGGCGATGCCGCGGCGCATGCGGTGCTGGTGATCAACCTCGATCGCTTCAGCCGCGTCAATGCCTGCATGGGCGCGCTGGCCGGCGACGAGCTGCTGATCTCGGTCGCGCGCCGGATCAAGGGCGCATTGCGCGGCCGCGACGTGCTGGCCCGAATCGGCGGCGACGAATTCGGCGTGCTGATGACGCTCGACGACGGCGCGGACGACGCGGTGCAGGTCGCCAAGCGGGTCCATGCCGCCTTCACCAACCCGTTCCGCCTTTCCAATTTCGAGATCCGCATCGATTGCTCGATCGGGATCGCGCTGGGCACCGATACCGACGGGGATCCCGAGGATCTCGTGCGCAACGCCCAGCTAGCGGTTCGCCGCGCCAAGAAAAGCGGCCACACCGAATTCTACCATACCCGCGCCTTCGACCTGGCGCGCGAGCAGTTCGCGATTGAGACCGAGCTGCGCCGCGCCATCGAAAATGGTTGCATGACGCTGAATTTCCAGCCGATCTGCGATCTCGGTACCGGCCGGATAACGTCGTTCGAGGCGCTCGCCCGCTGGACCAATGACGACGGCGTGCTGATTTCGCCCAACGCCTTCATCCCCGTGGCCGAGGAATCCGGCCTTATCGTGCCGCTCGGCCGCTGGGCGATGGAAGAGGCCGCGCGCACGCTCGCCGAATGGGATGCGCGCGCGGGCGGTGATTGCGGCGTGAAGATCGCGGTCAATCTCTCTGCGATCCAGCTGCAGCGCGACCAGATCGGCGCGATGGTGAAGACCGCGCTCGATCGCCACGCCATGCCTGGCTCGCGCTTCACGCTCGAGCTGACCGAAAGCGCCATTGTCAGCGATCCCGATCGTATCGCCCAGACCATGACGGCGCTGAAAGATCTCGGCACCACGCTGGCGATGGACGATTTCGGCACCGGTTATTCGAACCTGGCCTATCTGCAGAAGCTGCCGATCGACGTGCTCAAGATCGACCGCAGCTTCGTCACCGGCATGCTTGCCGATCGCGACAAGGTGGCGATCATCCGCGCGATCCTCAGCCTCGCCTATGCGCTGGGCATGCAGACGACCGCCGAGGGCATCGAGACGCCCGAGCTTGCCCAGACTCTAGGCGCGCTGGGTTGCACCTATGGCCAAGGCTATCATTATTCCCGGCCGGTGCCCGGTGACGCGGCCTTTGCGCTGATCGAGGCGTTCAAGGCGTGAGCCACAACGGCGTCGGCGATCGCGTCGACCCGTGCAGCTTCGGGAAATCCCTCCGCGATCCACTGGTCCTCGATTGCTCGCAGTGCGCGGGCGATGTCGGGGCCCTTGGCGAGCCCGCGTTCGACCAGTGCGCCGCCGGTGATCGGCAGGCGCGGGATATCCCATCCGGCGATCGCTGCCCAGCCGCGGGCGGCTTCTTCATCGTCCAGCGCGGCGAGCAGCAGCCGGTCCTCGGCGGCTTCGCGGCCGATTCGATAGGCAAGGGCACGCGCGTCGGCGGTGCCGCCGTCCGTCAGCGCGAGGACAAGCCGCTTGCGCTGGGCATTGGAGAGCTTGAGCCGGGCACCGATCAGATCGCCTGCGGCCGGATCGCGTGGCAGCAGCGCGGCGAGGCGACGGATGGGGTCGGGCGTGGCGCCGAGCCGCGCTTCGCGATCGGCCAGGTCCGCCAGCCTTGCTGCCGTCGTGATCTCCGGCACCACCGGCTCAAGGATGCCGCGCTCGAGCATCAGGGCGGTCACGCCCACGGCGTCGCGGGCGACCAGCAGCTTGAGCAGTTCGTCGCGGATCCGTTCGCGGCTGAGCGCCATCAGGTCGCGCGCGCGGGCGGTGCAGGCGTCGAGGCCTTCGGTGTCGGGCGTATCGCCGAAGCGGGCGAGGAAGCGGAAAAAGCGCAGGATGCGCAGATGGTCCTCGGCGATTCGCCGCAGCGGATCGCCGATGAACCGCACCCGCCGCGCCGCCAGATCCGCCAGCCCGCCGAAATAGTCGAACAGCGCGCCGGTGTTCGGATCGGCGTAGAGCGCGTTGATCGTGAAGTCGCGGCGCGCGGCGTCCTCGCGCCAGTCGTCGGTGAAGGCGACGGTGGCATGGCGGCCGTCCGTGGAGACGTCGCGCCGCAGCGTGGTGACCTCAACCGGTCCGCTGTCGAGCACCGCGGTGATCGTGCCATGCTCGATGCCGGTCGGTACCGCGCGAATATCCGCGGCGCGCAGCCGGGCCAGCACGTCGTCGGGCGAAAGCGCGGTTGCGAGGTCGAGGTCGGCAACCGGAATGCCCAGCAGCGCATCGCGCACCGCGCCGCCGACGAAGCGGCACAACCCTTCGTCCGCACCCAGCACCTTGGTCAGCGCGTCCAGGCCGGGGCGGCTCCGCCAGTCGGTTTCCGGCAGCGTCAGCGCGGCCATGCCATCCGCCGCGACAGGTTGACCAGCATCGCCGCCGTAGCGCCCCAGATTCGATAGTCGTTCCACATGATCTCGTAATAATGGCGCTCATGACCTTGGTAGAGCGCGCTTTTCTTCTGATGATTGGCGTCGTTGAGGAGGAAGGCTAGGGGCACTTCGAATACCTCGGCGACCTCGGCCTCGGACGGTACCAGGGTAAGGTCCGGCGGTACGACCCCGATCACCGGCGTCACCTGGTAGCCGGTGACGGTGCGGTACTGCTCGACCGTGCCGACCACCTCGACCAGCCGACGGGGGAGGGCGATCTCTTCCTCAGCCTCGCGCAGCGCGGCGTCGATCGGATCCTTGTCTTCGGCGTCGATGCGGCCGCCAGGAAAGGCGATCTGCCCGGCATGTCGGCGCAGATTGGCGTTGCGGCGGGTGAGCAGCACGCCGGGCGCATCGCGATCGGTGACTGCCAGCAGCACCGCGGCGGCGCTCGTCACCTCCGCGGGATCGAAAAAGCCGTGGTCGCCGGGGAGCAGCGTGGTCGCCTGGGCCGGGCGGCTGTCCAGCGCGCGCCGCAGCTGGTCGGCAAGCCTCATGCTTCCGGCTCGAGCGGGAAAAACACGCCCTGGCTCCACACCCCCGGCGGGGTTTCGTCCTGGGTGAGCGCGAGCTGGGCGAGTTCGTAATAGACGCTGCGGACAATCAGGGCGTCGAGTCCGCCGCGGACCTTCAGATAGGGATGGGGGCCATCCTCGTGAGATTCGATCCGCAGTGGATGCTCGGGGCCGGCGACGACGACGTCGCCGGTGTTCAGCCGAAAGGCCAGCCGCATGGCCTCGTCTTCGCCCTCGACCTTCAGCTCGACCGCCACGAACGGCGCGTCCTCCACAAGAATGTCGAGCTTCTCGACCGGCGTCACCAGGACGAAGCGGCCGTCGGGCTCGCGCCGCAGGATCGTGGAGAAGAGCCGCACCATCGCCGGGCGGCCGATCGGGCTGCCCTGGTGGTACCAGCTGCCGTCGCGGGCGATGCGCATCTCGCTGTCGCCGCAATGCGCCGGGTTCCAGCTTTCGACCGGCGGCAGGCGATGCTCTTCCGCCAGGCGGGCGATCTCGGCGAGCGACAGGCTGGCGAAATCGGGGGGCGGCGTGTTCGGCATGGACTTCCCTTAGCGCGCGGCGCGGCTTTGTCGAACCCTTGCGCGCTCAGGCGACCTTGCGCAGGCGCGGTACGAGCATGCCCGAGCAATTGGGGACCGCCGCACCGCGCGCGAGCAGGCGACGCGGCTCGAAGGGTCCCGGCAGGCGCCACCGCGTGGTGCGGTTCGCATCGAATCCGAAGAAGCGGCCATAATATTCGGGATCGCCGATCAGCATCAGCGCCTCGGCGCCCGGCAGCGCACTCACGTCCGCGGCGTCCAGCATCTCCTGCATCAGTCGCCGGCCGATGCCCCCCTGCTGCAAAGCGGGCTCCACCGCGACCGGCCCCACCATCACCAGCGGTACCATCGGCCCCGAATCGCTGGCGAGTGCCACCGGCCAGCTCTGGATCGTGCCGGCAAGCTTGCCATCGTCGCCCAGCGCGGCAAAACTGAACGGGCGAATCGGCTGAGTACCCAGGCGGACGCGATAGGCGGTACGCAGATGCCGCTCGGGGCCGAAGGCTCGGTCGAGCAGCGCCTCGACGGCGCGCGGATCGACCGCATCGAGCGCAACTATCTGAACCACCGCTAATCCTTCCCCGCCCTCGGAATCGATGCCGAAAGGCGCGCGCCTTAGCCGTACCATCGCGCAGCGCAAGCGCGGATTTCGCCGATGGACATGCAGATTGTGCACGGGAAGTGCCCGGGCTTTCGGATGCGGTGCGATCTGCTATGGCGCGCGCCTGTTTTGCCCCAGGAAAGGCCGTTCGATTGCCCGATTCATTGCAGCTTCAGGTCATGGACCTCGAGGTGGAGGTGCTCACCGGAGTCTATTCCGAGGAGACGCACCTGCCGCAGCCGCTGCGCATCTCCGTCATCGCCGATCTCGATCTGCCCGAGCGATTCCTGCCGGATACCCCGCTCAGTGCTTCCAAAAGCTATATCGACCTGAAGCATGCCGCGACCGACGCGCTGCCCAAGGATGTCCACTTCACGCTGATCGAAGCCGTGGCGGATCATATCTGCGAGACGCTGTTCGTCTCCGATTCGCGCGTTCGCCGCGTCGAGGTGCGGATCGTGAAGCTGGCGATCGCCGAAGCCGACGAATCGATCGGCATCACGCTGGTGCGCCACCGGCGCTGAGCGCCGGCGGCGGGGTGCTGCTCAGGTGCAGGGCCCCAGGTCGCGCAGCACGACCTGATAGTCCTCGCGTGCGGCCTGCGCGTTCTCGGGCGTCTCTGCGGTGATCGCACTGTCGGGCAAGGTCTTGGGCAGCCCGCAGGCGAGCCGGTACCAGGCGAGCGTCTCGGGCTTCGGTGCGCCGGCATTGGGATCGACGATATCGCCCAGCGATACCCCCCAATGCGGCTTCTCTCCCGGGCGTCGCAGGATCTGCAGCGAGATCGGCGCGCCGCTCGCGGTCTTGACGAACACCTGGGTCTCGCCCTCGCCGGGCAGGGCGCCGGGCACATGGAAGGCGTTGCCGATGCCGGTGACCGCGGGCGGGGCGTCGCTCGCCAGTACCTCGCGGGTGATGCCGCGGGTGCGGGCGTCAAGCTCGGGACTCCACAGATACTGACTGTCGACTCCGGTCAGCTGAACCTCGCCGGGCTTGTTGCCGACGGGGCGAGCGAACAGCAGCACCCGCTGCTTTTTCAATTTGGGTAGCTTGCCGCGAGAATCGAGCGGCACGTCCGCCAGGTACGAGATCTGCGTCGGAAGCGCGCTGCTACCGCGAATCAGTGCGAGCACATCGGCGGTGACGTAGAGGCGGGCCCGTCCCGATGCGAGACCGGGGGCGGCATTTTCCTTGATCCGGATCATGTCGCTGATCCGCGCGTCGATCACGAGCGGCGCGTTGACAATAGCCGTCGCGACGGTGGCGTAACTGGGTAAGCCACTTTGCGCTTCTTGGCGGATTTGCGCGGTTTGCGGGGCGGGTTGCGCAAGCGCAGGAAATGCCGCAGCGCAACAAAACAGCAGGGGTAGAGCGGTTTTCATGCCGGTGCCGGTACCGGATTGTGCCGATCTTATACAGAAATAATTCTGCCATGGGCGCATTGTACGACCAATTCGTCCGACAAAGAGTTTGCGTCGTCGGAAGGCCCACGATACAGACTCGGTGCTCTCGCCATCAGGGGCGCAGTGTGACCCGAGGCGAGCGGACTTGTGCGCGGCTGCCAGCCGGCCAGGGTCGCAAGCAGGATTAGAGGGAGTGACGTTGCCGAATGGCTTACGCTGACCGGAATGTAAGTGGCAGTCGTGTGGTAGCGATCGTAATCGTCGCTATCATCGTGGCTGGCATGGGTTATGCCTTCGTCACAGGTCTGGCATACCAATATATCAAGAAGAAGGCGGAAGAGCTGAAGACCTTCGAGGTCGAAGAGCCGCCGCCCCCGCCGGAGGAGATTCCGCCGCCGCCGCCACCGCCCGACACGCCCGTGCCGCCGCCGCCGACCCAGGTCGTGACGCCGCCGGCCGTCGTGCAGACGGTGTCGCCTGCGCCGCAAGTCGCCACCACCAACATCATCCCGCCGCCGCCGCCGGTCGCGCCGCCTGCGCCTCCCGCGCCGCCGGCTCCCCCTGCGCCGCCGGCCCCGCCGCGTATCGCAAAGGCGCTCAAGCCGCGTACGCCCCCGGGTTCGTGGGTGACGAACGACGATTATCCGTCGGAGTCGCAGCGCGCGGGTGAAGAGGGTGTCACCGGCTTCCGCCTCGACGTCGACGCGTCGGGCAGGGTGGTCTCGTGCACGATCACGTCGTCGAGCGGCTCGAGCCGTCTGGATAGCCAGGCGTGCAACCTGCTCAAGCGCCGCGCACGCTTCGATCCGGCCGAGGACGCGAGCGGCGCCAAGATTCCGGCTGCGTACAGCAACCGGTTCAGGTGGCAGATCCAGAAGTAACTCTCCGGTTTCCGGTCCGCCGGGCAAGGCGGACCGGCTTGCGCAAGAAGCTATCTTTTAGAGGAAAGACCCAAAATGCTCACGACCATTCTCGCTGCCGGTGCCGCCGCAGCTAAGGGCGGCGAAAGCCCCTACGGCCTCCAGCAGGCGCTGAAGGAAGGCGGCCTGATCTCGCAGTCGGTGTTCACCATCCTGGTGCTCATGCTCTTCGTGTCGCTCTACATCCTCTTCACCAAGCTGTTCGAGCAGCAGAAGATCATCAACCAGGCGAAGCGCGTCCGCGCTACCTTCTGGAGCTCGTCGAGCCTGCGCGAAGGCGCTGCCAAGCTCGAGAAGAACTCGGCCTACCGCCAGATCGTCGATGACGGCCTGGAAGCCCAGGAGCAGTACAAGCTGCTGACCGATCCGGTCGAAGCGCATGACTGGCTGCACGGTTCGCTGGCCCGTTCGGAAGGTTCGATCAACTCGGCGCTGGGCGGCGGTCTCGCCTTCCTCGCGACCGTCGGTGCGACCTCGCCGTTCATCGGTCTGTTCGGTACCGTTATCGGCATCTACCGCGCGCTCATCAAGATCGGTTCGGCCGGTCAGGCTTCGATCGACGCCGTCGCCGGCCCGGTCGGTGAAGCGCTCATCATGACCGCACTCGGCCTCGTCGTCGCCGTGCCGGCCGTGCTCGCCTTCAACTTCCTGCAGCGCCGCAACAAGGCGATCGCCGAGAACCTGAACGCGTTCTCGAACGACGTGCTCGGCTATCTGGCCTCGGACGGCCGCGTGAAGCCGGCGACTGCCGCTGCTGCGAAGAAGCCGGCCGTTGCCGCCGCTGCGAAGCCGGCGACCACGACCGCTGGCCAGACCGGCGGCGCCCCGACCCGCCCGTAAGACCAAGGTCGCAGGGCTGCGCATGTGGCGTAGCCCTGCCGCCGGATCGCGATCCGGCGCACAAGAGGATAGGATAGCGCCCAATGGCGATTAGCACAGGCAGCGGCGGCGACGACGCACCGATGTCGGACATCAACACCACGCCCCTCGTGGACGTGATGCTGGTTCTTCTGATCATCTTCCTCATCGCCGTTCCCGTTGTGGTCCAGACGATCGACCTCGCGTTGCCGAAGGTGCAGTTCGAACCGACGACCACGAAGCCGGAGAACGTCTCGCTCTCGGTCAAGGGCGGTCCGGACGGTTGTGAGATCTACTGGGGTCTGACCCGGGTCAACCACACCGAGCTGCTCGACAAGGCGGTTGCCAAGCTGAAGGCCGAAATCGACCGTCAGGGTGGCCCGAACGCCGCAGGTCTCGAACTTCCCGAAGTTCACATCCGCGGTGACGTCAACACGCCCTATCGCTGCATCGGCGGCACCATCTACACGATGCAGATGGCAGGGTTCGTGAAGGTCGGCTTCATCTCGGAACCGGAACCCGGTTCCAACACTGCCCGGCTCTGAACGGCCTCGCTTAAGGAGTTACGACAATGGCAATGAGCGCAGGCCGTGATGACGGCGAGCCGATGATGGACATGAACACGACGCCGTTGATCGACGTCATGCTCGTGCTCCTCATCATGTTCATCATCACCATTCCGGTCCAGACGCATGCGGTGAAGGTCGACCTGCCGCAGCCGAGCAGCAACCCTTCGCAGCCCGTCGAGCCGGACAAGAACAAGGTCTATATCGACGCGCAGGGCCAGGTGTTCTGGAACAGCATGCCGATCAACGACGTGATGCTGCGCCAGTATCTGGACGCATCGCTGCAGCGTTCGCCGGAACCCGAGCTGCACTTCCAGCCGGATCCGGCAGCACGCTACGACGTGGTCGATCGCGTGCTGGCGATCATCAAGCGGGCGAACGTCACGAAGCTCGGCTTCGTCGGCAACGAGCAGTACCGCAACGATTTCTGATCCGCGGCGCGGTCAGGGTATTTTGGGAAGGCGGCCCTTCGGGGCCGCCTTTTTTTGTGCCTCGGTCAAGCCGCTGGGCAGCAGGCGCGCGCGCATTCTTCTGTACGTGTGCGCCGGTGGTTGAACGCCCTCCACGGCGCCCCGACCGGCAAACGATCGCCACCGCTCCTAGGCGCAAATGCGGGGTTGCGAGCATGTCGCGAACATGTCACCTATCAGTCATCCAAGTGTCATAAAAATGCAACCTTGGTGTAACGACTGAAAGGAGAGCGTTATGTCGATCAAACTTGTCGCTGCGGCCGCGGTGTCCCTCCTGGCCCTGGCTTCGCCGGCGTTCGCCCAGGACAGCAACCTCGCGGCCCGCGAAATCATGACCGGTTCCTATGCTACGGCGGAGCAGAAGCTCCTCAACCAGATGCGCCTCGACCAGCGCCCCGAGTTGCAGCTGAATCTTGCCGCCGTCTATTATGCCACCGGCCGGGTCGACGAAGCGCGCGCGCTGTACCAGCAGGTGCTGCAGAAGGACGACGTGCCGATGACGGTGACGACCGATCGCGTCGCCGGTTCGCACGCCATTGCGCAGACCGGGTTGCGCTATCTGAGCCAGCGCCAGCATATCGCGTCTCGCTGAACGGCGAGCGAGCGGGTCGTAGTCCCGATCCGCTCTCGCCCCAGCTGAAAAGGTAAAAGCGCGCCAGGCACTGCCGGCGCGCTTTTCCTTTGTGCAGTTCAGGTGGCCTAGAAGCTGGCCCAGTCGTCGCCATCGGCCATGGCCTGGACCGGAACGGCGCGGGTGCCGCCCGACGCTCTGGCCGCTGCCGATTGCGACGGCAGGACCGGCCTGCGTAGCGGTGCTTGCTGGCCACCGGTCTGGAAGGTCGCGGCATGGGCATCGAGCCGCGCGACCTGCTCGGTGAGCTGGCGTGCTGCGGCCGAGGTCTCCTCGACCATTGCGGCATTCTGCTGGGTCGCGCGGTCCATGTCGCCGATCGCGCTGCTGATCTCGCGGATTGCACTCGACTGGGCACGGTTGTCCGCCGCGATGCCGCCGAGCAGCTGGTGAACCTCGCCGACCGTGTCGACGATGGCGGCAAGGGCGTTGTCCACCCGTTCGACCGCGCCGCGCGCGACAACGACTTCGGACTGGGTGACGGTGAGCTGGTCGCGAGCGCGCTTTGCCTCTTCCTCGGCGCGCATGGCGAGGGCCGAGACGAGGTCGGCGACGACCGCGAAGCCGCGACCCGCTTCGCCCGCGCGGCCGGCTTCGACCGCGGCGTTCATCGCGAGAACGCGAGTCTGAAACGCGATCTTGTCGAGACCTTCGATCACGCTGTCGATGCCCTTGGCGCTGTCCGACACGCGCGTCATCGCCTGCACCGCCTCGTCCGCGGTAGCGCGGCCCGATCCGACGACGCCGATGGCCTGGTCGGCGCGCTCCACCGTCACCCCGGCGGCGGCGGCAGTAGCGTCGATCCGCTGGTTCATCTGGGTGATTGCGGCAGCGGTCTGTTCGAGGCTGGCGGCGTTGCCTTCGGTGCGGCGGGCCAGATCCTCGGACGCGCTGGCGATTTCGTTCGAGCCGGTGCGGATCGAGGCGGTACCCTCCAGCACCGTCCCGATCAGCTCGCGCAGGCTGCCGATCGCCGAGCGGAAATGGTCGGCGAGCTTGGCATAGTCCGTGGGGAAATCATGGCCGATGTCCGCGGTCAGGTCGCCGCCCGCGACCTTGGCGAGGGCCTGGCCGAGTACCTCCATCGCATGCTCACGCGCTGCCTCGGCCTCGCGGTCGCGGCTTTCGGCCTGCTGGCGGGCGATTTCGGAGGTGCGGAAATGCTGGAGCGCCTCGGCCATCGCGCCGATCTCGTCGGTGGCGGCATGTTCGGGGATGGCGATGTCGACCTTGCCGGCGGCGAGCGCGCGCATCGCGGCGGTCATCTGCACCAGCGGCGAGAACATGCGGCGGCCGGCATACCAGGCGGCGCCTGCGACGAGCAGCGAGATCAGCGCCGCCGACAGTGCCAGCGTCCAGCGCGCGCCACCGATCGCACCCATCACGTCGCTTTCGGGAATGCCGACGAACAGGATGCCGATCGTCTTGCCCGAGGCATCCTTGATCGGGTCATAGCCGGTGAAGAAGGGCTTGCCGAGGATATCGGCCTTGCCGCGATAGGGCTGGCCCTTGACGAGCACCGTCTCATAGGCGGCGTTGCGGGCGAGCGGCGTGCCCACCGCGCGGCTGCCGTCTTCCTTCATGACGTTGGTCGCAACGCGCATGTCGCCGCGAAAGATCGTCGCGGTGCCGCCGACGAGGCGCTTCACTTCGTCGACCGGTGCGTCTGAATTGTTGAGCTTGTGGCTGCCCACATAGAGGTTGTCACCGTCGACACGGAAGTCCGCGCCATAGCCCTTGAGCACACTCCACGCGACGCGCATGTTCACTTCCTGGCGCTCGGCCGCGGTCTGCGCGGCCTGCTGCATCAGCGCGCGATCGGCGACGAAGAAGGTCGCGACGGCGAGCAGGAGCATGCCGCCGACGGCAAGGACCGTCGTCTTGGAGGCGAGCGAAAGGTTGTGAAAGCGCTTGAGCATGTCGATCCCGTCAAAATGGCCCCGCGGCGCCAAGATGCGCTCAATGCGGTAATCTCCGTATTCATTATAGTGCAGGGGTCGGGTCGGCGGGTTGCGCATGACCTAAGGGCAAGTACGGAGACTTGTGCGTTACGCACGGGGCTGTTTCGCGAGGAGTAGACGATGGGCGAAGAAGTCACAGGTGGATGCCAGTGCGGTCGCGTTCGCTACCGGGTGCAAATCGACAATGACGATGCTTATCTCTGCCATTGCCGCATTTGCCAGCGCGCCACCGGCGGCGTCTCGATCGCGTTCAAGGGCGTGGCCAAGGCGAACGTGACCTGGGAGCGACAGCCCGACCGCTACCGCTCCTCGCCGATCGCCGAGCGCGGTTTCTGCCGGAACTGCGGCACGCCGCTAACCTTCGAGTTTCTCGACGGCGAGACCATGGACCTGACGATCGGCAGCTTCGATGCGCCGGGCCGGTTCCAGCCTCGCCACAACTACGCCGTGGAGAGCATGCACGAACAGTGGCTCGACACGACCGCGCTGCCCCGATACCGCACCGAGGACAACCCGAACGTCGTCAAACGATGGATGGACAGCATTGGCCGACTACCCGACTGAAACGCACCGCTTCGCCAGCTTCGACGGGCAGGAGATCGCCTGGACCGAGATGGGGGCGGGGCGCCCTGTGGTGCTGATCCACGGCTATTTCTCCAATGCCGAGGTCAACTGGGTCAAATACGGCCATGCCGCAAAGCTCGCCGCGCGCGGACGGCGGGTGATCCTGCCCGATCTGCGCGCGCATGGGCACAGCGCCAAGCCGCACGATCCCGCCGCCTATCCGCCCGACGTGCTGATGCGCGACAATTTCGCGCTGATCGAACATCTCGGTCTCGCCGACTATGACCTGGGCGGCTATTCGCTCGGCGCGCGCACGGTGGTGCGGATGCTCGCCAACGGCGCCACGCCGGACAAGGTGGTGCTCTCGGGCATGGGCCTCGACGGGCTGGTCGCGACCAAGGGGCGGGGCGCCTATTTCCACCGGGTGCTGACCAATCTCGGCAGCTTCCAGCGCGGCAGCTCCGAATGGCTCACCGAGGCGTTCCTCAAGACCACCAAGGGCGATCCCGTCGCGCTGCTGCGCATCCTCGACACCTTTGTCGACACGCCGCGCGACGAGATCGCGGCGATCACCCAGCCCACCGCGGTGATCTCGGGCGCCGAGGACTACGACAACGGCTCGGCCAAGGAAGTGGCGGACCTGCTGCCCTATGGCCTGTTCGTCGAAATTCCGGGCAATCACATGAGCGCGGTCACCCGGCCCGAGCTCGGCGATGCGCTGGTGGAGTTCCTCGCTGGTTGACGGGGGAGGGGTGGCGCGGCAGGGTCCGCGCCATTCATGTTTTCCGGGGACTTAGCATCATGATCCGTACCGGCCTTTCGCTCGCGGCGCTCGCCGCGATGCTCGCCGCGCCCGCCCAGTCGCAGACCAGCACGACGCCCGCCGCCGCGCCGACCGCGTCCGAAGCTGCCGCCTTCCTCGATCGTGCCCAGCAGGAGATGACGGCGTTCAACCTGACCGCGCAGCGCGTCGCCTGGGTCAACGCCACCTACATCACCGACGATACCGACGCGCTTGCTGCCGATTACGGCGCCAAGGGCACCGAGATGGCGGTCCGTTTCGCGCTCGACGCCGCCCGCCTCCAGAAGGCGCCGGGCCTGACCACGGAGCAGCAGCGCCAGCTGACCATGCTCCGCGCCGCTTTGGTGCTGCCTGCGCCGACCACGCCGGGCGCCGCCCAGCAGCTGAGCGATATCTCGACCAAGCTCGGCTCCTTCTACGCGAAGGGAAAGGGCACGCGCGGCGGCAAGCCGATCAACGGCAGCGACATCGAAGCCGCGATGGGCACCAGCCGCGACCCTAACGAGCTCAAGGAGATGTGGGTCAGCTGGAACGACAATGTCGGCGCGCCGATGCGCCCCGACTACACCAAGCTGGTCGGCATCGCGAACCAGGGTGCCAAGGAACTGGGCTTTGCCGACACCGGCGCGCTGTGGCGCTCGGGCTATGACATGCCGCCGGCCGAATTCGCGGCGATGACCGACAAGCTTTGGAATGAAGTAAAGCCGCTCTACGTCGCGCTCCACACCTATGTGCGTCACAAGCTGAACGAGAAGTACGGCGACGCGGTGCAGGCCAAGACCGGCCCGATCCGCGCCGACCTGCTCGGCAACATGTGGGCGCAGGAATGGGGCAATATCTACGACGTGGTCGCGCCCAAGGGCGCCGGCGACCTCGGCTATGATGTGGGCGACCTGCTCAAGGCCAAGAACTACGACTGGAAGAAGATGGTTCAGACCGGCGAGGGCTTCTACTCCTCGCTCGGCTTCGCAGCGCTGCCGGGCACCTTCTGGGAACGCTCACTGTTCGTGAAGCCCGCGGATCGCGAAGTGCTGTGCCACGCCTCGGCCTGGGACATCGACGAGAAGAACGACGTCCGCATCAAGATGTGCATCAAGGTGAATTCGGACGATTTCGTCACGATCCACCACGAGCTCGGCCATAATTACTACCAGCGCGCCTATCAGGCGCAGCCGGCGCTGTATCGCAACGGCGCGAATGACGGTTTCCACGAGGCGATCGGCGATTTCGTCGCACTTTCGATCACGCCCGAATATCTGGTGCAGATCGGCCTGCTCGATCGCGCCCAGGTGCCGAGCGCCGACAAGGATATCGGCCTGCTGCTCCGCCAGGCGATGGACAAGGTGGCGTTCCTGCCGTTCGGCCTGCTTGTCGACAAATATCGCTGGCAGATCTTCGACGGCACCATCCCCGCGAACCAGTATGAGGCAGGCTGGAACAAGCTGCGCCTCCAGTATCAGGGCATCGTGCCGCCGGTGGCGCGCGACGAGACCAAGTTCGATGCGGGCGCCAAGTATCACGTCGCCGGCAGCGTGCCCTATACGCGCTACTTCCTCGCGCGGCTGCTTCAGTTCCAGTTCTACAAGGCGGCGTGCGACCAGTCGGGCTGGAAGGGCCCGCTGCATCGCTGCAGCTTCTACGGCAACAAGGAAGTCGGCGCGCGGCTGAACAAGATGCTGGAGATGGGCGCCTCCAAGCCCTGGCCCGACGCGCTGCAGACCTTCACCGGCAGCCGCGAGATCTCGGGCAAGGCGATGATGGAATATTTCGCGCCGCTCAAGAAGTGGCTGGACGAGCAGAACAAGGGCCAGCCGCAGGGCTGGTAACTTCTGCAAGACTTTTCCCTCCGATTTGTGCAGGTACGCGCGCAAATCGGAGGAGAAGTTGATGCGTACCAAGAGCTTCGTTCTGGCACTGGCCCTTATCGTCCCCGGCGTTGCAAGCGCCCAGGGGGGTCAGCCGGTCACGCTGGAAATCGTCGGCAATGGCTGGGCCGATGTGAAGCCGGGCAAGGTGACCCTTGAGGTCGGCTATATCGGCAAGGGCAAGACCGAGGCGGAGGCGAAGCGCGACAGCGCCGCGTTGCTCGCCAAGATCGAGGAGACGCTGAAGGCGCAGGGGCTTTCGGCAGCGGCGATCACCAATGGCGAGGTAGATAGCCTCTCCAAGCTGCGGGCCGAGCAGATGCAGACCGAGGACGCGGACAGCGCAAGCGATGCCGCACCGATCGTCACCGATGCCCAGGCACGGCTGCTGATCTTCAGCACGACGGCGCAAGCCGATGCAGTGAAGGAAAAGCTGCACGCGATGGACTTCACGATCGGCACGCTGAGCGCCCAGCCCGATATCGCCGGCGTGGATGCCGCGTTCAAGCAGGTGAAGGCAATGGCGCTGCGCAATGCCCGTGCCGATGCGGAGCTCTACGCCAAGGAAATGGGCCTGCGCGTGGCCCGGGTGGTGCGGATCAGCGAAACCGGCAGCGGCCCTATCACGCCGGGTCTGCAAACCAAGCTCGAGCTGGCGATGAGCCAGGGGCCGCAGGCGGTGTTCCGCAGCTTCAAGCGAGAGGATGCCTCCACGCATGTCGAGAAGGCGCTCGTCGTTACCTTCGAACTGCAGTGAACCAAGACTTCAATCCTCCCCCGCAAGGGGGAGGTGGCGCTCAACGCGCGACGGAGGGGAGGAAGCACAGCGCGTCGTTCTGGCATCCTCCCCCTCCGAGCCGCTGCGCGGCCCACCTCCCCCTGGCCGGGGAGGATCAACAAGGGCTCAGTCCTCCGGGTGCTGATCCGGGATCATGTTCTCGTCGGCGATTTCGGCATTCCACTCCGCCGAGCTGTCGGTGCCGTCGGGCTGATGCGCGGTGCCGGGTTGCGTATCGGGCGTCTCGCGGGTCGGTTCGGGGTTCATGGCATTCTCCTCTAACGGAGAAACGCCCTGGCCGCGTCCCGGTTCAGCTCTGCGTGCGGAACAGGAAGAAGGCGCCCGCCGCGATCAGCGCGAAGCCGATCAGATGGTTCAGCGTGATCCGCTGCCCCAGATACAGCACCGAGAAGGCGGCGAAGACCGTGAGGGTGATCACCTCCTGCATGCCCTTCAGCTGCGCCGCCGAATAGACCGCGCTGCCCAGCCGATTGGCAGGCACGGCGAAGCAATATTCGATCAGCGCAATGCCCCAGCTGGTGAGGATGACCAGCAGGATCGGCGCGTTCTTGAACTTCAGATGCCCGTACCAGGCGAAGGTCATGAAGATGTTGGAGACGAACAGCAGCCCGATCGGCAGCAGGCGGTCCATCATCGGCACGCGCGTTCAGCCCGAATAGGCGCCGCGCAGCCGATCCATCGACTCGCGGTGGGTGAGGTCGAGATGCAGCGGCGTGACGGTGACGAACCCGGCCTCGATCGCGTCAAGATCGGTATCGGGCGCCGCCTGGTGCGGCATGCGGCCCATCGCCAGCCAGTAATAGGGGAAGCCGCGCGGATCGAGCCGTTTGTCGAGCGCGACCCGGCCATAGTCGCGGAAGCCCTGCGACACGACCTTGATGCCCTGTACCACATCCGCCGCGACCGGCGGGAAGTTGATGTTGACCAATGTGCGCGGCTCCATCGCGACATCGAGCAGCGGGCGCAACACGCGCTCGCCCCAGGCCTCGGCGGTGTCGAACGGCACCGCGTCGCCCATGCCGCTGCGCGCATAACGCTGGCTGAGCGCGATCGAGCGGATTCCCGCCAGCGCGCCTTCCATCGCAGCCGAGACGGTGCCGGAGTAGCTGACGTCCTCGGCGAGGTTGCCGCCGCGATTGACCCCCGAAAGGATCAGGTCGGGCTTGGCATCGGCCATCACCTCGGCGAGCGCGAACATCACGCAGTCGGTCGGTGTGCCCTTGACCGCATAGCGACCTTCGCCGCGGCGCCGGACGCGGAAGGGCTCGGTGAGGGTGAGCGAGCGGCCCTTGCCCGACTGCTCTTCCGCCGGCGCGACGACGGTGATGTCATCGGACAGCGTCCGTGCGATCCGTTCCAGCACCGCGAGGCCGCGGGCGTGATAGCCGTCGTCGTTGGTTAGGAGGATCCGCATCAGCCGCGCGGTTCGAGCACGGTGAGCCCGCCCAGATAGGGCTGGAGCACCGCCGGCACCGCGACCGCGCCATTCTCCTGCTGGTAGTTCTCCAGCACCGCGACGAGCGTGCGGCCGACCGCCAGGCCCGAGCCGTTGAGCGTGTGGACGAAGCGCGTGCCCTTCTCGCCCTCGGGGCGATATCGCGCGTTCATCCGACGCGCCTGGAAGTCGGCGCAGGTCGAGCAGGACGAGATCTCGCGATAGCGGTCCTGGCCGGGCAGCCACACTTCGAGGTCGTAGGTGCGGGCAGCCGTAAAGCCCATGTCGCCGCTGCACAGCTTCATCCGGCGGAAGGCGAGGCCGAGCTTGGTCAGCACGTCCTCGGCCGCCGCGGTCATCCGCTCATGCTCGGCTTCGGACTGGTCGGGCGTGGTGATCGAGACCATCTCGACTTTCTCGAACTGGTGCTGGCGGATAAAGCCGCGGGTGTCGCGGCCCGCCGCACCGGCCTCCGAGCGGAAGCAGGCGGTGAGCGCGGTGAGGCGGAGCGGGAGCTCCTCCTCGCTCAGGATCTTCTCGCGCACCGCGTTGGTGAGGCTCACCTCGGCGGTGGGGATCAGCCAGCGGCCGTCGGTGGTCTGGAACAGGTCCTCGGCGAACTTGGGCAGCTGGCCGGTGCCGAACAGCGCCTCGTCGCGCACCAGCAGCGGCGGTACGCATTCCTCATAGCCATAGCTGCCGGTCAGCGTGTCGAGCATGAACTGGCCGAGCGCACGGTGCAGCCGGGCAGCGGCGCCGCGGACGAAGGTGAAGCGCGCGCCGGACATGGCGGCGCCGGTCTCGAAGTCGAGGCCGAGCGCGGGGCCGATCGCGTCATGCTCCTTGGGCGCGAAGGCGAAGGCAGGAACGGTGCCGCGCTCGTGCACGAACACATTGTCGTTCTCGTCGGAGCCAAGCGCGACGTCCGGATAGGGCAGATTTGGCAGGGCGGCGAGCCGGCCTTCCAGTTCCTCGCCTACCGCCTTTTCTTCGGCCTCCAGCGCGGGCATCCGCTCCTTGAGCGCGGCCACTTCCGCCATCAACGCGGCGGCGGCTTCCTCGTCCTTCTTCGCCTTGGCGGCGCCGATCGCCTTCGAGGCTTCGTTGCGGCGCGCCTGGCCGGCCTGCAGTTCGGTCACCAGCGCGCGGCGGCGCTCGTCGAGCGCCAGCAGCGCCTCCGACTGCGGCTCCAGGCCGCGCTTGGCCAGGCCCTGGTCGAAGGCTTCGGGATGTTCGCGGAGGAAGCGGATATCGTGCATGGCGCGAACCTATGGCCGGGGCCCGTGCCCCACGCAACCCCGCCGCCGCCCGCCCGTTGGTTGCTCCCCAAGTGAACAGCGACAAGGAGAGCGCGATGCTGGTTCCCCATGATGCGATGGTGGTGGTCGCCGATGGCCGCAAACTGCTGATGCTGCGCAACCAGGGCGATGCGGAGTATCTGAACCTCCAAGTGGTGCGGAAGGAACTTCACCCCAATCCCAAGGACTCCGACCAGAAGACCGATTCGTCCGGCAGGTCCTCCTCGACTCAGTCCGGCGCCGGCGCGCCCGCGGTGGCGCAGGGCGGATCGATGCAAGCGCAGGGCGGCGGGGCGCAGTTCGCCCCGGCGCGCGGCACGATGGGCGAAACCGATTTCCACCAATTGGAAGAAGATCGCTTCGCCGCCGAGGTCGCGGACATGCTCAAGGAAGAAGCGCTGCGCAACAGCTTCGAGTCGCTGATCATCGTCGCGCCGCCCAAGACGCTGGGCGAGTTGCGCAAGCATTACCATGTCAGCGTCAGCGATCGGCTGAAGGGCGAACTGGCCAAGGACCTGACCGATCATCCGGTGCCGGACATCGAAAAGGCGCTGCAGGCCGCCTGAAGACTCGTGGCGGATGCAGCACCTACCGCGTCCGCCACGGCCCCTTACATTGTTTCGCCCAAAAGCCCGCCCCATGTTCGAATTCAGGACAAGAGCCTCAATCCGGAGGGCGTCTGTCTCGCCCCTGAACCGGAAAAAACGCAAGTGGTTCAGGTGGTGGTAATTTCTACCGAACTATAGGGAATTCCCGCCAAAAAGCTTTCGCGGCATTGGCTTGTTAATGGCTGCTTGCGAAAGTATAGCGCCTGCGGGCAATGCAGTCTCTCGAGCGGCACGCCACCGGGGACTGGTGTGGAGAGTGGGAATGGCAACTGTTTTGGGCCGTTTTGACGAGCACGATAAAAGCGTTCCTCCGGCCGCGAATGACGGCGACGACGGGTATCGGCCGAGCGACGACGAACCCTTCATGAACCCGCGGCAGCAGGAATATTTCCGCAACAAGCTGAATGCCTGGAAGGACGCGATCTACCGCGAGGCGGCAGGCACGCTGAACCAGCTCCAGTCCGAGCCCCTGCGCGAGGCGGATCTCACTGACCGCGCCTCCAGCGAGACTGACTGGTCCATCGAACTGCGCACCCGCGATCGCCAGCGCAAGCTGATCGCCAAGATCGACGCGGCGCTGCGCCGCATCGAGGAAGGCGAATATGGCTATTGCGAAGTGACCGGCGAGCCGATCCCGCTGGGTCGCCTCGAGGCCCGTCCCACTGCGACGATGACGGTCGAGGCGCAGGAGCGGCACGAACGCAACGAGAAGATCAGCCGGGACGAGTGAAATCTACGTTAGAATCCGCTCCGGCAAAATACCGGGGCGGATTTCGGTTAATCCTTTCGTTAAGAGTTGTTGGTCTACTCCCTGCGGGTGCGAATCCGCCATTGAGAGCCAATCATGGACCAGCAGTCTTACATCCCCGCTACCCCGCTTTCCGCCGATGACTTTGCGGGCAAGCGCAGTGGTGTCCGCGACAGCCTGTTGCTAACCGCGCAGTTCCGCGTGGAAGGCGAGGATGTTGGCACGGTGCGGGTGCGCAATCTCTCGGCGGGCGGGCTGATGGCCGAATATGCCGCGCCGGTGGGCCTGCGAACGCCGGTGGAGATCGAAGTCCGCGGCGTCGGCTGGGTGAAGGGCAAGATCGCCTGGGCGGCCGAAGGACGCGTCGGCGTCGCCTTCGACAACGAGATCGATCCGAAGCTGGCACGAAAGCCGGTAGGCGGCGGCACCCAGACCCCGGTCTATGTGAAGCCGATCTTCACGCGCCGCTAAGCGGCAACACGCAAATGATCGAATATCTGGGCTGTTGCCCGCGTCGCTATGGTTGCCGGGGCGTATGTCCTTGGCTCGCGCGGCAAGTTTCTACCGCGCGAGTCCAAGGTTTCGGTAAATAGTCCGTGAATGGGACGGCTATCGCTGCATCTCTTCCTTGACCCGCAGCTTCTCTTTCTTCAATTGCGCTAGGAGTAAGTGATCGGGGAGGGGGCGCTGCGCTTCAGTCGCGATTCGCTGGTCCAGCTGCGAATGTTTGGCGTTAAGTGCCGAAAGATGCCCGGTGTGCATGAAGCATTCCTCCTTCGATGACTCTGAGGGGAGCGAACTACATCATGTTTTGCGCCGCTTGTCGCGTGCAGAATCAACACTGATCGACAGACTGCGGAAAAGCCGCGATGGTTCGCAGGTCGGGCAACGACCCGGCGAGTCGGGCGCACTGGGGGCACAGAATGGACGAAAGCGAGATCCGGCGCCGGTTGGAGCCCCTGCGTGCCGAGCATCGCGACCTGGATGCCGCGATCGCGGCGCTGGCCGAGACGGGCACCGGCGACCAGCTGCAGATCGCGCGCCTCAAGAAGCGCAAGCTCAAGCTACGCGACGAGATTTCCCTCCTCGAGGACCAGCTGATTCCGGACATCATTGCATGACTGTTCCGTTTTGCTGCGTCGCGGCAAAATTGGCGCTTTCCGTGCGGCGCGATCCTGTGGCAGCTAGAAGGGTATGAAGCGCCCGGACGCCCTTACCTTGCATCGTCGGTTGGTCGACTCGCTCTATGTCGAGGCGATGGTGCTTGCGGATGAAGCGCGCGGCTATTTCGACCAGCTCGGCCGCGACGAGCGCGATGCCCTTGCGGCGCTGAGCCGCGTGGCCTTTTCGTGCGAGTCGCTCAAGGTCACGACACGGCTGATGCACGTCATCGCCTGGCTGCTGACCCAGCGCGCGGTCGATGCCGGCGAACTCCAGCTGGCCGATGCGCGCGCGCCCGGGCGTCGACTGGGTCCGGCGCCGGAGACGGACGCAGCATTGCTCGAGGGCATGCCGCTCCAGGCGGTAACCATCGTTCGTGCCAGCATGGACCTGTATCGTCGGGTCGCCCGGCTGGATTCCGCGTTCGACGCGCCGATGGTGGCGGTGCCGAGCCCCGCGCGACGGATGCTCGACCGCCTCGCCGGGGCCTTCTGAACCGCTAGAGCGCCAGTCGCGTCCGCGCCGCGGCATATTCCGCGCGCAGCCGTTCGATCCGCGCAGCCGCCGGCTCGATCGCATGCACGGCGCCAATGCCCTGGCCCGAACCCCAGATGTCCTTCCACGCCTTGGCGCCGCCGAAGTTCATCGCACTGGGATCGCTCTCGGGCAAATTCTCCGGATCGAGCCCGGCATTGACGATCGAGGCGCGGAGGTAATTGCCGTGCACGCCTGTGAACAGGTTCGAATAGACGATGTCCTCGGCGCGGCCATCGACGATCGCCTGCTTGTAGGCCTGGACGGCGTTGGCTTCCTCGGTGGCGATGAAGGGCGAGCCGATATAGGCGAGGTCGGCACCCATCGCCTGTGCCGCCAGCACCGCGCCGCCGGTGGCGATCGAGCCCGAAAGCGCGACCGGGCCGTCGAACCATTCGCGCACCTCCTGGACCAGCGCAAAGGGGCTTAGCCGGCCGGCATGGCCCCCGGCGCCCGCAGCGACCAGGATCAGGCCGTCGGCGCCCTTTTCGATCGCCTTATGCGCGAAGCGATCGTCGATCACGTCGTGCAGCGTGATGCCGCCCCAGCCATGCACCGCCTCGTTGAGTTCCGGGCGGGCGCCCAGCGAGGTGATGACGATCGGCACCTTCCACTTGGCGCAGCTCGCGACATCCTCCTCTAGCCGCGGGTTGGAGCGATGGACGATCTGGTTGACCGCAAAGGGTGCGGCGGGCGTCTCCGGATGGTCGCGGTCCCAGGCCGCGAGTTCCTCGGTAATCTGGTGGAGCCATTCGTCGAGCTGGCTCTGCGGCCGCGCGTTGAGCGCCGGGAAGGAGCCGACGATCCCTGCCTTGCACTGCGCGATGACCAGTTCGGGGCAGGAGATGATGAACAGCGGCGAGCCGATGACGGGAAGCCGCAGACGATCGAAGAGAGCCGGTAGCGCCATGCCAAAGTGATACCGCAGCTACGAAGCCTGTCTAGACGGGGCTCAGCGACGCTACGGCATGCGGGGGCGGCTGCAGCATCCGCGCGCAACCCGATCTCGGAAAGCGTGCGAATCAGTCGATTCGGGTGAGGCCCGTGGCGTATTCGCGCTGCTTGGCGGCATAGAGCGCGGCGCTCGCCCGCAGCATCGCCCGCTGCGCCGCGTCAAGCGGCCGCACGGCGCGGGCCGGGCTGCCGACGATAAGGTGGCCGGCGGGAAATTCCTTGCTCTCGGTGACCAATGCCCCGGCGCCGACCAGGCACTCGGCGCCGATCACCGCGCGGTTGAGGATGATGGCGCCCATGCCGATCAGCGTGCCGTCCCCGATCGTGCAGCCGTGGAGCACGGCATGATGGCCCACCGTCACCTCGTCGCCGATGGTCAGCGGCGCGCCGGGATCGGAATGGAGCAGCGCCCCTTCCTGGATATTGCTGCGCGCGCCAATGAGGATCGGGGTGTTGTCGGCGCGGATCACGGCACCGAACCAGACGCTGGCGCCGCTGCCCACTTGCACATCGGCGATCAGCTCGGCACTCGGCGCGACCCAAGCATCCTCTGCGACGTGGGGCGCCTTTCCCCCAAAGGCGTAGAGCGGCATGCGGCTTAGAGCGCGAAGCTCTCGAAACCCGCTGGCAGCGGCATGTGCATGCCGAGCGCGAGCGCCAGGGCGACGGCGCCCAGCAGCAGCGCGAGTGTCGAGGAGAGCGAGAACAGGCCCCAGCCGACCAGCGTCACGATCGGTGCATCGGCGCGCTGCTCGCGGCGGTTGCGCTGCATCGTCAGCAGCACGAAACCTGCGGCCATCGCATACATGAACACGAAGAATTCAGCCATTGCATCCACCCGATCTCTGCTCGCTTTCAGGGCTAACCTGTTCAGCTTTCAGCATCAATCCAGGGGAATTGCGGATCGCCGCGACGCAGCATGCATTCGCCGCATTTTCTTGGGAACAAATCGCCTGTCAGAGCGTAACGCCGCGTTTCCAGATCGCGATCTCCCGCTCGCCATTGCGCTCGGCGGCCGTTGGACTGCCCGAGGCGATGGTCACGATCCGCTCTAGCAGGGCGGCGCCAGCGGCGTTCATGTCTTCGGCGAGGACCTGCCCGGCGTCGAAATCGATCCAGCCCGGCTTGCGCGCCGCGAGGTCGCTGTTCGAGGCGATCTTGATCGTCGGCACCGGAAAGCCGAGCGGCGTGCCCCGGCCGGTGGTGAACAGGATCACCGTCGCGCCCGCCGCCGCCAGCGCGGTGGAAGAAACCGCGTCGTTGCCCGGCGCTTCGAGCAACGCAAGGCCCGATCGCTGCACGCGCTGGCCATAGCCGAGCACGTCGGTGACCGTCGCGTGCCCCGCCTTCTGCACCGCGCCGAGCGATTTCTCCTCCAGTGTGGTGATGCCCCCGGCGAGATTGCCGGGGGAGGGGTTTTCCGAGACGGGTTCGCCGTGCCGGGTGAAATAGGCTTTGAAGCCGTTCACCAGTTCGACAATCTTCTCGAACACCGTCTCGCTTTCCGCCCGCGCCATAAGCAACTGCTCGGCCCCGAAGATCTCGGGGATTTCGGTGAGGATCGCGGTGCCGCCTGCGGCCGTGACGGCATCGCTCATGCGGCCGACCAGCGGGTTGGCGGTCAATCCTGAGAATCCGTCCGAACCACCGCATTTCACCCCCAGGACCAGCGAAGCGAGCGGCTCCGGCGTTCGGATCGCCCGTTCGGCC
This sequence comes from uncultured Sphingomonas sp., assembly GCF_913774285.1. Lineage (GTDB taxonomy): Bacteria > Pseudomonadota > Alphaproteobacteria > Sphingomonadales > Sphingomonadaceae > Sphingomonas. Next base: position 7,967 of record NZ_CAJYHX010000020.1, on the reverse strand, counting down.
TGTTCAATGAGCTGCTCGACCAGCGCGATGCCTTCCTCGACCTCGTCGCCCGCCGCTTGCGCGCCGATCGTGCGGAGGTTGGGCTGAGAAATACCTTCCAACATGCCGCGCATCTGATTGGATTCGCAGCCAAGTCCCACGAGAAGCACGCCGCCGGCATTGGGGTGGCTGGCGAGCGCGGTGAGGATTGCGCGCGTACCCTCCAGATCATCGCCGAGCTGCGAGCAGCCGAAGGGATGGGCAAAGGCGTGGATGCCGTCGACCCGACCTTCGAACCGCTTGGCGGCGCGCTCGGCGATCTTTTCGGCGGTGCGACCGACGCAGCCCACCGTCGGCAGGATCCAGATCTCGTTGCGGGTGCCCACGCGACCGTCGGCACGCCGATAGCCGAGAAATGCAGGTCCGGGGTCTGCCGGTGCGGCCTCGAAGGCGGGCTGGTAGGTGTAGCTGCCGGTTGTCGCGAGCGCCGTCGTCACATTATGGGTGTGGACATGCTCGCCCGCAGCGATGGCGCGGGTCGCGCTGCCGATCGGGAAGCCGAACTTGTACACCGGCGCGCCCGCTGCGATCGGCTGCAGTGCGACCTTGTGGCCTTGGGGGATGTTCGCGCTGACGGTGACCCCCAGGGCCGTCTCCCCAGCGTGCAGCGGGCGCAGGGCGGTGGCGACGGGATCCCTCGGGTCGATCTGGAACAGGGCTAGGGTCATAAACTCCGAGTATAGGCTGGCAATACCGATCCTTCTAGGGATATTGCCCCGGGCTTGTGTTTCAAATGCGACGATATGCCCTCGCAAATCCGCACTCGTACTATTCCGGAGCGGCAAGAACCGGCCGCCTGTGTTTCGGGGGCGTTAAGCCATTGGGCTTTAAAGGGGTATCCAAGCCGTGGGGGAGTTGGATCGCGTGAAGGCACCACCGCCGCAGTCGGCCCTGATCAGGGCGATGATGCGCAGTTTTCGTTGGACGATGCGGTTGAGCCGCCTGCAGGCTTGGGTTGCGGTCTGCCTGGCGATGGTCGTGACGATTTTCGCCGACTGGGCAACGGGACCGATGGTGTCGATGACGATCGGCTACCTGTTCGTCGACATTCTCACAGCGTGGACGCTGCGTGAGCGGGCGGGCATCATCGTCGTGCTCTTCTCGATCGGGCTCGGTTCTGCCCTGAACGGATTTGGCGCGATCCCTGCGGCCGACCTGCATGCGCTTTCCGCGTCGGTGGTGATCTGGAACACGGTAACGCGCGTCGCGGGTGCGATCATGATCGTGCTGATGGTGGCGACGCTGCGTCACACCATTGACGGCGAATTGTGGCGCGCCTCCACCGATTATCTCACGCGCTCGCTGAATGGCGGTGCGTTTCGCAGCCAGCTGGAGCGGGTGGCGCAGCTCGGCCGCCGCCGCGGTTCCACGCTGTTGCTTCTCTACATGGATCTGGACGGCTTCAAGGCGGTCAATGATCGCCACGGCCATGCCGCGGGTGACCTGGTGCTGCGGCGATTCGCCGACGAAGCGCGGGCACGGATGCGGCCCGATGATCTGTTCGCGAGGCTGGGCGGCGACGAGTTCTGTGCCTTTCTTGCGATCGAGCGTGGCGTGCCGCCCGAGCAGGTCGCCGAGAGCCTGCATGCGCGGCTCAGCGAGGCGCTGCGCTCGACCGGCCATGCGGTCACCTGCAGCATGGGGGCGGTGGTGATCGACGCCCACGCGGCGGGGGATACCGAACGGATGATCGGATTGGCGGACGAGGCGATGCTGGAAGTGAAGCGCAACGGCAAGAACGCGATCCGCATCGCGTTCGACGAACCCGGCACCGTGCGGCGGGCAGCATGACGCTCCACTTCTTCTCCGCTGCTTTCCGGCCCGAGGACGAGTCGCGCCGCCAAGGCGCGGTCGACGGGCTGCCCGTCGTCTCGCCCAGCGATCCCTTGCTGCACGAACTGCTCGGCGAGGTCTGCATGGTGCTGCGGACGCCGATCGCGATGGTGACGGTCACCGACGGCGACGTGCAGCGGATGATCAGCGCGGTCGGGATCGAGCCGGTGGTGCTGCCGCGTTCTATCGCCTTTTGCGCGCATACCATCGCGGCGCCGGGCGGGCTGCTCAGTGTCCCCGATCTCCATGCCGATCCACGTTTCCGCGCCAATCCGCTGGTCGCGGGCGGCCCGCGCGTGCGCTATTATACCGGCGCGGTGGTGCGTAGCGGGCCGTTCCCGATCGGCGCGCTGTGCGGGCTCGACCGGCGGCCCCATGGGCCTGCCTCTTTCCGGCAGCGCGCGCAGTTGCGCAAGCTGGCCGATGCGGTTGCCGACCGCATCGGGGTGGTGCCTCGCACCTGCTGAGCGGACCGGTTTTCCGGGCGACTGCCGCGGCTTGCTTGGAATGGCGGGGCCGATGCGGCTAGGCCGCAGCCTCACGGCAACGGGAGAACGCCATGATCCGCACCGGCCTAATCGGCTTCGGCCTAGGCGGCACCGCCTTTCACGCACCGCTGATCGACGCGGTCGACGGGCTCGAACTGGCAGCCGTCGGCAGCTCGCGCAGCCAGGCTGTCGCGAAAGCCTATCCGGGGGTGCCGGCCGTCAGCCCCGAAGCGCTGATCGCCGATCCCTCGATCGCGCTGGTGGTGGTGTCGACGCCGAATGCCACGCATTTCCCGCTCGCGAAGGCAGCTCTCGAAGCGGGCAAGCATGTCGTAATCGACAAGCCGCTGACGCCCAGCGCTGCCGAGGCCGAGGCGCTGATCGCGCTTGCCGAGGCACGGGGGCGGCTGCTGGTGCCGTTCCACAACCGCCGCTGGGACAGCGACTTCCTGGCGGTGCAGGCGCTGGTCAAGAGCGATCGCCTGGGCGAGATCCTGCTGTTCGAGGCGCATTGGGATCGCTTCCGCCCCGAATTGTCGCAGGCCTGGAAGGAGGCCGAAGGCGGCGGGCAGCTGCTCGACCTCGGGCCGCACATGATCGATCAGGCACTGGTGCTGTTCGGCATGCCGGAGGCGGTGCAGGGCGATGTCGCCCGCCAGCGCGGCAACAGCCCGGTCGACGATTATTTCAGCGTGACGCTGTTCTACGGCACGCGCCGCGTGGTGCTGGCGAGCTCACGGATGATCGCGGCAGCGCGACCGCGCTTCGCGCTGCACGGGCGCGGCGGCAGCTTCGTGAAGTACGGGCTGGATCCGCAGGAGGCGGCAATGCGGTCCGGCGGCTCGGTGCGGGATCCCAACCATGGGCTGGAGGACCCAGCACATTATGGCGTGCTGACGCTGCCGAACGGGGCGACCGAGACCATTGCGTCCGAGCGCGGCGACTATCGGCGCTTCTATGCCGGCGTGGCGGCGGCGATCCGCGAGGGCGCAGCGCCGCCGGTTAAAGCGAAGGATGCGCTTCCCGGGCTCCAGCTGATCGAACTTGCCCGCCAGAGCGCCGAAGAGGGGCGGCGTATCGCTGTCGGTTAAGCGGACGGCCCCGCGCGACGTTCGCAGCGCGCGGGGCCATACCGATCAGGGATGCCAGCTCACCGGCAGCGTGCGCGCGGGCACAGTGACGGTCGTGGTGGCGACGATGTCTTCCGCCGACTGGCCGAGCAGCACCTTGTAGCTGCCCCCGGCGATCTTCCACTGGTGCGCCGCGCCGTCGAACACGGCGAGCAGGCGCGGATCGACGGTGACCGAGACGGTCTTAGACGCGCCCGGTGCCAGCGACACCTTCTGGAACGCACCCAGCCGCTTCGGCGCTTCCCAGCCCGCGCCCGAGACATAGACCTGCGCTACGTCGGCGCCGGCGCGGGTGCCGGTGTTGCGCAGCGTGAAGGTCACGGTCACCTGGCCCTTGGGCGCGCTGGCCTTCAGGCCCGAATAGGCAAAGCGCGTGTAGGACAGGCCATGGCCGAAGGCGAATTGCGGCTTGTCGCCCTTCGCGTCGTACCATTTATAGCCGACCGCAGCGCCCTCGGCGTAGCGCGTCTCGCCCTCGTTGGGTGCGCTCGGCTTGGGCAACTGCGAGACGCTGCGCGGGAAGCTGGCGGGGAGGTGGCCCGAGGGGTTCACCTTGCCGGTCAGCACATTGGCGATCGCCTCGCCGCCGGCCGTACCGGGATACCAGGCTTCGAGGATTGCGGCGGTCTTGTCGGCCCAGGGGGTGAGTACCGGCCCGCCGGTCTCCAGCACCACCACCGTCTTGGCGTTCGCACCCGCGATCGCCTCGATCAGGGCGTCTTGGTTGTCGGGCAGGCCGAGCGAGACGTCAAAGGACTCGCCGGTCCATTGCGTCGCGAACACCACCGCCACATCGGCCTGCTTCGCAGCGGCGGCCGCCGCCGCGGCATCGGTGCCGTCGACATAGCTGATCTGTGCGCCCGGCAGCTGGCGGCGCAGTGCCTCCAGCGGCGAGGAGGGGTGGTACATGACCGGGCCCGGCCAGATCTTCGGCTCCAGGCCCGGCACCGCATTGCCGCCCACCGGATAGACCAGCGACGAACCGCCGCCGGCCAGCACGCCCTTGTCGGCATGACCGCCGATCACGACGATCCGCTTGGCGCTGCCCACTAGCGGCAGCACGTCGCCCTTGTTCTGAAGCAGGACGATCGCCGCCTCGGCATCGGCACGAGTGACGTCGGCATGCGCCTTGAGCATCGCCGGGGCGAGATCGAGCGGCGCGCCGGTGATCGGGTGATCGAACAGGCCGTGGGCGAACATCGAGCGCAGGATGCGATGCGCCATCTCGTCGAGCCGCGCCTTGCTCACCTCGCCCTTCGCGATCGCGGCCTTGAGCGGCTCGCGGAAATAGGGCTGCTCGTCGAACGGCCAGCCGGACTGCTGCTCCAGGCCGGCATTGGCGGCGGCGACCGTCGTGTGGGTCGCGCCCCAGTCGGACATCACGAAGCCCTTCCAGCCCCAGTCGCGACGCAGCACGTCGGTCAGCAGCCAGGGCTGTTCGCACGCCCACAACCCGTCGACCTTGTTGTAGCTGCACATCACCGAACCCGGATCGGACTTCTCAATCGCGATGTTGAAGGCGAGCAGGTCGCTCATCCGCGCAGCGGTGCGATCGAGCACCGCGTTCATCTTGTTGCGATCGGTCTCCTGGTCGTTGATCGCATAATGCTTCACGGTGGAGATGATGTGGTTCGACTGGATGCCGGCGATCTGCGCGCCGACGATCGTGCCGGCGAGCAACGGGTCTTCCCCGCCATATTCGAAGTTGCGGCCGTTGCGCGGCTCGCGCAGCAGGTTGACGCCGCCCGCGAGCATCACGTTGAAGCCCGAGGCGCGTGCCTCCGCGCCGATCATCGCGCCGCCCTTGTAGGCGAGCGCCGGATCCCAGGTCGCGGCGGTGGCGATGCCCGACGGGAGCGAGGTGCGGCCGCGCTTGTTGACGGCGCTGCCTTGGGTCGCGACGCCCACGCCCGCATCGGTCTGCCACTGCGCCGGGATGCCCAAGCGCGGGATGCCGGGGACATAGCCCGCGGAGCCCGGACGGGCTTCGGCGGGGGTCTTGAAGTTCTTCGGCGCGAAGTCGGTGCCGAACAGGCCGAACACCAGCGTCAGTTTCTCGTCCTCGGTCATCTGCGCGAGGATCGCCTTGGCGCGCGCGTCGGGCGAAAGCTTGGCGTTGGTCCAGGGGCGCGAGGCCTGCTGCTGGGCCAGCGCGGGCGCGGTGAAGGCGGTGGTGGCGGCGAGCGCCAGCAGCGGGGCTGCCAGCTTCAGAGCGTGTCGTTTCATGTCGTCCTCTCCTCCCGGATCACTTGTCAACGTTGTCCGCTGCCTAGCACAAGAACGGCCGCCGACAAGAGCCGGCGGCCGTTCTCTGCGGCACGCGATCTATATCAGGCGCGAATGCGCACCGGCACCGATTTCGCCGCCGGGGTCTTGGAGGCGCCGTCGTGGTGGCGAAGTGCAATGAGCGGGTTGAGCTCGGGGTAATAGCCGGCCACACAGCCCTCGGGCAGGTTGAAAGGCAGAACTTCCAGCCCCTCGACGGTGCGGTCGACACCGTCCGAATCGTCGCCTACCAAGGCGACGCGCTGGCCTTCCTTCAGCCCGGCGCGCTCCATTTCCTTGGGACTGATCAGCAGCACGTCGCGCTTTCCCTCGATGCCGCGCAGCCGGTCCGAATAGCCATAGACGGTGGTGTTGAACTGGTCGTTCGAGCGCAGCGTCATCAGCCGGTAGACGCCATCGGCATCGGCGAAGCCGGTGGCGTTTAGGTGGCTGGGCACGGTGAATTCGGCCTTGCCGCTCTCGGTCTGCCATTTGCGATCGCGGGCGCTGTTGCCCTTGAAGAAGCCGCCGGGGGTGAACAGCCGCTGGTTGAAGTCCTTGAACTTGTCCGGATAGGTCGTCTCGATCGCATCGCGGACCAGCGCATAGTCGTTCGACCAAGCGTCCCACGGAACGTTCGGGTTGGGGTCCAGCGTCGCCTTCGCGATGCCGGCGACGATCGCCAGCTCGGGCTGGAGGTGCGGGCTGGCCGGCTTGGCCTCGCCGATCGAGCCATGGATGCAGCTGAGGCTGTCCTCCATTGTCACCACTTGCGGGGTCCCGTCGCGGACGTCGCGTTCGGAGCGGACCAGGGTGGGCAGCAGATACGCGGTCTCACCGCAGAACAGATGCCCGCGGTTGAGCTTGGTGGCGATCTGGACGGTGAGACCCATCTGGGTCCACGCCTTCTCCATCACCCGGTGGTCGGGAATGGCGCGCAGAAAATTGCCACCGAGCCCAAGGAACGCGTTGATCTTGCCCTCGGCGATCGCCTCGCAGCCGGTGACGGTGGTGTAGCCCTCGTCACGCGGCGGCTGGAAGCCATATTGCTCGGAGAGCTGATCGAGCGGCACCAGGTCCGGCTTCTCGGAGATGCCGACGGTGCGCTGACCCTGCACGTTGGAATGGCCGCGCACCGGCGATACGCCCGCACCCAGCCTGCCGATATTCCCGCGCAGCAGCATTAGGTTCACCACGCCCGCGACATTGTCATAGCCGCCGACATGCTGGGTGAGCCCCATGCCCCAGATGCCGATCGAACGCTCGGCCTGGATGTAGATCTCCGCCGCTTCGATCAGGTCCGTGCGCGGCAGGCCGGTCTCGGCCTCGATCGTCTCCCAGCTGGTGCTCCGTACCTTCTCCGCAAACGCTTCGAAGCCGTGCGTGTGCTCGGCGATGAAAGCACGGTCAATCACGCCGCCCCGGCGATCCTCCTCGGCCAGGACATGCTTGGCGATGCCGAGCATGGCGGCGATGTCGCTGCCCGGCTTGAGCTGATAATAGTGGTGCGAGATCTTGGTCTTGCCGCCCGTCACCATCTGGATGCTCTGCGGGTTGCGGAACTCCAGCAGGCCCTTTTCGCGGATCGGATTGAACGTCACGATTTTGGCGCCGCGCTTGCGGGCGGCGGTCAGCGTGTGAATGAAGCGCGGGCTGTTGGTGCCGGTATTCTGCCCGAAGAAGAAGATCGCGTCGCAATGCTCGAAATCCTCGAGCACGCAGGTGCCGACCGGCGCGCCGATCGTCGACTTGAGCGCGACCGACGTGGTCTCGTGGCACATGTTCGAGCTGTCGGGCAGATGATTGTTACCGTAGACCCGCGCCATGAGCGCATAAAGATACGACGCCTCCAACGACGCTTTGCCCGACGCGTAGAAAACGGCCGCGTCAGGATCCATCGCCTTCAATTCGGCCGCGATGCCCTGGAAAGCGTCGTCCCAGCTGCACCGTACATAGGTATCGAGCGTCGCGTCGTAGCGCATGGGTTCGGTCAGCCGCCCGACCATCTCCAGGTCGTAATCCTGCCAGGTGCGTAACTCGGCCAGGGTGTGCGCCTCGAAAAACTCAGGAGTGCAGCGGTCCCGGGTCAGGTCCCACAGCGTGGCCTTCGCGCCGTTCTCGCAAAACTCGAAGGCGTGGGGATGGGCGGGCTTTCCCCACGCGCACGACGAGCACATGTAGCCACGCGGCTTGTTCTGGCGCTGGAGCGTCA
>NZ_CAJYHX010000019.1 GCF_913774285.1 uncultured Sphingomonas sp. | reverse complement strand
TGCCGAAACCGCAAGCGAGGAGCCCCCCACCGTCGGCATGCGCTGGCGCCGCCAGTTCGTCCGCACCCTGGTCCGCCGCGACGACGGTGTCGTCGTCCTGCCGGACCTCCACGCCATCTTCGCCGCCTTCATCGGCAAGGCAACCGTCGGGGCCGGCGCATGACCCGTTGCCGCACCCCGCTGCCGATGCCGTGGTCGACGCATGGCGCCCAGCTGGTGCGGGCGGCTGCAGTTCGCCTGAGGATCCACGCCGAAGCCGGATAACCCCTTCGCGATTATCCGGAAACTGACTTCGAAAAGCTGTGACGAGAGGATGTTTATGTCGATCAATATTCTTGGTGGCGTGGCGGGCAATACCGTTCTGGCGGAGCTCGCGCGCGTGGAGAGCGCGATGGCGCGCGGCGATATCAGCGAGCGGACCGATCCCTCGCTGACGAAAGGGCAGACGCGCGAGATCCTCGTCGCGATCAACAGCCTGCTCGACAAGGCCGCCCGGCCGGTACAGGCGTTGGGCGAGCGTGTCGCGGAGATGCAGGCCGAGCACGACCGAGGCGATATCGACGTGATACTGCCGGTCGAGGAGTTTCAGGGCAGCTTCGCCGCGATCGCCAATCGCGTGAACGCGCTGGTCGCCAGCCACATCGCCGTGAAGAAGAAGGCGATGGCCTGTGTCGAGGCATTCGGCAATGGCGATTTCGAGGCCAAGCTCGAGCGGCTGCCCGGCAAGAAGGCGTTTATCAACGACATCATCGAGACGCTGCGGTCCAACCTCAAGAGCATCCTCAGCGAGATGCAGCAGATGTACTCCGAGCACGAGAAGGGAGACATCGACGTCTTCCTTGCCGTGAACAAATTCCCGGGCGACTTTGCCGTGATGGCCAAGGGCGTCAACGAGATGGTCGCCGCCCATATCGCCGTGAAGAAGCAGGCGATGGCGTGCATCAAGCAGTTCGGCGAAGGCAATTTCGAAGCGCCGCTCGAGCAGTTTCCGGGCAAGAAGGCGTTCATCAACGACACGGTCGAGACGCTCCGCAAGAACCTGATCGAGATCACGGTGGAAGTGCAGCGGCTGATCGCAGCCACCACTGCCGGCCAGCTCAACGAGCGCGGCAACGAGAAGCGCTTCGTCGGCGATTTCGCGTCGCTGATCTCCGGCATCAACGGCATGCTCGATGCGATCGTCATCCCCCTCGTGGAAGGCAATCGCGTTCTCGGCCTGGTCAGCTCGGGTGACCTGCGTGCGCGGTTCGACATGACGTGCGAAGGCGATCACCGCCGCATGCGCGACGCGATCAACCTGCTGATCGACAATCTCCGCGTCACCGCCGATCTCGCCAACAAGATCGCGGAGGGCAACCTCACGATCAACCACAAGCCGCTGTGCGACGACGACATGCTCGGCAAATCGCTGGTCCGCATGATCGACCGGCTGCGCGTGATCATCGCCGATACCCGCACCTCGGCCGAACAGGTCGCTTCGGGGAGCCAGGAGCTTTCGGCGAGCTCCGAGCAGCTGTCGCAGGGCGCGACCGAACAGGCCGCCGCGACCGAGGAGGTCTCCGCCTCGATGGAGCAGATGGCGGCGAATATCCGCCAGAACACCGAAAACGCCGTGCAGACCGAGAAGATGGCGCGCCAGTCGGCGCTCTCCGCCGAAAGCAGCGGCGAGGCGGTCGAGCGCGCGGTAGGCGCCATGCGGACGATTGCCGAGAAGATCGGCATCGTGCAGGAAATCGCCCGCCAGACCGATCTGCTGGCGCTCAATGCCGCGGTGGAAGCCGCGCGCGCCGGCGAGCATGGCCGCGGCTTCGCCGTGGTCGCCTCGGAAGTGCGCAAGCTGGCCGAGCGCAGCCAGGGTGCCGCCGCCGAGATCAGCTCGGTCTCGTCCGAGACGGTCAAGGCCGCGGTCGAAGCCGGCGAGATGCTGCGCAAGCTGGTGCCGGACATTCGCCGCACCGCCGAGCTGGTCAGCGAGATCAGCGCCGCCTGCCGGGAGCAGGACATCGGTGCCGTGCAGATCAACAAGGCGATCCAGCAGCTCGACCAGGTGACTCAGCAGAATGCCGGCGCCTCCGAGGAAATCTCGGCGACCTCGGTTGAGCTCGCGGCCCAGGCGGACGAGTTGCAGGCCAGCATCGCCTATTTCCAGCTGCAGGGTGGCGGCCAGCGCGACGTGCCCAAGGCAGCGCGCCCCCGCGCCGCCGAAGCACCGCGCAGCCGGCCCGCCGCCAAGGCACCCAAGGCCGCGCCCCGCGGCCCGTCGGTGGCCGAGCAGCAGGCACGTGCGCACGGCTTCGCGCTCGACCTGCACAGCGGCGGCCCGGATGCCGACGACTCCGATTTCGGAGTGCAGGCGGCATGACCGGCGGGGCCGAGCTGCAGATCGTCACCTTCGGCCTGGGCGCGGAAGTATTCGCGGTGCCGGTCTCGCTCGTCCGCGAGATCCTCGACTATCGCGAGACCTTCCGCGTGCCCAACGGCCCCGACTATCTGCTGGGCCTCACCGACATGCGCGGGCAAGGCGTAACGACGGTGGATCTGCGCCTCCGCCTCGGCCTGCCCGCCACCGAGCCGACGCCGAGCACGCGGATCCTGGTGGTCGACGTGCCGATCGGCGACCGGGTGCTGATGCTCGGGCTCGTCGTCGATCGCGTGCTCGAAGTGTGCAGCGTCGCCACCGATCAGCTGGAGGCGGCGCCCGATATCGGCGTCCGCTGGCCGTCCGACTATATCGGCGGCGTCTTCCGGCGCGCCGATGGCTTCGTCGTGCTGGTCGAGATGGGCCGGATCTTCTCGTCCGCCGAAGCCGGGGTGCTCGACCGCCCGGCCGCGGCGGCCTGATCAAGCTGCGGGTGCCCGCTGCGTGACCGCCGCCCACGCCCTCGTCGCCGCCCGCGCCGATACGCTGAGCGCACGCAATTTCGCGCGGCTGGCCCAGTATGTCTACGAGGTAGCCGGCATCAAGCTGCCCGACCCGAAGAAGACGATGGTCGAGGGCCGGCTGCGGCGCCGGCTGCAGGCGGTGGGGATCGACACGCTCAACGCCTATTGCGAGGCGCTTTTCGCGGGAACGCTCGCCGCGACGGAAATCCCGCTGCTGATCAACGCCGTCACCACCAACAAGACCGACTTCTTCCGTGAGCCGGCGCATTTCGACTTTCTGGTGGAGACGGCGCTGCCCACGCTGCTCGAGCAGGGCGTCCGCTCGTTGCGGGTCTGGAGCGCCGCCTGCTCGATCGGGGCGGAACCCTACACACTGGCCATGGTGCTCGACGACCATGCCGGGCGCTATGGCGGCTTCGACTTCGGCATTCTGGCGACCGACATCGACACCGACGTGCTCGCCACCGCGCGCAAGGGCATCTACCCGGCAGACATGCTGGCCCCGGTGCCGACGGCGCTGCAGCGCGCCTATGTTCGCCTGCCCACGGATCGCCGTCGCCGCGAGGTGCGGATCGCCCCGGAGCTGCGCAGCACGGTCGGCTTTGCCCGCCTCAACCTGATGGATGAAAGCTATCCGGTGGGCGAACCGATGCACCTGATTTTCTGTCGCAACGTATTGATCTATTTTGACAAGCCAACGCAGCGCGCCGTCCTTACCCGGCTGCTCGATTGCCTGGCGCCGAACGGATATCTCTTCCTCGGCCATTCGGAATCCGTCCATGGCATGGGCCTGCCGCTCACGCCCGTGGGCAGCACCGTCTTCCAGAGGAGGCAGGCATGACCGGCGGCAAGATCCGCGTGCTTATCGTCGACGATTCGGCCAGCGTGCGCCAGACCATGGCCTCGATCCTGGGCGAGGATCCCGCGATCGAAGTGATCGGCACCGCGGCAGATCCGTTCAGCGCGGCACGGCGCATCCAGGACACGGTGCCCGACGTCATCACCCTCGACGTCGAGATGCCGCGGATGGACGGGATCACCTTCCTCAAGAAGCTGATGTCGCAGTGCCCGATCCCCGTGGTGATGTGCTCGTCGCTGACCGAGGACGGTTCGGACACGTTGCTCCAGGCGATGGAGGCGGGCGCGGTCGACGTGATCCTCAAGCCGCGCTACGGCGTTGCCGATCATCTCGCAGAACATCACCTCCAGATCCGCGACGTGGTGAAGGCCGCCGCGCGGGCCAAGGTGCGCGGCCGCGCCGCCCCGTCGTTCCGCAGCGAGGCGCCGCCGAAGAAGCTCACCGCCGACGTGATGCTGCCGCCGCCGGACAATCGCCCGATGAGCCGCACGACCGAGATGGTCGTCTGCATCGGCGCCTCGACCGGCGGTACCGAGGCGTTGCGCGAGGTGCTGGAGGCGCTGCCCTCCAATTCGCCCGGCATCGTCATCGTCCAGCACATGCCCGAGCATTTCACCCGCGCCTTCTCCCAGCGGCTGGACAGTCTCTGCGAGGTGGACGTCAAGGAGGCGGCGAACGGTGATCCGGTGCTGCGTGGCCAGGTACTGATCGCGCCGGGCGGCAAGCATCTGATGCTCGAACGACAGGGCGCGCGCTACTATGTTTCGGTTCGCGACGGACCGCTGGTCTCGCGGCACCGCCCGTCCGTGGACGTGCTGTTCCGCTCGGCAGCCCGCGCGGCGGGCTCGAATGCGGTAGGCATCATCATGACCGGCATGGGCGACGACGGCGCCCGCGGTCTGCTTGAGATGCGCCAGGCCGGTGCGCGCACCTTCGCGCAGGACGAGGCGACCTCGGTCGTGTTCGGCATGCCCAAGGAGGCGATCGCCCGGGATGCGGCGGAGCGGGTGATCCCGCTCGGCAACATCGCCAGCGAACTGCTCGCGGCAGCCAACCGATGAACGCCAGGAAAGGAGGCCGCCTTGTACGTCGGCGCAGCACCTGAGCCCGATCCCGAGAACGAGCTCTCGCTCCCCGCGATCGAGGCGACGATCACCCGCGTCGCCGCCGGGCTGGATGCCCGGTTCGTCGCCGCCGGGGAGGCACTGGCGCAGGCGCACGTGATCGTCGAACAGCTGGTGGCGGAGCTGGAGAGCGTCATCAACGCGCTCGGGCAAGATGCCGCAGAGGCCGCGATCGGCAACATGCAGGCGACCGCCGATCGGCTGGAGCGGCTGCCCCAGGTGCAGACCGCCCGCCGCGAGGGACTGGAACGGATCGCCCGGGGCGCGCAGCCGCTGAGACACCAGATCGGCCAGGTGATGCGCACGCTCGATTTCCTGCGCATCTGCGGGCTCAACATCCGTGTCGCCGCCGCCGGCCAGAACGGCTTTTCCGCCTTCGCCGACACCATGTCCGCCCGGCTGGACGTGGGCGAGCGCGAGATCGGCGGGATCGGGGACGACATCGAACAGCTGATCGCCAGCATTCCGGCGCTGCTCGAGGTCGACCGGCAGCTCGGCGAGGAATGTGCGCGCGTGATTCCGCAAGTGCCGCGCAAGCTCGCGGCGGACGCCGCCGCGCTCCAGCGCCACCAGCTGGAAGATGCCGCGCGCGCGGTGCGCATTGCCGACGCTGCGCGTGACATCCGCGCCAAGGTGGCAGGTGCGATCGGGGCGATGCAGATCGGCGACATCACCCGGCAGCGGCTCGAACATATCGCCGCTGGCCTGCGCGTCGTCGTCGAACTGCGGTAGCAGGGCGACCCGGCGGCCCCCGCTGCGGTGCTGCAGGCGAGCGGTCACATGCTTGCGCTGCTTGCCGCGCAGGCGGACGCGGCGATCGCCGATTTCCACCGCGAATCGTTGCGGCTCACGGATAGCCTGGCCGGCATCGCGCCCAGCACCGCCGCACTCCTCGAAATCAAGGCCGAGGGCGCGGGAGCGCGGAGCGGCGACGACAAGGCCGCGTTTCTCGCGGCGCTCGAGCAGAGCGTGGCGGACGTGCGTGCGGTCACCACCAAGCTCCGCGACGCGGATGCCCGCGCCCAGCAACTCGGCGCCTCCACCTCCGCAAGCGCAGAGCGGCTGGCGGGGCGGCTGCGCATCGTCCACCGCGTCAATGAAGACGTGCACCTGATGGCGTGGAACACCGATCTGCGCTGCCACCGTCTCGGGGACGAGGGCAAGGCGCTGGCAATGGTCGCCTCCGAGATCCGCGGCTTCGCGACCATTCTGGCGAATGTATCGGGCGCGATCCGGGCCTCGGTCGAAACGCTGGTCGGTGCGGTAGCCGCCTTGCGCGACCCTGATGCGGAGCCGACGGTGGATCCTGCAGAAGCGCTCACCACCTCCCTCGCCTGCATCCATGCCGGTGCCGTCCGCATGCGCGAGGGCATGGACGGGCTCGACGCGCACGCGGCTTCGGTGCGCAGCATCATCGACACCACCAGCCGGACGATGGACTGCGAGGCCGAATATGGCGAGCTTCTGCGCCAAGCCGCCGGGCAACTTGCTTTGCTGGGCACGCGCTGCGAGCTTCCCGACGAAGCGACGACAGCGTTGCTCGTGCCGCTGCTGGATCAACTCGCCCGCACCTACACCATGGCGGGCGAGCGCGCCGTGCACCAGAACTTTGCCGTCCTTTCGCCCGACGGCCCGCAGCCCGTCCAAGATCACGGTGATGACGAGGAGGACGACGGGTTGTTCTGACACATCCGTGACAGCAGGTGCTGCCATCGACACTCGATGAGAAACGGCCCGCCCGTGCCGGAGAGGGGCCGCACCGCGATCGGCACGCGTCACCGCCGGCCGCCGCTGCTCCGCCCGCACCGGCCGCTTCGCTGGTCAGTCCAGCTCCCGGGCGATCGGATAGTGCGACAGATGCGCATGGCCCGGCCCGGCATGCGCGTACAACCAGGCCAGCCGCGCATCCGGATCGGCCGCGAAGGCGGGCTCCGCCTTCAGCTTCGCCTCGAATGCCGTCTTGATCGCCTTGTCCGTTGCCAGCAGCCGCTCGCCAAGTGCTGCCAGGATATAGGCATCGGTATTCGGCGCGGGCGACAGCATCTCGGGAAAGAACCCCCAGGCGAGGAACGAGTCCTGGCTCTCCGGCTCCAGCAGCGCGGCTGCCAGCAGTCCCAGCGGCTGATCGGCAGGTACGCGGACGCTGCCCGCCGGCAGCGCCTGCGCAACCGTCTCGTGGACGAAGCCGGCCGTGATCGGCACCCTGCCCTCCTTGGGCTGGGCGAGCCTGGCATCCACCAGCCGCACCCGGTCGAGCCGCAGCGTGCGCGGCGCAGCGATCGTCTCGAAGGCGATGCCGTGGACGCGCAGGCGATCGATCACTTCCGCCTGTTCGGGCGGGATCCACCACGCCTTGGGCAGGCGCACGCTCTCCGTCGGGCGCTGGCCGATGATCGGCATGCGGAAGGTGATCGGCTTGCCGGTCCAGCGCTGCTCCGGCCGCCCGGACGCCGGAGACGGCACCATGTCGAACGCGACCCCCTTGAACTGCTCGATCCAGCCGATGGGCTGTTCGGCGGGCGTCCAGCGAGTGAGCAGTTCGGTCGGGCGGCTGGCACGATCCTTCGCCTTGGCCTCGGTGATCCGCGCCGCATCGGCCCCGGCGATCCGCAGCGCCGCTTCCAGCAGCACATAGGTGCCGAGCACGCGCTGGCGATAGGGCTTGAGCATGTGGTTCTCGACCAGCACCGTCGGCATGCCGATGAAATCGCCATAGCCGGTCGAATAGCGGGGTCCCTCGGGGCTATAGCGGATGCCCTTGCTCGGCACGCGCGTGTCGATCGGGCTGGGATAGATAATCGGCGTGTGGCCCGCGGCGGTAAGCGCCTGCATTGCGGCGGGGCCAAAGCGCTGCTCCAGCCAGTCTGCGGTGGCGCGGTGGCGGGCATATTTGCCCCAGCCGGCATAGGTGAAGGTGATGTCATACTGCATGTCGAAGCCTTCGCTGACATGGCAGTCGACATAGAGGATCGGATCGAGCTGGCGGATCAGCCCGATCATCGCGCGCGTTTCCGGCGCGTCGACCTTGGCGTAATCGCGGTTCAGGTCGATATTGCGGGCGTTCGCCTCCGCACCCTTTTCGGCCGGGCCGCGCAGATGCACGAAGTTCCAGCGGCTCAGCTGCTCGTGCCCGTCGATATTGTAGATCGGCACGAAGACGAGATCGACCTTGTCGAGCAGCTCCGCCTTGCCGCGCAGCGCGATGTCGCGCAGCAGCATCAGCCCGGCATCCTTGCCGTCGATCTCGCCCGAATGGATGCCGCCCTGGACCAGCACGACCGGCTTGGGTCCCCCGCCCTTGCTGGCGCGCACATAGAGCATTTCGCGGCCCTGCCCCGTGCGGCCGAAGCCGTGCAGCGTGATCAGGTCCGACGCCGCGTCGAGCCGTTCCAGCCAGGCCCGTACCTCGGAATACCGCGGCGTCGTGCGAAAGCCGGCGGCTTCCGCCGGCGTGATCCATGGATCGCCGGGCTTCGCGACCAGCGCCGCGCTCTTGCCGGACCAGGGAAGCGCCGGCGGCAGGTCGAGCACGTCCTGCGCGGCAGCCGGCGCGGCGCTCGCACAGAGCAGAATGGCGGCGAACGTCGCCAGGCGGGGGCACGAGGGAATCATGGTCGCGATACTCTTGATGGTTCCGGGGTCTGGCTGCGCGCTCAGAAGGTCGCGCGCAGGCCGATCGTTGCGGTGCGCGGCGCGCCGGGCTGCACCCATAGCTGGGTGTAGCTGTTCGCGTACCAGGCTGCGTCGAACAGGTTGGAGACGGTGCCGAACAGCTGGAGGCGCTCCGTGACCGCGACCTCCCCGAACACTCGCGCCAGCGTATGCGACGGCAGGGTGAAGGGCGTGCCCGTCTCGCCCGATCGCTCGCCGACATATTGCACGCCGCCGCCCAGCCGCGCCCTCAGGCCCGCGATCGTAAGGTCGCGGGCGAGCTGCACATTGGCCGTGTGATCGGGGATGTTGATCAACCGATCGCCCGGCCGCACCTGGAACGAGAAGTTGGGATCGAGCACGTTGGAGCGCGCCTCCGCATCGACATAGGCATAGCTGAGCAGCAGATCGACCTCGCCGGGCAGCTTGCCGGTGAGGTCGACCTCGAACCCACGGCTGCGCGCCTTGCCGATCGCCACCGAGAAGCCCGGATTGCCGGTATCCGTCGCCAGCACGTTGCGCTTGTTCATCTGGAACACCGAGACCGTGCCGTTCAGCCGCCCGCCGAACGCCACCAGCTTCACGCCGGCTTCGATCGACGTCGTCGCCTCCGGATCGAAGATCACGCCCGCCGCATCGGTGCCGACATTGGCGCGATAGCCCTCGCCATAATTGGCATAGAGGCTCAGCGGATCGCTCAGCCGGTAGACGATGCCCGCCTGCGGACTGAACCGCTCGCGCGTGCGGCGGCTCCTCGCGCGGGTCAGGTCGTTGTCGGTGCGCAGCAGCAGATGGTCGTAGCGGCCGCCCAGCCGGACCTGCAGCCGCTCGGTGAGGCTGATCTGGTCCTGGACATAGGCGCCGCTCGCCTCCTGCAAATCGCTGCGATCGGTGATCACCACCGGCGTCGGTAAGGGAAAGCGGCCATAGACCGGGTTTCGCAGGTCGATCACATAGCCGGCGCGGTCGCTGGGCGCTGCGGACAGCGCCGGCGGCCGGACGCGGGTGAAGACTTGGTCGTAGAAGAACCGGTCATGATCTGCCCCGAACAGCACCCGGTGCCGCAGCGCCCCCGTCTCGAACGCACCGGAAACTTCGGCGCGCACCACCGTCTGTTCGGCATCATAGCGGCGGCTGCGGCGCTGGCGCGACAGCGAATGACCGTCGACGAACAGTTTCTGGCGCGACGCCGTGGTTTCGGCGTCCGAGGAGAACCCCGTCAGCAGCGTGTCGCGGTGGCTCGCGCCGACCAGCAGGCTCCACCGGTCGTTGAAATCGTGCTGGACGCGCAGCTGATGGCCGGTTGCCCGGGCGACCGTGGCGCCGTCTCCGGGCTCGCCCAGGAAGCGCGAGCGCGGCACCGTGTTGAAATCGCCGTTGAGCACGACGATGCCGCGATCGAACGGCGCCTCCACGCGCGTCCATTCGAAGTCATAGGTCACGCGGGTCGCCGCACCGAGCGCGATGCCGAACGACGGCAGCAGGCCCCAGCGCTTCTGGTGCACCGTGTCGCGGAAGCTGTCGCCGTCCTCGGCATAGCCGATCAGCCGCGCGGTGATGCCGGGAGTTAGCGCGAGATTGGCGTCGCCTTCCGCCCGCACCCGATCGAAGCTGCCATATTGGAGCGACGCCGAGCCGAAGCTGCGGCCCAGCTGGGCCTGCTTGGTGACGAGGTTGATCGTCCCGCCCGGCTCGCCGCGGCCGAGCAGCGCCGCCGCCGGGCCCTTGAGCACTTCGATCCGCTCGATGCCTGCCACGTCGCGCTGGCCGCTGAAGCCCCGGCCACCGTTGAAGCCGTTGACCAGATAGCCGCTGGGCAGGTTCTCGTCGCCGGCAAAGCCGCGGATCGCGAACGAATCCCACAAGCCGCCCAGCGTGTTCTGGCGCGCGACCGAGGCGTTGAGGTCCAGCGCGTCGGTGAGGCGAGTGATGTTCTGTTCCTGCAGCACCTTGTCCTCGATCACCGCGACGGCCTGCGGGATCTCGCGCAGCTTGAAGGACCCGCGATAGGATTGGCGCACGCCGTTGACGGTGATTTCCTCGCGGTCCTGCTCCAGCCCGGTTTCCTGCTCGGCCTGGGCGCGGGCCGGCGCGGAAAGCAGCATGACGAACGGAAGAGTGCCGGCAAGCAAGCCGGTACGAACGGAAAGAAGCAACGCCAAATCCCCTGTGCCTGGTGCGGGCGCCGGCCACGGCCGTGGCGGGCCCAAATCGCAGCGCCGCACGAACGCGAGGTTCGGCGGCGCGATGATATGTTGTAACGTTATACCATTTGTTGCGCAAGCGAGAGGATTGTTACGGAGTGTTTCCCGAGGCGCGAACCGCGCCCGGACATGCCGCACGGCCGCATTCGATCGTTATGCTTACCTCGGACAGGATCTAGCATCTTCGGGGGATCCGAACGCAAAGGGGCAGTCAGCCGAAAAGGATCCTGACACTCCCCCTCGACCGCAAACAACGGGCCCTTCCAACAGGTCGACTATGCAAGCGCGCTGCCCCTTGCCAGTATCGGCGCGGACAACAAGCGTGCCTTCAGCATTGCGGGAAACCTGTTCACGTCCGGAATGTCGATCTCGGCATCCAGCAGCGCCACGGCGAACGCGAGCTGGTCTCCGGGCAGAAGAGGTGCCTGGAGCGTGTAGAGTTCGCAGCGAAAATACGGGTTCTGAACCGAAACGCCCGACGGACGGGCGGTACGGAACCGCCGAACGAGGAGAGATTGCGATGGCAACCAGCGTTGACGATGCCGTGCCGCGGCATCACGAAGCGATGCGAAGCGAGAAACTGGTCATCACCGCCAGCTCGCTCGGCACGGTGTTCGAATGGTATGATTTCTATCTCTACGGCCTGCTGACGACGATCATCGCCGCGCAGTTCCTCACCGGGCTCAATCCCACCACCTCGTTCATCATGGCGCTGCTGGTGTTCGCCGCCGGCTTCATCGTGCGGCCCTTCGGCGCGCTGGTCTTCGGGCGGATCGGCGACATGGTCGGGCGGCGCTACACCTTCATCATCACCCTGCTGGTGATGGGGCTCTCCACCTTCCTGGTCGGCTGCCTGCCCACCTACAAGACGGCCGGCGTCGCCGCGCCGATCCTGCTGGTGGTGCTGCGCATGTTTCAGGGCCTTGCGCTGGGCGGCGAATATGGCGGGGCGGCCACCTATGTCGCCGAACACGCGCCGGAGGGGAAGCGGGGCTTCTACACCAGCTGGATCCAGATCACCGCCACGGCGGGCCTCGCCATGGCGCTGCTGATCGTCATCACCGTCCGCTCGCCGGTCACCGGGGTGGGCGAGGAAGCGTTCAAGGCCTGGGGATGGCGCGTGCCCTATCTGCTCTCCGGCCTGTTCCTCGCCATTGGCTTGTGGCTACGCCTGAAGCTGCACGAATCTCCGGTGTTCAAGAAGATGAAGGCCGAAGGGACCGCCTCCAAGGCCCCGCTCACCGAAGCCTTCGGCCAGTGGAAGAACCTTCGGATCGTGCTCATCGCCTTTTTCGGCGCGATCGCCGGTCAGGCGGTGATCTGGTATACGGGCCAGCTCTACGCGCTGTTCTTCCTCGAGAAGATGCTCAAGGTCGACGGGCTGACCGCCAACATGCTTGCGATCACCGCACTCGTGCTCGCAACGCCCTTCTTCCTGTTCTTCGGCTGGCTGTCGGACAAGATCGGCCGCAAGCCGATCATCCTCACGGGCTGCGCGCTGGCGGCGGTCACCCTGTTCCCGGTCTTCCACGCGCTCACCAACGCCGCCAATCCGGCGCTGGCCCGCGCGCTGGCCTCCGCCCCCGTCACCGTCACCGCCGATCCGGGCGAATGCTCGTCGCAGTTCGATCCCGTGGGCCAGAACAAGTTCGACGCGACGAGCTGCGACATCGTCAAGAACGCGCTCGCCAAGGCCGGCGTCAACTATGAGAATGTGCCGGCCGCCCCCGGCACGCTCGCCACCATCACCATCGGCGGCAAGCATTTCACCGCCCCCGATCCGCATCGGCTGACCGGCGACGCGCGCAGGCGTGCGATCGCCGCCTTCACCGCGCAGGTGGTCGGCGCGCCGGCGGTGCCCGCCAAGGGCAGCGATCCGGCAAAACCGGCCGTCACCGGCGAGCTCGCCAAGGTCGGCTATCCGGCCAAGGCCGATCCCGCCGCGATCAACAAGCCGCTGGTGGTGGCGCTGCTCTTCTACCTCGTGCTGCTGGTCACCATGGTCTACGGCCCGATCGCGGCGATGCTGGTGGAGCTGTTCCCCAGCCGCATCCGCTACACCTCAATGTCGCTGCCCTATCATATCGGCAATGGCTGGCTGGGCGGGCTGCTGCCGGCGATTGGCTTCGCGATGGTCGCGGCCAACGGCAACATCTATCACGGCTTCTGGTACCCCGTCGTGGTGGCCGCGGCGACATTGGTCTTCGGGCTGATCTTCCTGCCCGAGACCTTCCGGCGCAACGTCGACGGTTGATCGGCCGCACCGTTCCTGCGCCGTGCGCCCCGGGGATTCGCGCCCCCGGGGCCCTCGCGTCGCAGCCGAGGTCGCATCGCCAGGCGCCGCAAAAGCACGACGCGCGCTGTGCCTGCCGGATCGGCGGTCCGGGCCCCGGCGGCGGGAGCGGCCGACGCGCTCAATCCGCGCGGGGCAGCAGGACCCGAAAGGTGGAGCCCTTCCCCACCACGCTTTCCTTCAGCGCGATGGTTCCGCCGTGCAGGCTCACCAGTTGCCGAACCAGTGCCAGTCCGATGCCCAGCCCGTCCGACGGCTCGCCGCCACGTTCCACCTGCGCGAACAGGTCGAACACCTGCCCCTGCATCGCCGGCGGAATACCGAGGCCGTTGTCGGCGACCTCGATGGCGACCTGTGCGTCCTCGCGTCGCACGCTGAGATCGATCGTACCGCCCTCCGGCGTGTATTTCGCCGCGTTCGATAGCAGGTTGCTCACCACCTGCGCGATACGGGCCTGATCGGCGTGCAGCCAGATCGGCACCTCGGGCAGGTCGATCGTCAGGTGATGCCCGCGCGCGTCGATCTGCGGCCGGCTGAGCTCCACCGCGAGCGTGATGGCATCGGCGAGATCCATCCGCTCGGTGCGCAGCACGATCTTGCCCTGGTCGATCCGCGCGACGTCGAGCAGGTCCTCGATCAGCCGGGTCATGTGGCCGACCTGGCGCTCCATCTGCGCACGCACCTGTGCGCCGGCCTCCTCGCCGGTGCGGCGCTGGAGCAGGTGCAGCCCGGCACCGAACGCCATGATCGGGTTGCGCAGCTCGTGGCCCACCATGCCAAGAAACGCGTTCTTGCGCCGGTCGGCGAGCCGCAGGTTTTCCGTCAGCCGAGCGAGTTCGTCGCGCTGCGCGGTAATCTGGCGGCGCTGCTCGTAAAGATCGAAGAACACGTTGCTCTTCGAGCGAAGGATGCCCGCGTCGATCGGCTTCTGGAGGAAATCGACGGCGCCCGCCTCATAGCCGCGGAAGCGGCGCTGCGCGTCGGCGCTGCCGGCCGTCAGGAAGATGATCGGCACGTGGCGGGTGCGCTCGTTGCCGCGCAGGAACTCGGCGAGCTCGAAGCCGTCCATGCCGGGCATCTGCACGTCGAGCAGCGCCAGCGCGACGTCGTGGACGAGCAGCAGCTCCAGCGCCTCGTCGCCCGAACGCGCCTTGAGGCACTCCAGACCGTCGCGTCGCAGCAGCGCTTCCAGCGCCAGCAGGTTCTCGTCGAGGTCGTCGACGAGCAGGAACTTCACGGGTTGGGCGGCGGACATGTGGCTCAGGCCAATCGCAGGAGGTGGGGCGCGATCGCTTCGATCGCGAGACGGGTGGCGCCTGGGTTCGCGGAGAGACCCGCGGCAGGCATGGTCGGTACGCGCGCAGTCGCGGGATCCTCGACGATCGCGGTGCCGCCGGTGCGGGCGACGGCGCGCAGCCCCTCGGCACCGTCCTGGTTGGCGCCGGTGAGCAGCACCGCGATCAGCCGGTTGCGCAGCGCATCGGCGGCGCTTTCCAGCAACAGGTCGATCGAAGGCCGGCTGTGGTTGACCGGATCGTCGGCGGAGAGCGCCATGCTGCCGTCGGGCTCGACCAGCAGATGGTAGTTGGCCGGCGCGAAATAGATGGTGCCCGGCTCGGGGACCTGCTTGTCCTCGGCCTCGCACACCTGCATCGCACAACGTGCCTCGAACAGCGCCGCCAGGCCGTGATCATGATCGGGCGGCACATGGACGACGATCAGCACCGGCCGCGGGAAGTCCGCCGGGAGTGCGGGCAGCAGCGTGAGCAGCGCCTGCACGCCCCCTGCCGAGGCGCCGATGACGACCATGCCGCTCATCGCTCGCGCCGCTGGTAGATCTTCTCCTCGCGGACGAAGTCGGCAAAGCCGGCGGCATGGTCGGAGAAGCGCAGGCTCTCCTTGCGGCCGAGACCCAGGAAACCGCGGCGGACCAGCGATTCCTCGAACAGCCCGACGGCGCGCTCCTGCAGCGCGCGATCGAAATAGATCAGCACGTTGCGGCACGAGATCAGGTGCATCTCGGCGAACACCGAATCGGTTGCCAGACTGTGATCGGAGAACACAACATTGGCGCGCAGGCTGCTGTCGAAGATCGCGCGGTCGTAATCGGCGACATAATAGTCGGAGAGCGAGGTGCGCGCGCCCGATTTCTGGTGGTTCTCGGTGAACTTGCGGATCTGGTCGAGCGGATAGACCCCCGCCTCGGCGGCCTTGAGCGCCTTGGGGTTGATGTCGGTCGCGTAGAAGATCGTGCGCTGCTCCAGCCCCTCCTCGCGGAACAGCATGGCGAGCGAATAGACTTCCTCGCCGTTGCTGCACCCGGCGATCCACACCTTGAGCGAGGGATAGGTGCGTAAGTGCGGGATCACCTTCTCGCGCAGCGCCCGGAAATAGCTGGGATCGCGGAACATCTCGCTCACCTGGACGGTGAGGTAGTTGAGCAGCTTGGCCAGCATGTCCGGGTCGTGCAGCAGCCGCTCCTGCAGGGCCGAGAAGCTGCTCACCCCCAGCCGCCCGCGCGCCTGGGTCAGCCGACGCTTGATCGAGGCGCGGGCATAATGGCGGAAGTCGTAATGGTAGCGCCGGTACAGCGCCTCCAGCAGCAGTTCGATCTCGATATCGTCGACATCGGGTTCCGGAGTTTCGTCGTTCATCGCGGCATCCAAACGCGGACGAGCGACAAGAGTTTATCGACGTCGATCGGTTTCGCCATGTAATCGCTGGCGCCCGCCTCGATGCAGCGTTCCTGGTCGTCGGGCATCGCCTTGGCGGTGAGCATGATGATCGGCAGCCTGGCCCAGCGCGGGTCCTGGCGGATCGCGCGGGTGGCGGTAAGGCCGTCCATCACCGGCATCATCACGTCCATCAGCGCGAGGTCGACGCCTTTCTCCGGATCGGCCGCCGCTTCGGCAAGCGCGTCGAGCGCCTCCTGGCCGTTGCGGGCGATGCGGACGAGCACGCCGCGCGGCTCCAGCACGCAGGTCAGCGAATAGACGTTGCGGACGTCGTCCTCGACGATCAGCACCCGGCGGCCTTCCAGCACCGCGTCGCGGCGGCGGGCGGCCTGGATCATCTCCTGCTGCTCGCTCGGCAGTTCCGCCACCACCTGGTGGAGGAACAGCGAGACCTCGTCGAGCAGCCGCTCGGGCGACTTGGCGCCCTTGATGATGATCGAACTGGAGTAGCGGCGCAGCTTCTGCTCGTCGTCGGCGCTGAGGTCGTGGCCGGTATAGACGATCACCGGCGGGAAACTGTGCGAACCGTCCTCCTCGCTCAGCGTCTCGAGCAGCGAATAGCCCGAGGCGTCGGGCAACGACAGGTCGAGCACCATGCAGTCGAAGGTCTGGCTGCGCAGCATCTCGAGGCACTCGGCGGCGGTGCGCACGCCGACCGTCTCGACGTCGTCGGTCTGGAGCAGGCGGGCGACGGCGTCGCGCTGGACATCGTCGTCCTCGACGATCAGCACGCGGCGGACGCGGCTGGCGGTGCGTTCCTGCAGGTTCTGCAGCACCTCGGCGAGCAGCTCGCGCTTGATCGGCTTGATGTGATAGCCGACCGCGCCCAGCGACAGCGCGGTCTGGCTCTGATCCGCGGCCGAGATGACGTGGATCGGAATGTGGCGGGTGCTGTCTTCCTGCTTCAGCTGATCGAGCACGATCAGCCCGGACTGGTCCGGCAGGCCGAGATCGAGCACCACGGCGCTAGGCCGATAGGTGCGCGCCAGCTGCAGCGCCTCGTCGGCGGTGCTGGCGACCAGGCACTGGAAGCCGAGCTCGCGCGACAGGTCGCAGACGATCGAAGCGAAGACGGGGTCGTCCTCGATCACCAGCAGATGACGCCCGCCCGGCACCAGCCGATCGCGATCGTCGTCCAGCACCCAGTCGGCTGCGGCAGCGGCACGGCGCGGCGGCGCGGGCGGGGCGACGGGAGCCGCCTGGGCAACAGGCTTGGCCGGAGCGGCAGGCACTGCTGGGAGCGCCCGCGGGGCAACCGCCTCCGCGTCGTAGTGGACCGGCAGCGTCAACGTGAAGGTGCTGCCCTCGCCCGGGCGGCTTTCCAGCGTGATGCCGCCGCCGAGCAGCCGCGCCAGCTCGCGCGAGATCGACAGGCCCAGCCCGGTGCCGCCATAGCGGCGGTTGATCGTGCCGTCGGCCTGGTGGAACGCCTCGAAGATCAACTTCTGCTGTTCGGGCGAAATGCCGATGCCGGTGTCGCGCACTGCGAAAGCGATCCGGTCGCCCTCGGCGCGGACCTGCAGCTTCACCGAACCCTTCTCGGTGAACTTGAGCGCGTTCGACAGCAGGTTCTTGAGGACCTGCTCCAGCCGCATCCGGTCGGTCTCGATGCCCTTGGGCGCGCTCTCGTCGAACAGGATTTCAAGCTCCAGCCCGCGCTGCTCCGCCACCGGCTGGAAGACCTGGCGGAGATCGGTGCCGAGCCGCACCAGGCTCACCGGCTCGGGGCGGATGTCGACATGGCCCGCCTCGATCTTCGACAGGTCGAGAATGTCGTTGATCAGCGTAAGCAGATCGTTGCCCGAGGATTCGATCGTGCGGGCGAACTTCACCTGCTCGGCGGTGAGCGTGTTGGGGCCGTTGTCGCCGAGCAGCTTGGCGAGGATCAGCAGCGAGTTGAGCGGCGTGCGCAGCTCGTGGCTCATGTTCGCGAGGAAGTCGCTCTTGTACTGGCTGGCCTGCTCCAGCTCGCGCGTCTTGACCAGCAGCGCGGCGCTGCCGCGCTCGAGCTCGTCGCGCTGGTTCTCCAGTGCCTGAGCCTGTTCTTCGAGCTGGCTGTTGGTCTGCTCCAGCTCGACCTGCTGCTGCTCGAGCATCGCCTGGGACTCGCGCAGCGCCCTGCCCTGCTCCTCCAGCTCCTCGTTGTTGACCTGCAGCTCCTCGCTCTGGGTCTGCAACTCGGCCGCCTGGCGCTGGGTTTCCTCCAGCGCATCCTGCAACTGGGCGCGGAAGCGTGCGGAGCGGAGCGCCACGCCGATCACCGGGGCAGCACGCTCCAGCAGCTCCACCATCATCGGGTCGGTCGGGTAGAAGAAGCCGAGCTCCAGCACCGCGTTGACCATGTCGTCGGCCTTGGCGGGGACGATCATCAGATGGCGCGGCTTGTCGCTGCCGAAGGCCGAGCCGATCTCCAGATAATGGTCGGGCACGTCGTCGAGCAGCATCGGCCTGCCCTCGGCCGCGACCCGGCCGAGCAGCCCTTCGCGCAGGCCGAACGCCTCGGGCACATCGGCATCGCCGGGGACGCCGAGTGTCGCAACGCGGCGGAACACCCCCGCCTCGCCCTTGAACAGCGCGCCGGCCTGGAAGCCGAGCTTGTCGGCTAGGTAGCCGAGCACCGCCTCGGCGATCTCTTCCACCGAACGGTCGCCCCGCACCGCCGCCGAAATGCCGAGCAGCCCGTTCTGCAGCCATTCTTCCCGGGCGCGGGCACGCAGGTTGCGGCGGACAAGCACGAAGATCATCAGCGTCAGCGCCGCGCCGATCAGGCTGGAGACGAGCCCGCTGGCGATCGCCGCCCGCGAGGCGGCGGCCATGTCGTCGAGCCGCTGCTGGCGGAGACGCCCCTCCTCCCGCGCCATAACGGCAAGCTGGGCGCGAATGGCGTCCATGCTGTTCTTGCCGGCGCCGGTCTCGACGATGGCCAGCGCGTTGGCGAGGCCCTTGGTGCGACGCAGCTCGATCGTCTCGCGCAGCTCGGCCAGCTTGGCGCCCACGTCGCGACGCAGCTGGACGATATTGTCCTGCTGCGCCTGGTTGTCGCTGACCAGGTCCTGGAGATGATCCAGCCGCGCGTCGAGCGTCTCGGTGGCCTTGGTGTAAGGCTCGAGATAGCTCTGCCCGCCGGTCAGCAAAAAGCCGCGCTGGCCGGTCTCGGCGTCCTGGACAGTCGACAGCAGCTCGTCGAGCGCGATCAGCACGGTGTGGCTGTGGCGGATCGCCGCATCGCTTTCGCCAAGGGCTACCACGTTGCGATAGGCAAGCGCGCCGCTGATCAGGAAAAAGGCGAGGCCGACGACCAGCCCCACCGTCGTCCAGGCGGAACGGCCGCCGGAGTCACGCAACAAATTCCGACGCTTCATGCACTCGATCCCAGAACAGGCCCCAGGATCCGCATACCGCGCCGCAATAGGAGAGCAATAGTCCTCGCGGACAGGGTGGGACAGGCACGATGCCCGTCCCACCAACCGGTTAGAACACGAAGTTCACCGCGAGTGCGTAGGTCCGACCGAAATAGGCGGTGTAGAGCGGGTCCTTGCGGACCGTATCCACCGTCAACCGGTTGGTCTCGTTGGTCAGGTTCTGCACCTCGGCGATCAGCTTGATGTGGTCGGTGAGGTTGTACGAGGCCGAGGCGTCGACGAAGATCGAACGGGCGTTGGCGGTAGAATCCGCATCGACCGAGCCGCTCGGCACCGCGGTGAGGAACGACGAGCGATAGTTGACCGTCGAGCGGATGCTGAACTTGCTGTCTTCATAGTAAAGTGTGCCGCTCGCCGTCTCGGGCGACAGGCCGACAAGCGGCGCGGTCCGCGAGAGCGTCGGCGAGATGATATAGTTGATGTTCGAACGCACCCGGGTGAAGTTGCCCAGCGCACCGAAATTCTTGAGCACGCCCGGCAGGAAGCTGAAGGGCAGCTGCACGTTCACTTCGAAGCCGCGCAGCGGGCCGCCCGGGGTATTGTTGCTGCGCTGGACGGTGAACTGGTCGGTCGGGCGCAGTTGGGTGCCGTTGAGCAGCGACAGCGGCAGGCCGATGTCCTGGAAGGCCAGGCTCTGGCTGGTCGTCTGGATATAGGTCTCGATGTCCTTGTAGAAATAGGCGACCGAGAGCAGCGATCCGGGGCGGAAATACCATTCGAGTGCGGCGTCGAAGGTATTCGCGCGGATCGGATCGAGGAACGGGTTGCTGAACGAGGCGGTCTGGATCACCAGGTTGGCCGAACCCGCCGGGATCAGCTGGCCATAGGCAGGCCGCGACATCACCCGCGCCGCCGAAACGCGCGCGATCAGGCTGGGCGTGATGTCGAGCGCGAGGTTCATCGACGGCAGCCAGTCCTCATAGGAGCGGCTGACATTGGAGATGACGAAGCGCGACGGGTAGAGCGATCCCGCCGGCGAGGCGGTGGTGATCGGGCCATAGGTATCGAGGCTGGTGCGGACATAGCGTACCCCGGCATCGCCACGTAGTGCGAAGGGCAGAACGTTCGACGTGTCGAACTTCGCCATCAGATAGCCCGACGTGTATTTCTCGTCGACGCCGCCATAGGTGCCCTTGGCGCATTCGATGCTGCAATAGACATAATTGTCGAGCCCGACGACCTGGCGGAACTTATCCGGATCGATCGAGACGAAGTCCTGCAGATTGCCGCCGAGATTCTTGCCGACGCCGGTGGTGACGAAGCTGAAATCGGCGATCGACGCGCCCGCCGGCAGCGCCAGCGGGGTGTTGGTGGCGAGCTGGCGCTCGCGCGCGGTGTATTTGTTGGTGCGATACTGGCCGCCGACCTGGATCGAGAAGCCCGGCGTCACCTTCCAGTCGGCGTTGAGTTCGAAGGTCTTGCTGGTGATCGTGTTGCGGCGGATGAAGTTGGAGAGCTGGCCGCGTTGGTCGCCATTGGCGAGCGGCGGACCGTACTGGAACAGCGCGGGATTGGTCGTGTCGATCCCGTAGCCGATCTTCGGGATGTTGGGATTGTCGCGGAAATCGATCGACCAGTTGCGGGTATCGTTGGAGTCGATCGCCACCTGCAGGCGGTTCACGTCGAGCTGCGACTGGTTGATGCCGGCGAGGCCGAACAGCCGGAAAGCGTCCGAGAAGCGATGGTCGAAGTTGAGGTTCGCCTGCTTGTATTCGGAGGTGAAGCGCTCGTCCTGCATTTCCGAGCGCAGGTCGACGCCGTCGAACAGCCCGTGGATCAGCGAGCCGTTGCTGTCGACCTCGATCTCGCGCACCGAGGTGAGCGGCTGGCCGTTATTCGAGATGGCGCGGCCGAACGAACGCGCGTCGAACATCGTGTCGAGCCGCTTGACCTTGAAACGCGAATAGAGTCCGTCGAGCGAAATGTCGGTATTGTCGTCGGGTTTCCACTGCAGCGTCAGCGAGCCGGCGATGCGCTCCTGGTTCTGGCTGCCCTTCACCGGACGCGGCAGGCGCGGCAGGTAGACGCCACCGCCGGGCTTTCCGTTCACGCCCGTCCGGCTCATGATATAGTCATAGGCCGCCTGGTTGCCGGTGCGCGGATTGTTGGTGCTGCAGTTGTTCGCATCCGCGCCGATCGACGCGCCGCTCGGCTGGGTGTAGCCGGAGACCGGACTGTTCACCGGCGCGCCCTTGTAGACATAGCCGACGGGCGTGCAGAACGGGAAGATCACGCCCGCATTGGCAGCGCCGGCGGGCTGCGCCAGACCATAGACCGTCGTCGGCACGACGTCCGCCGCCGAATAGGCATATTCGTCGATATGGCGCTTCGAATAGGCAATGCTGCCGAGCACGCCGAAGCTGTCGCCGAACTTCTTGGAGACGAGCGCGGAGAGGCGCGGATCGACGTTCTTGCGGATGTCGTTGTAGATGCCGCGCGCGGTGGCGGAGAGGACGAAGTCCTTCTTCTGATCGAACGGCTTGGGCGCGCGCAGGTCGACGGTGGCGCCCAGCGAGCCCTCTTCCACATCGGCCGAGGTCGTCTTGCGCACGGCCAGCGACGAGAAGATCTCGGTCGGGAACGTCACGAAGTCGAACGAGCGGCCGGTCGCGACGCCGCCGCGGATGTCGCTGCCGCTGACCTGCGACACGCCTTCCATGCCGTTGATCCGCACCCGGGTGAACTGCGCGCCGAGGCCGCGGACCGAGATGTTGCGCCCCTCGCCGCCGTCCCCGCGGGAGAGCGCCACTCCGGGGATGCGCTGCATCGACTCGGCGAGGTTCGAATCCGGAAACTTGCCGATATCTTCCGCAACGATGCTGTCGACCGCGGCGGTTTCGGAACGCTTCAGGCTGAGCGCGCTGTTGAGCGAGGCGCGGAAGCCGGTGACGACGATTTCGTTGTTCTGCGCGTCGTCCGCCTGCACGGGCGCGGGTTGTTCCTGTGCGTTCTGTGCGGCGGCGGACGTTGCGATCAGCGCGGCGAGCACGCTGGATGATGCGAACAAGGCGCATTTGTGGCCACGAACAGTGTCCATATCCCCTCTCCCATTTCGCGCGCACCTCCGTCTAAAGCTTTGTGGTGCGCGGGTGTTGTCGCCCCCTCTTCGGGTGTACGACCTGCAATAATGCGTAACAGGCGATGTGCTGTCTGGCAACTGTGCCTGACCAATTTGCCAGATAGCGTTGTCAGACCTTTGTCGTGCCAGACAAGGCACTTGCAAGTGGCCCGACCACGTTTTACGCCTAGCGCATCAAGAGCTTTTCGCCGCAAGCCTTTGGGAAGCGGACGGGGCCACTTCATGGACGAGGGGAGAGATTGTGGTTCGCACACTCGCACTGTTGGCATTTGCCGCCCTGCCGGCAAGCACGCTTCCCCTCGCCGCGGCACCGCCCGCCCGCACCGCACCCGCCCAGGCTCCCTGGCGCGACCTCATGCCCAAGGCAGACCTCTCCGGCTGGCACCGCACCGGCGGCAACGCGACCTACGAGATGGTGAGCGACGAGCTGGTCGGCCGCGCGGTGATCGGCAAGGGCAATAGCTGGCTCGTCTCGGACCAGCTCTATGGCGACTTCATCGTCGAGTTCGATGCCAAGACCGATCCGTCGCTCAATTCGGGCATGATGATCCGCGGCCAGAGCCGGCCCGACTATCGGAACGGCGTGGTGTTCGGCTACCAGGCCGAGATCGACCCCTCGCCGCGCGCGTGGAGCGCCGGCATCTATGACGAGCAGCGCCGCCAATGGCTCTACACGCTCGGCCGCAACGAGGCGGCGCGCAAGGCGTTCAGACCCGGCGACTGGAACCACTACCGCGTCGAGGCGATCGGCAACCGCATCCGCACCTTCCTCAACGGCGTCCCCGCCGCCGACATCGTCGACGATACCGATGCGCGCGGCTTCCTCGCCTTCCAGGTCCATGCCCTGCCCGACGCGGTCGCGGCCAAGGGCCCCGAGGTGCGCTTCAAGGGGCTGCGCATTATCACCGACTCCCCTGCCCGCTATGCGCTGCCCGAAACCAAGGTGGAGCAGCAGGGCTGGCAGTCCAACCAGCTGACCGCCGCCGAGCGCCGCGCCGGCTGGACGCTGCTGTGGGACGGCCGCACCTCGAAGGGCTGGCGCTCGGCCAAGGGCGGCGGCTTTCCGGCCAAGGGCTGGAGCATCGCCGACGGCATCCTGACGGTCGAGAAGAACGGCGGCGGCGGCGATATCGCCACCGCGGCGACTTACCGCAACTTCGAGCTGTCGGTCGATTTCCGGCTGAGCGAGGGCGCCAATAGCGGCATCAAGTATCTGCTCCCGCCGCTGCAGAATGGCGGCGTTTCCAATGTCGGCTTCGAATATCAGCTGCTCGACGATGCGCGGCATCCCGACGCCAAGATGGGCCGCGACGGCAACCGCACGCTCGCCTCGCTCTACGACCTGATCCCGGCGCGCAATCTTTCCGACCCGTCGAGCCCGGGCAAGCGCGGCAACCCGCCGGGCGAATGGAACCGCGCGACGATCCTCGTTCGCGGCAATCATGTCGAGCATTGGCTGAACGGCTTCAAGGTCGTCGAATATGAGCGCGGCTCGGATGCGCTCAAGGCGGCGATCGCCGAGAGCAAGTTCGCCAAGATCGCCGGCTTCGGCACCACGGCCGAGGGCGCGATCCTGCTGCAGGACCATGGCGACCGCGTCGACTTCCGCTCGATCAAGCTGCGTCGGTTCTGAGGAATCTGCGCCGTACCGTTGCAATCACGACTATAAAGAACCGAGGGGAAGCACTGCCATGTTCGACCGTCGAACGGTGATGAAGGGCGCCGCCGCAACCGGCGCACTGGCGATCAGCGCCAGCAGCTATGCGCGCATCCTGGGGGCGAACGACCGCATCCGCGTCGGGATCGTCGGCGTCAACGGGCGCGGCCAGGCGCATATGAGCGCCTTCGCCAAGCAGCCAAACGTCCAGGTCACCCATTTCGCCGACGTGGATTCGACGGTGCTCGCCAAGCGCGCCGGCGAGTTCGCCCAGCGCCATGGCAACACGGTCGAGACCACCGGCGACTATCGCCGGCTGCTCGACACCAAGGCGGTCGACGTAATCACCGTCGCCACGCCCGACCATTGGCACGCCAAGGTCGCGATCGACGCGATGAACGCCGGCCGCAACGTCTATATCGAAAAGCCCATCGGCATCGCGCCGGCCGAAGGAGAGGCGCTGATCGCCGCGCAGAAGCGCACCGGCCGGGTGCTCCAGGTCGGCAACCAGCAGCGCTCGAGCGTCGAGACCCGCCAGCTGCTCGACCTGATCCGCGCCGGCGAGCTGGGCGACGTCTACGAGGCGCAGACCTGGTACGCCAACAATCGCAAGTCGATCGGCAAGGGCCAGATCGTGCCGCCGCCCGCCGATCTCGACTGGGCCATGTGGCAGGGGCCACGTCCGCGCGGACCGTATCGCTCGAACCTCGTCCACTATAACTGGCACTGGTTCTGGAAGTACGGCACCGGCGAGATCTGCAACAACGCGATGCACGAGCTCGACATCGCGCGCTGGCTGATGGGCGTCACCTATCCCGCCACCGTCACCGCGCGCGGCGCCCGCCGCTTCTACCAGGGCGACGACTGGGAGATGTACGACTCGCTCGCGCTGAACCTCGGCTTCGAGGGCGGCCGCACGATCCGCTGGGACGGCGAGAGCTGCAACGGCATGCTCCGCTATGGCCGTGGCCGCGGCACGCTGCTGCTCGGGACCAAGGGTTCGGCGGTGGTCGATCGCAACGGCTTCGAGCTGTACGACCTTGCCGGCAAGCGGATCCGCGAAGTGAAGGCACCGGCGGAATCGGAAACGACCGGCACCGTCGGCGAAGGCGCGCTCGACGTCTACCACGCCGCCAACTTCCTCGGCGTGGTCCGCGGCACCGAGACGGCGCTGCACTCGCCGATCCAGGAGGGGCATATCAGCACGACGCTCTGCCACCTCGGCAACATGGCCTATCACACCGGCGGCGCGATCACCGTCGATCCCGCCACCGGCAAGCCCAAGGAAGCTGCGGCGCGGAAGCTCTGGGCGGTCGATTACGAGCCCGGCTGGGAAGTGCGCGGCTGATATGACCGACATGGAGGCGAGCGTGGCGCGGTTCGCCGCCATGGGCACGCGGGTCGAGCTGCACCTGTTCGGCTGCGACGACCCCGCCGCGCTCGCCGCCGCCAAGGCGGCGATTCTCTCGGTGGAGGACGCGCTGACGATCCACCGCCCCTCGCCTGCCACCGCGCTCAACGACGCGCTCTCTCGCGGCGGAAGTGCGGTGGTGGAGGACCGACTGCTGTTCGGCGCACTGCTGCAGGTAGATGCGCTTTGGCGCGAGACCGGCGGGCTGTTCGACCCCAGCCTCGGTAGCTGGTCCTCGCTCACGATCGATCCCGCCAGCCGCCAGGTTTCAACCGATCGCCCGCTGACCTTCGACTTCGGTGGCTTCGGCAAGGGCCATGCGCTCGACCACGCCGTCACCGCGCTTCGGGCGATGGGCGTGACCTCCGCCCTGCTCTCCGCCGGCGAAAGCTCGATCGCGGTGCTCGGCCAACACCCGCTCGGCGGCGGCTGGCCGCTCGCCGTGCCGCACCCCGAGGACGAGGGGGCCTGGCTGGTCGAACTGGAGCTGCAGGACGCATCGCTGTCGATCTCGTCCACCATCGGCACCGGCGCCGCCAAGCCGGGCCGCGCCGCGATGATCCGCCCGACCGACGGCGCGATCGTCACCACCCCCGCCACCGCCGTCGCGGCCGCCGCGACCGGTGCCGAGGCCGAGGCGCTGAGCACCGCGCTGCTCGTCGCCGACCCCGTCGCCCGCGACCGACTGCGCGCGGCGGCTCCCGAACACCGCTTCATCTTTCCCCATGCCGCGCCCGTCGGCGCCGAGCGAGCACTGGAACCTACCGCATGACCGACGACGATTTCGCGCTATCCCGCCGCACCTTTCTCGACCGGGTGCTGCTCGCCTCCGCCGGCGTGGGAATGAGCGCCGCCGCCCCCTGGGCCGCCCGCGCCGCCGAGGACATCGCCAAGGGCCCGCGCGTCCGCATCGGCGTGATCGGCACCGGCGATCGCGGCCGCACGCTGATCCAGAACCTCAACAAGACGCGCAACTGCACCGTCGCCGCGCTGTGCGACAATTTCGAGCCGCACATGGCCAAGGCGCGGGCCTATGTGCCCGCCAACACCCCGATCTTCACCGATCACCGCAAGATGCTGGAGGCCCGGCAGATCGACGCGGTGGTGATCGCCACCCCGCTCGATCTCCATGCCCGCCACACCATCGATGCGCTCGACGCGGGCTATCCGGTGTTCTGCGAAAAGGCGATGGCGCGGACGATCGCCGATTGCAGCGCGATGGTCACGCGCGCCCGCCAGCGCGGCAAGATCCTCCAGATCGGCCATCAGCGGCTGTTCAACCCGACCTATCTGAATGCGCTCAAGCGCGCGCAGGCGGGCGAGATCGGCCCGATCACCCAGATCCGCGCCAGCTGGCACCGCAATCGCAGCTGGCGCCGCCAGATCCCGCCCGGCGGCACCGAGCGCGAGATCAACTGGCGGCTCTATCGCGATCGCTCGGCCGGGCTGATGACCGAGCTGGCGACGCACCAGCTCCAGGTCGCCAACTGGTTCATGGGCGGCCTGCCCACGCGCGTGATGGGATCGGGCAGCATCTGCTTCTGGAAGGACGGCCGCGACGTCTACGACCAGGTCGCGCTGATCTACGATTATTCGGATGGGCGAAAGGTGATCTACACCTCGATGCTCAACAATGCCCGCTATGGCTGCGAGGAGCAGATTCAGGGCAGCAAGGGCACGATCGAACCCGAGCTGGGCCGGATCTACCAGGAAGTCCAGCCCGGCGCGGTGCCCGCCCTCGCCCGCATGCGCGCGGACGTGCAGGCCGGCCGCAAGAACACCGTGCCGATCGGCGGCGCCACCTGGTTCCCCGAACTCCCGGTGACCACCCCCGGCGATTCGCTCGGCTGGGGCGAATATGACGAGACGATGCTCCAGTTCGAGGGCTTCGGCGAAGCGGTGCGCAGCGGCAAGGAAGTGCCGGGGCTGCTCGCCCAGGCTTATCATGCCAGCGTCGCCTCGCTGCTCGGCGAGCAGGCGATCGATCAGGGCAAGGCGCTCGCCTGGCCGACCGACCTCGTCACCTTCTGACCTTCTCCCAAAGGGATAGCATCATGGACATGATCGATCGCCGCCTGCTCCTCGCCAGCGCCGGGCTTATCGGCGCCGGGCTCGCCGGCACCGCCCGCGCCCAATCGACCGCGCAGGGCAACGGCGTCTCCGCCAATGCCGCGCCGACCGGGCCGGACCCGAGCGCCAAGGACCGCATCCGCTTCGCCGTGATCGGGCTCGACCATTCGCACATCTATGCGATGACCGACGCGCTGATCCGCGGCGGCGGCACGCTGGTGGCGGTGCATGCGGGCGACCCCAAGCAGCTGATCCCCTTCCGCGCCCGCTATGGCGATGTGAAGGTGGCGCGCAGCGAAGCCGAGATCCTCGACGACAAGAGCGTGCAGGTGGTCGCGAGCGCCTCGATCCCCAATCTGCGTGCGCCGCTCGGCGTCCGGGTGATGCGCGCGGGCAAGGATTTCCTGTCGGACAAGCCGGGCATCACCAGCCTCGCCCAGCTCGCCGAGGTGCGCCGCACCATCGCCGAGACGAAGCGAAAGTTCGCGATCATGTATTCGGAACGGCTCGAGGTGCGCGCCGCGGTGAAGGCGGGCGAGCTGGTCCATGCCGGCGCGATCGGCCGCGTGGTGCAGACCATCAACATCGCCCCGCACCGGGTGAGCGCGCCGAGCCGGCCCGATTGGTTCTGGGACGTCGCCAATTATGGCGGCATCCTCACCGATATCGGCAGCCACCAGGCGGACCAGTTCGTCTTCTACACCGGCTCCACCGAAGCGCAGGTGGTAGCCTCGCAGGTCGGCAATTTCGCCACGCCGAACCACCCCAAGTTCCAGGATTTCGGCGACATGATGCTGACCGGCAATGGCGGCACCGGCTATGTCCGCGTCGACTGGTACACGCCGGACGGGCTGCCGACCTGGGGTGACGGCCGCGTATTCATCCTCGGCACCGAGGGCTATATCGAGCTGCGCAAGTACGTCGACATCCACGGGCGGCCGGGGGGCAACCACCTGTTCCTCGCCGACGCCAAGGGCACGCGCTACATCGATTGCAGCACCGTGCCGCTGCCCTTCGGCCCGCAATTCGTCACCGACGTGGTCCAGCGCACCGAGGTCGCGCAGAACCAGGCCCAGGCACTGCTCGCCGCCGAGCTGGTGCTGACCGCGCAGGACAAGGCGCGGACGCTGGCGGGCGGGCAGCGGCCGCCGGTCCAGGGCGGCTGAACCACCACCGCTGCGCTCGGGGAAGGTCTGCTCCGCAACGGACCTTCCCGATCCGCCCGGCTGCAGCGCCGCGCTGCACCTGCATATCATCAGGGCCTCGGGGGGGAAGCACATCCCCCGGCTGATCACGGGGCACGCGAGCCGCGCCATCGCGACCGCCAAGCAGGCTGGCGCTACCACTCCGTTCCGGACCAGCTTCCCCTTTCGCAACCGCTGCCATTGGTCGATTAAGGTGAACATAGCGGAAACGCGAACCCTCCGCGCTACCACCGTCGGCCGATGTTTTCTGCTGGCGTGCGTATCAAGCGTGCGACGCGCCGGAGACATTCTGGTCAGGGGTGGGTGGACATGCCGACATTCGGACACGACGCCTTGGAACATGTCGCTCCGGGCGCAGCGCCCGAGCCGCCAATCGTCGCGCAGCCGAAGCGCCAGCTGCAGCGCCCCTGCCCGCCCGATGCGCCGGTACCCGCAGAGTCGGCAGCCTCGCACGCGGCGATCGTCGCACGCGCGGTGGCCATGCTGGGGAGGGTCGGTGCCGACGGCGCCGCGACGCCCTTCCCTGGCCGGGGAGGCGACGTACAGGCCCCCAGCCTGGACGCCGTCCGCACCCTCGACCTGTTCGTGCAGATCCTGATCGCGGATGCGCTGCTCGACGCCGATATCGATGCGCGGCATCCGGCGATTGTAGCGACGGTGCGGCAGATCCTACGCCATCGCCGGGCAGCCGATCCTGCCCAGCGCGGCGAGACCGACCGCTACCATGACATCACCGGCGAGGTAGGCGAACTCGCGCAGATCCTGCTGCTGTTCGCGCGGCTGAGCAGGCGCGATCTGATCGCCACCCACTGCGCGCCGCCGCTTGCCGTGTTGCTCGCCTATGCCGAGGCCGATGGGGTGCTTCCCACCTGGGTATTGCCGAACAACGCAGCGCCGGATGCGGTGGAGACCGTCGCCAGCCTCGTCTATGCGCTCGCCCGGTGGGACGCGCGGCGGTTCCTCGGGATGATCGTCGCGGGCGCCCGCTGGGTGGCGGATCGCCAGCAGGCGGACGGCAGTTGGGCATCGGCGGCAGGGATTGATCCCTATCACGGTACCTGGCTGGCCTTGCGCCTGCTGGGCGCCGTGATGCCCAACCACCCCGCCGTGGCATGTGGC
Organism: uncultured Sphingomonas sp.; assembly: GCF_913774285.1. GTDB lineage: Bacteria > Pseudomonadota > Alphaproteobacteria > Sphingomonadales > Sphingomonadaceae > Sphingomonas. The sequence goes on along the minus strand of NZ_CAJYHX010000019.1, from coordinate 183,204 downwards.
GCCCGCTTCCTCCACGCAAGCCGTCACCCCGGCCTGGGCTGGGGAATGGACGGCGCCGACCCGCTTGCCACGGCGCTGGCCGTCCTGGCGCTGCGGGCGACGCGAACCGAACTTCCCCGCGCCTTGGCAGGCGAAGCGCGCGCCGTGCTCATGCCCGGCGCCGAGGGATGGCAGGCTCGGCCGCTGCTGCGCTTCGCCCGCACGGCCACAGGCCTGCCGGTCCTGGTCGATCACGGCAGCAGCGCGGTGACGGCGCTGTTCGCCCTCAAGGCCAGTGAAGCGCTGGAGACCCACCGCTCCTCCTGAGCCGTGCCAAGGCATGTCCTCAGAAGGAAAATCATCCCCGTCAAAACCCCGAGGCGACGTTCACTGAAATTTATGGCTCTTTCGGCAAACCAGGCAGTCAAACCAAAGCAAAAGCTTGGGAAAGAGAGGAGCCGATATGTCGAAATGGGCATTGTTGCTGTCCGCGGGCATTGTTGCCCTAGCGGCACCCGCGGCGGCGCAGGATCTGCGCGGATCCGCCGCCAACACCCCTCCCGCAGCCGAAAACGACTCGCCCAATTCGGCGGATATCGTGGTCACCGCCACCCGTCGTTCGGAGCGGCTGTCCAACGTGCCGATCGCGGTGTCCGCCTTCGGCCAGGCGGCGCTGCAGAATTCGGGCGCGACCGACATTCGCCAGATGACGCAGATCGCCCCCTCTCTGCTCGTTTCCTCCACCGGCTCCGAAGCCAATGCCGCGGCGCGTGTGCGCGGTATCGGCACGGTAGGCGACAACCCCGGCCTCGAAAGCTCGGTCGCGGTGTTCATCGACGGCATCTACCGCAGCCGCACCGGCTCGGGCCTCAACGACATGGGCGAGATCGAGCGGATCGAGGTGCTGCGCGGGCCGCAGGGCACGCTGTCCGGCCGCAATTCCTCGGCAGGCGCGATCAGTATCTACACCAAGGTTCCCGAATTCCGCTTCGGCGGCTTCGCCGAGGCGACCTATGGCAATTTCAATGCCGTCCGCCTGTCGGGCGCGCTGACCGGCCCGGTGGTGAAGGACCTGGTCGCCTTCCGCCTCGACGGGGTCTATTCGAAGCGCGACGGCTATCTCCACGACGTCGTCAACAATACCGACTATAATGACCGCAACCGCTATTTCGTGCGCGGCCAGCTGCTCTTCACCGTAAACCCCGATCTCGGCATTCGCCTGATCGCCGACTACACCCATCGCAACGAGAAATGCTGCGGCGCCGTCTATATGGACACGCGCGAGAAGCTGGACCCCACCCCCGGCGTGCCCGGCGATTTCGCGATCAACCCCGCCGGCAACCGCATCACCGCGATCCTGCGCAGCCTGGGCGGCGTGCTGCCGAGCGAAGGCACCCCCTATAACCGCCAGATCGCGCTCACGTCCGGTCGCGCCTATGCCAACCTCACCACCGATTACGGCCTCTCCGCGCGCGTCCGCTGGAATCTCGGGTCGACGCAGCTGACCTCGCTCACCGCCTATCGTGAGTACAAGTCTGCGGGCGCTGGCGACATCGATTACGGCAATGTCGACATCGCCTACCGCCCGAACGACGGCAACGCCTATCGCCAGTTCCACACCTTCAGCCATGAGAGCCGCTTCTCGGGCACGATCCTGGGCGACAAGCTCGACTGGCTGGTCGGCGGTTATTATGCGCACGAGAAGCTGCGCGTGGCGGACAATCTCCGCTTCGGCACCCAGTACGGCGCCTTCGCCGCCTGCCGGATGGTGGCGACGATCAACCCGGCGGCAGCGCTGCGCGATCCAAAGCGGCCCGGCTGCCTGAGCGCCGCGGGCCGTGCCGTGCTCACGCCCGCGGTCGGCCCGCAAGTCATCGGTGGCATCGATCGGCTGAGCACGCTCAACGATCTCGGCTCGACGCTGGACCTGTACGACCAGACCAGCGAGAACTGGGCCTTCTTCACCCACAATATCTACAAGCTGACCAAGACGCTCAGCTTCACCCTCGGCGCGCGCTACACGCACGAAAGCAAGTCGCTGCAGGCGTCGTTCAACAACAACAACACCGTCTGCCCCTCGCAGCAGGCGGCGATGGCGCCGTTGCTCGCCAGCACCAACGCGACGCTGCAGTCGCTTGCCGGCGGCATCGTCACGCTGACCTGCACCGGCAATTCCACCTCGGCGCTGACCGGGGTGCCCTTTGCGGACAAGTTCAAGGAAGGCCAGCTGACCGGCACCGCGGTGCTCTCGTGGAAGCCGGCGGAGAGCACGCTCTTCTATGCCTCCTATGCGCGGGGCTACAAGGCGGGCGGCTACAATCTCGATCGCTCGGACCTGTCAACGACGGTGTTCGCCACCCCGCGCCCGTCTTCGGTGACCAACCTGCGCTTCGATCCGGAGACGGTGAACGCCTTCGAGATCGGCGCCAAGTACAGCGCGCGCCACATCACCGCGAACATGGCGCTGTACCGCTCGGAGTTCACCAACTTCCAGCTCAACACCTTCAACGGCACCAGCTACATCGTCCAGAATATCGGCGGCTGCAGCACCGCGCTCAACGGCGCCGATCGCGACAACAGCTCGGCGACGGGGGCCTGCACCGGCAGCGTCGGCAAGGGCGTGGTGACGCAGGGCGTGGAACTGGAGCTCGGCTTCTACCCGACCTCCAACTTCACGGTGAATCTCGGCTACACGCTGGCCGACGCCAAATACCAGCGCGACCTGGTCGGCTCCAAGGCCGGCGAGCCGCTGAACTCGGCGCTGTTCCTGCTCCCCGGCAGCCAGATGTCCAACGCGCCCCGCAACACGGTGACCAGCGCAGTGACCTGGACCCCGCCGATCGGCAGCAACGGCATGACCGCGCTGTTCTATGTCGATGGCCGCATGACCAGCGACTACAACACCGGCTCGGACCTGTTCGTTGAAAAGCTGCAGGACGGCTTCGTCACGATGAACGCGCGCATCGGCCTGCGCGGACCCGACGAGAAATGGGCGGTGGAGCTTTGGGCGCAGAACCTGCTCGACACCAACTACCAGCAGGTCGCATTCAACCTGCCCTTCCAGGGCGCCGGCAGCCGCTCGCAGGTCCAGGCGTTCGGCGCGCCGAGTTTCGCGGTGGGCAATGCGATGTTCGGCTCGTTCCTGGCAGAGCCGCGCACCTATGGCCTGACGCTGCGCACGCGGTTCTGAGGAGCACGTAGCGGGGAGGCGCATTGCCGCTTCCCCGCCGGTTCAGCGCTTTCCCGAAAGCCGCGCTATCGGCGCAGCCTCAGCCCGCGACCTTCGCCAGCAGCCGCTCGATCCCCGCCACGGCTTCCGGCTCGTCAAGGGTCGGCGCGTGGCCCACCCGCGGCACCGTCACCAGCTCGGCACCGGGTACCCGCGCGACCATCTTCTCGGCCGTCTCGGCGCGCAGGATGTCCGAGCGTTCGCCGCGCACCACCAGCAGCGGGCGGCCGGCCAGCGCGTCGATCGTTGGCCACATGTCCGGCCCGGCCTCGTTGCCCGGCACGCGGAACGGCTCGGCGATCTTCATGTCGTAGTCGAGCACGATGCGGCCCTGGCTGTTCACCCGGTGGAGCCGCTTGGCCATCGCCAGCCAGTCCTCGATCCGGTAGTCCGGGTACACATCTGCATTCGCTTCGGCGACGCCGCGCGCCGCGTGCATCCAGGTCGGGTACCAGACCTGCTTGCCGACATAGGTGCGGATCCGCGCCAGACCCGCCGGGTTCAGCTCCGGCCCCACGTCGTTGAGCACGGCGCCGGCCAGCTTGCCGCCGTCGGTCGCCGCGAGCAGCATCGTCACGATACCGCCGAGCGAGGTGCCTACCGCGACGAACTTCTCGATCTTCAGCTCGGCGAGCAGCGCCTCGACATCCTGGAGATAGACGAGCGGCACATAGCTCATCGGATCCTTGGCATAGGCGCTCTCGCCCCGGCCGCGGAATTCGACGCAGAGCACCCGCCACTCGCCCGAGAAGCGTGTCGCCAGATCGGCGAAGTCGCGCGCGTTGCGGGTGAGGCCCGGGAAGCAGAGCAGCGGCGGGCGGTCGGCGCGGCCCGGATAGTCGCGATAATGCAAGCGCAGGCCGTCTTTCGACCACCAAACGCCATCGGAGTAGTTGCGCCGAGCATCCATCGCGCCCCATATCGCCGCATGGCCTTCGCTCCGCAACAGGCGATCCTCGAACTCGGGGATGGCTTCTACGATCCGGTGGCGCCCGCGCGCTTCCCCCAGACGATCCTCCGCTTCCGCAACGACCGCGCCGCCGCGACCGTCGGGCTGGAGGGGCTGAGCGATGCCGAATGGCTCGCCCATTTCGCCCGGTTCGAGCCGCTGAAGGGCAGCCTGGCCCGGCCGCTGGCGCTGCGCTATCACGGCCACCAGTTCCGCGTGTACAATCCCGAGATCGGCGACGGCCGCGGATTCCTGTTCGCGCAGATGACCGACCAGGCCGGCCGACTGATGGACCTGGGCACCAAGGGATCGGGCCAGACGCCCTACAGCCGCTTCGGCGACGGCCGGTTGACGCTGAAGGGCGGGGTTCGCGAGATCCTCGCAACCGAGATGCTGGAGGCGCTGGGCGTCGAAACCAGCCGCACCTTCTCGCTGGTCGAGACCGGCGAATCGCTCCATCGCGGCGACGAGCCCTCCCCCACCCGCTCCGCGGTGCTGGTGCGGCTCAACCACGGCCATATCCGCATCGGCGTGTTCCAGCGCCTCGCCTATTTCCAAGACGTGGAAGGTCTGCGGAAGCTCACCGCCTATGTGCTGCGCCATTATTTCGGCGAGGAAGACGGGCCGGACGCGCCGCAGCGCCTGCTCGCCCATGTCGTCGCCCGCACCGCGCGGATGGGCGGCCAGTTCATGGCCGCGGGCTTCGTCCACGGCGTGCTCAACAGCGACAATATCAACGTCACCGGCGAGAGCTTCGACTATGGCCCCTGGCGCTTCGCCCCCAGCTGGGCGGCGAACTTCACCGCGGCCTATTTCGATCAGAACGGCCTCTATGCCTTCGGGCGCCAGCCCGAGGCGATCTATTGGGACGTGATGCAGCTCGCCATCTCGCTGCGCCTGATCGCCGAGGAAGCGCCGCTGATCGCCGCGCTGGAGGGCTTCGCCCCCGCCTATCACCGCGAGGAGGCGAAGGCCGTGCTCTGGCGCCTCGGCGTCCAGCCGCGCGACGAGGCCAACGACCGCGCGCTTACCGAAGCCGTGGAAGTGGCGCTCAACCAGACCGGCACGCTGCTCCACCGTTTCTATTTCGACGCGTTCGGCGGCGCCCTGCCCGAAAGCTATGGTGCCGAGTTCGCCGAGGTCCGCAGCCGCCTCGCCGACTATCGTCCGCGCAAACCCCGCGACCACGCCTATTGGCGCGGGGAGCCCTGTTCGATGCTGATCGACGAGGTCGAATCGCTCTGGTCCGCCATTGCCGAGCGCGACGACTGGGCGCCGCTCACCGCCAAGGTGGCGGCGATCCGGGTGATGGGCGAGGCTCTGGCCTAGCGCCGCGAAATCGGGCAAAGCGATCGTAACAGGGGCAACGAACCAGAAAACCAGAAGGCCCATGCCGGACCAGGAACTCCTTTCGACCGAACCCGCAACCGGCGCCGTGCTATGGCGCCACCCGATCGGGGATGCGGACACCGAAGTTGCCATCGCCCGCGCCAGCTGGGCCGCCTGGGCGGCGCGCCCGCTCGCCGTGCGGATCGAGGCGCTGCGCCGCTTCGCCAATGTCGTGCGGCAGCGTGCCGATGCCTTTACCGATCTGCTCGCCCGCGAGGCCGGCAAGCCGCTGTGGGAAGCGCGCACCGAGGTCGAGACGGTGATCGCCAAGGTCGACATCTCGGTCACCAGCTATTCGGAGCGGACCGGCCAGCGCCGGATCGAAGCGCCGATGAACACGCGGCTGGCGCTACGCCACAAGCCGCATGGCGTGCTCGCGGTGCTGGGCCCCTATAACTTTCCGGCGCATCTGCCCAACGGCCATATCGTCCCCGCGCTGCTCGCCGGCAACGCGGTGGTGTTCAAGCCATCGGAAAAGACGCCCGCCAGCGGCGCCTTCCTCGTCGAGTGCTTCCACGCCGCCGGTATTCCCGAAGGCTGTATCCGCCTGCTGATCGGCGGGCCCGACCAGGGCAAGGCGCTGGCCAGTCACCCGGATATCGACGGGCTCCTCTTCACCGGCTCGGCCAACACCGGCATCGCGCTCAACCGCCAGTTCGCGGCGCGGCCCGAAAAGATCCTCGCGCTGGAGATGGGCGGCAACAACCCGATCCTCGTGTGGAATACGCCGGACCTCTATTCGGCCGCGGTGCTGGTGGTGCAGTCCGCCTTCACCACCGCCGGCCAGCGCTGCACCGCCGCGCGCCGGCTGATCGTCGACGAGAAATTGTTCGAGCCGCTGATGGCCGAGCTCAACAAGCTGATCGGCCGGCTGATCATCGGCGAACCGCATGCCGATCCCCAGCCCTTCATGGGCCCCGTAATCGACAACAACACCGCCGACATGCTGACCGAGAGCTTTCTCACGCTCTCCACCATGGGCGGCCGTCCGCTGCGCCACATGGAGCGGCTGATCGAGAACCGCCCCTTCCTCACCCCCGGCGTGGTCGACATGACCGAGGCGCGCGAAAAGGTGGATGTCGAGCTGTTCGGCCCGATCCTCCAGGTGTTCCGCAAGACGAGCTTCGAGGACGCGATCGCCGAGGCCAACGATACCCGCTACGGCCTATCCGCCAGCCTGGTGAGCCAGGATCCGCGGCTCTACGACCAGTTCTGGGCCAACATCCGCGCCGGCATCGTCAACTGGAACAAGCCGACCAACGGCGCCTCCTCGGCGGCCCCGTTCGGCGGCGTCGGCTGGTCGGGCAACCACCGGCCCAGCGCCTATTATGCGGCGGACTATTGCGCCTATCCGGTAGTCTCCTCGGAATCCGAGCAGGCGCGCGCCGCGATGGGCGTGGGGCTGCGCGACGCCTGACGCCCGGCGTTAGGCTTTTCGCAACCCTGCCGCTTAACCGCGGTTTCAGTGCCCGGCCTGCATGCTGTCCTCCTTGGGACGGAACGACAGCATGGATTCGGGGCGAACGTCCGCGACGATCTTCAGCCTGACGCACGACCTGCCTGCACCGCGCGCGCCCAGCGCCGCGGCGGCGGACGGGCTCGATGCAGGCCAACTCGCCTGGGATGGCGAACTGCTCGACTGCGGCATCCACTGGATCGGCCGCGCCGGCGCCCGTCTGCGCGTCGAGCGCGCGCTGGCCGAGGCGATGCCGATCCGGCTGCACCTCGGGTCTGCCGAGCCGCTGATCGGCCGCACGCTCTGGTCCGACGGCAACGAGGCGGGACTCGCCTTCGACGCGCCGGTGGACGTGCTGGGGATGGTCGCGCGCAACCTCGCCCGCGCCACCGCCGAGCGCCGCCGCCTGCCGCGCATCGAGCTGCGCCACACCGTCGGCGTGCATCGCGGCGGCGACGTCGAGCAGCTCCGCACCCGCGACATCTCGCAAGGCGGCGTCGGCGTCGAGGCGCGCGGGCTCGCCGTCGACGAGGCGGTGCAGCTGACGTTCGACGGACTGCGTCCGCTGGAAGGCACGGTGCGCTGGATCGCGGGCGAGACCGCCGGCATCTTCTTCGCCGAGGAGCTGGGCTGGCAGACTTTGTTCCCCTGGCTGCGCGGCATCCAGCAGGCCCCCGCCCCCCAGGCCGGCGGGAGCGATGCAGACGGGCTGCTGCAGGACAAGCTGGCGCTCCGGCTCGACCTTCCCGGCCGGGTGCGGGAGGGCGTGGGCTGGTGGAACTGCCGGATCCATGCGCTCACCGCTCAGCAGGTCGAGTTCGAGGCGCGCCAGGCCTTTGCGCCGGGGGCGGCATTATGGGTGGCGCTCCCGGAGATCGGCGGCGGTCCGGCACGGGTGCTGCGGGCGCGGCACGGCCGGACGCTCGCCGAATTCCGCATGCCGCTGCGCGACAGCGACCTGCGCCTGCTCACCGCGAGCCGCCGCACCGGCTGAAGCCGCTTGCATCGCCGCGCCGCCGCGCTCAATCGGACGAGATGGCACTTCTTCCCATTGCCGAGGCCCAAGCGCGGCTGCTCGCTCTTGCCGGCCCCACGCCCCTCGAGACGGTCCCCTTGGCGGACGCCGTCGGCCGCTGGGCCGCCGAGCCGGTGATCGCGCGCCGCACCCAGCCCGAGACCGACCTCTCGGCGATGGACGGCTATGCGATCCGCTTCGCCGACCTGCCCGGACCTTGGGCCGTGATCGGCGAGAGTGCGGCGGGCTCGGGCTTCGCAGGCACGGTCGCGCCGGGAGAAGCGGTGCGGATCTTCACCGGCGCGCCGATGCCCGCGGGCGCGGACACGGTGCTCGTCCAGGAAGAGGCAGCGCGCGACGGCGAGCAGTTGCGCCTAGATGGCGAGGGCCCGCCCTATCTGGGTCGCAACACCCGCCGCCGCGGGCTCGACTTCGCGCAGGGCGACGCGCTGATAGCGGCGGGCGAGCGGCTCACCCCCGCCCGGATCGCGCTGGCGGCGATCGGCGGCCATGCCACCCTGCCCGTCCGGCGCAAGGTCCGCGTCGCGATCGCCGCAACCGGCGACGAGCTGGTCGCACCGGGCGCGCCTGTGGGGCCCGCCCAGCTGCCCGAATCGAACCGCACCATGCTCGCCGCGCAGCTCGCCGATCTGCCGGTCGAGATCGTCGATCTCGGCATCCTGCCCGACGATCTGGGCGCCCTCACCCACGCCTTCGCCACCGTCGAGGCCGACCTGCTGATCACGAGCGGCGGTGCCTCGGTGGGCGATCACGACCTGGTCCGGCCCGCACTGGAAGCCGCCGGCGCGACCATCGACTTCTGGCGGATCGCGCTCCGCCCGGGCAAGCCGATGATGGCCGGCAAGCGCGGCGACATGGTCGTACTGGGCCTGCCGGGCAATCCGGTATCGGTGTTCGTCACCGCGCTGCTCTTCGCCAAGCCCTTGATCGCGCACCGTTCCGGCGCCGCCGATCCGTTCCCGCAGGGGCGCACCGCGATCCTCGGCGAGCCGCTCCCGGCCAATGGTCCGCGCACCGATTACCTGCGCGCCGCACTGATCGACGGGCGCGTCCATGCCTCGGCAATCCAGGACAGCTCGATGCTCCGCACGCTCGCCCGCAGCACCTGCCTGATCGTGCGTCCGCCCCATGCGCCAGCCGCAAATAGCTCCGACTCGGTGGAAATCCTCGACATCGCTTGACAGCGCCTCGGAACATTGCATAAACGTTCCCAGTCTGTTCTGGACCCCGGAGGATTGGATGCTCACGCGCAAGCAGCACGAGCTGATCTGCTTCATTTCCGACCGTCTTGCCGAGACGGGCGTATCGCCCTCGTTCGAGGAAATGAAGGAGGCGCTTGATCTCAAGTCGAAGTCGGGCGTGCACCGCCTGATCAGCGCGCTGGAGGAACGCGAGTTCATCCGCCGCCTGCCCAACCGCGCCCGCGCGCTGGAGGTGCTGCGCATGCCCGAACGCGGCGAGCGCAAGCCGGCGGCCAAGGCGCCCAAGTCGGCGAGCACCACCGCCGCCCCGGCCGCGCTCCCCACCCCGGCCAACGACGTGGTGGAGATCCCGCTGCACGGCCGCATCGCCGCGGGTACGCCGATCGAGGCGCTCGAAGGCTCGACCATGCTCCCGGTCCCCGCCGCGTTGCTCGGCGCTGGAGAACATTATGCGCTCGAAGTGGCGGGTGACTCGATGGTCGAGGCGGGCATCCTAGACGGCGACTATGCGCTGATCCGCCGCACCGAGACCGCGCGGGACGGCGAGATCGTCGTCGCGCTGATCGACGATGCCGAGGCGACGCTGAAGTATTTCCGCAAGGAAGGCGCAATGGTCCGGCTCGATCCGGCGAACCGTGATTATACACCGCAACGCTACCGCCCGGATCAGGTGCGCGTACAGGGGCGATTGGCGGGACTGCTTCGGCGCTACTGATCTCCGGTGTGCGTCTAGGGGCGGAGATCGCATCAGCGGCCCGCCCTGCCGTTTCTAATCTTGGCTGAAGCCTGCACGTATCTTGGTGCCAATGCAATCTTGTTCATAGCCGCCGCAAATTGTGGCATGTCTTCGGGCGAAATTGCTGGAGGGCGGCGCGATGGATTCGGTTCGTTGGGCGATGATCGCGGTGGCGGTGGACCTGTTGGCCTGCGGTACAGCCGCCGCACAGCAGCGTTCTCCTGCTGAACGGACTGCTACCGTACAACAGGCGCCCACCGCACCGCAGAGCGCTCCCGCATCGGGCGCCGTCGTCACGCACGCCGCGGGACCCTCCGCGGACCCGATCATCGTTACCGGACGGCCGCTTCCGCCCAAGGAAGCGATCAAGTCGCTGTCCCGCGCGATCACCCCCTATGTGTCGGATGGGCCGCTGCCGCGCTTCAACGTCTCCGTCTGCTTCGGAACCGCCGGGCTTCCCCGGCGAACGCTAGAGCATATCGGCTATCGGCTGGCACTGGACGCCGAACTGGCCGGGCTGAAGCTCGCCGGTGATCGCTGCACGCCAAACGTGTATGTGCTGTTCGTCGACGGCGTTGGCGACCAGGTCGCCGCGTTGGTCCGGCGCAAATGGTGGGTCTTCGGGGATCGCTCGCCCAGCGAAATCCGGGAGATCGTGCGCGAACCGGGACCGGTGCGAGCATGGAGCAACAGCGAGGTTCGCGGCGCGGACGGGCAACCCATCGGTCCCGACGGGATTTTGAGGATCCCGATCGCAACGCGAATCGCGCCTTCCATCCGCCGCGACACGCTAGCCGCCATCGTGTTGATCGAGCGCGCTGCCGTCGTCGGCAAGGCGCCCAGCCAGATTGGCGATTATGTCGCGATGCGGGCGCTCGGTGGGGTGCACCCACCGCGCGCGGGCAGCCCCGAAACCATTCTCTCGCTGTTCGATGCAGGTTCCGGTCCCGCACCGGTGGAAATGACGGCCTTCGACCGCGGCTATCTGCGGGGCCTCTATGCCCAGCGCGACACGGAATTCGCGGGCATCACGCAAGGTCGGATCACGCGGAGCATCGTCAAGGCGAAGTCCGAGGAGCAGGCGCAAGTTTCCAGGCAGGCGCCCTAGATCGTGCAGGCAGAGAGGGTGCGCGGCTGGGTTCCCATGCCCTCGCAAGAGGGGCAGCGCCGTCGACGGGCGAGCGCGTGACAATGCGGCGTTCTTTGCCGGTTCGCGTGGTAGCGTTGTCAACGGGTGGGACCGGGGCCGCCTGCGCATATACCCTCGGCCTCGCCCCATCCTGCCATAACCGCCTGACCTGCGCCTGAGGGATTCGATCGGGGCGCTGAGGGCACGCGCGCATCCGACAACCACCCTTGCCGGTCGGGCAGAAGAGCGTTGTCGATTTGCAGCAAGCGACCGAGGATGCAGGCGAACACAAGCCTATCCCTAGTTCGGCCAGACTCGACACCGCTTCGGCAGGAGCGGCCATGATCGCGCCGGATCGAATGGCGCGCGATCGTGCTACTGCTGCTCGACAAGCAGCGCGACGTCCCACGCGGCTATGGTCGCCGCGTGCCGGACGACACCTCCTGCGTGGTACGGCCTGAGCGCCCCGCCACCGCCTTGCCGGTGCGCGAGTGTCCGCGCAGCCCCTGCGGACAAGCGCCCTGCCGACCAGATCGCTGGGCCGCCGCACCGCATCCCGATGATGGCAACCGGCACAGACGTCGACGCCCTAGTTCGCCCCCCCGGCCTTTGCCGCAGCCTCGAACGCCTTCTGCGCTGCGTCCAACCGACGCGCCAATTCCCCCGGATCGACGAACGCCTCGGCATCGCCCGCCACCTGCTTGGCGCGCTTGGCGGCCAGGTCGAACTGCTCGGCGTGGAAGCTGAGGAACACGTCCGCCTGGGTCGCGCGCAGCTTGGCAAAGGTGGCGCGGAAGTCGGCGGGTGCGGCGTCATAGCCATGGCCCGGCGTCAGCGGCTGATCGGCGACGCTGAGGCTGCAGGCGAACAGCACCGTCAGGCTGTCCCCGCCCGAGGGCACCTGCATGGTGAAGCTGGTGCAGCCCTTGGTGTGCCCCGGCGTCAGATGCGCGACCAGCGTGTTGGTGCCCAGCCGGATCTCCTCGCCGTCCTTCAGCTGACCGTCGACCTTCACCGGCGGCGCCGCGATGCCGATGTCCGGGCGATAGTCGGATTTGCCGGCCTCCAGCGCCGGCGTGTCGGCCGCGCTCGCCAGCAGTCGCGCGCCGGTGCGCCGCTTGAGCTCGGCCAATCCGCCCTCGTGATCCCAATGCGCGTGGTTGATCAGCAGGATCTTCACGTCGGTGAGCTTGAAGCCCAGCTTTTCGATGTTCGCGGCGATCAGCGGTGCGCTTTCGGGCATGCCGCCGTCGATCAGGATGTGCCCCTGCGGGCTGGTAATCAGATAGGCGGAGATCCCTGCCGTGCCGACATAGTGGACGTTCCCGAGGATCCGGAACGGCGCCATGGGCTGGTTCCACTCGGCGCGGGTCTTGGCCCAGTCGGTGCCCTGTGCCAGCGCCGGGGACGAAAGGCCAAGTGCCGAGACGGCAAGCAGAATCCGGATCATTGTCGATTTCCCTTCGCCGCGCTGAATGGGGGCTGGACGGTGGGTGGGTCAAGCCATGGCTGGAGCGCGCCCGTGTGAACGGTGCGAACCGTGCCGCTCGCGAATGTGACCGCAACCCCGCCGGTGCTGTCGAGCGCCCGCCGATCGAGCCGCAGCCAGCGGGGATGGCAGGCGCGCGGCAACCGCCGCTCGCTGACGACGATGTCGCTCGATGCGCAGGTCGCGACGAGTTCGCGCCACGCTACCGGATAGACGCTGCGGGTGGCCGCCACGCGCCAGCGCCGGCCGCCCTGTACCACCTCGGTCACGCACAGGTCGCGGCTGCACCGCGCATCGGGGCGTTCGGCGAGCGCCGCCAGCGCATCGGCCTCGACCCCGCCATTCTCGCCCAGCACCTGGCGGGTGAAGTCGCCAGCGCGGTCGCGGAGCAGCGCCAGGCTACCGTCGTCCATGCGCAGCGCGACATGCCGCCCGTCCCCGGTAACCAGCAGGTCCGGGCCGGGTGTCGCCAGCGACCAGGAAGCCCCTACAAGCAGCGGCGCCAGTCCAGCGATACGCACGCGCGTCCGCCACAGGCCGAGCCACAACCCGCCGAGCACCATCAAGGCGAAGGCCGCCGCCGGCACCACCGGCAGCACGGCGACCGATCCGGGCGCGCTCGCCACGCTGTGCGCGATCCACAGCAGCAGCGCCATCGCCTTGCCGGTGAGCCACCAAAAGGGCGCCCCAACCCCGACCACGTCTCCAACCAGCGCCAGTGCCTCCAGCGGCATCACGATAAAAGTCGTGAGCGGGATCGCGACAATGTTCGCCATCGCGCCATAGAGCCCGCCCTTGTGGAAATGGAACAGTCCGATCGGCATCAGCGCCAGCTCGACCACCAAGCCGGTGAGCAGCAGCGATCCCGCCCCCCGCGCGACGCGCCGGGCAAGCCCCTCTTCGCGCGCCTCGAACCAGCGGCGCATATGCGGGCTCTCGTGCAGCGCTACGATCGCGGCGACCGCGGTGAAGCTCAGCTGGAAGCTGGGGCCAGCGATCGACTCCGGCCACAGGAGGAGCACCACCATCGCGCCCGCCGCCACCAGCCGCAGCGTCAGCGCTTCGCGCCCCAGGCTCAGCGCGACCAGCACCAGCAACGCGGCGACGCAGGAGCGGATCGTCGGCACCTGCCCGCCGGTGAGCCAGGTATAGCCGATCGCGGCGAGGGCCCCTGCCCCCGCCGCGACCAGCGGCAACCGCACCCGCAGCGCCAGCCACGGGCTCAGCGCCAGCAGCCGCAGGACCACCAGCATCGCCGCGCCGGTGACGGCGGTAACGTGGAGGCCGCTTACCGAGAGGAGGTGAGCGAGCCCCGCGCGCCGCATGGCTTCGCTGTCGTCCTCGGAAATCGCGCCCTCGTCGCCCGTGGCCAGCGCGCTGGCGATGCCGCCGGCACTACCCGGCAGGCGCGACTCGATATGGGCGGAGAGGGCCGCGCGCAGGTCCTGCCCGCGGCGCGGCGGCGCGCGGAGCAGCGTCACCCGGTCGAGCGCCTTGCCGGTGGCGCCGATCCCGTCGAACCAGGCGACCCGCCGGAAATCATAGGCGCCGGGCACCGATGGCCCGGGTGGCGGGACGAGCCGCGCCCGCAACGCCACCAGTGCGCCCGCCGCTAGCCCTGCGGGCACCGCCGCGGCGTCGACATTCACCCGAAGCCGCGGCGGCAGATCGGCGCGGCGCACCGGCGCGAGAACCAGCCGCACCAGGCCGCGTGCCGGGCGCGACTCGATACGCAGCACCGCGGCATCAAAGCGCGCCACCTGCGGCCGTGCCAGCACCGGCGCGGCGAGATGCGCCGCGCGCCACCAGATCGCCCCGCAGCCGGCGGCAACCAGCAGCCCGCCCACCAGCAGCGCCCGTCCGCTCCGCCCGGGAAGCACGGCGCCGACCCCGGCCGCACCCAGCGCCGCGACGACGAAGCCAATCCATTGCTGCGGCCCGGACAGCAGAAACCAGCCAGCGATCCCGCCGCCAAAGGCGATCGGCACCCAGAGGGGCAACTGCCCGCGCTCGGCCTCCAGCCAGCGTTCTACCATCCCCCAGATGCCGGGAGGTCCCTTGGGGAATCGCAACCAGCCCCCCATGTGAAGGCTTGGAAGCCCCAGGAACGGGGCCGCAGCGGCGGGACGGGCCATGGCGCGAAAGACTGCGATCATGCGGGCGCGGGCGCAACAGAAGAAAGCAACGCTTGCTGACCCAGAACCGATCACTGACCCAGTACCGCGGCAGAGCACACCGAACCGGCACAAAGTCGGGAACGCGAAGAACCATTCCGGCTTCCTTGCTAGTATCAAGGATGTGGGGGGATGGCATGGCGACGGGGACCGCATTGCTCGCCGCGCTCAACGTCGACTCGGCGCGGATGATTTGCAGCGCAGCATACGGACGAACGCGCTTGGCCTCCGGTTTTTCTGCGGTCGCGGCAGGCCCGAAGCGCTTCTTTTTCGCATGCGCCCACGTACATTGGACGAAGCGGCAAGCGCTCTGCTAGAGGGCGAGCCGCGCCCCCGCTCCCCTCGGTTGCAGACCGCGCTTGACGGATTGGTAACGTGGGATACGGAGGCGCTCGAAGCGGCGGTACGCACCGTCGCGGACGAAACGGGCTTGGAGCTCGGCGACATGGCGCAGCCGCTGCGTGCGGCGTTAACCGGCCGCCGAACTTCTCCGGCTATCTTCGGCCCCCAGGCGATGCCGGGAACCGAGGAGACCCTCCCCCGCTTCGCAGATCAGATGCGTACACCCGCCTGAAAACGGGTCGAAGGAAAGGACGACTACATGAGCGATACCGCCAAACTGCACGTTGCGGGGAAAGACGTCGAATATCCCGTCCTCAAGGGCAGCACCGGCCCGGACGTCGTCGATATCCGCAAGCTCTATGCGCAGACCGGCGCCTTCACCTACGATCCTGGTTTCACCTCGACCGCGAGCTGCGAGTCGGGCCTGACCTTCATCGACGGCGACCAGGGCGTGCTGCTTCACCGCGGCTACCCGATCGGCCAGCTGGCCGAGCAGTCGAGCTTCATGGAAGTTTCGTACCTGCTGCTCAACGGCGAGCTGCCGACGCAGGACGAGCTGACCAAGTTCGAGAGCACGATCACCCGTCACACCATGCTGCACGAGCAGCTGGCGACCTTCTACCGCGGCTTCCGTCGCGACGCGCACCCGATGGCGGTGATGTGCGGCGTGGTCGGCGCGCTTTCGGCCTTCTACCACGACTCGACCGACATCACCGATCCGCAGCAGCGCATGATCGCGTCGCACCGCCTGATCGCCAAGATGCCGACGATCGCGGCGATGGCATACAAGTACAGCGTCGGCCAGCCGTTCCTCTACCCGAAGAACGACCTGAGCTATACCGGCAACTTCCTGCGCATGACCTTCGGCGTGCCGGCCGAGGAATATGAAGTGAACCCGGTGGTGGAGAAGGCGCTGGACCGCATCTTCATCCTCCACGCCGATCACGAGCAGAACGCCTCGACCTCGACCGTGCGCCTCGCTGGTTCGTCGGGCGCCAACCCGTTCGCCTGCATCGCGGCCGGCATCGCCTGCCTCTGGGGCCCGGCGCATGGCGGCGCGAACGAAGCCGCGCTCAACATGCTGCACGAGATCGGCCGTCCGGAGCGCATCCCCGAATTCATCGCCCGCGCGAAGGACAAGAACGATCCGTTCCGCCTGATGGGCTTCGGCCACCGCGTGTACAAGAACTACGATCCGCGCGCTACGGTCATGCAGAAGACCGTGCGCGAAGTGTTCGCCGCGCTCAACGTCACCGATCCGGTGTTCGAAGTCGCGCTGCAGCTCGAGGAAATGGCGCTCAAGGACGATTACTTCGTCGAGAAGAAGCTGTTCCCGAACGTCGACTTCTATTCGGGCGTGATCCTGTCGGCGATCGGCTTCCCGACGACGATGTTCACCGCACTGTTCGCCCTCGCCCGCACCGTCGGCTGGGTAGCGCAGTGGAACGAGATGATCTCGGATCCCGAGCAGAAGATCGGCCGTCCGCGCCAGCTCTACACCGGCCCGACGCAGCGCGACTACGTGCCCGTCAGCCAGCGCTGAGCGTGCGCCCCGGGGTTCGCCCCGGACATGGCTTGAAGAAAACGGCGTTCCGCACCCCGCGGCGCGCCGTTTTTCTTTGGTCCTGCACTTTCCTGCGAAGGCTTTGATCCGCGCCGATTGACGCCGCCCGGGAAACATGGCTTTCCCCTTGCCATGTCAGGGGAAATGCTGGGCGCGCTGGCGCCGTTGGTGGGCTATCATTTACGGCGGGCGCTGAGCGCCTTCTCCGCCGATTTCACCGCAGCGATGGAGGGCACCGGGCTTCGCCAGGTGCCGCTGGCGGTTCTCGCCATCGTGCAGGCCAACCCCGGGATCAACCAGGGCGCGGCCGGCCGCATGCTGGGCATCAAGCGCGCCAACATGGTCGCGCTGATCAACGACCTCGTCGAAAAGGGGCTGATCGATCGCGTGGTGGACGTGAACGATCGCCGCGCTTTCTCGCTCACCGTGACCAAGGCCGGCATCGCGGCACTGGCGGACGCAGTGGCGCGCATCGAGGTGCATGAGAACCGGATGCTGGCCGATCTGAGCGGCGCCGAGCGCGCGCTGCTGCTCGACCTGCTCGGCCGGATCGAGCGGCGCAGCCCGGCGGGCGAAACCGATGAGAATGGCGAGGCTTGAGGCAGGGTGGCCGGCGCACCGAAGCGCGCCGGCCGGCTCTCAGAAGCGACCCGAGAGCTGCAGATACCAGTTGCGCGGGCGGGCATACATGCGCTCGGCATAGCCGAGCGTGGCAAGCGAGGCGTTGCCCTGGATGAGATAGCGCGAGTCGAGGATGTTGTTGACTCCGGCGCTCACCTCATAGCGATCGTTGAACTTGAGCGTCACCGATCCGTTGCCGACGAAATAGCCGTTCTCCTCGATCAGCGGGATGCTGCCGGTAATGAAGGTGATCTTGGAGGTATAGCTGCCATCGACCCGCGGGGTGAGAGTCATGCCGTTGCCCAGCGCGATGTCATAGCCGAGCGCGAGATTGGCCTGGAGCGACGGGGTCAGCGGCAGGTCGTCATTGGGCGTCACCGTCGCGGTCGCGCCCGGTACGGGCGTGATGCTGCGGATCTTGTCGTCGAGCACGCTGACCCCGCCGTCGATGCTGAGCCCGAAGGCGGTGCGCAGGTTGGCCTCAGCCTCGACACCGCGGATCCGCGCCTTGCCGGCGTTGAACAGCAGCGGCACCACGCCCTGTCGGAAGATCAGCTGGATATTGTCGTAATCGGCCTGGAACGCCGCGAGGTTGAAGCGCAGCCGACCGATATTCGTCTTGATGCCGATCTCGTAGCTGGTGACGTCCTCCTCGTCGAACGGCACCGGCACATTGCCCGCTGGCGCCGCATTGTAGCGGCTGTTGAACCCGCCCGATTTGAAACTGCGGGCATAGGAGGCATAGGTGCTGATCGCGTTGCTCCAGCGATATTGCACGCTGGCCGAGCCGGTGAGCGCCGAGAAGGACTTGGCGAAGGGCCGGTGGTAGAGAAACAGCGGCCCGCCCTGCGGGATCGCCAGCGTCGGCAGCGGATCGGGATCGGGCTGGCTCGAGGGGAACAGGTTGAACACCGTGCCGAGGAAGGTCTTGCGATCGGTGGTGTAGCGCAGGCCGCCGGTGAGCTCGAGGCCCTCCGCCGGCTTGACGCTGACCTCGCCAAAGCCTGCCAGCGAGTCTGTCTTGAGCCGCGAAACCTGGAGATCGCGCGAGCCCGGCCCGCCCGCCAGGATCGAACGGATCACCGGCGGTGACGGCGGATAGGCGAGGAACACCGTCGCCCGCTCGTCGGTGACTTCGTTGAAATAATAGCCGCCGAGGATCGCGCTCACCTTGCCCCAGTCGAGCTGGAGCTGGATCTCCTGGCTGAACTGGCCCGACTCCGCCCCGACATCGGTGGTGATCAGCGTCAGCGGCGTATTGTCACCGTCGCGGATGCCGCGCGAGCTGGTGTTGCGATAGGCCGAGATCAGCTTCACCGCCGCGACGTGCGACAGCCGGATATTGGCGGTGGCGCCGAAGCCCCAGACCTCCGAATTGCTCAGCACTGGCGCGGTGCCGCCGTTGACGAACGGGCCCTTGGCCTGGAGGTCGTTGGCGCAGCGCGGATCGGCGACCATCGGCACGTTGGGCGCCCCGAAGCGCGGGTCGCCGGCGGTGAGCGGCGCGAAGGGGATCGTCGCCCCCGGGCACCCTGCCCCTACGCTGGCGATCGCCGCCACCGGCGCCTGCTCGTTGATCCCGGCGAAGACGAACGGCGCACCATGCTCGTCGCGCTTCGAATAGTCGCCGCGCAGGTAGAGGTCGAAATCGGACGAGGGCTGCCACTTGAGCGCGCCGTTGAACGAATAGCCGTCCTCGTTGCCGAGATCGAGCCCGTCGACCGCTCGGATCACATAGCCATCGCGCTTGCGGTAGCCGCCGGAAACCCGCGCGGCGAGCGTGCTGGCCAGCGGGATGTTGAGCGCGGCGAAGCCTTCGCGCAGGTTGTACTCGCCGACCCGGACGCGGGCGCGGCCGCCCCATACGCCCAGTTCGGGCTGCTTGGTGCGGACCAGGATCGCGCCGCCGATCGTGTTGCGGCCGAACAGCGTGCCCTGCGGCCCGCGCAGAACCTCCACCCCGTCGATGTCGCCGAAGTCGATCGCGCCGCCCACCGCGCGGCCGAGATAGACCTCGTCGAGATAGATGCCGACACCCGGATCCACCGCCGCGGTCGGGTCGACCTGGCCGACGCCGCGGATGAACACCACCGCCGAGGCGCTGTTGCCCGAAAGCTGCCCGGCCGGCTTGAACTGGAGGCTGGGGGTAACGCGCTCGAGATCCTGGGTCTGCTGGATCTGGCGGGCGGCGAGCGTCTCGGCGCTGAGCGCGGTGATCGCGACGGGCGTGTCCTGCAGGCTCTCGGCGCGGCGGCGCGCGGTGACGACGATCTCCTGCGTCACCGCATCGCTGGTGGTAGCCTCGGGCTGTTCGGTCTGTGCCCGGGCGGTGGGCGCCATGCCAACCCCGCCGGCGGCCAGCGCCGCCAAGCCGCACGTGATGCGCACGCGGGTGCGCGTCGAAAAACCTGCCATGCGTACCTCTCCCCTGGCTCGAGATCGTTACACGTCCCGATGCCAGGCGAAGGTCGCATGACAGATTGTTTCAGTCAATAACAGTTATGCAACGTACCATATTTGCAACCGCCGACGATCATCCGGCCGCCTGCCGCTCGACCAGCCGCAGCGGCGGGCGGGGCGCAAGCCCGAACATCCGCCGCGCGGTGCCGGCCACGAAGCGCGGGAATTCGCGGCGCTCGACCGGGGCGTCTAGCCCCTCGGCCTGCAGCGCCCAGAGCCGCTGGAACGCACCGCCGGCGCGGAGCAGCGACAGCGGCGCGCCGTCCTCGACGATCCGGCCATGCTCGACCACGATGACCCGGTCGAAGCCGACCACGGTGGACAGGCGATGCGCCACCGCCAACACCGTGCGGTGCGCCATCAGCGCGTCGAGCGCCTGCTGCACCTCGATTTCCGAGCCGGTGTCCAGCGCCGAGGTCGCCTCGTCGAGCAGCACGATCGGCGCCTTGCTCAGGAACGCGCGCGCGATGCCGATGCGCTGGCGCTGGCCGCCGGACAGGTTGGTGCCGCGCTCGCCGACGATCGTGTCATAGCCCTTGGGCAGCAGTGCGATGAAGCCCGCGCAGTGCGCCGCCTCGGCCGCGGCGCGCACCTCGGCATCGGTGGCGTCGGGACGCGCGAAGCGGATGTTCTCGAGGATCGAGCGGTGGAACAGCAGCACTTCCTGCGGCACCACGGCGACGGCCTGGTGCAGGCTGTCCTGCGTCACCCGGTCGATCGGCTGGCCGTCGATCAGCACGCGTCCCGCTTGCGGGTCGTGCAGGCGCTGGACGAGCTGGAGGATCGTCGACTTGCCGGCGCCCGAGGGGCCGACGATGCCGATCTTCTGGCCGGGGGCGACCTCCAGCGACAGGTCGTGCAGCACCGGGCGGCCGGGATGATGGCCGAAGGTGAGGCCCTCGATCCGCACTTCGCCCGCGGTCGCCTGCAGCGGCACCGCGTCCGGCGCGTCTTCCAGCGCATGGGGGGCGCCGACGATCTCCAGCGTCTCGCGCAGATAGCTGAACTGCTGGCTCGTATCGATCAGCGCCATAGCGAGATCGCGCGAGCCGTTGAGCATGCGGAAGGTCATCGCGCTGACGACGACGACGTCGCCCGCGGTGATGCCGCCCGCGATCCAGCGCTCGACCGCCCAGACCAGCGCGCCGCCGACCAAGATGACCAGCGCCACGTCGTGGAGGACGCGGATCCGCTCGACGAACATCCAGCCGCGCTTCTGCGCCGCCGCCTCAGTCTGGAAGAAGCCGGCGAGCCGCTCGGACTCGCGGCGGCGGGCGCCGAACGACTTGATCGCGGCGATGTTGCCGACCAGGTCGACCAGCTCGCCGCCGCTCTCGCTGGCGGCGCGGGCAAAGGCCTTGTGGTATTTGTCGCCGCGCATGCCGAGGAAGACCAGGCCGGTGCTTGCCGCAACGAAGATGCCGGTGATCGCCACCGCCATGCGCCAGTCGATCGCGAGGAAGATCAGCAGCGCACCGCCGAACGCGATCAGCGGGGGCGTGATCTCCATCAGGATGCGGTGGGTGAGCGCCTGGAACGAGCCGGTCAGCGCGCCGACGCGGTGGCCCAGCGAGCCGCCGCGCTGGTTCTGAAAGAAGCCGATATGATGGCCGGTCAGATAGTGGAACATGTCGAGCCGTATGCGGACGCCGCTCGCCACGGTGATGTTGCACAACAACATCGCCGCGCCGCGGACCAGTCCGTTCTCGAGCGCCACGAGGCCGACAAATGCGGCGAGCGCGAAGTACACGGCGGTGTGCGAGGGCGCCGCGACCGTCATCGAATCGATCAGCAGCTTCATCGCGTACTGCACGCCCACCGCGCTGGAAGCGCCGCCCACCACGAGCAGCGCGAGCAGCGCGAAGGCCAGCGGCCGTCGCGTGACATAGTGGAGCAGGAACCGAGCCGGGCTCTTCAGAAACGGCATGTCGTTCCCCTTCGGGGTTTCCGGGCGCTGCATTGCAACAATCATGCGACCGAAAAGACCCATCGGGCCATGAACGCTGGGTGAACTTTCCGTTAGCGGCAGGTGAGCGGTGGAAATGCGGCGACGAAATGCGGCAGAATCTGGGCAGCTACTGCCGAATCAGCGCTCCTGAAGCACCGCCACTGCGCCGCCCGTCGCCGCCAGGTTGAGCGAGAGCGGCGCGTCGCGCGACACGCGCCTCGTCTCCACCTGCACCGCGTCGGGCGCCGCTCCGTCGCTCCAGATGCGCGCCTCGGCGCCGTGTTCCCCGAGGAAATCGAGCGGCACGGAGATCGTCCGCGCCTTCTCGTCGTTCATCGCACCGAGATACCAGGTCTTCCCCTTGCGGCGAGCGAGCACGATGTACGCGCCCGTCTCTCCGGCGAGGAAGCGCGTTTCGTCCCAGCTGGTCGGCACCTGCCGGATGAAGTCGAAGCCCGCGGGGCTCGCCACATAGGTGTCCGGGCTGTCGGCCACCGCCTGCAGCGGCGAGAGATAGACGACATACATCGCCAGTCCGTGCGCCCGCGTCGACTGCACCATCGGCAGGTCGCCGCGCATCCGGAAATCGGCCGGCGTCACGTTGCGGAAGCCGCCGGGGGTGTAGTCCATCGGCCCGAGCAGCCCGCGGGTATAGGCGAGCATCACGTCGTTGCCCGCGGTCGCCCGCGTGCTCCACTTGTTGTACTCGGCGCCCATCACGCCTTCCTGGGTGACGAAATTGGGCCAGGTACGGGTGAGACCGCGCGGCGCGAAGGCACCGTGCAGGTCGACCATCAGGTGGTGCCGCGCGGCCGCGCCCAGCAGCTTCTGGTACCAGTTGACCATCCACTGGTCGTCACGTTCCATGAAGTCGATCTTGATGCCGGCGACGCCCAGCTTCTCGTAGAGCGCGAGCGCATCCTCCATCTGCTCGTCGAGGGCCTGCCAGTGCGCCCAGAGCCACAGCCGCACCTTCTTGGACCGGGCATAGTCGGCGACCTCCTGGAGATTAATCGCATCGGCCCATTTGGTGACGTCGACGCCGGGCCGCCGCACCCCGCCGCCGCCCGCGCCGGCATACCAGCCCTCGTCGATCATCGTGTAGGGCATGCCATTGGCTGCGGCGAAGTCGATGAACGCCTTGGCCACCGCCGTCGTGGTGCGCTGGCCGGGGAGCCTGGCGATCGAGGGCCCGCTCCACCAGTCCCAGCTGGTCAGCCCCGCCTGGATCCAGCTGGTGTCCTCGATCCGGCTCGGGCTGGAAAGGCTGGTGAGCAGCGTCGATTCCTGCAGCGTGCCGAGCCGGTCGGCGAGCATCACCACCCGCCACGGCGTGACGATCGGGCTGCCGATGCGGGTGTGCACCGCGATGCGCGGATCGTCGAGCGAGGGCGACAGCTTCACCTGCAGCCCAGGTCCGCCATCACCGCGCCCGGTGAGGTACATCGCGGCGAAGTCGATCAGGTCGGCCTCGGCGATGGCGAAGGCGCTCTTCCCCGTCTCGCAGGCGAAGGGCACGTCGAAGAGATTGTGGTCGCGCAGCCGCGTCGTGTCGACGGGATCGAACTCGCCTTCATGGCTCGATCCGAAACGGCCGACATTGAACCCCCAGCATTTCCAGGGCTGCGGGAAATAGAAGCCGGTGCGCTCGTAGCGCACCAGTGCCGCGGCGGTCGCCGGCTGTACCGGCACCAGCATGCGGAAGGCGATGCCGTCGTCATAGGCGCGCAGGATGATGTCCATCCGCCTTTTGGCGCCGCCGCGCTCCTGCAGGTGGATGATGCGCTGGTTATAGTGGTCGCGCCCCTCGGCCGCCTTGCCGAGCACGATCCTGTAGCGCGTGTCGGCGCTGCTCGTCTCGCTGCCGGTGACGGCCATGCCCCAGCCGAGCATGTCGCGATCGAGGTCGAGCGCGATCGGCGCGGGCGCGAGGATCAGCTCGCCCTTTCGCTGCACCGTGTAGTTGGGCACGCCCTGCCGATCGAGCGCCACCACCACGCGGTTGGCGCCGTCGGGGGAGACCAGCTCCAGCGTCTGCCCGGCGGCCGGAGCCGCGATCAGCAGCGCCGCCGTGCCGAGCAGCTGCTTCACGCGCGGCGGGCTTTCAGGATCGGCTCGATCACCGTCGCCATCGCGTCGTACCCGGCTTCGGTGGGATGCACGCCGTCCGAGGCAAGGCCCGGCTTCATCGCGCCCTTCGCGTCGCCAAGGACGGGCGTATAGTCGACCCAGGTCAGTCGCTCGGCCTTGGCATAGCCCTGCAGCCAGGCGTTGATCTCGCGGATCGGCCCGACCACGTCGAGCCCCTCGCGCCACGGGAAATGATCGGCGGGCGGCACCGAGGCGAGGATCACGCCGATGCCGTTCGCCTTGGCGATCTGGGTCATCATGCGGAAATTGTCATAGCTCTGCGCGCGCGTCATCGGGCCGGTATTGCCGGCGATGTCGTTGGTGCCCGCCATGATGTGGACGAAGCGCGGCTTGAGGTGGACGACGTCGGCCATCATCCGCAGCACCATCTGCGGCGTGGTCTGCCCGCCGATGCCGCGCCCGACACGGCCCGGGGTGAAGAAGCCGGGCCGCTTGCTCTTCCAGCCTTCGGTGATCGAATCGCCCAGGAAGACGATGTTCACCTTCTCGCCGCTCGCGAGAATGCGGGCATTGTCCGCAGCGTAGCGGCTGAGCTCGGGGAAGTCCTCGTGCAACAGCCGCTCCTTGCGCTGCTGGTAGGTCTCCTGCGTCTGCGCTTGCGCGCGGGCGACGAGGGGCAGCGCAAGCGCGCCGGCGAGCAGCGAACGGCGGCGGAGGGACATCCCGATTCTCCTGGAGAAGGTCTTGGTCATTGGGGGCCGAGCGTGGCGCAACGCTGCGGGAGCGTCAAACCCTCACCCGGCCCTTGCAGATCAGTGCAGCGAAGCGCCCCCGCCGGCGCGCACCGGCTTGGCGCGGCCCGCGGCGATCGCGAAGCCGCACAGCACCACGTAGCAGAGCGCCGGCACGATCAGCGCGAAGGCATAGCCGTGCAGGTCCGCTACCTTGCCGACCAGCAGCGGCAGCAGCGCGCCGCCGACGATCGCGGTGCACAGCAGGCCCGAGGTCGCCTCCTCGCTGGCGCCCGACCGTTCCAGGGTCAGGGTGAAGATCACCGGGAACATGATCGAGTTGAACAGGCCGATCGACAGCGCGACGAAGCCCGCGGTGACGCCGCCGACCGTGACGACATAGAGGCACATCGCCGCCGCGATCACGGTGAACAGCGCGAGCAGCTTGTCGGCGCGGACGCGGGTGAGCAGCAGCGAGCCGAGCGCACGGCCGACCATCGCCCCGCCCCAATAGAAGGCGACGGCCTTGCCGGCTTCCTGGAGCGACACGCCGTGGACGCCGTCGCTGCCCATCAGCGTGCCGAGGATCGGCACCCCGAACGGCGCGTCGGACTGGCCCCAAATGCTGTTGTCGTTGAGGAACAGCGCCATCTGGGTGCCGATCGACACTTCGGCGCCGACATAGAGGAAGATGCCCAGCGCGCCGAACAGCGCCCAGCGCGACGCGAAGGCGTCGAAAAGGCCCGAGGTACCCTTGTCCGCAGGCGCGGCATCGCTGACGACGCGGCGGCTGAGGAAGAAGAACACCGCGAGCGCGAGGATCAGCCCGCAGATCCACAGATAGGCGGTGTCGATGCCCGCCAGCGCCTCGGCGCGGACCGCCGGATCGACGACCGCGCCCGACTTCACCTCGACGCCCTTGAGGAACAGGTGCGCGCCGAGCAGCGGGCCGAGGAAGGTGCCGAAGGAGTTGAAGGTCTGGCTCAGCACCAGCCGGAAATGGCTGCGCTGCGGATCGCCGAGCGCCGCCGCCAGCGGGTTCGCGGCGACCTGGAGCACCGTGATGCCGCTCGCCAGCACGAACAGGCCGAGCAGCACCAGCCAGTAGTTGGCGAGGTTGGCCGCGGTCAGCATGATCAGGCAGGCGACCGCCATGGTGCACAGCGCCAGCAGGATCGACGGCACCGCCTTGAGGCGCGAGACCAGCGCGGCGGCCGGCAGCGACACCACGAAATAGGCGAAGAAGAACGCAAACGCGCTTGCCTGCGCCTGCAGATTGGTGAGCGTGAAGATGCCCTTCACCGCCGCGACGAGCGGGTCGACCAGCGAGGTGATGAACCCCCAGGCGAAGAACAGCGTTGTTACCGCGGCGAATGCCAGCGTGGTGTGCGTCGAACGTGCGGTGGCCAAGCGATCCCTCTCCTGCCCTGGTGGCGTGTCGGGCGCGACGCTTCCCGACAACGTTGGCAAAAGTCAAGCTGAGCGGGGGATGGGTTTTCCTTCTCGCATGTTCGTGCGGGCATCGCCTATAGGCCGATGCGTTGATCAACGACGCGGCGAGTGGAGTATTGCGCGTGGACGAAGTGAAGAAGCCGGTGGGAACGAAGTTGGTGCTGACGAAGGGGATAGCCGTACTGGCGCTGGCAAGCGCGATCGCCTCTCCTGCCATGGCCCAGTTCCGGCTGATTCCGAAGCCCAAGCCGAGCCCGACTCCGGCCGCCCAGCCGACGCCGACGCCGGTGAGCCAGGTGCAGACCCAGGCACCGGCCCGCACGCAGACGCCGCGGCCGACGGCGACTCCCGCGCAGCGCGCACCCCAGGCGCAGACCCCGGCAGTGCAGGCGCCCCGCCCGACGCTCGCGCCGCCCCAGGTGCAGCCCACCCCGCTCGCCCCCGCGCCGCTGGTCGCGGCCACCCCGCTGCCGACGCTGAGCACCAAGCAGATTGCGGAACTCCGCCAGCTGCTCACCGATGCCGGCCTGTCGCAGGGCCTGCGCCGCATGACCAGCACGGTCACCCTCCCCAATGACAGCGACGGCATGGCCCGTGCCGCGCTCGACTATGCCCGCGCCGTCCATTCCGGCCGCCTCGATTCGAGCGACTTCATCAACGACTGGGGCCTGCGCCCCGCCCCGTTCGATCCCGCCCCCGGCTTTGCCGATGCGGTGAAGCGCGATCGCCTCGCCGCCTGGATCCGCTCGCTGCCACCGCCCTATGCTGGCTATGACGGGCTGGAGAAGGGCCTGGTCGCCTATCGCGCGATCCTTACCTCGGGCGGCTGGCCCAAGCTCGCGCCGGGGCCCGATCTCGCCAAGGGCGCCAGCGGCGCACGCGTGAAGGCGCTGCGCAAGCGGCTCGCGGTGGAGGACAAGCAGGTCTCGACCAGCGGCGACGTGTTCGACCAGGACCTGCAGGAGGCCGTGCTCCGCGCCCAGCGCCGCTACGGCCTGCGCCCGACCGGCGTGGTCTCCACCGGCACCCTCGCGGCGCTCAACGTGCCGGTGGAGGCGCGCGTCCGCCAGATCATGGCGAACATGGAGCGCTGGCGCTGGCTGCCGCAAACGCTGCCCGCCAAGCGCATCCAGGTAAACATCGCGGCTGCGGTGATGACGGTGTTCGAGGGCGACAGCCCGATCGCCTCGATGAAGGCGGTCACCGGCCGTCCGGGCAATGAGACGCCGATGCTCCAGTCGCGCATCCACTCGATCGTGCTCAATCCGCCGTGGAACGTGCCGAGCGGCATCGCGGCGAAGGAGCTGTGGCCCAAGGGCGAGGCTTATCTGAAGGCGCATGGCTACCGCGTGATCGGCACCGGCCCGGATCGTCGCCTGCAGCAGGAATCGGGCCCGAAGAGCGCGCTCGGCCGCTACAAGTTCGACTTCGACAATCCCTATGCCGTGTATCTGCACGACACGCCGGTCCAGTCGGGCTTCAACAGCTATAGCCGGCTCGACAGCCATGGCTGCGTCCGTCTGGAAAAGCCGGGCCCGCTTGCCGAGCTGCTGCTCAAGAACGATCCGAACTGGCAGCCCGATGCGATCGCCGCCCAGCTGGAAGGCACCAAGACGGTGCGCGTCCGGCTTGCCGATGCCGACCAGGTCGCCGTCTATCTGCTCTACTGGACCGCGTTTGCGAGCGGCGACGGCACGATGAACTTCCGCGACGATCCCTATAACTGGGACAAGCTGCTCGCCGAGAAGATCGAAGCGCGCGCGGCGGTCAGCGTCGCCACCGCCTCCTGAACCCGAACGCCAAGGAAACCCTGATGAAGCTGCGCACTTTCGCGATCCTGGCCGGCGCCGGCCTCACCCTCGCTGCCTGCGGGAGCAAGGATGAGGCCCCGAGCGCGCCCGACGCCAATGTCACCGAGATCACCGTGCCGGAGACCCCGGCCGACGTGAACGTCTCCACGCAGGAGCCCGCCGCCGCCGAGCCGGTCAACGCCGCGCCCGTCCCCGAGGCGACGCCGACGGAGAAGCCGGCGCCGTTCAGTGACCGCGAACAGACCGAATCGGACGCTGCCGCCACCGGCATGACGTCGCGCATCGACCGGAACGCCGACAGCGAGAACCAGGAAAAGAAGCAGTAAGCGGGGGAAGAAGGCGCGTCCGCGGTTAGCGGGCGCGCCCCTCGTTGAGCGCCGAGCGGCCCTGGCTCACCCGAGCGAGCAGCAGCTCGAGATGTTCGAGCGAATAGCCCGAGGCGTGGAAGGCGGCGATTTCCTGCTTCGGCAGCGCATAGCCCTTGTGCCAGGCGAGCACGGCGATGCGGCGCAGCGCCTCCAGCTTCGAGTCCGCGAGGCGGGGGCTCGCGCGATCGCCACCGAAGAAAATTGACAGGAAGCGGGCCCAGCGGCTCGGCGCTTCGAGCGAGGAGAGCCGATCACGCTGCGCGATGGCGACCACCTGCCATTCGAGCTGCGTCAGCGCGGCAGGTGCCTGCGCCGTGACAGGCTGACGGTCGAAGCCGGTAAGATCGAGATACGCCATCGCCTGCACTCCCTATACGCGGCGGACGCAGGCCTCCCCGTCGCGACGCCAAAGAGGCATCGCCGGCCGTTCCGCGAAAATATGTTCCACCTAACCCCGCGCCGGAACTGCCGAGGGTTCCCCCATCGTTCCGCCGCGAGAACTACCGGTATATCCCGGCTCCCTGAACCCACGCTGTCGATTGCGCGCGGGTCGTTTCGGTATACGCCTCCATCTACGCCTGTTCGCCGTAACGTCAAGCTAAAATCGTACTGGGCAGTACTGCAATTCGTAAAGCGATGGCGCTGTTGCCGATCTGCCGCAGCGCAGCAGCATGAGACGAAGATGAACCCTTGCCTACGAACCGGTTCAGGCTGCGGATTCCTCGACTCGCTTAGTCCTTCGTCATCGACACGAGAAAGGACCCACCGATGAAACTGGTTCAATGGATCGCCGCCGCCGGCTTCGTCGCCACCGGCTTGGTCGGCGCCACCGCCGCCCAGGCGCAGGATTGGCGCTATCGCGACCATCACGAGCGCCGCTGGGATCGGCACGACCGCCATGACCGCTGGGAGCGGCATCGCGGCTGGGATCGTGGCCGTCATTATGGCTGGGATCGCGGCCCGGGTTGGCACCGTGCCGGCTACGGCTATCGCAGCCGCACCGTCTGCTGGGACGAGTGGCGCCACGGCCGCCGCATCGAAGTCTGCCGTCGCCGCTGACGGCCTATGGAGCGCCCGCAGGAGGAGGCGGGCGCTCCGGATCGTCGACCAACGGCAGCATCAGCACGAAACGCGCGCCCATGCCCGGCGCGCTGTCGACGATCAGATCCCCGCCCATGGCACGTGCAAGCCGCCGCGCGATGTAAAGCCCCAGCCCGCTGCCGCCAGGCTCGGCCGGGTCGACGCGGGCGAACTTCTCGAAGATGCGGGCCTGGTCGCCAAGCGCGATTCCCTTGCCCTGATCGGCGACAATCACGCAGCCCATGCCGCCCTCGCTTTCCAGCCGGATCCAAACCGCCGCACCGCGCGGGCTATAGCGCACCGCATTACCGATCAGATTGACCAGCACCTGCAGCGCTCGCCGGAACTCGCCGCGGACGCGCAGCACGGCTTCGGGTCCGGGGCGATCGATGCGGACCCCCGCCTCGCCGGCCCGCACCGCCAGCAACCCTGCCGCGCGCCGCGCTACATCGGCCAGGTCGATCGTCGACCGCATCGTCGCGAAGTCCTCGCGCTCGATCGCCTGTAGATCGACGAGATCCTCGACGAGCGCGAGCAGGTGCCGCCCGGCGCTGGCGATATCCCCCGCATAGCCGGCATAATCGCCGCGGATGGGCCCGTCGACCTGCGCGCCGATCGCGTCGGCATTGGCGATGATCCGCGCGAGCGGCCCCTGCAACGCCCGCTCCAGGCGCTTGCCGAAGGCGCGCGGGAAGCCGCTTCCGGCGATCGGCGGCGCTGGCCGCGGGGCGTTGGCGTCGTCGCCGTCCAGCACCCGCGCGGCGCCGATGAACCCGGCGAAACGGCCCAGCGGATCATGCCGGGGAATCGCGGCGAGCCGCACCATTCGTCCCGTCCCGCGAACCTCGGCACGCTGCCCGTCGAACCGCGCCTGCGCGGACACCGCCGAAAGGATCGGCAACTGCCCGGCATCGTCTTGCGCCAGCGCGAACAGCCGCGTCAGCGGCTGGCCGAGCATCTCGCGGATGTCGAAGCCGTGGCGCTGTCCAGCCTCGGGCGAAAGGAAGGTCAGCCTAAGCGCCCCATCGGTTTCCCACAGCCAGTCGCCGGCGGCGCGGAGGAAGTCGCCGTCGCGCGCGGGATCACCGGCAGGGCGCCAGGCCGGACGCGACCGCCAGCCGCTGACCTCCAGTCGCACGCCGCCGCGATCCGGTCCGGCCCGCACCCACAGATCCAGCTCCTCCTCGCCATCGGCTGCGACAACGCTGCGGGAAATGGCGATGCCCAGCCGATGGGCTAGCTGTGCGATCGCGGCGACGCCCGGCAGCGCAAGCGGCTCCCCGATCCCCCCGCCGGCGCGGTCATTGAGCGCGCGCAGCCGGGGCTCGGCGTCGATCAGCCGCCCGCCGGCATCCAGTCGCGCCACTGCCAGCGGCACTACGGGATCGAGCGACGGGATCGCGATCACCGCGCGCATATCCCGCGCAGGGCGGCACGGGCCTCGCGATACTCGGCCGGCAACCGCACTTCGGCGAGGTGGTCGCGCGCCTTGGCAATGTCGAGCCCCGCGAGCAGCTCGATCCTGTCCACCAGTGCGGCGAGGTCCCGCCGCGGATCGGCATCGCTGAGCAGGACGCAGAGTTCGGCAATCGCCTCGCGCGGCAGGTCGAGCGCGTGCAGCACCAGCAACAGCCGCTCGGCACCGGGATCGAGCAGCAGCGTGCGGGCATCGACCACCGGAACATCCGCCGCATGCGCCAGCAGCGCGAGGAACAGCGGCACATGCCGGTCGCGCAGCGCTTCCAGCAGCACCCTGGCGCATTCGCGCGGCTCGGGCGCGATCGCGGCGGCAAGGCGCAGCGCTACCGCCTCCACCTGATGCTCGGCGCAACGCTCGGCGAGCGCATAATCGGCTGCGACGGCGGCGCAGAGCACCTCGTCTAATGCCACGCCGGCCAGGGTTCCCGCTTGCTCGCGCATGGCCGATGCAACCCACCAAAGCAGCCGGTGGTGCAAGGTTAACGGCAGCCGCCAGCGTCCCGCTTCAGGACTCCGCGCGCGGCTCTCGGCGAGCAGCAATGCCCGGGCAGCATCCGCCAATTCGGGGGCGGGATGTTCGGCCAGACGATTGAGCAGGCTGGGGCGTGCCGGATGCGCCGCCGCGCGATGGGGCATGCCCGCCGCCAGCTGTTCGAGCCGAATCCGGGCAAGGAGTTCGTGGACCAGCGCCGGATCCGCCGCCAGCCCGGCTGCGTGGAGCAGCGGCAGGGTTGGGCCGATACCGGGAAAGCCCTCCGGCACCACGGCGCGGCGCAGGCTCTCCTCGATCGCGCCGACGATCTGTTCGATCGCGATCAGCATCGCCGCGCGGGTCCGCTCGTCGAGCCGCAGACTTTCGGGAATCGCCAGCTCGCGCGCGGTCGCCGCGCCCAGCGCACGTTCGCGCGACTCCGCTGCTGCGGCGCGCGCCAGCAGATCCTGGGCGTCGATGGCCTGGCCACCACGCGGTTCGGGAGCGCCCTGCGCCATGTATCAGGTACATAGCGCAGCTAGCTTAATCGGAGGCTAAGACTTGCCGCGCAGGCTTTCGATCGCCCCGGTCAGCGTCGCGAAGGCATAGACCGTCACCGCCGCCAGCCCCAGCGTCGCGTGGCCGACCAGCGCAAAGGGCGTGAACACGAGCATCTGCGCCGCCGCATTCGCCCACCAGCGCCGGCGCGGCACCGGCACGCGTTCGGCAAGCAACTGCAGCCCGACGCCGCCCGCCGCGAGCAGCAGCGGCGTCGCGTTGCCGATCGCGCGGAACTCGCGCCAGCCGCCCGCCGCCAGCAGCAGCACGAACAGCCCCAGGATCGCGACCTCGATCTGGCGTGCGCGCGGCTCCTCCCCACGCAGCGCCGCGTGCGAAGCGGCGGTAGCAAAGGCCAGCGTCGCTAGCAGCGCGACCAGTGCGCCAATCCCCTCCCAGCCGGCCAGTACGGTGAGCAAGGCGGCGACTGACACCACCCCGCCAAGCGCCAGCGGCGCCCAGTCGGGGATGTTGCGCGCCATCATCTGCGGCAGCACGAGCCGCGCCGCGCGGCTGAATACCCATCGATCGGCCCAGAGCGTGCGGCGGTCGCTCAGCGCCACCAGCACCGCGTCGTTGCGCGCGGCCAGACCCTCGCCGCTCCGCTCCACCGCATGGCCGGCACGCGCCCAGCCCGGTGCCAGCGGCACCTGCAGCGCGCCCGATTGCGCAGCGACGCGCAGCAGCGCGGACTGGAAGTCATAATCCTCGGGCATCGCGGCGATATGGGCGAGATGCCGCGTCTCGATCCGCGCGATGCCGGCCCAGCAATGTCGCATGTCGAGCCGCTCGATCGCGGCGGGCGATTCGGAGTCGTCGGTCACCAGCAGCGCGGCGTGCGGCTCGGCCGCCATCCGCTCCATCACCGGATCGATGGTGACGAGCCCGTCGGCCAGCACCAGCACATCGGCGTCGCGCAGCACCTTGTCCGCCGCTTCTTCCGCCGAACGGACGATGTCGACCTTGAGACGCCCGCGCCCTGCGCGCTCGATCGCGCCGAGAAACTGCGGAGTGACCTTGCCCACCGCGACCAGCACCTGCTCCGCACCGATGCCGGCGAGCAGGCGGATCTGATATTCGAGCAGCGTCATGCCGCCGAACGGCAGGCTGGCGACCAGCGTGCCTGGACGGTCCTGCGCCTCTTCCACCGCGAAGATCAGGCCGCAGAGCGCGCGTTCGGGTGCCACCATCTCGCCCTCCATCAGTAGAGCAGATGCGGCTGGCGTGCCGCGATCCAGGCCGCTTCGTCCGGCTGGGTCAGCGCATCGAGATCGTGCGGAGTGGCGGCGGGATCGTCGACCCATTCCCGAAGGCCCGGGCCGCCGTTGATCACGTCGATCGCGAGCTTGTCGAACACATATTCGTACGGGAAATCGCGCCAGAGATCATAGTCGGGGTACAGCGCACGGATCGCCTTGAACGCCAGCGCCTGGACCCGCCAGGGGCGGAAGGCCTGGTGGTCATAGTCCGGCCCCTCGGCGTGGACGAACACGCCCGCGCAGAGCTGGCCGACATGCTTGTGGAAGGTCGGCTGGAACCACATGTCGCGCAGCGTGCAGCCGGCAAGCCAGTCCGGCGCGAGTCGCTGCATCTCGGCGATCACCGCCCGCGCATCGATATCGGGCGCGCCGAACAGCTCCAGCGGGCGGGTGGTGCCGCGCCCCTCGGAGAGCGTCGTGCCCTCCAGCGTCACCGTCCCGGCATAGGCGCGCGCCATGTTGACGTTGGCGGCATTGGGGCTGGGGTTGATCCACGGACGTGCGGCCGGCCAACCGAAACCCGGCGCTTCCTCGGGCTTCCAGCCTTGCATGGCGACCACGCGATAGTCCACGTCGAGGCGATAGTGCGCGATGAACCAGTGGCCGAGCTCGCCCAGCGTCATGCCGTGCCGCATCGGCATCGGCCCGGCACCGACGAAGCTTTCCCAGCCCGGCAGCAGCGTCAGCCCCTCGACCGGGCGGCCGGCAGGATTGGGGCGATCGAGCACCCACACCGCCTTGCCGTGCTTGGCCGCGGCTTCCAGCACGTAGAGCAGCGTCGTCACGAAGGTATAGATGCGGCAGCCGACATCCTGGAGGTCGACCAGCATCACGTCGAACGTATCCATCGACGCGTCGGTAGGCCGACGCACCTCGCCGTAGAGGCTGAACACCGGCACACCATAGCGCGGATCGGTGAAGTCCGGCGACTCCATCATGTTATCCTGCAGGTCGCCGCGCACGCCGTGCTGGGGGCCGAACACCGCCGAGATGTTCACGGCCGCCGCCACCAGCGCGTCGAGGCTGTGAGTCAGGTCCGCGGTGACCGAGGCAGGGTGGGCGAGCAGCGCCACGCGCTTGCCCTGCAGGGTCGCGCGAAGATCAGGTTCGGCGAGGAGGCGATCGATTCCGAAGAGCATGTCAGTCTGCTGGCGGCAGTTGGGCGACAAAGCAATCGGGATCGTGGAAATCCGGCGCATCGCCGCCATGGCGCAGCGCCCAATAGGACTTGGTACCGTCCGCCTCCTCGATTACTACGGTGATGCCAAGGCGCAGCGTGTCTGCGCCGATTTCGGCGAGGTCGACCGCGACGAGGATCGCCTCCGCCTCCATCGTGATGCCGATCGCAGGCGGCGTGCCCATCGTCAGCGGCGCCATGCCCTCGCGCCGGCCGGTGAAGCCATAGGCCGCCCACTGCCCCGACGGCGCGAAGTTGAATTCGCGATAGGCGGTGCCTGCTTCCGCCACGAACAGCTCCAGGCAGGTCGTCTGCCACAGCCCGTCGGTGCGCGCGGGGAGCGTAGCGGGGGGAAGCCGCACGGCATCGGGATCACCCGTGATCGCATAGACAAGATGCAGCGTCGCCGCTTCGCGCACGACGGTGCAGGTGACGCCGGTGACGCCACGCGGCGGGTTTGCCGGGTGCGGCTGGAGGGAGAGCTTCATGCCAAGCCCTGTAGCGCGGATCGCCGCGCTTCGTCAGCACGGAAGCGGGACAGCGCACGGGGATGACGCGGGCGCCGGCTTTGGCTATGCGCCCAGCCATCATGACCGAATACAGCTCCGATCTGCTCCGCCTGCTCGCCTCGCGCGGGTACATCCACCAGGTGACCGACGCCGCGGGCCTCGACGCGCTCGCCGCCAAGCAGATCGTACCCGGCTATATCGGCTTCGATCCCACCGCGCCGTCGCTCCATGTCGGCAGCCTGGTGCAGATCATGCTGCTCCGCCGCCTCCAGCAGGCGGGCCACAAGCCGATCGTGCTGATGGGCGGCGGCACCGGCAAGATCGGCGATCCGAGCTTCAAGGACGAAGCCCGCAAGATGCTGACGCTCGACACGATCAGCAGCAACATTGCCTCGATCAAGACGGTGTTCGAGAATTTCCTGACCTTCGGCGACGGGCCCACCGACGCGGTGATGGTCGACAATGCCGACTGGCTCGACAAGCTCGAATATATCCCGTTCCTGCGCGACATCGGCCGGCACTTCTCGATCAACCGGATGCTGAGCTTCGATTCGGTCAAGCTGCGGCTCGACCGCGAGCAGTCGCTGAGCTTCCTCGAGTTCAACTACATGATCCTCCAGGGCTATGACTTCCTGGAGCTGTCGCGCCGCGCGGGCTGCCGCCTGCAGATGGGCGGATCGGACCAGTGGGGGAACATCGTCAACGGTATCGAGCTGTCGCGCCGCGTCGACGGCACCGAGGTGTACGGCGTCACCACTCCGCTGATCACCACCGCGGACGGCGGCAAGATGGGCAAGACCATGTCCGGCGCGGTGTGGCTCAACCCCGACCAGCTGCCGCATTACGACTATTGGCAGTTCTGGCGGAACACCGACGATCGCGACGTCGGCCGCTTCCTGCGGCTGTTCACCGACCTGCCGCTCGACGAGATCGCCCGGCTCGAAGCGCTGGAAGGCGCCGAGATCAACGAGGCGAAGAAGATCCTCGCCAACGAAGCGACAGCCATGTGCCGCGGCCGCGCCGCTGCCGAGGAAGCCGCCGAAACCGCGCGCAGGACCTTCGAGGAAGGCGCTGCGGGCGGCGCGCTGCCAACCCTGGCAGTGAGCGGCGGCAGCATCAGCGTCGTCGATGCGCTGGTCGGCCTGGGCTTCTGCGCCTCCAAGGGCGAGGCGCGGCGGCTGATCAAGGGCGGCGGCGCCCGCGTTGAGGGCGAGAAGATCGAGGACGAAGCGGCGACGATCGCCGTCGCGGGCGAGGTCCGCCTCTCGGCCGGCAAGAAGCATCATGGGCTGCTGACGCCGCAGGCCTAACCCGGAAGCAGGCAAGCGGCTTCGCCTTTCCCCATGGGTCATCCCGGCGAAAGCCGGGATCCATTCGCCTTTCGATATCAGCAGGAGGTTCGACGGAGCCCCAATGGATCCCAGCTTCCGCCGGGATGACGGGGCAGGTGCACGCGGCACGATGCTCCCCTCACTCTGGCATCGACGCAGTTAACCAGCCTCATTCGGCACCTGTTCACTGATCCAGGTTACCGTTCCCACGGTCCTCCTGTGTGGAGAGGGGCGTGTGAGTGTAACGAGTGCCAAGCTGGCGAGCGCCGACGATCGTCTGGTGCATCGCGACGAAGTCGAGCACCGCACCCGTGCGGTGGGGCCCGACGCGCGCGCTATCGCCTTCCTGGTGGTCAACGTCTCGCCGCAAGGGCTGATGGCGCGCTGTGAAGCGCCGTTCGAGGCCGGCGACCTGCTCCGCATCCAGCTGCCGATCCTTGGCGAAACCGGCGCGGAAGTGCGCTGGGCATTGGGCGGCCGGGTCGGCTGCCAATTTATCCAGCCGATCGCGGACGCCGACTATGTGCCGGTCGTCACCGCGATGCGCGCCCGCTGATCAGCCCGCGCGGAGCAGCCCGACGGCTGCATCGCGTTCGAAAAGGTAGAGCGCCACCCGCGCCGCCTGCCCCCGCTCGCCCTTTAGCCCGCCGTCGCGATCAACCAGCAGCCGCGCATCGCCATTGGCCGCTGGCAGCAACGCGCCGAGCATGTCCGGCTCGGCCAGGCGGAACTGCATATCGCCCGACTGGCGTGTGCCCAGCAGCTCGCCGGCGCCGCGCAGCCGCAGATCCTCCTCGGCGATGCGGAAGCCGTCGTTGCTTTCGCGCATCAGCGCCAGTCGCGCCCGCGCGGTCTCGCTCAGATGGTTGCCGCGCAGGAGAACGCAGACCGAACGCCCCCCGCCCCGCCCGACCCGGCCGCGCAACTGGTGGAGCTGGGCCAGGCCGAAGCGATCGGCATGCTCGATCACGATCAGCGTCGCATTGGGCACGTCGACGCCGACCTCGATCACCGTCGTCGCAACCAGCACGCCGAGCTCGCCCGCCGAGAAGCGCGCCATCACCGCGTCCTTCTCCGGCCCCTTCATCCGGCCATGGATCAACCCGACCTTGTCGCCGAAATGCGCCTGCAGCTCGGCCGCGCGCGCCTCGGCGGCGGCGAGGTCGCTCTTCTCGCTCTCCTCGACCAGCGGGCACACCCAATAAGCCTGCCCGCCATTTGCCAGATGCCGCCCAAGACCGCCGACGACTTCACCGAGCCGCTCCTCGGAGATCACGCTGGTCTCGATCGGCTGGCGGCCCGGCGGCATCTCGTCGAGCCGGCTGACATCCATCTCGCCATATTGGGCGAGCGTCAGCGTGCGCGGGATCGGCGTGGCGGTCATCACCAGCAGGTGCGGCGGGCGCTCCGCCTTCGCCTGCAACATCATCCGCTGGGCAACACCGAAGCGGTGCTGCTCGTCGACCACCACCAGCCCGAGGTCGCGATAGCTCACCCCCTCCTGGAAGATGGCGTGCGTGCCGATCAGGATGTCGATCTCGCCCGAAGCCAGTCCCATCAGCGTCGCTTCGCGCGCCTTGCCCTTGTCGCGGCCGGTGAGGATGGCGACGTTGACGCCGAGCGGCGTCAGCGTGCGGCTGAGCGTCTCGTAATGCTGGCGGGCGAGGATCTCGGTCGGCGCCAGCAGCGCGCCCTGCGCGCCGGCTTCCGCCGCGATCAGCAGCGCCATCGTCGCGACCAGCGTCTTGCCGGAGCCGACATCGCCTTGCAGCATTCGCAGCATCGGCTGGGACTGCGCCATGTCGCCCTCGATCTCCGCGATCGTGCGGCTCTGCGCGCCGGTGGGCGCATAGGGCAGCTTCAGCTTGTCGCGCAGCCGCCCGTCGCCGGCGAGCGGACGCCCGCGCTTCGCCCGCGCCTCGCCGCGGACCAGCAGCAATGCCAGCTGGTTGGCGAACACCTCGTCATAGGCGAGTCGCTCGCGCGCCTTGGCGTCGGCGGGATCGGCATGGATGCGCGCGATCGCCTCACGCCAGTAGGGCCAGCCCTTCTGCGCCTTGAGGCTCGGCTCGATCCATTCGGGGAGCTCGGGCGCCCGCTCGATCGCCTGCGCGGCGAGCGCGGCGATCCGCTTCGAGGTGATCCCTTCGGAACACGGATAGATCGCCTCGCGCCCGCCGACGCTCTCCACCTGGTCGAGCGGCAGGACATGGTCCGGATGGACCATCTGCAGGTCCTGCCCATAATGTTCGAGCTTGCCGGAAACCCAGCGCGGTTCGTTCAGCGGCAGCAGCTTCCTGGCCCAGCCCGAGCTGCCGCCGAAATAGACGAGAGAGACGTGGTTGCCCTTGGCGTCGACCGCCTGCACCCGCGCCGGCGAGCGCGGTCCGCCGCCGAAGCGATACTGCACGGGCGTCAGCGTGATCGCGATCACCTTGCCCGAATCGGCCATGTCGAGTTCGTCGCGCGGGATTCGATCGACGAATCCGGTCGGCAGGTGGAAGGCGACGTCCACCACCCGCGCCAGCCCCAGCTTCTCCATCGGCTTCGCCAGCGCCGGGCCAATGCCCTTCAGCGCAGTGACTTCGGCAAACAGCGGGTTGAGAAGCTCGGGACGCATCGCCCCGCCCTATCGTGCGGCGGGGCGGCTGACAAATGGCGCTGCACCGGCGGCAGCGCCCTTGCCGGAGTTCAGGCGTTCAGGAAAATCGGGCTGTGGCTGGCGAGCGCGGCTTCGATCGCCTGCACGACTTCCGGCACCGACGAGCCGATCACGACTTCGTGATCCTTGCCGAAAGAAATCACGCCGACATCCTCACCGGCCATGTTGATCGTGCTGACCGTGCGCACTGCCGCGATGTTGACGAGCATCGGCTCGCCATTGATCGACTTCAGCATCACGAAGCGCAGCTTGTTGGTCAAAGTGTCGCTCATCGTACCCTAGCCTTTTACCCCAAAGAGACGCCGATCCTAACCTGCGTCGGTTAACAAGCCTTCCACGTCTATACCCGGAAGACCACGCTGGCCTTTCGGCAGCTTCATCCCTATCTGCCGGGCTCGTGATCAACCCCGTGTCGGCCGCGCCCTGGCGTGCAGCCGTCCACCTGCCGTTGGGAAAGCCCGCCATGGATCGAGAAACCCGCCTCAAGCGCCTCCGCTTCCGCAGCTGGCACCGCGGCACCAAGGAAGCCGACCTGCTGATCGGCGGCTTCTTCGACCAGCATGGCGAACGCTGGTCCGACGAGGAAATCACGCTGTTCGAGACGCTGCTCGAAGAGCAGGACGTCGACATCATGGCCTGGGCGATGGGAACCGACACCGCGCCGGAGCGCTACCGGGGGACGATTCTCGATGCGCTCAAGACCCTGAACTACGTGCCTATTTCCGAGTAAAATTGACCTGACGGTTCCCCCTCACCCTTCCGGCGCTTCGCGCCTCCCTCCCTCTCCCAAAGGGAGAGGGATTTTAGCGCCCTCTCCCTTTAGAAGAGGGAGGGGACCCGCCGCCGGAGGCGGTGGGGAGGGTCAGGGTGGCCGCACCGCTCATCGACGCGAGACCCCATGCCCGACCTGAAGACGATCCTTTCCGCCAAGCACCCGCTGACGCTCGCCGGCGTGCCGAGCGGCTTCCTGCCCTGGATGCTGGCCGATGTCGCGCGCGCCAGCCGGATGGCGGTGTTCGTCGCCGCCGACGAGGCGGGCATGCGCGCGGTGGCGAGCACCGCGACCTTCTTCGCGCCCGAGCTGGAGGTCCTCACCTACCCCGCATGGGACTGCCTCCCCTATGACCGCGCCAGCCCGACGCTGCGGGTGATGGCCGAGCGGCTGGCGACGCTCCACGCACTCCAGGGCAAGAGCGAGGCCCCGCGCCTCCTCGTCACCACCGTCAACGCCGCCACCCAGCGCACGCTCACCCCGTTCCGCATCCGCCAGCTGGTCGCGCGACTCGCTCCCGGCGAGCGCATCGGGCTCGACAAGCTGGCGTCGCTGCTCCAGGCGAACGGCTATGTCCGCGTCGAAACGGTCAACGATCATGGCGAGTTTGCCGTGCGCGGCGGCCTGGTCGATCTGTTCCCCAGCGGCGCCGAGCAGGCGCTGCGGCTCGACTTCTTCGGCGACGAGATCGAGAGCGTCCGCACCTTCGATCCGCAGGACCAGCGCACCACCGGCCGCGTCGACGGCTTCACCCTGCTCCCCGCCAGCGAGGCGCTGCTCGACGAGGAGAGCATCAAGCGTTTCCGCAGCGGCTATCGCGACCGCTTCGGCGCCACCGCGACCGGCGATCCGCTCTACCAGGCGATCAGCGAGGGCCGCCGCCTCGCCGGTATGGAACATTGGCTGCCGCTGTTCGAGGAGCGGCTGGAGACGCTGTTCGACCATCTGCCCGATCACGCCGTGATCGTCCGCGACAGCGGCGCACCCGCCGCCGCCGAGCAGCGCTTCGAGGCGATCAAGGACTATCAGGAAAATCGCATCAAGGCGCAGTCGGCCGATCCGGGCAGCTATCGTCCGCTCAAGGCCGGCGACCTGTATCTGCTCGCCAAGGAATGGCAGGCGCAGGTCGATGCGCACCCGATGCACCAGGTGACACCGTTCCATGAGCCCGAATCCGAGCGCGTGGTCGAGTTCGGCGTCGACGGCCCGCGCGACTTCGCGCCGGAGCGCGCCGCCGGCAGCAACGTCTACGAAGCGGTGGTCGCGCACCTCAAGGCGGTGCGGGCGCAAGGCAAGAAGCCGGTGCTCGCCAGCTATTCGATCGGCGCGCGCGAGCGGCTGAAGGGGCTGCTCGAAGATCACGGCCTCGCCGGTGCGGTGCCAGTCGATGGCTGGCAGCCCGCGCTCGGCGTCGCCAACCCGAACGGCAGCGGGCTGCAGGTCGCGCTGCTGGTGCTGCCGCTCGACCATGGCTTCACCACGCCCGACGTGGCGGTGCTCACCGAGCAGGACATGCTCGGCGACCGGCTCGTCCGCCGTGCCAAGCGCCGCAAGAATACCGACGCCTTCCTCCAGGAACTGGCGACGCTCTCGCCCGGCGACCTCGTCGTCCACTTGGACCACGGCATCGGCCGCTACGAGGGGCTGACCCAGATCCCGGTGCAGAAGGCGCCGCACGACTGCGTCGCGCTCGAATATGCCGGTGGCGACAAGCTGTACGTGCCGGTCGAAAATCTCGAAGTGCTGAGCCGCTACGGCTCGGGCGAGGAAGGTGCGACGCTGGACCGGCTGGGCGGCGAGGCCTGGCAGCGCCGCAAGGCGCGGATGAAGGAGCGGATCCGCGAAATCGCGGGCGAGCTGATCGCCACCGCGGCCCTGCGCGCCACCCGCGGCGCCGAGATCGCCGAGCCCGACCATGGCGGCTATCCGGCCTTCGTCGATCGCTTCCCGTTCGAGGAAACCGACGACCAGGACCGCGCGATCGGCGACGTGCTCGGCGACCTTGCCGCCGGGCGGCCGATGGACCGGCTCGTCGTCGGCGATGTCGGCTTCGGCAAGACCGAGGTCGCGCTGCGCGCCGCCTTTGTCGCGGCGATGGCCGGCATGCAGGTGGCGGTGGTATGCCCCACCACCCTGCTTGCCCGCCAGCATTACAACAACTTCAAGACGCGCTTCGAAGGATTCCCGCTGGAGATCGGCCGCCTTTCGCGCCTCGTCACCGCCGGCGAGACCAAGAAGGTGAAGGACGGGCTCGCCGCGGGCACGATCGACATCGTCGTCGGCACCCATGCCGTGCTGGCGAAGAATATCGAGTTCAAGCGGCTCGGCCTCGTCATCGTCGACGAGGAGCAGCGCTTCGGCGTCACCCACAAGGAGCGGCTCAAGGCGCTCAAGACCGACGTCCATGTCCTCACCCTCACCGCCACGCCGATCCCGCGCACGCTGCAGATGGCAATGAGCGGACTGCGCGAGCTCTCGGTGATCCAGACCCCGCCGGTCGATCGCCTCGCGGTTCGTACCTATGTCATGCCCTGGGACCCCGTGGTGCTGCGCGAGGCCTTGCTCCGCGAACATTATCGCGGCGGGCAGAGCTATTTCGTCACCCCGCGCATCGCCGACCTGCCCGAGATCGAGGAATTCCTCCGCAACGAGGTGCCCGAGGTGCGCTATGTCGTCGCGCACGGCCAGATGTCCCCTACGGAAGTGGAGGAGCGGATCTCCGCCTTCTATGACAAGAAGTTCGAGGTGCTGGTTTCGACCACCATCGTCGAAAGCGGGCTGGACATCCCGAGCGCCAACACGCTGATCATCAACCGCGCCGACAAGTTCGGTCTCGCCCAGCTCTACCAGCTGCGCGGCCGCGTCGGCCGGGCCAAGACCCGCGCCTATGCCTATATGACCACCCCGCCCCAGCGGCAGATGACCGAGACGGCGGAAAAGCGGCTCAAGGTGCTGTCCGATCTGGAGAGCCTGGGCGCGGGCTTCCAGCTCGCGAGCCACGATCTCGACATTCGCGGCGCGGGCAACCTGCTCGGCGACGAGCAGTCGGGCCACATCAAGGAAGTCGGCTACGAACTCTACCAGTCGATGCTGGAAGAGGCGATCATGGACGCCAAGGCCGGCGGCCTGCGCGACGACAGCCGGCCCAAGGACCTGTCGCCGCAGATCACCGTGGATGCGCCGATCATGATCCCCGAGGACTATGTCCCCGATCTCGACCTGCGCATGGGCCTCTACCGCCGACTCAACGAGGTGGAGGATACCGACGGCATCGAGAGCTTCGCCGCCGAGCTGATCGATCGCTTCGGCAAGCTGCCCGAGGCGACCGACAATCTGCTGCGCCTCATCGAGACCAAGCTCAACGCCAAGAAGGCGTGTATCGCCAAGCTGGACCTGGGGCCGAAGGGCGCGCTGGTGTCGTTCCACAACGACCGCTTCCCCAACCCCGCCGCGCTGATCGCCTATGTCGAGAAGCTGGGCGAGACGGCGCGACTGCGGCCGGACATGAAGCTCGTCATCAACCGCGCCTGGGCGAACCCGTCGGCGCGGCTGCACGGCGCGCTCCAGCTCTCGCGCGGGCTCGCACGCGCCGCGGGCTGAGCCGGCTCAGCTGCTGTGATCCGCGACGATCTTCCACCCGCCGGCTTCGTGATGCAGCACGACGCTGGTGGGGCCGGAGGCAGTGTGCCCGTCCGGATAGCGTAGCGTGTAACGGCCGATGTACAGCGCATAGTCACGCCCCAGCGGCCGATAGTCGAGCCGCTCGATCGTCAGCGTACCGCGCTTGGCCGGATCAGCAAAGTCGTACCTGGTCTGGTAGCGGACCTTCATCGCCGCCTTGCCGCGTACCAGCCCCTCGCCGGCGACGAAACTGGTATCGGGGCCGTCCGAATAGATCTGCAGGAAACGATCAATATCGCCAGCGTTCCAGCCGGCAATGCTTCGCGCCATCGCAGAATCGATTGCGGCCGATCCCGCATCTGCACCAATCAGTAGAAATGCCAGCAGCACCGCACGTCCCTTTTCTGCCGTGAAACATCTTCAGATAATCCTGCAGCAGCGCACCCGAAGTGCGCGCGCATTGCAATCGATACCATATTGACCTCGCCGGTGCACCGTGTTCGCTTCTCCGGGCACGCGCCAGTTAGCCGATCCGCACCGGTATTTTACTTAGCCGCACCACCTGTCCCTAGGGACATACTATGATGCTTAAGATTGGCTTGCCGCAAGACCGGCAGCCGCATTGGCAATACAGCAAAAGGATGCACCTCGTGCCCGAGCAGATGAAGTCGCGGCTCACCTTCATGGAGTTGGACGAGGCCCAGCGCACCACGCTGCGCGCCACCCAGCCCTGGGTCGAGGCGACGCTGGGCGATGCACTCGATCGCTTTTATGCACGCGCCTCCGCCACGCCAGAGACGTCGCGCTTCTTCCGCGACCAGGCACATATGGGCCGCGCCAAGGCTGCGCAGCAGAAGCATTGGGCGCGCATCGCCGCAGGGGAGTTCAACCAGGACTATCACGCCAGTGCCCGCCGGATCGGCGCAACCCATGCCCATATCGGGCTGGAGCCGCGCTGGTATGTCGGCAGCTATGCGATCGTGCTGGAGCATCTGATCGCCGGCGTCCACCGGCTGAACAACCCTTTCAAGCGCCTGCTCCGCCTGTTCCGCGGCCCCAGCAGCCAGAAGGCGACGATCGCGCTGGTGAAGGCCGCGCTGCTCGACATGGAAGTGTCGCTGTCGATCTATTTCGAGGAGGCCCAGGCCGAGCGCGAAGCCGCCGTCACTGCCTTCGAGAACGCGCTGACGGCGCTGGCGGAAGGCGACCTGACCAACGAGCTGAGCGGCCTGCCGTCGAGCTTCGCCGCGCTCGAGAGGAGCTACAACAAGACGCTCGATCGCATCCGCGAGATGATCGCCTCGGTCAGCGACGGCACGATGCGGATCCGTTCGGGCATCAATGAGATTTCGCAGGCGGCCGAGGACCTCTCGCGCCGCACCCAGGGCAATGCTGCTAGCCTGGAGGAAACGACTGCCGCCGTCTCGCAGATGGATGCGCGCTTCCGCTCGACCGCCGAGGCCGCGCGCCACACGGTCGCGCGCGCTGACCAGGCGCTCACCACGGTGGGACAGGGCCGTTCGATTGCCGACGAAGCCTCGCAGGCAATGGGTCGCGTGTCGGAGGCCGCCAAGGGCACCGACAGCGTCATCGAGGGCCTCGACAAGATCGCCTTCCAGACGCGCGTGCTCGCGATGAACGCCGCCGTCGAGGCGGGCCGGGCGGGCGAAGCGGGCCGCGGCTTCGCGGTTGTCGCCGATCTCGTCTCCGCACTCGCGATGCGCGCCGAGGAAGAAGCCGGACGCGCCCGCGAACAGCTCACCATGACCCAGGCCGAAATCGTCACCGCAGTGGATGCGGTGCAGAAGGTGGACGGCGCGCTTGCCAACATCTCGGGCGATGTCGGCCAGGTGCACGACCTGCTCG
The DNA here is from genome assembly GCF_913774285.1 of uncultured Sphingomonas sp. GTDB lineage: Bacteria > Pseudomonadota > Alphaproteobacteria > Sphingomonadales > Sphingomonadaceae > Sphingomonas. Next base: position 138,262 of record NZ_CAJYHX010000019.1, on the reverse strand, counting down.
GCAGCATGGCCGCCGACAACGGCGCCCAGTCGACTGCGATCAGCGAGATTTCCAACGCCGTCGGCGCCATGGATCGCGCGACCCAGCAGAACGCGGCGATGGTCGAGCAGACCTCGGCAGCCGCGCAGAACCTCGCCAATGAGGTCAGCGATCTCGCCAACCTCGCCTCCCAGTTTCGTACCGAAAAGGCCGGATCGCGCTTCGGCGGCTATCGTCCACTGCCCGCCGCGGCCGTGCCAGCCCTCACCCGCCCCGATCTCTGACGCCCCCGCCGGCGCTCACCAGTCGCGCACGAGCGCGGCGAGCGCCGGCACGTCGATCGGCGGTGAGCACAGAAAGCCCTGGAAATACTGGCAGCCTTCCTTGGCGAGCAGGTCCAGCGCCGCCTCGGTCTCCACGCCCTCGGCCACCACCGCGAGCCCGAGTGAGCGCGCCATATCGATCACGCCGCGTACCACGATCCGGTCGCGTGGCGATCCGGTGATCTCGTTGGACAGCTTCTTGTCGATCTTGAGATAGTCGAGCGGCAGCGCCTTGAGATAGGCGAGGCTCGAATAGCCCGTGCCGAAATCGTCGATCGCCACCCGGCATCCCGCCGTGCGCAGCCCGGAGAGCAGCGCCGCCGCCTCGCTCAGGTCCGCCATGATGCCGCTCTCGGTGATCTCCAGCGTCAGCCGCTGCCGGGGGAAGCCGGTGGCGTCTACCCAGCGCAACAGGCTCTCGCCGAACCCCGGTCGCCCGACATCACCGGCGGTGACGTTGATCGACAGCCGCAGGCTGCTCAGCGAACGCGGCCAGTGCGCGGCGATGGTCAGCGCCCGGCGCTGGACATGCTCGCTGAGCACGCCGCACAACCCGGCGCGATCGGCGGCGGCGAACAGCGGCTCGGCGCCGATCTCGCCATGCTGGGGATGCTGCCAGCGTGCGAGCGCCTCCACGCCGATGATCTGCCCGGTGGCGACCGCGACCTGCGGCTGGAACAGCACGCCGATCTCCCCGCGCTCGATCCCGCGCCGCAGGTCGCCGATCAGAGACTCGATTGATGGGCCACTGCCCGGCCGCGCCGTGCCTTCGCCGAGCAGCGTCTCGCTGGCGCGTCGCAACAGGCTCGCTGCGCCGTCGCCGGCGACGCTTTCGGTCAGCACCACCTTGGCGCCGAGATGGACCAGCTCCCCCGCCGCGACGAAGGGCCGGGCCAAAGCCTCCTCGATCTTGCGCGCTGCATCGCGCAGCTTGGGCGTGCCCGGGTCCACCGCCGCAGCGAGGAAATCCGATCCGCCGATCCGCGCGACGACCACCTCGGCGCCAAGTGTCTCGCGCGCCGCCTCCGCCACGCGACGCGACACGCTGCGCAGCAACTCGTCGCCGGCGGGCCGGCCATAGGCGGTGTTGATCGTGTCGAAGCGGGTGAGGCCCACCAGCACCAGGCCGATCCGCTCGCCCTTCTCCATCGCGCGATCGATCCACCGCCGCGCGCTCGGCGCATCGCGGGCGCCGGTCAGCACATCGCGCACCGCCGCGCCGGCATCGGGGGTCATCCCCAGCGGCTCGACCAGCGCGTCGATCTGGCCGGTCTCGGCGTCATATTGCAGATGCTGAACCACCCGGCCCTTCCCGGGCAGGTCGTGCGCAAAAGCCGTCGATCCCGCTTCGCGCAGCCGTCGCAGCGCTGCCCAGGCGAGCCGGCGGTCCGAAAGCGCCAGCCGCCCGAACAGCGCGCGCGGCCCGGGCGCCTCTGGCAAATCGAGCAGCTGTGCGAGCGCCGGCGTCAGCTCGATCGAGCCCGAAGTGGGGTCGAATCGCCAGCCGAGCGGATTGGACGTGCTCGTCCCCTGCCCCGCCCAGCCCGACAGGCGCTCGACATAGCGTTCGGCGAATCGGATCGCATGGGCGATCGCGGCGGAGGACATCGGGCTGCCGAGGAAATGCGTCGCGCCCGCGTCGTAGAAGCGCCCCATATGCACCGTATCGCTCTGCGAGACGAGGATCAGCAGCGCCGCGCCATAGGCCTTGATCGTCGGGCCGAGCAGCCGGGCCGCATCGAGCCCCTCGGTCATTGCCCCTCGAGCATCGATCACCGCAACCGAAGCGCCGCTGGCCAGGAATCGAGTCTCCAGCCCTTCGCTGCGCCGCGCCGCCACCACCCGCCAGCCCCCGCCCGCGGCGGCGGCGGCGACTTCGTCGCGCTGGCGGAACGAGAGTACGAATACCGGCACCTCGGGGGCAGGCGCGGTGCCCTGGACGATCGTGAACCCTTCTTCCATGCCGACCTCGATAGCGGCTCGCTTCACGCTCCGCCATCCAAGCCTTGTACGGCGCGGTTCAACGCCTTACTTCCGTCGACTATGGCCAGCGCCCCCGCCCTCGCGACGCCGCCTACGCTGGTCGATCGCCATAACCGCGCGATCCGCTATCTGCGTATTTCCGTCACCGATCGCTGCGATCTGCGCTGCCGCTACTGCATGGCGGAGCACATGACCTTCCTGCCGCGCGAGGCGGTGCTCAGCCTGGAGGAACTGGCGGCGATCGCCGGCCGCTTTGTCGATCGCGGCGTCACCAAGATCCGGCTGACCGGCGGCGAGCCGCTCGTCCGCCGCAACATGATGACGCTGGTCGAGCAGCTCGGTGCCCGAATCGGGGACGGGCTCAAGGAACTCACCCTCACCACCAACGCGACGCGGCTCGCGCAATATGCCGACCAGCTCGCCGCCGCAGGTGTTCGCCGCATCAATGTGAGCATGGACAGCCGCGATCCCGAAACCTTCCGCTACATCACGCGCCACGGCGACGTGGCGCAGGTGCTGGGCGGCATCGACGCGGCGCAAGCCGCGGGGCTGCGGGTGAAGATCAACATGGTCGCGCTGCGCGGCCTCAACGAGGACGAGATCGCGCCGATGCTCGCCTGGGTGGCCGCAAACGGCATGGACCTGTCCCTGATCGAGACCATGCCGATGGGCGTGATCGACGAGGACCGTGCCGATCGCTTCCTGCCGCTGCCCGAGGTGCTGGCGCGGCTGAAGGGGCAGTTCGACCTCGTCGCCGATTCGTACGACAGCGGCGGCCCGGCGCGATACTGGCGCGTGGGGGGCACGGACAGCCGACTGGGGCTGATCTCGCCGCTCACCAACAATTTCTGCGCAAGCTGCAACCGCGTTCGGCTTTCGACCGACGGACGGTTGCACATGTGCCTGGGGCATGAGGATTCGGTGGACCTGAAAGCAGCGATTCGCGCGGGTGGGCTGGACGCGGTGGACGCGGCGATCGATCGCGCGCTCGCCGCCAAGCCCGAACGGCATGATTTCCGCATCGAGGCGGGCGCCGCGCCGGCGGTCTCGCGCCACATGAGCGTCACCGGCGGATGAGCGTGGGGAAGCCGCGCGCATTGCTCGCCTCGCCCACCGCCCCGGCCCGGACCGCGGCGGAGGAGCTCCGCCAGGCCTATGACTGGGTGCCGATCGAAGAGGCCGAGGAAGTCGTAGCCCTCGGCGGCGACGGCTTCATGCTCCAGACGCTCCACGCGATGCTGGAACGGCGGCGACTGCTGCCGGTGTTCGGGATGAACCTCGGCACGGTCGGCTTCCTGATGAACGACTGGGGGCTCGATGGGCTCGTCCAGCGGCTCGAGCGCGCGCGCCCCTTCCGCGTCGCCCCGCTGGCGATGACAGCGACGACGGTGGAGGGCGAGACCTGCGTGCTCCCCGCGATCAACGAGGCCTCGCTGCTCCGCGAGACGCGCCAGACCGCCAAGCTGGAAGTCACCATCAACGGCCGAATCGTGATTCCCGAACTGGTGTGCGACGGCATCCTCGTCGCCACGCCCGCTGGTTCGACAGCGTACAATTTCTCGGCCCAAGGCCCGATTCTCCCGCTCGGCTCGGCGCTGCTGGCGCTCACCCCGATCAGCCCGTTCCGCCCCCGCCGCTGGCGCGGCGCGATCCTCCCCGAGAAGACCCGCATCGATATCCGCGTGCTGGAGGCCGACAAGCGCCCGGTGAGCGCGGTGGCCGATCAGCGCGAGATTCGGGAAGTTTGCAGCGTCCATGTCGAGATCGACCGCATGCGCGACCTCACCTTGCTGTTCGATCCGGAGCACGCATTGGACGACCGGATAACGATGGAACAATTTATTGCATAAAACCCCTTGCGCGTTCCGAAAACCCGGTGCTAAAGGCGCGCCTCCCGACGCGGTGACCCACCGCCGAGGGGTTGACCAGAGTGGTCCCCGATAGCTCAGCGGTAGAGCATTCGACTGTTAATCGAATGGTCGTAGGTTCGAATCCTACTCGGGGAGCCATCTGCTGTTGTCGGGACCGGTTACGGCCGGTCCCCACACCTTTCTCCCGCACAGCATGACCTGCCAATTCGCATAGGTACGCAGCCCGGCGCTCCGTCCATGCGCCCCCTAACCTAAATCATGCGTGCCCGGGATATTTCAAACGTTTGCTCGGTTACTCCCGCACGATCTTGAAGGATGGCGCGGATGGCGACTGCAGCGGCACCAGGCCCTACCGCGCGGCGGGACGGCGACAGCAAGCGTGCAACGCGCGCGCTCCAGGCCCTCAACTTCTTCATGGCGGACATGCAGGCGGGAATCGGCCCGTTCCTCGGCGTCTTCCTGCAACAGCGCGGGTGGACCGCCGGGCCGATCGGCTCGGTGATGACGGCGGGCGGAGTCGCCGGCATGGTGATGACCGTCCCGGCCGGCGCCTTTATCGACCATACCGAGAAGAAGCGGCTGGTGGTGATCGTCACCGGCATCTGCACGGTGCTCGCCTCGTTCCTGATCCTGCTCTCGCAAGCCGGCTGGGTGGTAACGGTGAGCCAGGTCGCCACTGCCATCGCCGGTGCGGCGATCGGCCCTGCAGTGGCGGGCATGACGCTGGGCGTCGTGCGGCAGGCAGGCTTCAACGCGCAGAATGGCCGCAACCAGGCGTGGAACCATGCCGGCAACATGGTCGGCGCAGGGCTTTCCGGCTGGCTCGGCTGGAAGTTCGGCATGCCGGCGATCTTCTATCTCGCCGCGGTGTTCGGCGTACTCGCGATTCTGTCCGTGCTGATGATCCCGGAGCGCGCGATCGACCATGCTGCCGCACGCGGCCTCGAGGCGCGGGACGACGACAAGCAGCACGAGAGCCAGGCGGAGGGCTTCGCTGCTCTGTTCCAGACCAAGCCGCTCCTGATCCTAGCCGCCGCGCTCGCCTGCTTCCATCTCGGCAACGGGGCGATGCTGCCGCTCTACGGGCTCGCCGTGGTCAGCGCAGGCAAGGGCGACGCGGCGCTGTTCACCGCTACCACCGTGGTCGTGGCGCAGGCGGTGATGATCCTCGCCTCGCTGCTCGCCATGCGGATGGCGGCGGGCCGGGGCTATTGGCTGGTGCTGTTGATCTCGTTCGCGTCGCTGCCGCTGCGCGGGCTGCTGGCAGGCAGCTTCATCGAGCATTGGGGAGTCTGGCCCGTCCAGGCGCTGGACGGCATCGGTGCGGGCCTGCAAAGCGTCGCCGTGCCGGGGCTGGTCGCCTGCATGCTGGACGGCACCGGCCGGGTGAATGTAGGCCAGGGCGCGGTGATGACGGTGCAGGGCATCGGTGCCTCGCTGAGCCCGGCGATCGGCGGCTGGCTGGCCCAGGCGATCGGCTATCGCGCCGCCTTTTACATCCTCGGTAGCTTCGCGCTGGCAAGCCTGGCGCTGTGGATCGGGTTCGCCGCGATCCTCCGCCCGGCCTGCGACGGCGACAGGCGTCGACAGGACCGATGATCCCGGCGACGATCGCCACCTGGGGTATCTGCGCGGCCGCCACTGCCGGCGTGATCGCGCGCCCGTTCCGCTGGCCGGAGGCGATCTGGGCCGTCGCCGGGGCGGCGCTGCTGCTGCTGCTCGGGCTGATGCCGCCTGGTGCCGCGCTGGGTGCGATGGCGAAGGGGCTGGACGTCTATCTGTTCCTGATCGGGATGATGCTGCTGAGCGAGACCGCGCGCGAGCAGGGGCTGTTCGACTGGGTCGCCGCGACAGCCGCCGCCCGGGCGCGCGGATCGACCCTGCGCCTGTTCGGGCTGGTCTATGCGACCGGCATCGTCACTACCGCCTTCCTCTCGAACGATGCCACGGCGGTGGTGCTCACGCCCGCCGTCTATGCCGCCGCGCGCAAGGCCAAGGCCGATCCGCTGCCGATGCTGTTCGCCTGCGCGCTGATCGCCAACGCCGCAAGCTTCGTGCTGCCGATCTCCAACCCGGCCAATCTCGTTCTGTACGGGGGCACGATGCCCCCGCTGGGGCAATGGTTCGGCTCCTTCGCCCTGCCCTCGCTCGCCGCCATCGGCGTCACCTTCCTCACCCTGCGCTGGGCGGAGCGTGCGCGGCTGGCCGGCGACTGCGCCACCGAGATAGCCCGCTCGCCATTATCCGCCGGCGGCAAGGCGGCGCTGGCGGGCATTGCAGCGACGGCCCTGCTGCTGCTCGCCATGTCGGCGCTGGACCAGCCGCTGGGCCTGCCGACCTGCCTTGCCGGCCTCGCGACGACGCTGCTGGTCTGCGGGCTGGCGCGGCGGTCCCCGATTGCCTTGGCGCGCGGGGTGTCGTGGAGCGTGTTGCCGCTGGTCGCCGGCCTGTTCGTGCTGGTGGAAGCGCTGGACCGTACCGGCGTGATCGCGCTCGTCGCCCAAGCGCTGCGCGCGGCTTCCGGCAACCCAGCCTCTGGCGCTGCGGCAGCGGGGACCACTCTCGCCTTCGCCTCGAACCTGATGAACAACCTGCCCGCGGGCCTGGTCGCCAGCGAGGCCGTCGCGCAGGCACACCCGCCGCGGCTGATCGTCGATGCCTTGCTGATCGGCGTGGACCTCGGTCCCAACCTGTCGATTACCGGCAGCCTGGCGACGATCCTGTGGCTTCAGGCGATCCGACGCGAGGGCGAGGACGTCGGCTTCTGGCGGTTCCTGAAGGTTGGCGCGGTGACGATGATCCCCGCGCTGGCCGCGGCGCTGGGCGCGCGGTTGCTGATCGGCTGAGCGATTGGCTCGTTCGACGCCAAATGACGCCGTCGCGTATCCCAAACCGACCCATTCTACTGGAACAATTATCAGCTAATTCAGGCTTTTGGGGATGGTAGCGGAGGAGGGACTTGAACCCCCGACACGCGGATTATGATTCCGCTGCTCTAACCAACTGAGCTACTCCGCCCCGAAGCGAGAGCGGCCATCTATGTCGGTGGAAACGATCCGTCAAGCGAACATGTGACGAGAATGTAATTCCCACGGGCCACCGCGATACCACCAACTTGCAAGCCCCGAAATTTCCACGGTTTTGGGCGAGAAATCCGCCTCCAGCGCACGTAGCAGCGCCTTGGCCAACACCGGTCGCACCTTGTTCTGCACGGTCACGTGCGGCCGCCAGCGGCCGGCATCCTGCGGCGTGAGCATCCCGGCAAAGGCTTCCAGCAGCCCTCCCCGAATCGTGTCCAGTTCGGGCGCCTCGATTCGATAGGCGACGCCCTGCCCCAGCGACATCAGCCCGCTCACCCGGGCGCGCGGTGCCCGCACCCCGCGGGTCTCTTGGGCAAGGCGATGCTTGAGCTCTTCGGCCACCGAAGGCGGCAGATGGTGGAACAGCGTGAGATGCGCGTCGAGCTGGTTCCGCTCGGGCGGGAAATGCGCGCGGCGCAGCGAATCGAACCAGGCCTGGTCCTGCCTGCCGAACAGCGCCGTCACGATCAGCGGGGCGGGTGCCCCCTTCAAATCTCCACCTGGCTGCCCAGCTCGACCACGCGGTTGGTGGGCAGGCGGAAGAACTCCATCGCGCTTTCGGCGTTGCGCAGCATCCAGGCGAACAGCTTCTCGCGCCAGATCATCATCCCCGGCCGCGAAGAGGGCAGCAGCGTCTGTCGCGCCAGGAAGAAGCTGGTCTCCATCATCTTGAACTCGGCACCGCAGGCATCGACCGACTTGAGCGCCGCCGGCACGTCCGCCTCCTGCATGAAGCCATAATAGAGGATCATGCGGTGGAAGCCCTTGCCGAGATCCTCCACCACCAGACGCTTGTCCTCCGGCACATAGGGCACGTCGCTGATCTTGACGGTCAGCAGGATCACCCGGTCGTGCAGCACCTTGTTGTGCTTGAGGTTGTGGAGCAGCGCGTGCGGCACGCCGTCCGGCGTCGAGGTCATGAACACCGCGGTGCCGCGCACGCGGGTGGCGGCATTGGCGGCCGACTCGATGAAGATCTGGATCGGCATCGCGCTTTCCCGCAGCCGGGCGATCATCAGCTTGCGCCCCTTGGCCCAGGTGGTCAGCAGCGTGAAGACGATGAAGCCCACCATCAGCGGGAACCAGCCGCCATCGGGTACCTTGGTGAGGTTGGCCGCGAAATAGGCGAGATCGACCGCGAAGAAGATCGCCAGCAGCGGGATCGCGTAGCGCTTCTTCCAGTGCCACAGGTTGAACAGCACCACCGCCAGCAGGCAATTGTCGATCAGCATCGCCCCGGTAACGGCGATGCCATACGCCGCGGTCAGGTTCGAGGAAGTCTGGAAGCTGAGCACCAGCAGGATCACCATGATCATCAGCGCCCAGTTGATGATCGGAATATAGATCTGCCCGGCGGTCGCCGCGCTGGTATGGTCGATCCGCAGCCGCGGCACGAAGCCGAGCTGGATCGCCTGCTGGGTCACCGAGAAAGCACCCGAGATCACCGCCTGCGACGCGATGATCGCAGCCGCGGTGGCGACGAACACTAGCGGGAGCCGCAGCGCCTCGGGAGCGAGCAGGTAGAAGGGGCTGCGCAGCGCCTCGGCGTCGCGGATCAGCAGCGCGCCCTGCCCCATATAGTTCATCATCAGCGCCGGCAGCACGAACCACAACCACGAGATGCGGATCGGGTTGCGCCCGAAATGGCCCATATCGGCATAGAGCGCCTCAGCCCCGGTCACCGCCAGCACCACCGAGCCGAGCGCCAGGAAGGCACGCAGCGGGTCGAGCATGAAGAAATGCACCGCGTGATGCGGCGACAGCGCCTGCAGCACATGTGGGGTCTGGACCGTGCTGACCACGCCCAGCGTGGCGATGACGAGGAAGTAGAAGATCATCACCGGGCCGAAGAAGGCGCCGACGCGCGCCGTGCCGGTCCGCTGGATCGAGAACAGCATGACGAGGATGACAACCGCGATCGGCACCACCAGCCGGTGGAAGCCCGGCGCGGCGACGGCAAGGCCCTCCACCGCCGACAGCACCGAGACCGCCGGGGTGATCATCGAGTCGCCATAGAACAGCGCGGTGGCGAACACGCCGAGCAGCACGATCCCCTGGGTCCAGCGGCGCTGGCCGCCGCGGCCCGAGATCAGCGCGAGCAGCGCCAGGCTGCCGCCCTCGCCCTTGTTGTCCGCCCGCATGATGATCGTGACGTATTTCAGCGTCACCACGACCATCATCGACCAGAACATCAGGCTGATCGCGCCCAGCACATGCGGGGTATCGAGCGGCAGCTCGTGATGCTCGTTCGCGAAGGTCTCGCGGAACGCATAGAGCGGGCTGGTACCGATGTCGCCGAACACGATGCCGATGGCACCGAGGGCGAGCTTCCACGTCGGGTCCTGGCCGTGGTGACCATGCCCGCCATGCGGTTCCGAATCGGGGAGGAGCGCGGCAGCGTCTCCGGTCGCGGCGGTGTTCACCGGTGCGACAGACGCTGAGAGGTGCGAACCGACCTGGCCATAGAGACCTGTGTTCTCGTCATCATCAGGATGCGGGCCGTTAGCATGTGCAACATGCCCTATCAACAAGCGTGTCCAGGGGCGCTAGACGCACCAGCGCCGCGCCCGTTCCAACGAGGCCCAAGATCGTCATCGCGCGGCCCCGAACAAGGCGTCCCCTTCGCCCCGCGTCGGCACCTCGCGCAGCACGAAACTGCTGTTGATCGTCACCACGCCGGGTAAGCGGCCGAGATGTTCGCGGTGCAGCCGCTCGTAATCGTCGAGATCGCGGCACAGTATCTTCAATCGATAGTCCTGGTTACCGGAGACCAGCGCGCATTCGACCACGCCGTCGATTCGGCCGACTGCCAGCTCGAACTGGGCAAGGTCTTCCTTGATCTGCGTGCCGAGCGTGATGTCGACAAGCGCCGTCACCCGAAAGCCGAGCCGGCGATGACCAAGCCGCGCGCCATAGCCGCGAATCAGCCCCTCGGCCTCCAGCCCCTGGATGCGCCGCGTGCAGGCCGATTGCGACAGCCCCACTGCGGCGGCCACCTGGCTCACCGGCGCGCGCGCATCCGCTGCCAGCAGCTTGAGAATTGCTGTGTCGATTCGATCCATCACGCATGAATTACGCGTCGAAACCGAAAAATCGCAATATCCATGCGTTCAACGTGGTTGATACCCGTGCGTTTTGCAGGGACTTGCGGCCACGCCGCACGGTATACAGCGCGCACCAGAACTTAGGAGAGTTCCCATGCGCATCGGCGTTCCCAAGGAAATCAAGAATCACGAATATCGCGTCGGCCTGACCCCCGCCTCGGTGGCGGAGCTGGTCCATGCCGGCCACAGCGTGCTGGTCGAGACCAAGGCCGGCATGGGCATCGACTTCGACGATGCCGCCTACACCGCGGTCGGCGCCCAGATCGCGCCCGACGCCAAGACCGTGTTCGCCCAGTCCGACATGATCGTGAAGGTGAAGGAGCCGCAGGCGCAGGAAATCGCGCTGCTCGAGCCGCGCCACCTGCTGTTCACCTATCTCCACCTCGCCGCCGACAAGCCGCAGGCCGAGGGCCTGATCAAGTCCGGCGCGACGTGCATCGCCTATGAGACGGTGACCTCCAACTCGGGTGCCCTCCCCCTGCTGAAGCCCATGAGCGAAGTCGCCGGCCGCATGTCGGTCCAGGTCGCCTCGCACTATCTCGAGAAGGAACAGGGCGGCCGCGGCGAGCTGCTCGGCGGCGTGCCGGGCGTGGCGCCGTGCAAGGTCGCGATCCTCGGCGGCGGCGTCTCGGGCATCAACGCCGCGCAGATGGCGACCGGCCAGCGCGCGGACGTGACAATCTACGACATCAACAACGAGCGCCTCGCCGAGCTCGACATGCATTTCGGCAGCCAGATCAAGACCGCCTATGCCAGCAAGGCCGCGATCGCCGAGGCGGTCCGCACCTCGCAGGTGGTGATCGGCGCGGTGCTGGTGCCGGGTGCCGCGGCGCCCAAGCTCGTCACCCGCGACATGCTCAAGACGATGATGCGCGGCTCGGTGCTGGTTGACATCGCGATCGACCAGGGCGGCTGCTTCGAGACCAGCCGCGCGACCACGCACGACGATCCGGTGTTCGAGATCGACGGCGTAATCCATTATTGCGTGGCGAACATGCCGGGCGCGGTCGCCCGCACCTCGGCCTTCGCGCTCAACAACGCGACGCTGCCCTTCGTGCTGAAGCTGGCCAACCAGGGCGCGGAAGCCGCCATGAAGGCCGATCGCCACCTTGCCAACGGCCTGAACGTCTCGGGCGGCAAGATCCGCCACCAGGCGGTGGCCGACGCGCTCGACCTGCCGTTCGAAGCCTGGGCAGGCTGAGCCCACCCCGTCCCGCCCGGGCATATACCCGGGCGGGATCGCTCAGGCAGCGAGGGCGTGCTCGGGCAGATAGTCCACCAGATTGCCGAGGATCACGCGCGGCGAACGCAGCCGCGGATCGGCCATCGCGGCGAGGAACGCGCGATATTGCGGATGCGTGGGGGTGAACACCGCCTTCTGTGCATATTCGTCGGGCGAGAAGGTGCCCCAGTTGGTCATCTTGCCGAAATAGAGCCCGGTGACGCCGAGCTGGTCGGCGAGATCGACCGCCGCCCCCATCTCGTGGAAATTGTCCACCTGCACGGTGAAGCTGAGGTACATCGCCTCGACCTGCCCCTGCGCCAGCAGATCCGCGGCGAAGCGCAGATTTTCCTGCATCACCTCCCAACGCGCGCCGCGGCGAAGCAGCTCATGGGTGTGCTTGGACGCGCCGTCGATGCTGATCTGCAGCGACTGAACGCGGGCGTGCAGCGCCGGGAATTTCTCCCATTCGCGCGGGGTGAACAGCATCGCGTTGGTCATGATGCGGAAGCGCAGGTCCGGATAGGCGTCCGGGGTCAACCGCTCCATCAGCTGGCGGAAGTTCTTGCTGGCGAACGGATCGCCCGATCCGGTGATGAAGACCGACTTCGCTTCGCGCAGCATCGGCAGGATCGCACGTTCCTGCATTTCCGAATAGCGTTCGCGGGTAGCCGCGTCGGCGGCGACCTTGTGGGTCCGGCAGCTCGGGCAGGAGAGGTTGCACGTCGCGTCATAGGCCAGGTTCACGTCCTCGGGACCGGCCGGCATCTCGGTCTCCAGAGACGTAATCAGGCCGGCCAGCGTCGGCCAGTGCTCCACCGCCGCCTCCTTGGTCGGGAGGCTGCCGGACTGGATCGCCGGGCAAGCCATCTTGTTGCAGTGCCGGTAGCTACCGTCATGGATGCTGGCGCGGACGGCCTGCGCCGACTCCGAATTCCAGACCTGCTCCCAATCGGTGGTGTTCAGATCGCCAGCGGACTTGTCGAGCCAGCTGGCGCAGCATTGGTGCGTGGAGCGTTCCAGCACATGCAGCTCAAGGAAAGGCTTGGCGCAGAAGCGCCCTTCCAGCTTGTATTTGGGGTTTTGCGGGTCGGCCATGCCATGGACGTGGAACAGCGCGCCTTGCGCGAGAATCGAGTTGTTCTGCCGTGTCACAACGCGCGTCAGGCGGGAGATCGCAATATCCAACTGGCCTTCATGCGCTTCGCACATCGCCAGCAGCAGTTCCAAGGCAATCGACACGCGTATGTCGAGCTGCACACCGCCGCCGACCGCCTTGGCATGGCTGTTGCGGACCACGCGCGAGAACATCGGCAGGGCTGACAGAAACTGCGGGAAGGCGGCCCAGATTTCCGGGCGGTCATCCGGCTTGAGGAGGTCCTCAAGCATGACCCACAGCATGTCTTCGGCCTGTGCGTATGCGGCAAGATCCGCGTCGTTTAGGCCGGTTTGCATGAAGTCGGCGGCCTTGCCGGTCTGGATGTACATTAGTCGGACCCCTGTATCCGCTGGAACTCGAAGCACCGCCGACGAGCGATGCCAGTTCCAATATAGAGGGGTAACAACTAATTAGCGGGCGGGCTGCGAATTCGCGGATCGCGCTGCCGCCGCAAGACCTGGGTCGAGCTTCAGCATCACGCCAACCATGTCGTCGCGATAGCTTGCGGTTGGCGGGAGGAGGCGGAGCGCCTTGCCCCAAGCCTGACGGGCGGCCTCCAGATCACCGGCCCGGGCTAGCGCGATGCCATGATAGAAGGGCGGACCGGGGTGGTTCGGCGCAAGCGTCTCGGCCTTGTCGAACGCGTAGCGCGCCGCCGGGGAAAGCTGGTCGCCGTCATGCTCGGAAAGGGCCAGGCCGAGCCCGGACCACAGCCCCAGATCGTTCGGCGCCTTGCGCACCGCCCCCAGCATCACCGTCGCGGCGAGCTGCGGCGCGCCCGCCCGCGTCATCGCATCAGCGGCCATGAAGTAACTGTAATCGAAATTGAACCGGCCGAAGAGCCCCTCGCGCGCCGCGATCAGATCGGGGTCGAGCGCGCGGACGGCAGCGACGCCCGCGACCGGATGGTCGGCAAGGCTGGGCTGCCCCTGCCAGGCATAGCCGGCGCCCGCCAGCATCACCGCCATTGCGGGCACCGTCCAGAACCGCAACGGAAAGCGAATGAATAGCAATAGCACAATTGCAAGCAGGGTGAAGCCGCCAAAGACCAGCCATCCCATCATGTCGCCTTCCTCTTGAACAGGCGCCGTGCGAGCAGCAGCCCAAGCGCGAGCAGCACCAGCGGCGCGATCCACAGCGGCGCGGTGATCCAGCTGAGCGGCGGGTCGTAGGTGACATAGTCGCCATAGCGCTCCATCAGCCATTTGCGGACCTGCGAGGGCCGCTCGCCCGCGGCGATTCGCTGGCGGACGAGCGCACGCATCTCGCCGGCCATGTCGGCATCGCTGTCGGCGATGCTCTGGCCTTGGCAGACGAGGCAGCGCAGCGTTTCCATCAGCGCCTTGGCTTGGGCCTCCTGCTCGGGGTCGGCAAGCTGGGTATAGGCGAGCGGCGAGGCCGGCAGAGCCGAGTCTGCGTGCGCCGCGCCAGCGACCATCAGCGCCACCGGCAGCAGCACCCGTTTCACTTCGCTTTCTCCAACGCGGCGAGCAGCTTGGGCACGTCTTCGGCGCGGATGTCGCCGATATGCTGGTCGACGATCACGCCGCGTGAGTCGATCACGAAGGTTTCCGGTACGCCGGAAGAGCCCAGCGATAATTGCGCACGCATCGCAGTATCGTCGCCGATACGGCTATAGGGGTCACCGTTGCGGGTGAGAAAGGCCTGCACTTCCGGGGCAGAGTCGCGTACCGCGATCGCATCGATCTGCGCGCCCGCCTGCTTGAGCTTGAGCAGTTGCGGCGCCTCGGCGACGCAGGGAATGCACCAGCTGGCGAATATGTTGAGCAGGCGTGGCTTGCCCTTGGGCCAGGTCGCGGTGTCGATGCCGGGCTTGCCCTGCACGATCGCTGGCAGCTGGAGCGTCGGCAACGGCTTGCCGACCATCGCGGAGCGGACGATGCGGTCGCTCGGCTCGATCAACCCGTTCACCACCAGCGCGAAGACCAGCGCGAACAGGGCAAGCGGCAGCCAGATCAGCAGCTTCTTCATGCCCATTCCTCCCGCTCGCGCGCTTCGCGGCGGGCGCGGAGAACGCGCCCCAGCAGCGACAGGATGCCGCCGAGCGCGATCAGCCCGCCGCCCGCCCAGATCAGCGTGACGAACGGCTTCCACCACAGCCGCAGCTGCCAGCGCCCCGCACCGTCCGCCGCGCCGAGCACGGTGTAGACCTGGCCGTCCCACAAGGTGGCGATAGCGGCTTCGCTGGTGTTGGTGGGCGGGTTGGAGAAGAATCGCTGCTGGGGAATCAATTCGAACGGCTCGCTGGCGCCGCGCTGGACCTGCAGCCGCGCTTCCATCGCCGACCAATTGGGGCCGACGGTGGGCCGCACCTCGACCAGCGTCACCTTGAAGGGACCGACGGTGAGATTGTCGCCGATGGTGACCGCGGCCAGCCGCTCCTGCTTGAACAGCGTGTCCGCCGCCATGCCCATGAGGCTCACCGCGATGCCGAGATGCGCGACGACCATGCCGTAGATGGGCAGCGGCGTACGGCGCAGGTTACGCTTCCACAGCGGCGCAACGCTGGCGGCGGCGAGCCCGAGGGCGAGCGCGAGCACCAGCACCGCGATCGGCGAGGCAAAGCCCGACAGGGCGAAGAACAGCGCAAAGGCCACGCCCGCGATCGCCACCGGGATGGTCAGGCGCGTGAGCAGCGCTTGGACGGAGTCCTTGCGCCAGCGCAGCAGCGGCCCTGCGGCAGTGCCGGCGACCAGGACCAGCGCGATCGGCACCGCGGTCTTCTCGAAGAAGGGCGCACCGATTGAGAGCTGCACGCCCATTGCCTGCGCGACGAGCGGGTAGAGCGTGCCGATCAGCACGATCCCCAGGATCACGCTGAGCAGCAGGTTGTTGAGCACCAGCGCCGCCTCGCGGCTGACCAGCTGGAAGGTCGCGCCCTGCGTCACCGTACCCACCCGCGCACCGAACAGCGCCAGTGCGCCACCGATGTAGATGCCGAGCAGCGCGAGCAGGAAGGTGCCGCGCGTCGGGTCGACCGCAAAGGAATGGACGCTCACCAGGATGCCGGAGCGGACGAGGAAGGTGCCGACCATCGACATCGAGAAGGCGACCACCGCCAGCATCAGCGTCCAGGCACGCAGGCCGTCCCGGGTCGCCAGCACGTTGACCGAATGGAGCAGCGCGGTTGCCGCCAGCCAGGGCATCAGCGAGGCATTCTCCACCGGGTCCCAGAACCACCAGCCGCCCCAGCCGAGCTCGTAATAGGCCCAGTAGCTGCCGGCGGTGATGCCGATCGTCAGGAAAATCCATGCGGCGAGCACCCAGGGCCGCATCGCCTTGGCGAAGGCCGGGCCCACGTCGCGCATCAGCAATGCGGCGACCGCGAAGCTGAACGCCACCGAGAGCCCGACATAGCCGAGATAGAGCGTCGGCGGGTGGAAGGCGAGACCGGGATCCTGCAGCAGCGGGTTGAGCCCCTGCCCGTCCGCCGGCGCAGGGTTGAGCCGCGCAAAGGGGTTCGAGGCAAAGGCGAGGAAGGCGTAGAAGCCGATCGCGATCGCCGCCTGTGCCGCCAGCGTGGCGGAGAGCGTCTCCGCCACCAGCCGCCGCTCGAACAGCGCGACGCCTGCCCCGGCGACCGCGAGCACGGTCACCCAGAGCAGCATCGAGCCTTCGTGGTTCCCCCAGGCGCCGGCAACCTTGTAGAGCATCGGCTTCAGCGAATGGCTGTTCTGCGCCACCAGCAGCACCGACATGTCCGAGGTGACGAACAGCCAGATCAGGATCAGGAAGGCCAGCAGCGCGAACAGCGCCTGGACCAGCGCGATCTTGCGCACGCCGGGCAACATTGCGCCCGGGTCACCCGCACGCGCGGCAGCGGCGCCCAGCAGCAGCTGCGCAATGGCGAAGGCGGTGGCGAGCCACAGCGCCGCGAGTCCGGCTTCGGCGATCATGGCTCCAGCGACTCGCTCTTGTGCATCTTCCCCGCCATCTGCGGCGGCATGTAGCGCTCGTCATGCTTGGCGAGCAGATTGTCGGCAGTGAAGCTGCCGTCGGGCTGGAACTGGCCTTCGGCAACGACCCCCGATCCCTCACGGAACAGGTCCGGGGTCACCCCGCGGAAGCGTACCGGCACCACATCCTTGCCGTCGGTGACCTTGAAGGCGATCGAGACACCGTCCTTGGCGCGGACCAGTGAGCCCTTCTCGACCATGCCGCCCAGCCGCACCGCCTTGCCGAGCGGCAGCGGCTTTCCGGCGACGTCGCCGGGGGCATAGAAGAACGCGGCCTGGTCCTTGAGCGCGGAGAGCGCCAGCAGCGCCGCGCCGACGATTGCCGCCACAGCCAGCAGTGCCAGCGTCAGTCTTTGATGCTTTGCCTTCACTGGCGGCGGCCCAGTGCATCCGCCGTGGCTTCCGCGCGACGCATCGCCCACCAGCTCGCGGCGGCGATACTGCCGGTGCCGAGCGCCACCACCAGATAGGCGGCAGTCACGAACCACCAATGGTTCATTGCGCCGCCCTCCGCCGCAGCCGGGCTTCGACCTTCTGCCGGGCGAGCAGCGCGCGCATCCGCATCAGCACGATCGCGCCGAACAGCAGGCTGAAGCCCGACAGCGTGAACCACAGCGGCCAGAGCATCGACGCGTCGATGCTGCTGCGGGTGAGCCCGATGCTCTCCCCCTGGTGCAGCGTGTTCCACCACACCACTGAATAGCGAATGATAGGCAATAGCACTGTTCCCGCGACGCCGAACAGCGCCGGGATACGGCCATCGCCGCTCCGCTCGGCATCGGCGCGGGCAAGCGCGATCCATGCGATGTAGACGAAGAAAAGCAGCAGCATGCTGGTCAACCGGCCGTCCCATTCCCACCAGGTACCCCAGGTCGGGCGACCCCAGATCGAGCCGGTGATCAGGCACAGCGCGGCGAACACCGCCCCCACCGGCGCGATCGCGCGCGCGGCGACGATGGCCAGCGGGTGCCGCCAGATCAGATAGCTCAGGCAAGCCAGCGCCAGGCTGCTCCATCCGCCCATGCCGAGCCAGGCGGTCGGCACATGGATGTAGAGGATGCGGACGCTGTCCTTCTGCAGATAGTCGGCGGGCGTCTGGGTGAGGCCCGCCCAGGCGCCGACCAGCGTCAGCGCCAGCCCCACCCAGAACAGGGCGGGCGTCAGCGGCCGGGCGATCTTGAGGAAGCGCGCCGGATTGGCGAGGGCGTGTAGCATCGGCACGGCGCTGGAGTAGCCGGGTTTCTCCCCCGATTCCAAGCGGGGATTGCACCGCCCCGCCTCTCCTTGCGCATAGGGTTGCAAAGCCGTGCAGCCTCCGCTACCCGGCCCCGGTCATCTGGGGAGTAGCCAGCCGGTGCGGCGTGCACCGGGCGCTTGCGTCAACATACTTGGTCGAGAGGCCATGGCGCAGGCGGAGCCGCAAGGTTCGGGCGAGACCAATGGCGTCGCATCTCCGCTCGTGCCGGGCGGGGAGATGCGATGTCGTTGGATTCGCATCCGCCCGGCCCGGAGATTTTCTTGGAAGCCCTGCTCACCTCGACCGCGGTGGTCGCGCTCGCCGAAATCGGCGACAAGACCCAGCTGCTGGCGATCCTGCTCGCGACCCGCTTCAAGCGCCCGGTGCCGATCATCTGCGGCATCTTCGTCGCGACGATCGCCAACCATTTTCTTGCCGCGCTGGTGGGTGCCGAAGTGGCCGGACTGCTCGACAGCGTGTGGTTCCGCTATGCGGTCGCCGCCTCGTTCGTCGCGATGGGCCTGTGGACGCTGATCCCGGACAAGCTCGACGAGGACGAGGCACCCAAGCCCGCGCGGTTTGGCGCGTTCCTCACCACCGCGATCGCCTTCTTCCTGGTCGAAATGGGCGACAAGACCCAGGTCGCCACCGTTGCGCTCGGCGCGCGCTTCCATGCGGTACTGCCGGTGACGGCGGGGACGACGCTGGGGATGATGCTCGCCAATGTGCCGGCGGTGTTCCTCGGCAAGGCGGTGATCGACCGCGTGCCGCTGACGACCGTGCACCGCATCGCCGCGCTGCTGTTCGTCGTGATCGGGCTCTGGCTCGCGGCGCAGACGGCGGGGTGGCTCTGATAGCAAAAGGCCCTCCCCTGTGTGGGGAGGGCCTTTGAATTACCGCCCGATCAGGCGCTGGGCGATGCGGTCGGCGACTTCGCTCGACGGATCGCCGGTCGCTTCGCTTTCGTCCCACACCTGATTGAGGCGCACCGGGATCTTCTCGACCCGCGCATCGACCTCGGAACGGTCGCCCTGCCCCAGATATTCGAGCGCGACGTTGATGATGCCGCCGGCGTTGATCACATAATCCGGCGCGTAGACGATGCCGCGCGCGTGCAGGCGATGGCCGTCCTCGCGCGTGGCGAGCTGGTTGTTCGCACCGCCCGCGACGACGCGCACCTTGAGCGCGTCGATCGACTGCTCGGTAAGGATCGCGCCCAGCGCGCACGGGCTGAGAATGTCGGCTTCGTGGGTCAGGATCGCGTCGGCGTCGATCGCCTCGGCACCCAGCTCCGCGGCAAGCGCCTTGGCGCGGTCGCCATGGACATCGGCCAGCGTCAGCTTGGCCCCGTCCGCCGCCAGCAGCCGGGCAAGCCCGCCGCCGACCGAGCCGACGCCCTGGATCGCCACGCGCACGCCGGCCATCGAATCGACGCCCAGGCCACGCTTCGCCGCCGCCTTGACGCCGAGATAGACGCCGCGCGCCGTCACCGGACCCGGATCGCCGCCCGCGCTGCCTGCCGCCACCGGCAGGCCCGAGACATGCTTGGTCTGGGTCGCGACGACCTTCATGCGCGCCTCGGACATGCCGACGTCTTCCGCGGTCACGTAGCGGCCATGGAGCGATTCGACCGCGCGGCCAAAGGCTTCCAGCTGCGCCTGGGTAACTTCCGCGCCCGGCTTGTCGGCGAGGATCACGCCCTTGCCGCCGCCCATGGGCAGATCGGCCATGGCGTTCTTGTAGCTCATGCCGCGCGAGAGACGCAGCGCATCGGTGATCGCAGCGCGGTGATCGGCATAATGCCAGAAGCGCACGCCACCCGCAGCCGCACCCAGCGCGGTCGAGTGGACGGCGATGATCGCGCTAAGGCCGGAAGCCCGATCCGAGAAGAGGTGAACGCCCTCGTGGTCGTCGAAATCGGGAAAGCCCCAGTCGGTGATCATGGATGGATCCGCGCTGTGATGAAGGGGGAAAGTGGGGCGACCAACGGGGATCGAACCCGCAACCTCTGGTACCACAAACCAGCGCTCTAACCGATTGAGCTATGGTCGCCGTGAAGGAGTGCGCGCTTAGCGGGCTCCGAAGCGGAGCGCAAGATGATTACGCACCCTGCCCGCGGGAAATTTTCACCGCCTCCTCCGGCGTGGTCACTCCGGTGCGGGCGAGGTGCCGCGCGGCGGAGCCCAGATTGGGGGTGCTGATAAAGGCGTGGCGGGCGAGAATCGCCGCGTCGCCGCCGTCATTGACCAGCCGCCGGATCGTCGCGTCACCGCGAATCGATTCGAACACGCCGGTTTGCCCAGCGAATCCCGTGCCCCCGCACACCACGCACCCGGCAGAGGCATAGACGATCGCCCCGGGATCGAAGCCGAGCAGCGCCGAGACCGAGCCGGTGGCCTGCACCGGCTCGCGGCATTCGGGGCACAGCCGCCGCACCAGTCGCTGCGCCACCACCAGGCTGAGCGCGGAGGCAAGGTGGAAGGCCTCCACCCGCCAGCCGCGCATCTGCTGGATCGCCGCCACCGAATCGATCGCATCGATGCCCGCCAGCACCAGCCGCCCCGCCTGCGCCGCCTGTATCGCCGCCGCGGCGGCCGCACGATCGGCGAGCGAATCGATCATCAGCACGTCGACGTCCTGTTCGATCGCCGCGCGCAGCGTCTCCGCCGGGGCGACGATCGCTCCGTCCGCCCAGGTCACGCCCAGCATGTCGGGCATCGCGCCGGTCGCGACGGCAAGGCCCGGCCGGGTGCGCGATACGGCGAACCCCAGCAGCGTCTGCAACGTCGTGCTGCCGCCCTGCCCCGCCGGTGCCGCCACCAGCACGAGACCGGGCCGCGCCAGCGCCGTGCGCGCGTGGTTGGCCAGTGCCGCGCTCATCCCCAGCGCCTCGAGCTCGCGGTGCCCGGCCTGGCGGGGCGCACGCTGCACCACCACCCGCTGCCCGTGCACCACCGGCAGCACATAGATGTCGAGCACCTCGCCTTCCCAGCGCATCTCGCCGCGCTGGGGCAGCATGCCGTCCGGCGACAGCCGCGCGGCGGCGGCGATCTGGCGGATCAGCGCGTCGCCTTCGGCCCGCGCCACTTCGCCGAACGGATGGAGCAGGCCCGATGCCCGGAATGCAATCTCTACGCCTTGGGCATTCGGCTCGATATGAAGATGGGAAGCTTCGAGCCGCGCAGCCTCGGCAAGCAGCGGCTCCAGTTGCGCGGCTGCGGCCACTGCCCCACCTCCTGCTGCGGGATGCCGTTCGACGTCGATATGCACTGTCATCCCCCTGCTGGACGGCGCCCGGCTACGCAGGCTTTGTGACAATCGACCTGCAAATTTATGACGATTGCGCGTCCCGCTGGCATGAAACCACATGCTTTGGCAAAAGCGCGATCATGCAGATGCCTCCTCTTCCCACGCTCGGCAGCGGCCATCCTTCCGAACCCGTCGTCGCGCGCATTCTCTCCTATCCGGGCGTCCAGAAGGTGCCGAGCCCGAAGGTGACGCTGTTCATGGTGCGCAACTTCCTCGACGCTGCGCAATGCGCGGCGCTGGTGGCGCGGATCGACGAGAAGCGCCGCCCCTCCACGCTCGCCAACGCCGGTGACGACTACGCCTTCCGCACCAGCGAGACCTGCGACCTCGCCGCCGAGGATCCGCTGGCGATCGACCTCAAGGCGCGCATCCTCGACTTCATCGGGCTCGACGGCGCGCATGCCGAGCCGATGCAGGGCCAGCGCTACGCGATCGGGCAGGAGTTCAAGGCGCACACCGATTACTTCGATCCCGGTACGCCCGACTTCCACAAATTCTGTGATGTCTCCGGCCAGCGCACCTGGACGGTGATGCTCTATCTCAACCAGGTCGAGGCGGGCGGTGCCACGCGCTTCAAGGCGATCGACAAGATCGTCCAGCCCGAGCCCGGCAAGCTGCTCGCCTGGAACAATCTTCGGCCCGATGGCAGCGTCAATCCGGCGACGATCCACCATGCGATGAAGGTGCGTGCGGGCACCAAATATGTGATCACCCAGTGGTTCCGCGAACGACCCTGGAGCTGGTGAGCGGCCCGGAGGGTCTCCCCTCCGGACACGCGCCAAAGGCCGCAGCTCAGAAGGTCGTGCTGAGACCGATGCTGAAGGTGCGGCCCTGGATATAGCGGTTGGCGTAGACGATCTTGCCGCTGTCGAAGGTCTGGCGCTCGTTGAAGCGCGTGCGCGTCAGGTTGCGCGCCTCGAGCTTCAGCTCGAACTGCGCGCCGCGGATCTCGAAGCCCTGCCGACCGACGATGTCGAAGCGCACGCCCGGCCGCTCGATCACATCGGGCTGGAAGCCGGTGCCCGACAGGTTGGACGGGCCGCGATTGGTGACGCGGTCGCTGGCATAGTTGAACAGGAAGGTCAGCTGCGACAGGCGCGCGGTATCTTCCAGGCTCAGCTGCAGGTTGACCAGATGATCGGACTGGCCGGTGAGCGCCGCACCGTCACGGAACTGGAGCGACGCTGGCCCGAAGCCGGTCGGGCACGATCCGATCGTCTGGTTGAGCACGTTCGGCGCGCAGCTATTGTCCGCGGTGATCGCCGAATGGGTGTAGGTGTAGTTGGCGATCGCGGTTATCCGGCGCGTCGCGAAGAAGGCGCCGTTCAGCCCGTCGAGCGGGATGTACTTCTGCACCTCGACTTCGCCGCCGTACAGCGTCGCCTTGGGCAGGTTGGTGAAGCCGGTCTGCAGCCGGTCGTCCGAGCCGGTGTAGAAGCCGACCTGCTCGATCGGGTTGCGGATCCGCTTGTAGAAGCCGGCGAGCGTGAAGCGCTGCTCGCGCGCGAAGAACCACTCGTAGCGCGCCTCGAAATTCTGGAGCGTCGAGTCGCGCAACAGCGGGTTGCCGAAGAACAGGCGGTCCGAGTCCGGATCGCGGAACTGCTGCGGCGCGAGTTCGCGGAACTGGGGCCGCGAGATCGTCTTCGCATAGCTGCCGCGCAGCTGCATGTCGGGCGCGAAATTCCAGGTCAGCGTCAGCGCGGGCAGCCAATAGTCGTTGTCCAGCCTGGTCGACGGGCTGTCGACCGGGGTGACGAACTGCTTGCCCTTCTCGTAGCGCACGCCGCCGACGATGCGGAGACCGTCGATCGCATCGGTCTCAGCCTGGAGATAGCCGGCATGGATACGCAGGCCCGCATCATAGGCATAAGCGCCGAGCGGCGTGTTGAACTGCAGCTGGATCGTGCACGCACCGGTGCCCTGCTGCGGGCAGGCATTGTTCACCACGTCCGGGCTGAGCAGATAGTCCGGGCGCAGCAGGTTGTACGGATAGCCCGGCGCGGTGCCGCCGCCGACGCTGGTCTGGTAGTTGAACTGCAGGCGCCGCGAGAAGCGCTTGGTATCCGAATAATAATAGCCGGTCGACAGCGTCAGCGGGATCGCGTCGGGCTTGTAGGAAAGGTCGCCCTGCCCCGTCCAAAGATTCTCGTTCAGGTCCGAGAAGATGATCGAGGCGAAGGGCGAGAAGCGCTGGGTCACCTGATAGGCGCCGTTGCACTGGAAGCCGGTGGCGCCGTTGCCGCCGTCATAGGAAATGGTCTGGCCGGTGGTGGTGGTCGCCGAGCAGAGATAGTCGAACTGGCGCTCGTACGGCGCATTGCGCTTCGAATTGGCATAGGCGCCGCGCAGGTCGAGCTTCACCCCGGTGAACGGGCGGAGTTCGGCCACGCCCTGCGTTTCGAACAGTTCGCGCTGGAACCAGTTGGTGTTCTGCTGGAAGCGCAGGCCGCTGGCATTGTTGTACACTTCCGCCGCCGCGCCGCGGCCCTGCTTGAGCACGTCGCGGATATAGACGTTGGTGAGGCGAATGGTGTTGTCGCCAAAGGCATAGCCGAGGCCGAGCAGGCCGTTGGCGATGACGCGGTTGTCGGTCAGCAGCGTGCGGAAATCGTTGCGCAGGTCGCCATTGGTGTTGACGCTGTCCTGCTGGGTGATCAGCCGCGTCCGCCAGGTATTGCTGTAACCGAGCGAGGCGACGATGCCGAGCTGGTCCGCCCCGAGGTCGAGCGCGCCGCCCCCGCTGATCTCCGCCGACCAGTTCGCCGGCAGCTGCGCATTCCGCTGGAGGAGCGTGGTCGAGGCGTTGGAGAGCTGCAGCACCTGCTCGGCCGGGATGATGCCCGTGCCCTTGGGGGCGTTGCGGATGAAGTCGGGCACCGAGCGGGTGCCGTCGTCGAAGCCCAGCCAGTCGTGCTTGCCGCCATAATAGGTATAGCCGAGCTCGCTGGTGGTCGCGTCGTCGGCGGCGAGCGAGCCGCCGAAGGTGAGGAAATCCTTCTTCGGGATCGCCTTGGTGGTGAGGTTGATCACGCCGCCGCCGAACTCGCCGGGGTAATTGACCGAATAGGTCTTCTGGACGAGCGCCGAGCCGACGATCGTGGTCGGGAAGATGTCGAGCGGCACCGAGCGGCGCAGCGGCTCGGGGCTCGGCAAGGGCGAACCGTTGAGCAGCGACGAGGAATAGCGGTCGCCGAGGCCGCGAACATAGACGAAGCCGCCGCCGACCACGCTGAGGCCGGTGACGCGGCTGAGCGCGCCGGCGATGTCGCCTTCACCGGTGCGGGCGATGTCCTCGGTCGAGAGCACCGAGACGACCTGCGGCGTCGCGCGGACGACATTGGGAATGTAGCGACTGGTGACGACGATCTCCTGCGGCACGGAGCCGTCGAAGCCCGGCGCGGAGACCTCGACCGGCGGCTGCGCGTCCTGCGGCGCGGCCGTGTCCTGCGGGTTCGCCGCCGGGGCTGCCGGCGTCGGTGCGGGCGCCGCCGCGCTCTGGGCGAGCGCCGCCGCCGGCACGAGCTGGGACGTCAGAAGAAGAAGCGTGGCATAGGCGTGGCGTCGCTGCATGGCCGGGTCATCCAGTCTTGAAAGGTCGTGCGATGCCGGGGTGGTGGCGCGCACCACCCCGGCTCGGGTTCGCGGGTGCTTGCGGCCTCAGCGGCCGTTGCAGGCGAAGAACACCGAGTTGAACACCGGCGGGCCCTGGTCCTGCAGCGCATCGTTCTTGGCGCGGATCGTCGAACGATCGGTCGCGCTCGTCTCACCCGCGACGAGATTGACGCAGGCCACTCCCGACGGCGTCTTCACCACGCCGTTGACGAAGGTCATGTCCGCACCGCCGCGCAGGCGGATCGCCGCGGGCGCGATCGCGGTCTGGATGAAGGTGAAGTTGGCGTAGCGACCCCAGGTGCGGGGCAGCAGGTCCTCGGCATTGTTCGAATCGATCTCGGTCGAGAAGGAGTCGGCCGTGGCGCCGGAGACCTTCTGGGCCGCGATCATGAACTGCATGAAGCCGCGCCAGCCATTGTCGACGTCGAAGCCGTCATCGTCGGCGCCGGTGACCGCGATGTACTTGATGTTCGCCGCGCCGCCGAAGATCTCGATGCCGTCATCGGCCGAGTTGTGGCTCTGGATATGATCGAGCACCGTGCCCGAGCCGACGCCGCCCAGTGTGAGGCCCTGCAGCTCGTTGCCATCCGAGATGGCGATGCCCGAATAGCGGATCTGGACATAGGACATCTGGCCGCTGCTGTCGGCATCGTCGGTGCCGCCATAGAAGCGGCCGGTGACGCCCTCGATCGCGAGCTGGCACGGCGTGGGGTTCGAGCCGCCGGTGCCGGAGGCGCAGACCGCGGTGCGGGCGCGGCCGAGCAGGATGATGCCGCCCCACTGGCCCTGGGTCGCGTCGCTGACGCCGTTGGTGGTCAGGTTCTGCTGCGAGGTGAAGATGATCGGCGCCTCGCGCGTGCCGACCGCCTGGATCTTCGAGCCGCGGTTGACGAGCAGCAGGTCGTTGGTCGCCTCGCTCGAATCCGCGGCGATGACGACGCCGGGCTCGATGGTCAGGGTCACGCCGGTGCCGCCGCTCGCGCCCTGATCGGTGCCGACTTCGGTCTGGCCGCGCAAGCGATAGAACACACCGGTGATCTTCGGCAGCGTCAGGTTGGTGGTAATCGCCGCAGGCAGGCGACAGGCGCGGAAGGTCTGGACCAGGCCGTCATCGGTGGTGCCCGTCGGGCACGTCGCAGTCGAGCCGCCGGTTCCGACCGCCGGTACGGCGGTGCAGGCCGCGCCGGTGCCGCCGAAATTCGCGGTGGTCGAGTTGCAGGTCCACTGCTGGAAAGCGGTGTCGGTCGGCCCGCTCAGCGCGCCGACATAGTTGGTGTTGGTAAAGAAGCTGCCGAGCGACGACGGATCGAGCGCCGTGGTGAGCGAGGTGGCGGCAGCCGGGAACAGGCCGGAGATCACCGCACTCAGGCCGTTCACATTGTTGTTGGCACCGCCCTTCACCAGTGCGAGCTGCTCGTCTGCGGTGATCGAGATGCCGTTGACGGTGGTCACGGCGGCGAACTGCGCGGCGGTGATGTCTGCAGTGGGCGCCGGGGTCGGCACGGGGCTAGGCGTCGGCGTGGGCGCGACGATCACGACGCTGCCTGCTCCAGGCGATGCCACATTGTCCGCGCCGTTGCAGGCGGAGAGCGCCGCGGTGGCGGCGGTGGTCATGAACAGTTGGCCGTAGCGCTTGAAGCTCGCCATCGCGCAATTTCTCCCGTCTTAGTTGTGAACCGGGCGCGTGGCGATGCGTGCGATGCCCCTCTTGCGCCCAGCCGGCGCACTAGACGGCCAAAATGACTCGATCATGCGGTTGTGATGACGATTTAGAGACTATAAAATTACACTTGTGCGACATCAATCCTGCGCGGCGACGTCGACAGTGCACTGACACAAAGCTGTTATTCCAAGGACTTCCGCCTCACGGTTCCCCTCAAAGCCCGGCGGTGAGCACCACGCCGATGCAGACCGCCAGCCCGGCGATCGCCTGCCGCATGCTGAGGGCCTCGCGGAACAGCCGATGCCCGGCGACCGCGGCGATCGGCATCTCGACGACGCCGAGCGAGCGCACCGCCGCCGCCGGCGCCAGGTTGAGCGCGAAGAACCACCCCGAGGAGGCCAGCGCACCGAACAGCCCCGCACCCAGCGATCCGCGCCATCCGGCGATCACCGCCCGCAGTGCGGCAGGATCGCGCCACAGCAGGAAGGCGATCAGCCCGACGGTCTGCACCGCCTGCACCAGCGTGACGCTGGTCATCGCCGCGAAGAAAGGGTGCGCTGGTTCCAGTGCGAGGCCGGCATGACGGAAGCCGTTTAGCGCCAGCCCGAACAACAGGCCGGACAGAGTTCCGAACACCACGCCGGGGATCAGCCGCCCTTCCCCGCCCACCTTGCGCGGCCAGACCAGCACCGCCAGACCGGCGGTCGTCACCGCCACGCCAAGCCAGCCGAGCGGGCTGAGCGTATCGCCGAAGACAAGCAGACCGGCGAGCGCGGCGAGCGGCACCGAACTCTGCTGGAGCGCAGTGCCGACCGCGAAGCCCGCATGGTGCATCGCCTGGAGCAGCGCCGCGGTGGCGAGCACCTGCGCCACCGCGCCGAGCAGCGCCGGCCACCAGAAGGCCCAGCCGAGATGCGGATGGAGGTTGGTCGGGCCGGCGAACGCGATGGCGCCCAGCATCAGCGCGGTCGAGAAGGGCAGCCCGAACAGGAAGCGCACCAGCGTGGCGCCCCAAGGGCCGCTGGAGGCCATCATGCCGCGCTGGAAGGCATTGCGCGCCACCTGGAAGGCCGCCGCCGCGACCGTCGCTCCTGCCCACAACATCGCAGCCGCCTCCCTACGCGCCCGCGCGCGGCAATCGAAGGACCGGCCATGGGCTGTATTGTCGCGCCTATCGCGTGCCGGTGGAGCGGGCAACGAAAAAGCCCGCCGGACCTAGTCCGACGGGCTTCTCTACATGGTGGGCGCGGCTGGGATTGAACCAGCGACCCCTGCGGTGTGAACACAGTGCTCTACCACTGAGCTACGCGCCCATTGGCCTGTGGGTGAAACCCTGCGGCCGAAACGGGAAGCGGGCCTTTACGGTGCGGCTGGCGGCCTGTCCAGCCCCGTTTCGCACCCCGCCCGCATTTTTTTCGGTGCTTAGTTCACCGAATCCTTCAGCACCTTGCCGGGCTTGAACTTGGGCTGGTTCGACGCCTTGATGGTCATCTCCTCGCCGGTGCGCGGATTGCGGCCGGTCGACGCCTTGCGCTTGCTGACCGAGAAGGTGCCGAAGCCGACGAGGCGGACTTCGTCGCCCTTCTTGAGCGAGGCCGTGATCACGTCGAACACCGCTTCGACGGCCTTCACCGCGTCGCCCTTGGCCAGGCCCGATACATCCGCGACCTGACCGATCAGCTCTTGCTTGTTCATGCTGGTGCAAACCCCCTGATATTGTGCGGGATACCGCGTTGATTGGATTGGATAGCCGAATGAGTCGCGGCGGCTGCGCTAGCGTGCGAGTCAGCACGGGCGAGCCGCCGGAGTCAAAGTCTTTCGGCGCGAATTGCGTCAGAAAAGTTACGTCATGTCAATGATGCAAAGCATCTCCGATCGCGGGCACGCCGGCGGGCGGCTGCGTAGCGAGTTCGTCCGCATCCGACCAGTCGATTGCGGTGAGCGGCTTGGTCAGCGCGAGGCGCAGAACCTCGTCGACGTGCGAAACCGGGACAATCTCCAGCCCCTCGCGAATGTTCGCAGGGATTTCGGCGAGATCCTTCTCATTCTCCTCGGGGATCAGCACCATCTTGATGCCGCCGCGCAGCGCCGCCAGCAACTTCTCCTTCAGGCCGCCGATCGGCAGCACGCGTCCGCGCAGCGTCACTTCGCCGGTCATCGCCACGTCCTTGCGGACCGCGACGCCGGTGAGCGTCGACACGATCGAGGTGACCAGGCCGATGCCCGCCGACGGGCCGTCCTTCGGCACCGCGCCCTCGGGCAGGTGGACGTGGATGTCCTTGCGCGCAAACAGGCTCGGCTTGATGCCGTAGCTCGGGCTCCGCGCACGAACGAAGCTGAATGCGGCTTCCACCGATTCCTTCATCACGTCGCCCAGCTTGCCGGTCGTCTTGATCGCGCCCTTGCCGGGCACGGTGACGCTCTCGATGGTCAGCAACTCGCCGCCCACTTCGGTCCAGGCGAGGCCGGTGACCGCACCGATCTGGTGCTCCTCCTCGCCCACGCCGAAGCGGTACTTCCGGACACCAGCATAGTCGGCGAGGTTCTCGGGGGTGATGGTGACCTGAGTCTCCTTGCCCTCGAGGATCTTGCGCAGGCTCTTGCGGGCGAGCTTGGCGATCTCGCGCTCCAGCGTCCGTACGCCGGCCTCGCGGGTATAATAGCGGATCAGGTCGCGCAGGCCCTCGTTGGTGAGCGTGAACTCGCCGTCCTTCAGGCCATGCGCGTCGATCTGCTTGGCGACCAGATGCCGCTCGGCGATCTCGACCTTCTCGTCCTCGGTATAGCCCTCGAGCCGGATGATCTCCATGCGGTCGAGCAACGGCTGCGGCAGGTTGAGCGAGTTGGCCGTGCACACGAACATCACGTCCGAAAGATCGATGTCGATCTCCAGATAATGGTCGTTGAACTTGCTGTTCTGCTCCGGATCCAGCACCTCGAGCAGCGCCGAGGCAGGATCGCCGCGGAAGTCCTGGCCCAGCTTGTCGATCTCGTCGAGCAGGAACAGCGGGTTCGAGGTGCCGGCCTTCTTCAGGTTCGACACGATCTTGCCCGGCAGCGAGCCGATATAGGTGCGGCGGTGGCCGCGAATCTCGGCCTCGTCGCGCACGCCGCCCAGCGATTGGCGGATGAACTCGCGCCCGGTCGCCTTGGCGATCGACTTGCCCAGCGAGGTCTTGCCCACGCCCGGCGGGCCGACGAGGCACAGGATCGGCCCCTTCAGCTTGTTGGTGCGCGCCTGGACCGCGAGATATTCGACGATCCGGTCCTTCACCTTCTCCAGGGCATAGTGATCCTGGTCGAGCACGCCCTGCGCCTCGGCGATGTCCTTCTTCAGCTTGGACTTCTTGCCCCAGGGCAGGCCCAGCAGCACGTCGAGATAGTTGCGCACGACGGTGGCCTCGGCCGACATCGGCGCCATCGTCTTGAGCTTCTTCAGCTCGCCCTGCGCCTTGGCGCGGGCTTCCTTGGAGAGCTTGAGCGTGGCGATCTTCTGGGTGAGTTCGGCGACCTCGTCGCCCTCGCCCTCTTCGCCCTCATTGCCCAGCTCGCGCTGGATCGCCTTGAGCTGCTCGTTGAGGTAGTACTCGCGCTGCGTCTTCTCCATCTGGCGCTTGACGCGGCTACGGATCTTCTTCTCGACCTGCAGCACGCCGAGCTCGCCCTCCATGAAGGCGAACACCATTTCGAGACGCTTCTGCGGATCGTTCTCGACCAGCAGCGACTGCTTGTCCGCCACCTTCACCGAAATGTTGGCGGCAACCGCATCGGCCAGGCGCGACGGGTCCTCCAACTCGCCGAGCTGCACGGCGGTCTCGGCCGGCAGCTTGCGGTTGAGCTTGGCGTAATTCTCGAACTGCTCGACGACCGAGCGCATCAGCGCCTTGAGTTCGGCGCTCAGCTCGACCGCAGCGTCCTCCAGCGTGTCGTCCGCCTCGGTTACGGGCTCGACATGCGCGGTGAGATAGGCGCCGGTTTCCTCGATCGAGGTAAGGCTGCCGCGCTCCTTGCCGGCAACGAGCACGCGCACCGTGCCATCCGGCAGCTTGAGTAGCTGCAGCACTTCGGCGGAAACGCCGGTATCGTAGAGATCCTCGCGGCCGGGATCGTCCTCGGCCGGATCGAGCTGCGCGACGAGGAAGATCTCCTTGTCGGCAGCCATCGCCGCTTCCAGCGCCGCTACCGACTTATCGCGGCCGACGAACAGCGGCACGATCATGTGCGGGAAGACGACGATGTCGCGAAGCGGCAGGACGGGATAGGACTGCTTCATGAAAACTCCGGGTCTGCCCCCAGCTGGGGGCACCATAGGCCTTATATATGGGGCCTGGAACGATCGCATCAATCGCGTGGTCGCATTAACCCAGATTGCGGTGGAAAACTCCAGCCCTGCCCAGCGTTCTTCGGTCTCTCGCGTCGCGGCGCGGCAGCGCTATCATGCCCGAGACCTGTCGATTCGCCGATGGAACGCGACGGCAAGGTGATTTGGGGGACGCATTGAAGATTTCGACACTCGCGATGGCCATGGCCGCGCTCACGACGACGATGGGCCCGGCGCAGGCCCAGAAGCGCGGGGAGCCGCCGATCACGCCGACGACCCAGGCCTCGGGCGGCGCGATCGCCCCCGCACGGGCTGCGCTGCGTCTGGAGCACGCCGATCTCGCGATCGAGGTGCTCCCGGCCAGCTACGCCCTCCACGGCACCGCCACGCTCACCCTACGTACCAGCGCACCGCAGCGCGAACTGCAGATCGATCTCGATCGGAACCTGCCGGTCAGCGCGATCAGGATCGACGGAAAGCCGCTGGCGCCCGCGCAGTGGCGCAATCCGGAAGGCCGGCTGTTCATCACCCTGCCCCGTCCGATCGAGGCCGGCGACACGGTGGTCGCCGAGATCGCCTATGGCGGCACGCCGCACGTCGCGGTGCGCGCACCCTGGGACGACGGCCTCGTCTGGGCGACCACCCCCGTCGACAAGAAGCCCTGGATCGCCACCACCGCGGAGGGTTATGGCTGCGACCTGTTCTGGCCGTGCCTCGATTTCCCGCAGGGTGAACCCGCGCTGGTAGACCTGCACATCACCGTGCCCGCGGGGCTCAAGGCCCCCTCCAACGGCAAGCTGCTGCGGGTAGAGACGCTAGCCGACGGCCGCACTACCTGGCACTGGCGCGCCAAGAGCCCCAATCCCTATGACGTGGCGCTGAACATCGGCCCCTATCAGGAGCTTACCGCCACCTACAGGAGCCGCTTCGGCAACAGCTTCCCGCTGCACTACTGGTATCTGCCAGGCCGCGAGGCCAAGGCCGAGGCGCTGTTCGCCGAGTTCGCGCCCACGGTCGATTTCTACGAGAGCATGATCGGCCCCTTCCCCTGGGGCGACGAGAAGCTCGGCGTGGTCGAGACGCCGCACATGGGCATGGAGCACCAGACGATCAACGCGTACGGCAACAACTATCGCAAGACGCCGTCGGGCTTCGACGAGATCTTCCAGCACGAACTCGGCCATGAATGGTTCGGCAATCAACTGACCGCCGCCAACTGGGACGATTACTGGCTGCATGAGGGCTATACCCAATATATGCAGCCGCTTTACGGCCAGTGGCGCGAAGGCGATGCCCGCTATGCCGCGATGATGGACCAGTATCGCCTCGCCATTCGCAACAAGGCGCCAATCGTCGCGGGCAAGATCCGCACCGAGGAAGAGGTGTATGAGGAGGACAAGGGCGGCCCGGGCCAGGATATCTACTACAAGGGTGCCTGGGTCCTCCACACGCTCCGCTACCTGATCGGCGACGAGCAGTTCTTCGAGGTGACCCGGCGCATCGTCTATGGCCGTCCGGACCCCAAGCCGGGCAACTTCACGCCCCGCTTCGGCACCACGCCCGAATATATCGGCATCGTGCGTCAGGTGACCGGCCAGGACCTGCAATGGTTCTTCGACGTCTACCTCTACGGGGCCGAGCTGCCCGAACTGATGAGCGAGCGTACCGGCGACCGGCTGACGCTGCGCTGGAAGACAAGCGGCGACCGCCCCTTCCCGCTCCCCGTCGACGTCTCGATCGACGGCAAGCTGCAGAAGGTCGCCATGCCCGGCGGCACCGCGACGCTAACCCTGCCGGCCGCCGCGCACGTCGTGCTCGATCCGCACGCGCACATCCTGCGCCGTTCGGAAGCGGTGGACGCGCTCCAGCGCGGAGCGCGTCAACGATGAGCGCGATCATTGCACCCACGGCTGTGGGCGTTCCGGCGCTCGTTGCCTTGCTGATCGGCCTTCTGGCCTTCGTGGCGGCGGTGGGCTTCGTCCGCGCCCGCCGCATGGGTCGGGGCGAAGCCGGCGCGCAGATCGGCAGTCGATCGGGGCGGGGCATCTGGCTGCAGGGGCTGGGCTTCTTCCTCGTCGCCTTCGGCCCGATGCGACTGACGCTGCAAGCCATGTCGGCGGCTGCGCTCGGTCAGGCAGTCGTCGTCGCGCTGCTCGTCGGCACCTGTATCGGCCTGTTCCTGTCCGCAACGACCGCGATGGGCAGCAACTGGAGCTTCGCCGCCCGCACTCGCCGGGACCATGACCTCGTCACCTGGGGGCCTTTCGCGACGATCCGGCACCCGATCTACACCGGGCTGTTCGCGATGCTGCTGGCGATCGCCGTCGCCTTCGGTCACTGGCGCGGGCTGATCCTGGGGCTGCCGCTGTTCGCCTGGGGTACATGGATCCGCGTAGCCGAAGAGGAAGCCTTGCTCCACGCGCGCTTCGGCCGCCAATATGAAGCCTATGCCGCCCGTGTGAAGCGGTTCTTGCCCGGCATCTTCTGACCCGCGCGCAGGGTGCATCGGCGCAGCCCGGCTTGCATCGTCCGCAAGGCTCTGCGACCCTTCGGCCGCACCACGAGATGCGCACGACCTGCTGGGGTGAGGAATGAAACTGCTTAGCGGCCTGATCCTGGGGCCTGTCCTGATGCTCGCCGCATTGCCGGCCAGCGCGCAGGAGGATCTGCGCGTCGAGGGCGACTGGACGCATGCCGCCAGCGACATGACGTTCCCCGAGCGATTGGGCAACGCCCTGCGGACCCGCATCCACGCCTATGACGCCGAGCAGCTCGATGTCAGCGCCGGCTATTCGCTGCGGCGTGGCGGCGACCTCGGCTTCGTGACGCTGTACGTCTATCCGGCAGCGCCGGATCGTGATTGTGCAGAGTCTTTCGCCGAGATCGAGCGCAACGTCGCCCAGAGCAATGCCGATGTGCAGCTTGTGGCACAGGACCGCTGGCCCTCCCCGTCCGGACGCGCGCCGGACGTCGCCTATCACGCGCGCTTCACGATGACTGGGACGCTCGAGGGCAAGCAACAACCGCTCACCTCCGAAAGCTATCTGTTCTGCCCGGCGGGCGGCACGTGGCTGGTGGCGGCCCGCGGGAGTTGGTCGCGCTCGGCGACGCTCGAATCAGCGTTCGCCGAGCTTCTGCACGGCCTGCAATGGCCGGCACATCTCGACACGCCGCGCGCAGGGCCCTCTGCGGACAAATAGCGGTATCGCCTGCGGGCGCGCCGATCTGATGCAACCTGACTGTCTGCCTCCCAACGCTCCGTCCCAGAAGAAGACATTAAAGCAACATATGTTAGGCAGTTTTCCGCATTAACTCTAGGCGCTTAGCGCTGTCACTTCACAAACTCAGCCTCTACTGATGCGCACTAGCCCGTCGGACCTTCGGCAGGGTCGACACAGGGGGGCGCAGCTTCATGCAGCCGACGACAGCGGGATCGTCCAACCGGATATATGGCATGGACGTTTGGCGTGGTGCATTGTTTGCCGCAGGACTGATCGTCCATTGCGCTGCCCTGTCCGACATCACGGCCTTCAACATGATCGAAGATGCCTCGCATCTGTGCAGGATGGAGGCATTCTTCACGATATCGGGCTTCTTTGCTGCGCTGACGGTCGGGAAAGCGGCGCCGACGACGTGGATCCGGCGTAGACTTGTCATGCTTCTGGTGCCGCTGGCGGTCGGGCTCATCTTCGTCGTGCCGGTCTCGCACCTGTTGATCGCCGACCTGGCGACACGGCGCGGCTTCATGGGCAACTACCTCCCCTGGCAGCCGAGCGACTGGCACATGCACATGTGGTTCCTGATCGCACTCGCGCTCTACGTGCCGCTCACCTTCGCACTTCGCGCACAGGAACGGCGGATCGAAGCGCTGGGGGACTTCGCCGCCCGCAAGCCGCTTTCCGTCATCGCCGCGCTCTGGCTCGCCGGCGCCGGGGCATCGCTTTCGATCTGGGCGGCGGGCAAGGCATTGAACATGGCCGGCTTGCAACCGATCGCCTTTCTGCTGCGCCAGACCGTCTATTTCTGCCTGTTCTACGCGCTGGGCCATGCCGCCTTCCGGGTGCAGGCAATCCGCAACCTCATCCTGTCACCGCCGCGCGTCGTGTACGCCGTGGGGCTGGCGATGGCGGTCCTCGATCTCTCGGTCATCGGGATGGCCGGCGATGGCAAGCTGCGGATGCTGATCTTCTTCATCGCGCGACCAATCGCCGGGTTCGCGGTCACGTCGCTGGTATTCCGAAGCGCCTTTTCATTGCAGCGCTGCCACCAGTGGCAATCGGACCTGTCCAGCGCCAGCTACACGATTTATCTGCTGCACGTGCCGGCCATTCTGGCGCTGCTTTGGCTGCTCTACCCCACCGGCCTCGGCCCGTGGCAGGCTATGGCCGTCATCGCGCCGGTGGCGCTGCTGGCTCTATATTATTTCCACCTGCTGGTAGTGCGCCGATCCAGCCTGTTGTTGCTGCTGCTCAACGGGCGGCAGCGGGCAGCACCAAAGCCGGCCCCCGCCTGCTGAGAAACGAAAAGGCGCGCGGGTCAGGTGACCCACGCGCCTTTCGTACGACACAGCCCTTACGGATCAGGCGGCGCTGCCGGCCTTTTCCTTCTTGGCGTAGATGCGAACCGGCTCCTTGCGGCCCTCGACCACGTCCTTGTCGACCACCACCTCGTCGACACCGTCCATGCTGGGCAGGTCGAACATCGTGTCGAGCAGGATGCCTTCGAGGATCGAGCGGAGGCCGCGCGCGCCGGTCTTGCGTTCGATCGCCTTCTTCGAGACGGCGGTGAGCGCGTCGTCGGTGAAGCCGAGCTTGACCGCTTCCATGTCAAACAGCTTCTGATACTGCTTGACCAGGGCGTTCTTCGGCTCGGTCAGGATCTTGATCAGCGCCTCGACGTCGAGGTCTTCCAGCGTCGCGATCACCGGCAGACGGCCGACGAATTCGGGGATCAGGCCGAACTTGAGCAGATCCTCCGGCTCGGTCTGGCGTAGCAGCTCGCCGGTACGGCGCTCGTCGGGTGCAGCGACATGCGCGCCGAAGCCGATCGACTTGCCCTGCAGACGATCGCCGATGATCTTCTCGAGGCCCGAGAAGGCGCCGCCGCAGATGAACAGGATGTTGGTCGTGTCCACCTGCAGGAATTCCTGCTGCGGGTGCTTGCGGCCGCCCTGCGGCGGAACGCTGGCGGTGGTGCCTTCCATCAGCTTGAGCAGCGCCTGCTGCACGCCCTCGCCCGACACGTCGCGGGTGATCGACGGATTCTCGGCCTTGCGGCTGATCTTGTCGATCTCGTCGATGTACACGATGCCGCGCTGCGCCCGCTCGACATTGTAGTCGGAGGCCTGGAGCAGCTTGAGGATGATGTTCTCCACGTCCTCGCCGACATAGCCGGCCTCGGTGAGTGTAGTGGCATCCGCCATGGTGAACGGCACGTCGAGGATGCGCGCCAGCGTCTGCGCCAGCAGCGTCTTGCCGCAGCCGGTGGGGCCGACGAGCAGGATGTTCGACTTGGCGAGCTCGACATCGGCACCCTTGGCGCCGTGGTTCAGCCGCTTGTAGTGGTTGTGCACCGCGACCGAGAGAACGCGCTTCGCCTTCTTCTGGCCGATGACATAGTCATCAAGCACGTCGCAGATTTCCTGCGGCGAGGGGACGCCTCCGTCCTTCTTCGACACCAGCGAGGACTTGGTTTCCTCGCGGATGATGTCGTTGCACAGCTCGACGCACTCATCGCAGATGAACACGGTCGGGCCGGCGATGAGCTTGCGCACCTCGTGCTGGCTCTTGCCGCAGAAGGAGCAATAGAGCGTGCTCTTCGAGTCACCGCCGCTGAGCTTGGTCATTCAATCCATCCTTCGCGCCTCGGGCGCGTAACGCTCGCCTGCCATCCTACACGCAGGCGAAATTCCGGCAATCCATAAATCGCCCCGCCCGCCTGACGTTCCATGCACCGGGAATCATCAGGCGGCCGAGGATAGGGGTATAGTGTTAATTTGCCGCTGCCGCATCCTCGCTCGGCACCGGGCGCTTCTCGTACACCTCGTCGACGATGCCGAAGGCCTTGGCCTCCTCGGCCTCGAAGAACGAGTCGCGGTCCATCGTCGTCTCGATCTTCTCGATCGGCTGGCCGGTATACTTCGAATACAGCGCGTTCATGCGCGCGCGGATGCGCAGGATTTCCTTGGCCTGGATCTCGATGTCGGACGCCATGCCCTGCGCACCGCCCGAGGGCTGGTGGAGCATGATGCGGGCGTTGGTCAGCGCCACGCGCAGGCCCGGCTCGCCGGACGCGAGCAGGAACGAGCCCATCGACGCCGCCTGGCCGATGCACACCGTGCCGACGCGCGGGCGGATATACTGCATCGTGTCGTGGATCGCCATGCCCGCCGTGACGACGCCGCCCGGCGAGTTGATGTACATCCAGATGTCCTTCTTCGGATTTTCCGATTCGAGGAACAGCAGCTGGGCGGTGATCAGCGAGGCCATATGGTCCTCGACCTGGCCGGTGACGAACACGATCCGCTCCCGCAGCAGGCGCGAATAGATGTCGAAGCTGCGCTCGCCGCGGCTCGACTGCTCGATGACGATGGGAACGAGAGCGCCGGTAACGGGATCGATGGTCATCTGACCGGAAAGCGGATGCATGTGGGATGATCTCGTGGTTGTTTATTGCCCGCGACTACATCGGCGCTCCGGCTGCCCAGCGCAAGAGGGGCATTGCCGGAGGCGCCGGCCTCACGCCGTTTGCATCGCCTCGACCTCCTGCCCGGCTCTATCGATGCGTTCCAGCACCTCGGGCGTGGTGGCGAAGGCCTGCAGCGCAGCCTCGAGCGACGGCACGCGCTGACTGGCGAGCGGCACATGGCAGGGGCGTGCCGCCTTCCAGCCAAGCGCGGCGCCGGGGACCGGATCGACCAGTCGGGCCGGCAGCCCGCAGGCCTCTGCTACCGACGTAGCGAAGTCCGACCAGCTTACCGCCCCCTGGTTGGCAAGATGCAGGATGCCGCTCGTTCCATCGATCAGTTCGTCGAGCACCGCGTTGCACAGATCGGGTACATAGGCGGGGGAAACGACTTGATCCTTCGCGGCGGCAAACCGTCGCCCCGCCGCCAGCGCCTCGATTGCCTGTACCGCGAAGTTGTGCTGGTCCCAGGGCGAGAAGAACGCCGCCGTCCGCACGATCAGGTGGCGGCCGAACAGCTCGCCGATCGCCGCCTCCATCGCCGCCTTGCTGCGCCCATAGGCGCCGAGCGGCGCGCAAGGATCAGCTTCGATGTAGGGCCGATCCGATGCACCGTCGAACACAAGGTCGCTGGAGAAGCTGACGGTCGCGATGTCGCGCTCGGACGCCGCGATCGCGAGTTCGGTCGCGCCCAGGCAATTGGCGGCGAAGCACGCCGCCTCGTCCTCCTCGGCATCGTCGACGCGCACCCAGCCCGCCGCGTTGATCACCGCCCAGGGCTCATGCGTGTCGAGCGCCGCGGCGATCGAGGCAGCGTCGCCAAGGTCCAGCATCGTGCGATCGGTGAGCACATAGGCGAGCCCGCGCACGTCGCAGGTGCGGGCGAGTGCCCGCCCCAGCGTGCCGCTCGCGCCGGCGATCAGCAAGGGGCGGCGGGAGCCGACGTCCCTCCCGGAGCGCGCGCAAGGCTCGGGATGCGGCCGAAGATGATG
The DNA here is from genome assembly GCF_913774285.1 of uncultured Sphingomonas sp. Lineage (GTDB taxonomy): Bacteria > Pseudomonadota > Alphaproteobacteria > Sphingomonadales > Sphingomonadaceae > Sphingomonas. The sequence goes on along the minus strand of NZ_CAJYHX010000019.1, from coordinate 99,743 downwards.
CGTCACGCGCAGGTCCCGCTGCCACCACCCCTCCCCGTCGAGCGCGGGGTGATCGTGCCGTTCGCCTCGGGCCAACGCCTGTAGCAGCGGCGCCATCGCCGTCGGCCGAGGTTCGCCGCCGCGGACGTCAAACACGCCGGGCTCGTAGATGCCGGGCGAGGTGAGCAGCGTGTTCCACCCCGAGGCGCCGAACAGCGACCAGGCAGTCACCGCCTGCACCTCGACACCTGCTGCCCGCGCCGCCTCGGCATCTTCCCAGGCGTCCCGCATCCAGCGCATCTGCTCCTCGCGGGTGCAGCCGTTATGGACCTCGGTGATCGCGATCGGGATACGGTAACGGGCCCACGCCTCGGCCAGTGCATTGGCGAGCCCGTTCGGCGCCGGATCGAGCACCCGCACCGCTTCGGTATCGACATAGGCGATGCTGCCGTTTCCGCCGCGCATCGCCGGCGGATAGACCGAGACATACTCGTCGAGGAACCGGTCGCTCGTGAGATAGTGATTGATGCCGATCACGTCGGGCGGACAGGCGGTCTCGGCGAGCGCCTCCAACTTCGCCGCGAGGCCGAAACCGGCCAGCCGCTCCCACAAGGCATGACCGGGCACAACGCGGCCGCACAGCAGGTCCCACCCCATCCAGCGCCGGGCATTGTCATAGGCGACCTGCGCCTGGGTAGCGCGCGTGCCATAGGTCTTGCCGAGATCGTCGGTCTGGATCAGCCGCGCATCCGGCCGCACGGCGCGCACCGCCGCCATGGCGCAGGCCACGCCCTCGACCTGATGCACCAGCGCGCGCCAGAAGCTGCCCTCGTCGCGGGCGTGCGGATACCAATGGCCGTAGACCGCGGCGAAGCGCGCGGTGGTCAGCGGCTCGTTGACCGGGGTCCAGTCTTCGATCCAGGGATAGCGCTCGGCCACCCGCGCGGCATAGTCGCCAAGCTTCCTGCCGAAATCGGGGTCGAGCAGATGGGTACGCCGGGGACCACTGCCGTGGTGGACCAGCCCGGCGATCGGCCGCACGCCCAGGTCGCGCAGCCGCGCCAGCCGGCTGTCACTCCAGGTCCAGTCGCAAGCGGCAGGATCGTCGGGGCAGACCCGCTCCCACAGCACGGGGAAGCGCAGCGCCTTGACGCCCAGCGCGGCGATCCGATCCAGATCCTTCAGCCGCGCGTGATGGCCGGTCTCGATCGCCTGATCGCGGAATCGATCGCCGACGCGATTGACGGTACACTCGGCACCGCCCCAGAGTTCGAGTGGTGTCATGCATGCCCTCATTGGCTGGTCCGGCGGCGAAACGCAGCCTGCAAGCAACCTAGGTTAGGCGACCGGCTCGGCTCATCGCGAAAGCACGCCGCCATCCTCCGAAGAAGCGCGTAGCGGGTACATCCGCAATTCACTTCTCCGCCTATAAAAACAACATGGTTAGCAACGGTTATGGGCAGAACCCGGCGATGCCGGCGGCGGAGTGTGAAGCGATGGTCGAGCGTTGGACGGAAGCAGAAGCGAAGGCGTGGTTCGCGCAGCAGCCCTGGGTGATGGGCTGCAATTTCACACCCTCGAACGCGATCAACCAGCTCGAGATGTGGCAGGCAGCGACCTTCGACATCGAAGCGATTCGTGCCGAGCTGGCGCTGGCGGCCGATGTCGGCATGAACGCCGTGCGCGTTTACCTGCATGATCTGCTCTGGGCGGAAGATCCGGACGGCTTTCTCGATCGCATCGACACGCTGCTGGCGGTGGCGGACGGTTACGGCATCCGGGTGATGCTGGTGCTGTTCGATTCCTGCTGGCACCCCGATCCCGCGCTCGGCCCCCAGCCGGCGCCGACCCCCGGTGTGCATAATTCCGGCTGGGTGCAGTCGCCGGGCATCCCGGCGCTGCGCGATCCGGCCCAGCGGCCGCGGCTCGAGGCCTATATCAAGGGCGTGGTCGGCCGTTTCCGCACCGATCGCCGCGTGCTCGCCTGGGACATCTGGAACGAGCCGGACAACGGGCCTGAGGTCTCGCTCTGCGACGCCGACGAGCTCGGCGCCAAGGCCGATCTCGTCCTGCCGGTGCTGGTCGACGCCTTTGACTGGGCGCGGAGCATGCGCCCGGTGCAGCCGCTGACCAGCGGCATCTGGCTTGGCGACTGGTCCTCGCCCGAGCTGCTCACACCGCTCCAGCAGGCGCAGACCGGGCTGTCCGACGTGATCTCCTTCCACAATTACGGCACCGCCGAGGATTTCGCCCAGCGGATCGACTGGCTGAGCGTGTTCAACCGGCCGCTCTGGTGCACCGAATTCATGGCGCGCCCGGCGGGCAGCACCTTCGAGGCGATCCTGCCGGTCGCCAAGGCCCGCCATGTCGGCGCGTTCTGCTGGGGCCTGGTGCGCGGCAAGACGCAGACCCACCTGCCCTGGGCGGCCTGGGAAAACCCGAATCTCGCGGGGCTCAAGGACAAGTGGTTCCATGACATCTTTGACGTCGGCGGCGTCCCCTATGACGATACCGAGGTCGAGTTCCTCCGTCTGTTGCGCACGCTTGACGACAAGGCGCCGCACTGGCCGATCATTGGGGTGGAGGCGGGGAAAGACCGCCCCAGCGCGTCCGACGGCTCGGCCAAGGCGGCGTAGCACCTTCTCCTCTCCCACCTTCAATCCCCCCTCCCGCCTGCGGGAGGGGTTGGGGGAGGGGGCGACGTGGAGGTTCTTTCTGAAGCGGCATCGCTTGCTACCCTCACTCACCCTCCCCTAACCCCTCCCGCAAGCGGGAGGGGGACAAGAAGCAGCAGCCCTCACTCCGCCAGCGCCGCGGCCTTGAGCGGCGGGGTCTCGCGTTCTTCGGCGATGTGGCGGCGGTAGGTGGCGAGCGCCTGCCCGACGACCTGGTCCATGTTGTAATAGCGATAGGTCGCCAGCCGGCCGACGAACAGCACGCCCTTGGTCGCCTCGGCAAGCGCCTCGTACTGCTTGAACAGCGCCTGGTTCTCCGGCCGCGGGATTGGGTAGTACGGGTCCCCCTCCGCGCTCGGATACTCATAGGTCAGGCTGGTGTTCGGTGCCTGCTGACCGGTCAGGTGCTTGTACTCGGTCACTCGCGTGTACGGCACCTTCTCGTCCGGATAGTTCACCACGGCCACCGGCTGCGCCCATTCGCGGTCCTCATGGACATGCTCGAAACGCAGCGAGCGGTAGGGCAGCTTGCCGAAGCGGAAGTCGAAATATTCGTCGATCGGCCCGGTATAGACGACCTGGTCGAAGCTGAACCGCCGCTTCGCCTCCTCGAAGGTGACGCCCAGTTCGAGGTCGATGTTCGGATGGTCGAGCATGCGCGCGAACATCGCGGTGAAGCCGTCGCGCGGCATCGCCTGGAAGCGATCGGTGAAATAGCGGTCGTCAGTGTTGGTCCGCGTCGGCACGCGCGCGGTGACGCTCTTGTCGAGATCCGACGGATCGATCCCCCATTGCTTGCGGGTGTAGCCCTGGAAGAAGGTCTCGTAGAGCTCGCGGCCCACCGCCGAAATCACCACGTCCTCCGAGCTGCGGATCACCGTGACCGGCTCGGCGCGCGCGGCGAGGAAATCGGCGGCCTCCTCTTCCGTCTCCAGCGACAGGCCGAACAGCGCGTTGAGCGTCGTCCGGTTGATCGGGATCGGCACCAACTGCCCGCGCACCTCGGCGAGCACGCGGTGCTCGTATGGCCGCCATTCGGTGAAGCGCGACAGATAGTCGAAGATATCCGCGCTGTTGGTGTGGAAGATATGCGGGCCGTACTGGTGGATCAGGATGCCCGCCTCGTCCTTGTGATCGAAGGCATTGCCGGCGATGTGCGGGCGCTTGTCGATCACCAGCACGCGCTTGCCGGCATCGGCCGCCAGCCGCTCGGCCATCACCGAACCGGCGAAGCCCGCGCCCACCACCAGATAGTCGTAATGCTCGCTGCGCACCGGCTTGAGCAGCGGCTGGTTGGGCTCGGCGACCTGCAGGATCAGGCCAAGCATCCGCGCGGCGACCTGGTCCCAGCTCTGCTCGGCGAGCAGCGTGTCTGCCTCGATCCGCCAGGCATCGCCGGTGCCGCGCAGCGCGAGCGCCTGGTCACATGCATCGACGAACGCCGCCGCGCCGTCCGCGACGAAAACACCCGCCACGTCGCCATAATGGCGGATCACATCGATGATCGGGGTGGAGACCACCGGCAGGCCGGCGGCGAGGTATTCGGGCGTCTTGGTCGGGCTGATGAAGCGCGTCGCCTCGTTGATCGCGAACGGCATCAGCGCGACGTCCCACCCGCCGGCATAGAGCGGCAGCTCGGCGTAACTCTTCGAGCCCAGCCAGGCGATGTTGGCGCGCTGCGGCAGCTCGGCGGGATCGATCTTGACCACCGGGCCGACCATCACGATCGTCCAGTCGGGCCGGGCATCGGCGAGCGCCGCGATCAGCTCCAGGTCCATCCGCTCGTCGATGACGCCGTAGAAGCCGAAGCGCGGACGCGGCAGCCCGGCCTGATCGGCGACATCCTGCACCAGCCCGCGACCCTGCGCGAAGTGCGCGCTATCGACGCTCGACGGGAACGGGTGGACCGACGCATGGCTCTCGCGCTTCGCCTCGTACAGGCTGTAGCCGCCGGTGAAGACCAGGTCCGCAAGCCCGAACAGCTCCTGCTCGAGCGGCATCAGCTCGGGGGGCGCGAAGCGGAAATTCTTCAGCTCGTCCATGCAATCATAGACGGTGCAGGCGGCCACCAGATGCCTCGAGAAGGGCAGCATCATCGGCGTGTAATACCAGCGGATCAGCTGTTCGCCGACGCCCGCGACATGATCGTCGAGCAGCGCGCGCAGCGCCGCCGTCCGCGCATCGCCGCCCATGCTGCCGGGCAGATGGGGCACCGCCACCGTGACCCCCGCTCCCTCGTCGCGCAGCTCCAGCCACGGCGTCGGGCTGTCGTCGTCGATCGGCTCTTCCCAGAACAGCACGTCCATGTTGCGCGCGAAGCGGGTCATGAGGTGCTGGGGTCGCTGAAAGACGAAGTTCCAGCGGAGATGCGAAAAGCAGATCAGCGCGAAGTTGCTGCTCGGTCGGGTGCTTGCGGCATGGTTGGTCAAGGACGGTTTCCCTGTTGCGGTCAACAGAGAGAACCCGCCCAAGCTTGTTGCCGTTCCAAGATGGCGGCAACAATTCTTTTTAAATCAGCATGATGCAAGTTAATGCAATTTGATTCCGCAGCAGCATTGCGGGTGGCACCGAAGTACCACCCGCCTTGTGCTCAGGCCGCGTCGACCATCACGATCTCGCTGTCTTCGATCGCGGTGATCTTGACCAGCTCGACATCCTTGATCGCGGCGCCGTCGCGCGCGTTCACCCGCGTGCCGTCGATCTCCACCGCACCGGTGGCGGGCACCAGATAGGCGCGGCGATCGCTGCCGAGCTTGTATTCCGCCGTCTCGCCGGCGCGCAGGGTCGCACCGACGACGCGGGCATCGGTGCGGATCGGCAGCGCGTCACCGTCCCCTTCGAAGCCGCTCGCCAGCACCACGAACTGGCCGGCGCGGTCGGTCTTCGGGAAAGGCCGCGTGCCCCAGCTCGGCTTCTCGCCGCCGCGGGTCGGCTGGATCCAGATCTGGAAGATGCGGGTGGTCTCGTCCTCGCGATTATATTCGGAGTGCGCGATGCCCGTGCCTGCCGACATCACCTGCACGTCGCCGGCGACGGTCCGCCCGTGATTGCCCAGATTGTCCTGGTGGGTGATCGCGCCGTCGCGGACATAGGTGATGATCTCCATGTCGCGGTGCGGATGCGGCGGGAAGCCGGTCTGCGGTGCGATCGTGTCGTCGTTCCACACGCGCAGATTGCCCCAGCTGGTGCGGGCCGGGTCATAATAGTTGGCGAAGGAGAAATGGTGCTTGGCGTCGAGCCAGCCATGGTTGGCACCGCCGAGGCTGGAGAAGGGGCGAAGTTCGATCATCTTGGGTCTCCCTTGAAGGTGCGCCGGGCCGCGGCGCGCTTTCGATGACCGGGATATAGGCGGGCTCGACTTCTCCAATCAGTGGGATAAGTTGGAGCGAAACGTTCCAGGAAATCGAAATGTCAAACCCGGGCACCCCCACTTTCGACCAGCTCCGCATCTTCCTCGCGGTGGTGGACAGCGGCAGCTTCGCGGGCGCCGGACGCCAGCTCAACCGGGCGGTGTCGGTGATCAGCTACGGCATCGCCAATCTCGAGGCGCAGCTCGGCGTGCTGCTGTTCGACCGCGAGGGCACCAAGAAGCCCCGCCTTACCACCGCCGGCGAAGCGGTGCTGGCCGAGGCGCGCACGGTGGCGCAGGGCATCGACGGACTGCGCGCCAAGGTGAAGGGCCTGCTCGACGGGCTGGAGGCGGAGGTGAACCTCGCCGTCGACGTGATGCTGCCTACCCGGCGCCTGGGCGAAGTGCTGCGCGCCTTCCGCGCCGAATTTCCGACCGTGACGCTGCGGCTGCACGTCGAGGCGCTGGGCGCGATCACCAGCCTGGTACTGGAGGGCAAGGCGGTGCTCGGCATTTCCGGCCCGCTGGCGCAGGGGGTGAACGGCATCGAGTGCGAGGCGGCGGGATCGGTAGCGATGGTGCCGGTGGCGGCGCCCGACCACCCGCTCGGCCGGATGGACCCGATCCCGCCCGGCGCGGGGCGCGACCATGTCCAGCTCGTGCTTTCCGACCGCTCGCCGCTCACCGCCGGCCGCGACTTCGCGGTGATGAGCCCGCGCACCTGGCGGCTCGCCGACCTCGGCGCCAAGCACGCGCTGCTCCGCGAAGGCATCGGCTGGGGCAACATGCCGCTGCCGCTGATCGAACCGGACCTGGTCGCCGGCACGCTGGTGCGGCTGGCGATGCCGGAGAGCCCCGGCGGCATGTACCGCTTCGGCGCGATCTGGCGACGGGATGTGCCGCCCGGACCAGCGGCGTCGTGGCTGCGGGCGCGGTTCGTCGACGCGGGGCGCGAGGATGCGGATCTGGAGGGGCTTGGCGAGGCGTAGGACGGGGCTGCATCGCGTACCCGCAACGAGTGCGGAACCGTCGCGCCGATTGGTTGCTGCCGACCGAAGTTTAGGAAGTTTAGGCGCACGCGCGTTTCGGCAGTTGTCTCCGCAGGGCAACTTGGGAACGCAAAGTTCAGGAAGTTTAGGCTCGCGCAGAATCGCGCGGGCCCCCAGGCGTCTCCTGCGTCAGCGCGCGAGGCGTATCGCGTCACGCGCGAAAGGACGTGATGCAACGAGATCAAAGAGCGACCCTCCAAAGGGGCCTTAGGAACATATGGGGAACAGCGTCACGGACGCAAGGAGAACGATGCTTTATATGATCGACGGTCTCCGCCAGCGACCGAAACTGGTGGATTGCCGCCTGGACGCTGTCGGGTGACGGAAGGCGATAGCTGCTGTTGATCCCAGCCGTTTGAGACGGCGGCTCGCGACGAGAGCAAGTCGTTCCGATGTGGCAGCAAGAATGTCCGCCTGCGTCAGAATCGGTCATTCGCTCGGATGAAGTAGACGGATGGATGTTAGCTCAATTTCGGCCACTCAGTGCCACCGCCTCACTGCCGGACGCGAAAGTAGGTCATGAATGTCGAGCAGCGCGACATCTCCCTTCAGGGAGGCAAGACGGCTTAAGCCTCCCGCCGGCCCAAATGCGCCAGCATCGCTCCGAGTACGGCGAGCCCTCCGATACCGCCTAGCAGCAGCCCCGTCTGCCGGACCTCGGGCCTGGTCGCTAGCACGTCCGTCGCCAGCAACCACGGAAACCACGCAGCCTTGGCCGCGCCGATCGTGCTGATCGCCACGAACGTCCCGCCGATCCCGAACACTAACGGCACCACAAAGCTGCGATAGGCGAGCGCCACCCAGAGCTGGAGCATCGCCACCAGCGCCGAGCACACCGTCATCAGCGCCAAAATTTGGGCAAGCTGTGCCGTGTCCACCGCGCCGATCACCCCCACCGGATGCAATGCGGTCAGCAGCGCCGCCCCAACCAGCATGAATGCCCAAAGCAGCGCCGACATCATCGCAATCAGGCCGAGCATCACGATTGCCTTGGCGAGGAACAGGTTTGGCCGTGCGCCCGGCAAGGTAAGGAGATGGTTCCAATTACGCGAACCATGCTCCATTTGCGCCAGCAGCACGCTGAGCGCCGTCACCGCCAGCGGCAGCATCACGAACGACCAGATGCCGGGGCCGCCGACGACAAAATTGTCGAGCGGCACCGGGGTTTTCCGGTCGAATGCAACGACCGTTCCCAGCACGGCGACGCACGCCGGCGCGGCGACGCAAAGCATCAACGCAAGGCTGCGACGCAGCTTGAGGATTTCGGCAAACAGATAGCGGTGTAGCATGATCATGATGCAAAGCTCTCAGGCTGCCAGAGCGATTTGGCGGTGATAGACGCCCTCGAGCGAAGGACGATGACGGGTAAGGTGCGACAATCTCTGCCCCTCCCGCATCAGCATCGCCGCGATTTCGGCCGGGTTGGCAGCTGCAACGAGCAGCTTGTCGCTCGCCTCCGTCACCGCGAACCCGGCATCGATCAGGATCATCGCCGCCCGCACCCGATCGTCCGTATCAACCTCGACCGACGGGACGCCGCCGAGCAGTGCTTCGAGCGACGACTCCAGTAACAGCCGCCCCTGGTGCAGCAGTCCGACATGCGTCGCCACCTGCTCGACTTCGCTTAGCAGGTGGCTCGACACGATCAGCGTCACGTCGCCAGTCTCGGCAAGCCTTCGTAGCAGCACACGCATATCGCGGATGCCGTCGGGATCCAGCCCGTTTGTCGGCTCGTCGAGAATCAGCAGGCGCGGTTCGCCGAGCAATGCCCGCGCAATGCCCAGCCGCTGGCGCATGCCGAGCGAATAGCCGCCGACACGCTGATCGGCGGCATGCGCCAGATCGACAATCGCCAGCACCCGGTCAATCTCGCGCTTCGCCAGCCCCAATAGGATTCGGGTGATATCGAGGTTTTCCCGCCCGGTCAGGTGATCGTACGAGGAAGGAGCCTCGATCAGCGACCCGATCCGCCCGCGCTCGCGCGCCGCATCCTGCCCGAACAGCCGGATGCGCCCTGCATCGGCGCGCAAAAGCCCGAGAACAAGCTTGAGCGTCGTTGTCTTGCCCGCGCCGTTGGCCCCGAGAAAGCCATAGATCGCGCCCCGCGGGACGTTCAGCGAAACGCCGTCCACCGCCGGCGCAGCCTTGCCAAAGGCCTTGGTAAGGCCGTGGGTTTCGAGGGCAGCGATCATTGCCGAACCACTCCAATTTAACTTAGGATTAAATTTGCATAGTGGTGAAATTTAAGTCAAGATTAAATTATCGAACTCTCTGGAGCTGCTATGCCGATCGAAACCTTCCGCGGCCGCGCCCGCCTGCTGATGTGGCTGGTGACGGTCCCCTTCGTGCTAGTCCTTGCCGTCGTTGCGACGCTTGTTCTCGCGCCGATATGGACGGGGCGCCTTTCGGGGCCGATGCTGATCTTCCATCTGCCGATGTGCATTTACGTTTGGGCGATGTGGATGGTGCGTCAGGCGCTAAAGTCGATCGCATCCGGCGCTGAATTCGGCCAGGTGGTGCCGCGGCTATTGCTGTGGATTGGCTCGGCATTGTTCGCAGGGGGGCTGGCCAGCGTATTCGGCGTAACCTTGCTGACCCGGTTGCTCTACGGCAGCGGCGCCTTTGCGTATTTCGACGGTGCGGCGATCACCCTCGGCGTGGTCGGCGCCACTCTCGTCCTGCTCTCGCACCTCCTCGCCCAAGCCTCGGCGATGCGCGAAGAGCTGGACGCGTTCTTCTGATGCCGGTCAAGGTCACGTTGGACGCCGCTCTCGCCAAGCGCGGCATGACGGGCAAGCAGCTCGCCGAGAAAATGGGGCTCAGCGAAACCCAATTATCTCTGTTTCGCTCGGGTAAGGTCCGAGGCATCCGCTTCGCCACGCTGGCTAAGATGTGCGCGGTGCTTCAATGTAAGCCGGCGGAATTGCTCGATTACGACGCCGATGCCTCGGACCTTGCTGTGGAAGACTGAGACGCGTGCGGAGCCGTTCAACAACGAGTATTTCCACTTGCTGTCGGCAAAACACCCGTCATCGAAGAGGCGCGCCATTAACGGCGCTATGTACCAAATTCCGCCGTTCCAACCTTCGCCGTCGGAGATGAACCAACGGCAGGTCTCGGGTTGTTCGAATGCGGCGCTCAACGATCGGAATTGTGCGAAAACGGCCCTCCACCCGCCTGGGTGGATAGCTAGAACAGCACCGCCCCGCCCGCCACCAGCCGCAGGTCCGGCGAGTTGCGGTTCAGCCCCGCCACCGCCAGCAGGTCGAACTGCAGCACCTTGGTCGGCCGCCACGCCGTCGACAGCGCCGCGAGCGCATGGGTCTCGTGCCCCTCGGGATCATTGTCGCGCTCCAGCGAGAATTCCGCGGTCGTGGTCACCTTCTCGCTGAGCTTGTAGCGCAGGCTGGTGATGCCGCTGTAGGCGAAGTGCCGCCCCTGCCCGCTTTCGTTGGCGGCGGCATCGGCCTCGCCGGTGAAGGCGACGGCGAGCTTCTCGGTCAGATCATATTGCACCGGCACGATCGCGCCGGCGGACCAGGTGCCGTCGCCGATCGGCGACTTGCCGGTCGGCGCGGTGACGAAGCCCTCCACGCCCGCGGAGAAGGGCTTGCCCTTCTCGCCCGCGAGATGCTGGCGGATCGCGAAGCGGAGGTCGCCGGTGCCGGTCACCCGGTCGATCGCGCCGCTCGCCTTGTCGCGGGTGCGGTCGTGGCCATAGCCGGTCCAGCCGAGCTGCACCTCCGTCTTGGAGCCCACGCCCGCGCGCACCAGCAGATCCGCCGTGACGATCCGGTCCTCGCGCTGGTCGGCGGTGTCGTCGCGCTCCCAGTCGACGAACGAGGCCTCGACATGGACGCGGCCCGGCTCGGTGGTGCAGCTCGATCCGCCGATGCTCGGGCGGGTCGGGCAAAAGCGCGGGTCATCCTCGGCGAAGGCGTTGCCTGCCGCGAGCAGTGCCGCCCCCAGCCCGAAGATGCGTGCCGTTCGTACCATGTCGTCCCCCCGAATGCTTGTGGAGGGCCCAACGATGGCGTGTCGGAAATGTTTCGATACAGATGCCTCAGGCGTCGCGGATCGCATGCTCCAGATCGGCGGCATGGGCGGCGGCCGGTTCGGTGGGCGCGGCGGCGTCGGCGAGTTCGGTCTCGACGCGGGCGCCGCCGGTGAGCGTGCGGTGCACCGGGCAGCGATCGGCGATCTCGAGCAACCGGGCGCGCTGGGTGTCGTCGAGGTCGCCCTCGATTTCGATCCGGCGGGTGAACAGGTCCGCCGGCTGGACGCCGGCCTGGCGCTGGTGCCCGGCGAGCGTGCGGATGCCGGTGACCGGCCAGCCCTTCTGCAGCGCATAGACGCGCAACGTCATCGTCGTGCAGGCGGCGAGCGCCGAGGCGAGCATCTGATAGGGCGTCGGTCCCGATCCCATGCCGCCGACCGGCACCGGCTCGTCGAGCATCAGCGCCACGCCCGCGACCTGCACCGCCACCTGGAACTTGCCCGCGCCGGTATCGCGCGCGATCGCGTCCAGGGCCACTTCGCTGCTCATGCCGTCTGCTCCGCCAATTTGGTTTCGATCGCGACACCCTGCTTGAGCGTCAGCGTCACCGGGGTGCGCTCGGCGATCTCGGCGAGCCGTGCCTTGCCGGCTTCATCGGGACCCGCGATCGTCAGGGTGCGCTTGATGTGGCGCTCCTCGGGCTTGCCGAGGATCCGCAGGTCGACGTCCAGCGCCTCGATCCGCCAGCCCTTGCGGTCGGCATACATGCGCAGCGTCATCGCGGTGCACGCGCCAAGCGCGGCGAGCAGCAGCTCATAGGGCGCGGGGCCGGCATCGGTGCCGCCATTGCTCGGCGGCTCGTCGGCGAGGATGGCGTGGCTGCCGGCCTGGATCTGCGTCTCCATGGCCTCGGGGCCGATATGGGCGGTGACGTGGAGCATGGTCGTGTTCCTCAGATCGCGAGCAGCGCGATCGCTTCGATCTGCGCGGGGTTGAAGCCATGGTCGGCGAGCACCGGCACCAAATGCGTGGCGGGCTGGCGCTGGCGGCGCGTGGTGCAGACGAACTGGCGGATCGCCTCCAGCCGCGGATCGGCGAGCGGCGTCGGGCGGCGGGCACCGAACAGCGTGTCCGCGACGCGGCCGAGAAGCGAGGGCTTTTCGGTTGCCGGCAAAGCGCTGCAGCCACAGGCCGCCGCGTCCTGGAAGGCCACCGAGACGGCGGCCCATTCGGTCTGGCTGAGTTCGGGTGCTGCGGTACGATCCATCGAAACCTCCTGTGTTGAGCCGTTTCTAGCCGGGCGCCACGCTTCCGATCAGCCGGATAGTTTCGACGCGTTCGTTCGAGGGAGTTGAAAAGCCGCTTTTCGATATAGTCGAACGTATGGGACGACTTTATTCCAGTTCCCAGGCCAACTCGTCGGGACCATCTTCCGGTCACCAGGCGAGGCAGATCGGTCCCCGCCCTCTTTCGGAGACACATCATGGCTACCGCACCCTATTCGCACACTGCCACCCCTACCAACGTTCAGTCGGCCCTGCCGCTGGTCGGCCGCATCGGCATCGCCGCGATCTTTCTGCTCAGCGGCCTGTCGAAGCTTGCCGCGCCGGGCGCCACGATCGGCTATATCGCATCGTCGGGCCTGCCCCTGCCGCAGCTGGGCTTCGCCATCGCATTGCTCGTCGAGCTGGGCGGCAGCATCGCGCTGATCCTCGGCTATCGCACCCGCATCGTCGCTGCGATCCTGGCCGCCTTCTCGGTGGCGACCGCGCTCGCCTTCCATTCGGCGCTGGGGGACCAGAACCAGTTCATCCACTTCTTCAAGAACATCGCGATGGCCGGCGGCCTGCTCCAGGTCGTCGCGTTCGGTGCCGGCGGCTGGAGCCTCGACGCCCGCCGCTGAGGCGATCTGAACATTCATGAAAAGGGGTCGCACCGGCGGTGCGGCCCCTTTTCGCGTCCACATCCACACGTACAGGCGATCTGCCGCGCCGGCTCGGCTAGGAAGCGGCCCGAGGAGATCGCCATGCCCCGCTGCACCCACATGAATTCGCAGACCGTTCGGGAGGTCACCCCTAGCGCCAGGGGGTGCGAGGAATGCCTCAAGACCGGCAGCTGGTGGGTGCATCTGCGGCTGTGTCGCGAGTGCGGCCATGTCGGCTGCTGCGACCAGTCGCCCAACGCCCATGCCACCGCACATTTCCGCGAGACCGGCCACCCGATCATGGAAGGCTATGATCCGCCCGAAGGCTGGGGCTGGTGCTATGCCGACGGCATCGAGGTCGACCTGCCCGACCAGACCCCGCAGCTGGGCCCGATCCCGCGCTTCTTCTGAACGCCGTCCCGTGGACAGGCGCGGGCCGGGCGCTAAGACGGTGAAGATGATCGCGCGTCCGCCGATTCGATGACCCCGCCCGCCCCGGCCTCGCGCCGCGCGCTGCTGCTGTTCGGCGCGGGCGATTTCGCGTTCAATCTCTATTGGCAGGCGGTCAATCTCTACCTGCTGTTCTTCTATATCGACACGCTCCGGCTGGCTCCGGCGCTGGCCGGAACGCTGTTCCTGGTCGGGGCGGCCTGGGACGGCGCGGCGGACTTCGTCGCGGGCGTGGTCGCCGAGCGGATGCGGCGGCCCTATCGCTGGCTGATCGGCTGGGGTGCGGTGCCGCTGGGCCTCGCCTTCGTCGCGATGTTTGCGGTGCCGGTGGGCGGCTGGGGCGCGGCGCTGGCAGCACAGCTCGGCTTCCGCACGCTCTATGCCTTCACCAATATCCCCTATTCGGCCTGGACCACGCGGCTGGCGGGCACCAGCGCCGAGCGCTCGCTGGTCGCGGGGCTGCGGATGATCTTCGGCGCGATCGCCGCGACGCTGGTGGCGGGAACGCTGCCGGGGCTGGTGCGCGCGCTCGGCGGCTATGCGGCGGCGAGCGCACTGCTCGCGGCGCTCGGCGTGCCGCTGCTGCTGGCAATCGCGTGGATGGTACCCGAGCGGCGGCCCTCGGCCGAGGCCGCCACCCGCCCGGCGATCGGCCCGGCGCTGGTGCTGCTCGCCCGCAACCGCGCCTTTGTCGCGCTCAATCTCGCCGCGGCAGCGGGTGCGGCGGCGGCGGCGCTGACGACGCAATCGGTGCTCTATTTCTTCCGCTACGTGCTCGCCGACGATCCCGCCGGGCCGCGGGCGCTGGCGGCGATGGCGTTCGCGAGCCTCGTCGCGACTCCGCTCTGGACGATCGCCGCGCGCCGGGCCGGGGCGCGGGCGGCCTGGCTGGCGGCGTGCGGGCTGGCGCTCGCGTTGCCGGTCGGATTCGTGCTGCTCCCCGTGCCCGGCGTCGGCGCGGCGACGCTGTTCCTGCTGGGCATGCAGGTCGCCTTCGCAGGCTTTGGGCTCGCCGCCTGGACCTTGCTGCCCGACAGCGTCGACTGGGGTGCGGCGCGCAGCGGCGTGCGGGTCGAGGCGATCGCCTTCGGCACCTTCGCGCTTGCCCAGAAGGCGGCGCTCGCCGCGGCGGGCTTCGCGATCGGCGCGATCTACCAGGCGAGCGGCTTCGTCGCCGGGGCGCCGCAGGGGGCGAGCAGCCTGGCGGCGATCCGCTGGCTGATGCTCGCAGGACCGGCGGTGCTGCTGCTCGCAGCGCTCGCGGCGGTGCTGGCCCTGCCGCTCAGGCGAGATACCCTCGCCTAGCGTATCCTCCCCCGCCAGGGGGAGGTGTCAGGCGGAGCCTGACGGAGGGGGAGGATGCCAGAACCTCTCGGCCGTCGTGCACCCTCCCCCTCCGTCGCCTTCGGCGCCACCTCCCCCTGGCGGGGGAGGATTACGGGTGGGTCAAACCAGCTCGAAGCTGCCCGACACGCCTTCCGCCTCGGCAGACGGAGCGATCCACAGCTGGAACTTGCCCGGCTCCACCGTCGGCTTGAGTGCCTGGCCGATGAACAGCAGGTCGGCGCGGGTGAGCGTGAACTGCACCGTCTTGCGCTCGCCGGGCTTGAGCGCGACGCGGCGGAACGCCTTCAATTCGCGCACCGGCCGGGTGACGCTCGCCGTCACGTCGCGGATGTAGAGCTGCACCACTTCCTCCGCCGCGCGCGCGCCGCTGTTGGCGATGGTCGCCGACACGACGAGCTTGCCGTCCGCCGTCAGCCTGCCGCCGCCGAGATCGAGGTCGCCGTACGCGATTTCGCCATAGGTCAGCCCGTGCCCGAACGGGAACAGCGCCTGGTTCGGGAATTCGCGATAATGCGTCTTGTATTCCTGCAGCGGACCCGCCGGATTGGGGCGGCCCGTGGCCTTGTGGTCATAATGATAGGGCTCCTGCCCTGTAGCCTGCGGGAAGGAAACCGGCAGCCGCGCCGAGGGGCTCACCGCGCCGAACAATATGTCGGCAATGGCGGGCCCGTCCTGCGAACCGAGGAACCAGGTGACGAGGATCGCCGGCGCCTTGAGCACCGCACCTTCCAGCGCCAGCGCGCGACCGTTGCGGAGCAGCACGACGACCGGCTTGCCGGTCGCCGCCACCGCCTCGGCCAGCGCCACCTGCGCTGGCGGCACGACGATTGCCGAACGCGACTGCGCCTCGCCCGACATGCGGGCGTGCTCGCCGATCGCCAGCACCACCACATCGGCGGCACGCGCCGCCGCCACCGCCGCCTCGATGCCGCCCGGGATCGGGCCGTCGAGCCCGGCGCCCTGGGTGACGCTCACCAGCGCCGGATCCTGGACCAGCGCCTTTACGCCGGTCGCGAGGTCGACCGCCTCGGCATCGGTGCCGTAGACGTTCCACGGACCGATCTGGTCGTGCAGGCCGCTGGCGAACGGCCCGATCAGCGCGATCTTCTTGCCCGCGCGCGGCAGCGGCAGCAGATTGCCCTCGTTCTTCAGCATCACGATGGAGCGCGACCCCGCCTCGCGGGCGAGCGCCAGATTGGCGCGGGTGCGCACGCGCGCCTTTTCCCGCGCGGGATCGATGCGGCGGAAGGGATCGTCGAACAGGCCGAGCTGCACCTTGAGCGCCAATACCCGCCGCACCGCCTCGTCGAGCCGCGCCATCGGCACTTCGCCCTTGGCGACCAGGTCCGGCAGGTGCTTGATATAGAAGCCGCTCTGCATGCTCATGTCGACGCCGGCCAGGAAGGCGAGCTTGGTCGCCTCGCGTGCGTCGGCGGCGAAGCCGTGCGCGATCAGCTCCTCGTCGGCGGTATAGTCGGAGACGACGACGCCGTCGAAGCCCCATTCGCGGCGCAACACCCCCGTCAGCAGCCATTCGTTGGCGGTGGCCGGGATGCCCGAAAGTTCGTTGAACGACGCCATCACCGTCGGCGCACCCGCCGCGAGCGCCGCCTGGAAGGGCGGGAAATAGATTTCGCGCAGCGTCCGCTCGGAAATGTCGACCGTGTTGTAGTCGAGCCCGGCCTCCACCGCGCCATAGGCCGCGAAATGCTTGGCGCAGGCGGCAACCGCGTCTGCCGCCTCAAGCCCCTTGGCGCCCTGGAAGCCGCGCACCCGCGCAGCCGCCATCAGCTTGCCGAGCAGCACGTCCTCGCCCGCGCCCTCGACGCTGCGCCCCCAGCGCGCGTCGCGAGTGATGTCGACCATCGGCGCGAAGGTCCAGTCGATACCCGAGGCCGCCGCCTCCACCGCCGCGACTCGCGCGGTGCGCTCGGCTAGATCGGGGTCGAAGCTCGCTGCCTCGCCCATCGGTACCGGGAAGACGGTGCGGAGGCCGTGGATCACGTCGGCGGCGAACAGCAGCGGGATCTTGAGCCGCGACTCGCGCATCGCGACGGTCTGCATCCGCTTGGCCATCGCGGCGCCGTTGCCGTTGAACACGCCGGTCAGCCGACCTGCGCGCACCTCGCCCAGCTGCCCGTCGAAGTTCGACGACGCACCCGCAGGATTGAGCGTCACCGCCGCCCCGCCCGACCAGGCGGCCGCCATCAGGGTGAGCTGCCCGGCCTTCTCCTCGACGGTCATTTTCGCGAGCAGCGACTCGACGGCCGCGGGCAGTTTCTTCGCTCCCGCCTGGAGCAGCATCGCGCGCGCCGGGCTCGCCGCCCAGGCTGCCGCCGCGCTAGCCCCGATCAATACCGCACGCCTGGAAATCTGGCCGTCCTTCACGCGTTTCCTCCCACAGCGTGGCCCTACATCGGCCACCGCATCAACAATCTTGCAACCCGCTATTGCTTCATGTAACCGGTTACATCAAGAGCTTGACGCCACCACCGGCAAACAAGCCGTCGCAACCCAGACCCAGGAGGGGACGAAGACCGCCATGCCGAACGCCACGATCCGCGATGTCGCGCGTGAAGCGTCGGTGTCCGTCGCGTCGGTATCGCGTGCGCTCAACGGCGCGACCAACATTCGCCCCGAACTGCGCGATCACATCCGCGATGTCGCCAATCGACTCGGCTATGTGCCACATGCCGGCGCGCGCAACCTCAGCCTCGCCCGCTCCTCGACGATCGGCGTCGTCGTTCCCGATCTGCACGGCGAATTCTTCTCCGAATTGCTGCGCGGCATGGACCGCCAAGCCTCCGAACTCGGCCTCCACCTGCTGCTGATGGTGATGCACGGCGAGGCCGATCGCGGCGTCACCGCGCTGCACGCGATGCGCGGCCGGGTCGACGGGCTGGTGGTGATGGCGCCGCAGATCACCTCGGACGAGCTGTTCCAGCACCTGCCCCGCACCATGCCCTCGGTGCTGGTCAACTGCGCGCCGCATGAGGGCGTCCGCGCCGAACTGCGCGTCGACAACGTTGCCGGAGCCGTAGCCGTAATCGAGCACCTCGCCGCGGGCGGCTGCCACCGGATCGTCCATATCGCCGGCCCCGAGGCCAATATCGACGCGCAGGAGCGTCTGCGCGGCACGCGCGAGGCCTGCGCCCGACTGGGCGTGGATCTGCGCGTCGTGCAGGGCGACTTCAACGAGGATAGCGGCACGGCGGCGATCGCCACGCTCCAGGCTGAGCGCGCCGACTATGACGCGGTGTTCGCCGCCAACGACATGATGGCGGTGGGCGCACTGATGGCGCTCAAGCGCGCGGGCGTCGCGGTGCCCGAGCAAGTCGCCGTCGCCGGGTTCGACAACATCCCGCTCACCCGCCTGATTTCGCCGGCGCTGACCACCGCCAGCATCGACATTGCCGAATTCGGCGCGCGCGCCGTGTTGCGCCTCGCCGGACTGATCGATGGCGCCCCGGACGACACGCTCGAATGGCGTGCGCCGATCGTCATCGCGCGGGAATCGACCCGCCAAAACCCGAAAACAACAACAGAAAACCCGATCCGCCGGGGAGATAGAGAGTAACCATGAACAAGCTAGTTTTGCGTTCCGCATTGCTGACGATGACCGCGCTGGGCACTGGTGCCCTGCTCGCCCCCGCCCCTGCCATGGCTCAGGTCGGCCAGGCCTCGCTGCGTGGCACGATCACCGCGCCGGCCGGAAACCCGGTCACTGAAGTGACCGCGATCGAAGTGTCGACCGGCATCCGCCGCAGCGCGACCGTTGGCGCCGACGGCACCTACAATTTCGCGTCGCTGCGCCCGGGAACCTATCGCCTCGAGATCAAGCTGCAAAACGGCGTGCGCAATTCGGACGCGTTCACGCTGCGCGTCGGCCAGAATGCCGGCCTCGACCTCGATCTTACGACGACCACGGCGGCCCCGGCTGCCGACGCGGGCGCGTCAGCCGATAGCGGCGACACCGCGGCCCCGGCGGGCGACGAGATCGTCGTTACCGGCAACCGCATCCGCTCGCTGGACGGCGGCCAGGTCGGCATCAACATCACCCAGCGGCTGATCGAGCAGCTGCCGCAGAACAACCGCAACTTCCTCGCCTTCGCCGATCTCGCCCCGGGCGTGCGCTTCATCGAAGGCGCGAACGGCACGTCGAGCATCAAGGGCGGCGCGCAGGACAGCCGCACCGTCAACGTGTTCATCGACGGCGTCAGCCAGAAGGACTATGTCCTCAAGAACGGCATCACCGGGCAGGACAGCTCGGCCGGCAACCCGTTCCCGCAGCTCGCGATCGGCGAGTATCAGGTGCTCTCGTCCAACTACAAGGCGGAGTTCGACCAGGTCAGCTCGGTGGCGATCACCGCGGCGACCAAGTCGGGCACCAACGAGTTCCACGGCGAAGGCTTCATCGACTATACCAACCAGGACCTCCGCGCCCGCCGTCCGACCGAGCTCTTCCCGAGCCTGCGCGACAAGGTGAATTCGAACAACAAGCAGTTCGGCGTCGCGCTGGGCGGCCCGATCATCAAGGATCGCGCGCATTTCTTCGTGACCTACGAAGGCAAGCGGATCGACAGCCCCTATGACGTGCGGCCGGAGAACGGCGTCTCGACCAGCATCTTCCCGACGCAGTACCAGCAGTATTTCGGCACCTTCTCGCAGCGCTTCAACGAGGACCTGTATTTCGGCAAGATCGACCTCGAGCCGAGCGACAAGGACCTGATCGAGCTCACCGGCAAGTATCGCAAGGAATCGGGCTCGCAGATCGCGACCGGTGTGAATGCGCCGAACACCGCGACGCTCAACAAGGTCGACGAGAAGCGCTTCATGCTCCGCTGGCAGCGCAGCGAGGACAACTGGATCAACGACGCCCGCGTGTCCTACCAGGACACCAAATGGGCGCCGACGCCGGAGACCTTCGGCAACACCAGCTTCTTCCAGGCCTCGACGGTGAACAACGGCAACTTCACCCGCACCGATCTGCTGCGCTTCGGCGGCGGCGGCAGCCAGCAGGACAAGGGCCAGAAGGGCTGGACGCTGCAGGACGACTTCACCTTCACCGGCTTCAACGGCCACACCATCAAGGTCGGCACCAAGGCGAGCTTCATCCGCCTGCGCTCGCTCGAGCAGAACCGCGCCAACCCGCAATATACCTACGACATCAACGCGTTCAGCCCCACCGGCTTCAACGACCAGGTGCCGTATCAGCTCGACTTCGGCGTCCCCACCGGCAACGGCCCGGTCGACATCCGTTCGAGCAACTTCCAGTTCGGCGTCTATGCGCAGGACGATTGGGACGTCACCTCGCACCTGACGCTCAACCTCGGCCTGCGCTGGGATTATGAGCGTACCCCGGCCTTCGTGAACTATGTGACCTCGCAGGAGAATCTGACCGCGGTATCGCCGGCCAACTATCCGAACCTGGTCAACGCCGACTACAACATCAACGACTTCATCTCGAACGGCCACAACCGCAAGACCTTCACCGGCGCCTTCCAGCCGCGCCTCGGCTTCACCTATCGCATCGACGAGGCGGGCCGGTTCGCGGTGTTCGGCGGCTATGGCCGCTCCTATGACCGCAACCAGTTCGACTTCCTCCAGCAGGAAGTGAGCCAGGGCGTCTATGCCGTGCGCCGTTTCAACTTCCGCGGCGCGGATTCCAATCCGAACAACGCCTGTGTCGGGGCCGATGCGTCGACCTGCGTCACCTGGAATCCGATCTACCTGACTCCGGAAGGCCGCCAGCAGCTGCTCGCCGGCGCGACCGGTGGCGGCCGCGAGTTCCGCTTCCTCCGGAACGACCTGAAGGTCCCCTATTCGGACCAGTTCAGCCTCGGCATCCGCGGCCGCTTCCAGCAGGTCGGTCTCGAGCTCGGCTACAGCCATGTCTCCAGCCGGGACGGCTTCGTCTTCCTGCTCGGCAACCGGCGGCCGGACGGCAGCTTCTTCTTCAACGATCCGGCGAACCCGACCGACACCCCGGCCCCGCCCTTCGGCTTCTCGCCGCGCGGCTACAACAGCATCATCCTCGGCACCAACGGCCTGAAGACCAATGCAGATTCGGTCTATTTCAAGGTCACCAAGAGCTACACCCAGGCCTCGCCCTGGAGCCTGGACGCGACCTACACCTATACCGAGGCGACCGAGAACCAGCTGGGCGAAACCTATCTGCTCGATTTCCCCTCGGTCAGCGACTATCCGATGCTGCGTTCGTCGGGCGTGCCGCGGCACCGGCTGGTGATGGCAGGCAGCGTCGATCTGCCGCTCGGCTTCGCGCTGTCGTCCAAGTTCCAGATCGAATCCTCGGCCTATCAGAAGGCGATCCTGAACCAGTCCAACCCGTTCCAGCGCGTGGTCGTCGGCCGCGAGGTCGATGGTTCGGGCGGCGGCTGGGGCCGGCGCCAGCTCGACATGGCGCTGACCAAGTACGTGCCGATCCACTTCATCAGCGATCAGACCCGCCTGCGCTTCCGCGTCGACGTGCTGAACGTGTTCAACGACTACAACTACATCACCTTCAACAACGACCCCGCCTCGTCGAACTGGGGCGCACGCAGCAGCTATGACGTGGGCGGCAACCCACCGCGCACCGTCAAGCTGTCGGTCGGCTACTCTTTCTGATCCCTCCTCTGGGGCGGGGTGCCTTGGTGCCCCGCCCCGCTTTTTTCTTTCGGGAACCTTTCATGATCGATCGCAGGCAACTGCTCGGCTCCGGCGCAGTGGCGCTGGCGGGCCTCGCGGGCGCATGCTCGCAGCCCGGCACCCGCATCGGCGCCGCCGGCCCCGCACCGGGCGCAGACCCGCTGATCCGCGACCTGCAAGAACGCACCTTCCGCTATTTCTGGGACACCACCGATCCCGAGACCGGCCTTGCGCCCGATCGCTGGCCCACCCCCTCCTTCGCCTCGATCGCCGCGGTGGGCTTCGCGCTGACCGCCTATCCGATCGGCGTCACCAACGGCTGGATCACCCGCGAGCAGGCGCGCACCCGCACGCTGGCCACGCTGCGCTTCTTCGCCGCCGCGCCCCAGGGCGACGGGCAGAGCGACGCCAGCGGCTACAAGGGTTTCTTCTACCACTTCCTCGGCACCACCAAGGGCCGCCGCTTCGCGCGCGCCGAGCTGTCGACGATCGATACCGCATTGCTGCTGGGCGGCGTGCTGTTCGCGCAGAGCTGGTTCGATGCCGACGATCCGCAAGAGGCCGAGATCCGCACGCTGGCCGATCAGCTCTACGCGGCGGTCGACTGGACCTGGATCACGCCGCGCCCGCCCTTCGTCTCGATGGGCTGGCATCCCGAGAGCGGCTTCATCCCCTCGGACTGGAACATCTATAACGAAGGGCTGCTCCTCTACGTGCTGGCGCTGGGCTCGCCGAGCCACCCGCTACCGCCCGAGACCTGGGCCGCCTGGACCGCGCGCTTCGACGCGCAGTGGAGCGACAAATGGGGCGAGCCGCACCTGCATTTCGCACCGCTCTTCATCCATCAGTACAGCCATTGCTGGATCGATTTCCGCGGCATCCGCGATCCCTACATGGCGGCCAAGGGCATCGATTATTTCGAGAACAGCCGCCGCGCGGTGCGGGCGCAGCGCAATTATGCGATCGCCAATCCGGGCGGGTGGTCCGGCTACGGCGAGGACGTGTGGGGCCTGACCGCCTGCGACGGTCCCGGCGATTTCAAGCAGCGGATCGGCGGGCGCGAACGGGAATTCTTCAGCTATTCCGCGCGTGGCCCCGATGATCGCGACGACGGCACGCTGGCGCCGACGGCGGCGGCAGCCTCGATCGCATTCGAGCCGGAGCTGGCCGGCCGCGCGGTGGCGACGATACATGCGCGCTACGGCCGCGGCATCTATGGCCGCTATGGCTTTCTCGACAGCTTCAACCCCACCCTCACCCGCACGACCGCACCGCTCAAGCATGGCAAGATCGTGCCCGGCATCGGCTGGGTCGACGGCGACCATCTCGGTATCGACCAGGGGCCGATCCTGCTGATGATCGAGAACCTGCGCAGTGGGCTGGTCTGGGAGGTGATGCGCCGCAACCCGCATATCCGTCGCGGGCTGCAGCGCGCTGGCTTTAGGGGCGGCTGGCTTTAATCGTCCTGCCGGTCGGTCTTCTTGGGCGCGACCCAGACATGGACGGGCACGACGACCTTGCCCGGTGCGGGCTTGCCGATATCGACGCGGCTGGCCTGGACCAGCTCGCCGTTCGCGAGGGTGAAGGACGCCCAGGGCTTGGGCATGCGGTTGAACGTCATCTTCTGGATGGGTTCGCCGGTGTTCGAATTCATGATGGTAGCAATGACTGGCATGCGCCTGCCGCTATTCGGGCGGGCGCCGGGCTGTCCAGCGGGGGCGGCCACGAATCTGTGGATAGCGCTCACCCCCCTTGGGGCGTGATCCCTTCCCCAGCCATCGTCATCCCGGCGAAAGCCGGGATCCAGTCGCTCCTCGGTGCCAGCAAGAGCCGCGACGGAGCACCAATGGATCCCGGCTTTTGCCGGGATGACGGCTGGTGGGGCGGGACGGGTTCCTCCATGGGCGCTCTCGTGTAAAGCCGCCGCTGAATTAGCAAAGGGAGCAGCCCATGATCATCCGCAGCGACGAGACGCAGGACATCGAGGTGCCCGGCGGCGGCACGATGCGGATGCACCTGTTCCGCCCGGCGGTGGAGGGGCGCTTCCCCGGCGTGCTGCTCTTCTCCGAGATCTACCAGGTCACCGCGCCGATCCGGCGGCTGGCGGCGATGCTCGCGGGCAATGGCCTGCTCGTCGCGGTGCCCGAGGTCTATCACGAGTACGAGCCTGCCGGCACGGTGCTCGCCTATGACCAGGCGGGCACGGATCGCGGCAACGCGCTCAAGATCACCAAGCCGGTCGCCGCGTTTGACGCGGACGCCACCGCGGCGCTGACCGCGCTGGCCGAGCACCCCGCCTGCTCGGGCAAGCTCGGCACCTTCGGGGTCTGCCTGGGCGGCCATCTCGCCTATCGCGCCGCGCTCGATCCGCGCGTCTCGGCAGCGGCCTGTTTCTATCCCACCGACATCCACTCGGGCACGCTTGGCGAAGGCCGCAGCGACGACAGCCTCGCGCGCATGGCCGAACTGAAGGCCGAACTGCTGCTCGTCTGGGGGCGGCAGGACCCGCATATTCCCTTCCCCGGCCGCGAGGCGATCCGGGCGCGGCTGGAGGAAGTCGGCGCCGCCTATGCCTGGCATGAGTTCAACGCGCAGCACGCCTTTCTGCGCGACGAAGGCCCGCGCTACGATCCCGCGCTGTTCCTGCAGGCGATGGCGCTGACGCTCGACTTCTACCGACGAACCTTAGGAGGGATTGTATAAATCCGGGTGATGCATTTGCATCCATGCGATGATCTTGATTGACAGGCCACCGCCATGCGAGTGGTATGACCAATAAGGCGACGCCCGAGCGATCGCCATGGGAGAGACATCGCGATGCGCACCCCTTCGGCTCTGGCCGCCCTCCTGCTCTCGTCCGTAGCGATCGTGGCGCCGGTATCTGCCGAGGCGCAGACCAGTGCCGGGCCCCGCGTGACGACCGATCTCTCCACCGGCTGGCGCTTCCATTTCGGCGACGCACAAACGGCACCCGCGCTGCCCGGCTTTGACGATGCCGCATGGCAGCAGGTTACGGTGCCGCATACCTGGAACAAGGTCGGCACCTATGCCGTGACCCGCGCGGCTGATGCGGACATGCGGCAGGGCCAGGGCTGGTATCGCCGCAGCTTTACGGTCCCCACCGCGCTGACCGGGCGGCGGCTCTTCCTGGAGTTCGATGGCGTTTCCAAGATCGCCGATGTGTGGGTGAACGGCCAGCATGTCGGCCGCCATGCCGGCGCGTTCGGCCGCTTCCGGATTGACGTGACCGCCGCGCTCAAGCCGGGCGCCAACAGCCTCGCCGTCCGCGCCGACAACAGCGCCTCGGCGTCAGGCAGCAGCACCGAGCATGTCATCCCGCTCGGCGGGGATTTCTTCGTGCAGGGCGGCATCTATCGCGGGGTGCGGCTGGTCGCGGTGGAGGACGCGCATATCGACCTGTCCGATCATGGCGGGCCGGGCGTGTATCTGCGTACCCCCAAGGTTTCGGCCGAGCGCGCCGAGGTCGCCGCCAAGACGCTGCTGCGCAATCTCGGCAGCCGCGCCCGCACGCTGACGCTCACCACCACCATCCAGGACGCGACCGGCAAGCCCGTCGCCACCGATCGCGCGCCGGCCACGCTCGCAGCCGGCCAGGCGCTGGCGGTGGAGCGCAGCCTCACCGTCGCCAACCCGCACCTCTGGCAGGGCCGCGCCGCCCCCTATCTTTACCGCGTCGTCAGCGAGCTGCGCGACGGCGCCCGGGTGATCGACCGACAGGTTCAGCCGCTCGGCATCCGCAGCTTCGCCTTCGATCCCAACCGCGGCCTGATCCTCAACGGCAAGGTCACCCCGCTCCACGGCGTCTCGCGCCACCAGGACGTCGGCGGCAAGGGTTGGGCGCTGACGCCCGAGGACCATGCCCGCGACATGGCCTTTGCGCTCGAGATCGGCGCCAACACGATCCGCCACGCCCATTACCAGCACGCCCAGGAATGGACCGACGAAGCCGACAAGGCGGGCATGGTGGTGTGGGCGGAGCTCCCGTTCGTCCATGAGGCCAATGTCGATCCCAGCCAGCCCCCCGCCCCGGAGACGATCGCCAATGCCGAGGAGCAGCTGCGCGAGCTGATCCACCAGAACTACAACCACCCCTCGATCCTGCTCTGGTCGGTCGGCAACGAGGCCGATATCGGCGCGGCGATCGACGCGATGCGAAAAGGGCGCGGCAAGCCGGCCCAGTCGCGTGCGATGCTGGAGCAGCTCGACCGGCTGGCGCGGGCCGAGGATCCCAGCCGTCCCACCGTCTATGCCGATTGCTGCGAGGACACGCCATCCGTCCTGTCGATGCAGGGCGCGCCCAGCCTCAACGGCGTCACCCAGGTGATGGGGCTCAACCGCTATTATGGCTGGTATTATGGCGATCTGGACGGCGTCGGCCCCGCGCTCGATGCGCTGCATGCCAAGCACCCGAACCTGCCGATGGGCCTCAGCGAATGGGGTGCCGGCGGCGCGATGACCCAGCATAGCGACAATCCGCGCGGCGGCCCGGTCGCCGCCTATGGCCGTCCGCAGCCGGAGGAATATCAGAGCCTCGCGATCGAGGAGAACTGGAAGCAGATCCGCGCGCGCCCCTATCTGGCGGCGAGCTGGCTGTGGAACCTGTTCGATTTCGCCACGACGATGCGCAACGAAGGCGATGCGACCGACATCAACACCAAGGGGCTCGTCTCCTACGATCGCAAGACCCGCAAGGACGCCTTCTACTTCCTCAAGGCCAACTGGTCCGATGCACCGACGCTGCACCTCAACGGCCGCCGCTATGTCGACCGCGCCTATGCGGTGACCGAGGTGCGCGGCTATTCCAACGCCGATCGCGTGTCGCTGTCGGTCAACGGCAAGCCGGTGGGCACGGTTGCCTGCCCGGACCGGATCTGCGTGTGGCCGGGCGTGGCGCTGGCGCCGGGGGCCAACCACCTCGTCGCCACTGCCACGATCGGCGGCAAGCAGGTCAGCGATGCGCTCGACTGGACCGGCCCCGATCCGCGCAAGGGCGTGTTCATCGATTCCGGCGCGCTGGTCGGCGGCACGATGGGCGGCGACCGCTACGGCTCGGACGACTTTTTCCGCGGCGGCACCGCCAAGGTGCTGGCCGGCCGCTCGCCCTTCGCGCCGCCGCCCAAGGTGGAGGGCACAGACAGCCCGGCGCTGTTCGGCAGCTACCGCGAGGGCAGGTTCGGCTACGAGATCCCCCTGCCCGATGGCAGCTGGACGGTGACCATCGCCAGCTTCGAGCCCGACGCGGCAAAGGGCGCCGCGCGCAGCTTTGCGGTCCTCGCCGATGGCAAGCGGGTGATCGAGGGCTTCTCGCCAATGCAGGCGGCGGGCGGCACCAACAAGGCGGTCACCCGCAGCTTCCCGGTGAAGAGCAGCGGCGGGCGGCTGGTGCTGGCGTTCGAGCCGGTCGGCGGCGACGCGGTGGTGGCGGGAATAGCGATCCGGCCCAACTGAGCGCGCGCTTTGACCTTTGCCGCGACATTGCCCACAAGCATGGGCGATGCCGGACCCGTTGCGTAGCGTTGCCTTCGAAGGCGTCAGCAAATCCTATGCGAAGGGCGCGTGGGCCGTCGACGGGGTGTCGCTGGAGATCGCCGGCGGCAGCTTCGTCGCGTTGGTGGGCGCCTCGGGTTCGGGCAAGTCGACGCTGCTCAAGATGGTCAACCGGCTGATCGAGCCTAGCGAGGGCCGCGTCCTGATCGACGGCGCGCCCGTGGACGCTGAGCCGCCCCACCTGCTCCGCCGGCGGATCGGCTATGTGTTCCAGAATGTCGGGCTGTTCCCGCATCTGACCGTCGGCGAGAATGTCGCGATCGGCCTCAAGCTGGCCGGGGTCAAGGATCGACAGACGCGTGTCGCCGAACTGCTGCGCCTCGTCGACCTGCCCGAAGCCATGGCCGGGCGGATGCCCGACGCGCTCTCCGGGGGACAGCGCCAGCGCGTCGGCGTCGCCCGCGCACTCGCCACGTCGCCCAAGCTGCTGCTGATGGACGAGGCGTTCGGCGCGCTCGACCCCGTCACCCGCGACGCGCTGGGCAAGGCGATCCGCGCGCTGCACGAGACCATGGGGCTCACCACCATCCTGGTCACCCACGACATGGCCGAGGCGCTGCTCCTCGCCGATCGCATCCTGGTGATGGAGGCGGGCCGCGTCGTCGGCGATGCGACCCCGCGCGACCTGCTCGCCGGCAAGGGCGGCCCGTCGGCCGATGCGCTGGTCGCGGTGCCGCGAGAACAGGCCGAGCGGCTGGCGGCGCTCGCCCGATGACCGCCGCCTTTGCCCGCGTGCCCGAATTGCTGGCGCAGCATCTCCTGCTCGCCTTCGCCGCGCTGCTGCTCGGCATCGCGATCAGCCTGCCGCTGGCGGTGCTCTCCGCCCGGCATCGCGGCGTCGCCCGCGCAGCGCTGGGGCTGGCAAGCCTGGTCCAGACCATCCCCAGCCTCGCGCTGCTCGCGCTTTTCTATCCGCTGCTGCTGTCGCTTTCCGCGCTGGTCGGCGGCGGCATCCCGGCGCTGGGCTTCCTGCCCTCGCTGCTCGCCCTCACCCTCTACGCGCTGCTGCCGATCCTGCGGAATGCGGTGACCGGCCTGGTCACGCTCGACCCGGCGGTGCGCGAGGCGGCGGACGGCGTCGGCATGACCCGCTGGCAGAAGCTGCGGCTGGTCGAGGCGCCGCTGGTCGCGCCGATGGTGATGGCCGGCATCCGCACCGCCGCCGTCTGGACCATCGGCGCGGCGACGCTCTCCACCACCGTCGGCCAGCCGAGCCTGGGCGACCTGATCTTTGCCGGGCTGCAGACGCAGAACTGGGCGCTGGTGCTGGCCGGCTGCATCGCCGCCGCCGGGCTCGCGCTGGCGGTCGACGCGCTGCTCGGGCTGGCCGAATGGGGCATCGCGCACCGCCGCCGCGTGCTGGTGTGGCTAAGCCTCGGCCTGCTTGCCGCCGGTGCGCTGGCCGCCCTCGCACCCGCCTGGCCCGCCAGCCGCGGGGTGGTGACGATCGGCGCCAAGGGCTTTTCCGAGCAATATATCCTCGCCCGGCTGATCGGCGCGCGGCTGGAGGCGGCGGGCTATAGCGTGCGCTACCGCGAGGGACTCGGCTCCGGCGTCGCCTATGGCGCGCTGGCGAGCGACGCGATCGACGTTTATGTCGACTATTCGGGCACGATCTGGACCAACCAGATGCACCGCACCGACGTGCCGCCCCGCACCGAGATCGTCCGCGGCGTCGCCGATTGGGCCAAGCGCACCAGCAACGTCACGCTGCTGGGAAGCCTGGGCTTCGAGAACGCCTATGCCTTCGTGATGCGCGGCGACGATGCCAAGCGGCGCGGCGTCGCGACGATCGCCGATCTCGCCAAGGTCGCCCCGTCGCTCAAGCTCGCCACCGATATCGAGTTCCTGGAACGGTCCGAATGGAAGGCGGTGCAGCGCACCTATGGCCTGCGCTTCGCCGAGGCGCATCCCTATCAGCCGACCTTCATGTACCGCGCGCTGACCAGCGGCACCGCCGACGTGATCCCCGCTTTCTCCTCCGACGGCCGGATCGCCGCGCAGGGCCTCATGGTGCTGAAGGACCCCAAGGGCGCGATCCCGGGCTATGACGCGGTGCTGCTGGTCTCGCCGAAACATGCGAACGACGCGCGCTTCCAGGCGGCGCTCCGCCCGCTGATCGGCGCCGTGCCGGTCGAGCGGATGCGGCAGGCCAATTACCTGGTCGACCGCGATACCGACAAGCAGAGCCCCGACGCCGCCGCGCGCTGGCTGGCGGATCGGCTGGTTCCCTAAAAGACGGGAGCCGGCCGGCGACGCGCGCAAGAGGGCTGGGACGCGCAGCCGGCCTGCTCCCGCCGCCACTCGCTCCATCCTCTCCCAAGCGGAGCGGATTGCCTTCTAGCCCCGCAGGCAAGGCGGGACGTTAGCCCGGGTGAGCCGATCGCACCAACCCGGCCTCACTCCCGAAGCATCGCCCGCGCGGCGAAACCCGGCCCGACAGCAATCTCGGAGACGGCGACGTGCGTGCCAGCCCCTTATCCACCCGGTTCGGCAGGCCGGACAGCATCGCGGTGCGCGTGGCCGCCGCGTTTCTCGCAGTGCCCGCCGCCGGCTGCGCGCGGGGGGCGCCTTCGCTAGTGTTCTTCGGTGCCTATTTCCCGATCTGGCTGGCCTGCGCGGTGATCGGCTGCGTCGCGGCCGGCGTCGCGCGCACGCTGATGGTGGTCTCTGGCCTGTCGCACCGGCTGCCCTACCAGCTGCTGCTGTGCACCGCGATCGGCACCACCACGGGGCTGCTCGTCGCCTCGCTCTGTGTGGGGCTGTGACGATGCGCGTCGAAGGCAAGGCCCGTTTCGGCCTGGGGGCCCGGCTGGTATCGATCGCCGTCATCCTTCTCGCGGTGGCGTTCGGCATCTACGCCCTGCAACGCAGCAGCGCCCACCCGTCTACCGACGACGCGTCGATCGATGCCGAAGTCGTCCATGTCGCACCTGCGGTGGGCGGTCGCATCGTCGAGATTGCGGTGACCGAGAATCAACTCGTCCGCCCCGGCCAACTGTTGTTTCGCATCGATCCCGTGCCCTATCAGCAGGCGGTCGCCCAGGCGCGTGCCGACCTCGCCTTCGCCCGCGCCGCACATGCCAGCCAGGGCCGTGCGGTCTCCACCCAGCGCTTCGCCGCCACCGTCGCCGCCGAGCAGATCGCCCGCGCCGAGGCCAATCTCGCGCTCGCTCGCCGAACGGTTGCGCGGCTACGGCCGCTCGCCGAGCAGGGCTATATCCCCCGCCAGCAGCTCGACCAGGCCGAGACCCAGGAGCGCGACGCCGCCACCAGCCTGCGCCAGGCGACGACCCAGCGCCAGGGGACCGCCGCGGCAATCGACACCACCGACAGCTCGGCCGCCAACATCCAGGCGCGCGAAGCCGCGCTGGCGATTGCCGAGCATTCGCTGGGCAACACCGTCGTCCGCGCCGACCATGCCGGCCGGGTCACCGGTCTCACGGTGCTGTCGGGTGAAATGATCGCCCCCGGCCAGTCGATCTTCACGCTGGTCAACGCCGACCAATGGTTTGCGGTGGGCAATTTCCGCGAGACCGAACTCAAGCGGATCGCGCCGGGCGACTGCGCCACCGTCTATGCGATGACCGACCGCGCCCGACCCGTCCGCGGCGTGGTGACCGGGATCGGCGCGGGCGTGCTCGACGACGAGCGGATCAACGTGCCGCGCGCGCTCCCTTATGTGGAGAAGTCGCTCAACTGGGTGCGCGTCGCCCAGCGCTTCCCCGTGCGTGTCCGACTGCTCGCGCCGCCCGCGACGCTGGTACGGCTGGGCGCGAGCGCGGTGATTCAGATCCGGTCCGGCAGTGCCTGCAAAGCTTGAGCGAGCAAGCCCGCTGGGTACGGCCTGTGCCGCGCTCTGGGCGAATACGCCGGGGCGGCTCGCCTATGCGCTGCGGCTGACCCTGGTCTGCTGCGTCTCGGGGCTGATCGGTCTTTGGTTCGAGATCCCGGACCCCGCGCTGATCGTCTATCTGGGACTGTTCCTCAATCGTCGGGACCGGACGAGCGGCCTCCTGCTGGCGGTGGTGATGCAGCTGTTCATCACGGCGCTAGTCTTCGCGCTGGTCCCAGTGACCGCGTTGCTGATCGACGTCCCCTTCTGGCGAACGGTGGCGATGGCCGTTCTGTCCTTCGGCCTGATGTTCCTGGGCTCGGCCAGCAAGCTGCGCCCGTTCGCGGCGAGCATGGCGCTGATCACCGCCTATGTACTCGATCTGCTCGGCAGCCTCCCGGCCAGCGAACTGGCGACGCGCGGGCTGCTCTATGCCCTGTTGTTCGTCGGGGTGCCCGCCGGCGTCTCCGTGCTTGCCGACCTGCTGATCGCGCCGGCGCCGCGCCGGCTCGCCGGGGAACTGCTCGCGCGTGCGCTTGGCAGCGCAGCCGATCTGCTTGTCGCCCCCGGGGATGCGGACCGCGCCCGGTTCGACGCCCTCCGCCACCAAACGGCGCTGGACACGCCGAAGCTGCTCAAGCTCGCGAAGCTGGAAGGGGCGCTGGCGCCCGGCGCCGCCGCGGCCTATGGCGCCGCCGCTGCGGCGACGGTGCGGATCCTCGCCGCCGTCGACCTGATCGACCGGTGTCCCGATGCGGCGCTGCGCGAAGCCCTGGCCGCCGCGCTTGCCCCGACGCTGCGTGCGATGGCCGCCATCCTTGCCGGCGGCGGCTATCCGATCGGGATCGACGCGCCGTGGTGGCCGTCCGAAGTTCCAGCGGATCTCGCGCCTGCCCTCGCCACCGTGACCGACGCGATCACCGGCTTCGCCACAACGCCAGCGCCGCCGCCGACCAGCGGACACGCGGAGAAAGCCGGCTTCTTTGTCCCCGATGCCTTCACCAACCCGGCGCATGCCGAATATGCAGTGAAGGTCACCATCGGTGCGATGCTCTGTTACCTCCTGTTCGCGCTGTGGGACTGGCCCGGCATCCATACTGCGATGATCACCTGCTACATCGTCGGGCTCGGCACCGCGGCCGAGACGATCGAGAAGCTGTCGCTGCGCATCGCCGGTTGCCTGGTCGGGGCGGCGCTGGGGCTGGCGACGCTCGTCTATGTGCTGCCCGCGATCACCACGATCACCGGGATCCTGCTGGTGGTCGCCGCGGGGATGTTCCTCGCCAGCTGGGTGGCGGCGGGGGATGCGCGCATATCCTATGCAGGCTTCCAGCTCGGCTTCGCCTTCCTGCTGTGCACGCTTCAAGGCCATGGGCCGGAGTTCGACCTCAGCGTCTCGCGCGACCGCGTGCTGGGCGTGCTGCTCGGCACCGGCATCTCCTATCTGTTGTTCACCCGGCTCTGGCCGGTGTCGATGGCCGGTACGATCGATCCGGCGATCGCCCGGCTGGTCGTGCTGCTGCACCGCGCGGCAAGCGCCGCGGGGGATGCGCGCGCGGCGCTGGTCGTCCAGGCGATGGCTGCGGCGACGGCGATACGCCGCTCGATCGCGCTCGCAGCGTTCGAGCCAGGCCGGCTCCGCCCGTCCGACCCATGGATCGACGCACGGCGCGATCTGCTGGTGCGCATCGGCAAATTGGAGTCGCCGCTGCTGCTCGCGCAACCGGGGGCCGAGGCGGCGCTGGAGACGCTTGCCCGCGACGCCGACGCGCTTGCCACGGCGCCGGCACCGCAAAGCGAAAAGGCGGTCAGCCTGCCTCCGCCAACACCGCCGGCAGTCGCGTGAGGAGGTGCGCGGCGATCCGCTCCTGCGCCCCGAGATCGCCGTCCCCGGCAACGTCGATGCGATCGGACCACAGGATCTGGCCCCAGCGATTGGACAATTCCACCGCGATCCGCCGGACGTCCTGCGCCGATCGCACGGTGCCGTGCAGCACAAGATCGGCCCCCGTCTCCGCCGCGACGGCGTCGAGCGAATAGCGGGTCTCGCGGAATTGGAACATGATCGCCCGCGGCGCGGCGCGGAAGCGGGCGGAGCCCTCCGCTGCATGGATCAGCTCGTCGGTAAGGCCCGCGGCGAACGCCCGCTCCTCGCTGCACAGCGCGGTAAAGGGCAGCACCGCCAGCATCGGCGCGCAGACGGCCGGTTCGCTCGGCGTCGGCGGCACAGGCTCTGCATCGACCCGCAGGCGGAAACAGGGTGCGTAGCTGCCGGTCGGCATCGAGATGATCACCGGATCCCGCGCACCCTGCCCGCCATAATAGGCGTCGAGCTTGCGCCGCAGTCGCCGAGCCTCGACCCGCACCGTGGAGTCGATCCGCGGATCATAATCCACCACGCCGCCATAGAGTTCGATGCCGATCACCAGTTCCTTGAGCGTCGCCCCGCGCCCCGCCAGCGCCTCCTCGACGACGAAGCGGAGGAAGGAAAAGAGCTTGCCCGAACCGGCGAACGCGTGGGTGCGCAGCCGCTCTAGCTGGCCGCGCACGGCCTCCGGCGCGGGTTCGTCGATCGACGGTTCGTCGCCGGCACGGGCCGGCACGGCGGGATCTGCCCGGTACATACACAGTCTCCCCATGATGATGATTGGGCGGCGTCGAACATCCTGCCGATCGTCTCCCTCTGCTCGTGGCGGATACTCCAGACCGCGACACTGCCCCACTTAACAGATGCCAAGAGCTGCTAATTCGCGCATAGGTTAGCGCTAACGGTATGTTCGGGGGGACGCGGGTGGTAGCACCAATGGCGGGACAGCCATGACCGAAAGAATCTTGCGGTTCGGCCCGTTCGAGCTTCGTCCCGAACGCGAACAACTGCTGAACGGCGGCGTCCGCGTCGGCTTGGGCTCACGCGCGCTCGCCATCCTCGCCCTGCTTGCCGAGCGCGCCGGCGACGTCGTCTCCGTGCAGGAAATAAACGAGCATGTCTGGCCGAACCTGTTCGTCCAGGAGAACAACCTGCGCGTGCACATGAGCGCGATCCGGCGCGCGCTGCGGGCCGCCGACAGCGACGTGGAGATCGTCAACGTGCCGGGCCGGGGCTATCGGCTCAGCGCCGATGTCACCATCGCCGATGCGGGCGAGGAGAATGACGAGGCCCGCACCGCCCCAGGCTTCCAGCCGCTCCCCCTGCCCCTCCAGGTAAATCGGCTGATCGGCCGCGAGGAGAGCGTAGCCCAGGTGCTCGCCTGCCTCCATCTTCACCGTCTCGTCACCATCGTGGGCGCGGGGGGAATCGGCAAGACCAGCGTCGCGCTCGCCGCCCTCGCCGGGATCGAGGCCACGATGCCGGTGTGCTTCGTCGATCTCACCAACTGCGCCACCGTCGAGCATGTCGCGGCAGCGGCGGCGGCGGCGCTGCAGAGCCCGATGGGGCGCGACACCACGCCCGGCGTCCTGGTCGATCGCATGCGCGAATCCGAGCTGATCCTGCTGCTCGACAATTGCGAGCATCTGATCGACGTCGTCGCCCATGTCGTCGATACGGTGCTGCGCGCTTGCCCGCGGGTGAAGCTGCTGGCCACCAGCCGCGAACCGATCCGCGTGCCCGGCGAGATGCAGGTGCACCTCCAGCCCCTGCCCGTCCCCGCCGTCGCCGACACGCCGGGGATGATCGCCGACAGCCCCGCCGTCGCGCTGTTCGTGGAGCGGCTCGGCGCGGCGATGGGCGGATTTTCGATCACCGCGCAGAATGCCCGGCAGATCGCAACGGTGTGCCGGTCGCTGGACGGGCTGCCGCTCGCGCTGGAGCTCGCCGCCGCCGCGGTGCCGATGGTCGGGCTGGACGCACTGTCGAGCGGGCTCACCGTTCGCCTGTCGCTGCTCGCGTTCGGCCGGCGCACCCTGGCGCGACACGAGACGCTGGAGGCGATGCTCGACTGGAGCTTCGAGCTGCTCTCCCCGGCCGAGCGCACGGTGCTCGGCTGCCTCGCGATCTTCCGGTCGGGGTTCGATCTTTCCGCCGCCGTGCAGGTCGCGGCGATCGAGGACGATGCGGAGGCGGAAACCGCCCGGACGGTGCTGCACCTCGCAGCCAAGTCGCTGCTCGTCGTCGACACCACGCCCCAGGGCGTCAGCTATCGCTTGCTTGAGACGACCAAGGCCTATGCGCGGCGCAAGCTCGACGCGTCCGGGCTGGCGGCCGCAACCGCACGTCGCCACGCCGAATGGGTGGGCGGTATGCTGGCGCGCGCACAGGCCGATTGGTCGCGGTTGGAACGCGCCGTCTGGTGGGAGCGCTATGGCCCGGCGATCGACGATGTCCGCGCGGCCCTGGCCTGGTCGCTCGACGACGCCGGGGACAGGCGTGTGGGCGTGCGGCTGACGATCGCATCGGCACCGCTCTGGCTCGGCATATCGCAGTTCGGCGAATATAATGCCTGGCTGGAGCGCGCGTTGGCGACGCTGGAAGCACTCGGCGAAACCGGTGGGCCCGAGGAAATCCAGCTCCAGAATGGTCTGTGCGTGCTGCTCTACAATGCCGATCGTCCGAGCGAGGCATTTGTCCGCGCGGCGACCCAGGTGCTGCGGATCGGCAAGAAGATCGGCGATCCCCTGGCGCGGGCCACGGGACTTTGGCTGCTGTCCGGCCACCGCACGATCATGGGGGATCATGAAGCAGCACTCACCCTCGCCCAGCAGATGCTGGGACCGGAGGGATCGGGCGTCGACCCCGAGTTGCAGGCCTTTGCCCGCCGCGTCATCGGAATCATGACGTTGCGGGCCGGACGCGTGCGCGAAGCCGCGGAAATCGGTGGCGACCTTGTCCGAAGCCTCACCGGGCGGGGTTCCTATGGCGCAGCGCTGCGCTTCGACCATGCCACGATCACGCGCGGCAACCATGCGGTGACGCTGGCCATCCAGGGCAGGCTGGAGAGCGCCAAGGCGCTGATCATGGAAGCGACGATCGACGCCCACCGGCTGCGCAATTCCAACTCCCTCTGCTACCTGCTGAGCAGCGCGGCCTGCCCGATCGCGCTGTGGCTGGGGGACGACGAGCTCGCGCGCCATTATGCCGACCTGCTCGCCCGCACTGCCGAGGCCAACCGCTTCAACTATATGGCCGAGCTCGCCGCCTGGTTTGCCCGCCTCGCCGATCTGCGGCTCGGCAAGGTGCCGCAGCTGGCGGCGCTGGAGCAGCTGCGGCCGCCGCTACCGCACGACAAGGACGTGTTCGTCACCGCCTGCGCCGCGTTGTGCGATGCCGATGTGGTAGCACGCGCCGAAGCCAGTCCACCGCAATGGGCAACGGCGGAAATTCTCCGCGCCGACGGCGAAGCCAGATACGCTTCGGGCGACCGAACCGGAGCACAGCGCCGCTTCGAGCAGGCGCTGGCGCTCGCCCAGGAACAGGGCGCCGGCCTGTGGGCCTTGCGGGCGGCCACCGCGCTGGCACGGCTTGCCGAACCCAGCGCCGCGCAGGCGATCCTGGCACCGGTGCTCGCCACCATGGAAGGCGACGAAGCCTATGCCGACATCCGCGCCGCGCGCGCCCTGCTGCCCAGCATGGCCGACTAACCTCTCCTTACCTCTGCCGGTGCGATGGTCCGCCTAGCCTGACATGTCCCTGGGCAAGGGAGTCAGGCGGCTGTTGCAGACGGACGTGATGCTGGAAACTGTTCTTCGACTGATGACCACCGGTGGCGTGTTCGTCGGCATGATCGCCGTTTATGTCGGCATGCGGAACAATACCCGCCAGCTCAACGCACAGATTTTCCTGTCCTTTTCCGATCGCCTGCAGACCATCCGCCATGTGCTGCGAACCGAGCTGCTGCCGATCTGGACCGCCGAGCTGCCCCCCGAGGAAGTCGCGCGGATCCTGCCCGGGCTGCTGCAGGTGCTCCACCTCATCCTCGAGCTCTACGAACTGCGCGAGCAGGGCTATGTGCGGCCGCGCATGTGGCAGATCTGGTCGCGCAACATCGATCGCTTCCTCACCTGCCCGATCGTGCGCAGCCTGGGCGACGAGATCCGCTTCGAATTTTCGGGGCATGACCGCTTCATCGCCTGGATCGAGCAACGCCAGGCGTCGGCATCTTCGCGCCCCCGGCCGCACCGAAGGACGCGGTTCTGAAGGGTCAGGCGCCCGCGAGCGCGTTGAGCACGGCGATTTCCCTGGCCTCGCCTGTCCGGGCCAGCTGCGCGATCGGCCACGCGCCATAGGATTGATCGGCCTGCCGCGCGATCAGCTCCCTGGTGACGGGATCGAAGGTCGCGATCTCCAGCGACTCCCATAGCCGCTCCATCGGCGGGCCGAGCTGCTCGATCGAATGGGGAAGCCCGCCGTCCCCGCCGTTCAGGTGGAGGGACAGGAACGGGCCGGAGGTGGCCAGCCGCACGCCGAGCGACGTCGTGACGATGTCGTCCAGCTCGTCGATCGTCACCACGCCGCCGGACACCAGCGCGACGCACTCGCGAAAGATGGCCGCCTGCAGGCGATTGGCGACGAACCCGGGCACTTCCTTGCGGATCACGCGCGTCACCTTGCCCAGCGCGTCATAAAAGGCGACGGCGCGGGCGGTCACCTCGGGATCGGTGGTCGGGGTCGGCACCACCTCGACCAGCGGCATCCGGTGCGGCGGGTTGATCGGATGCGCGATCAACAGCCGGCCATGGTCGCGCATCTCGATCTGCTGGAGCGAAGCCGGGATACCGGCGCTGGAGCTGCACAGCAGCGCCTCGGCCGGCGCGGCCCCCTCGACGACTTCCCAAACCCCCTGTTTGAAGCCCGGCCGCTCGGGGCCGCATTCCTGTACGATGAACGCGTCGGCGACGGCGTGCGCATGATCGTCGACGAAGCGGACCCGTGCGGCGATGTCGAACGGGGCATGGCCCAGCGCCACCAGCGCCGGCATTGCGGCGACGATGCGGGTGCGGGCCTTGGTTTCGATATCCGGATCGGGATCGCTGATCACCACGTTCAGCCCGTTGGCCGCGAACAGCGCCGCCCAGGACGCGCCGATCACCCCACCCCCGATGATTGCCGCCGTCCTGCCCGCATAATCGGGTCCGGCTGCGTAATCGAACGGCTTCGTAGACACGGTGCCTCCCCGAGCGCCAGGCAGATGGAACGCGGGAACGGCCCGCTGGATGGCCGCAACGATAGGGGCCCGCGCACCCGCTCGGCGTAAGCGAGCGCTAGCGCAGGTGAGGTGCCCGGCTAACCGGTCACTCGGGCGCGGCGCCCAGCGTACCGGTCGCCAGCGCCAGCGTCGCCGCCGCGCGCAGTGCCGATGCCCGCGCATCGCTCACCGCGTTTTCCGCCGCGAGCAACTGCTGCTGGGCGAGGCTTACCTCGGCGACGGCGCCCACCCCGCTCCCATACGCGGCGAAGACGGCAGCGAAGCTGGTGCGCGCGGCGCTGCGCGATTCCTCGGCAGCGGCATTTGCTTCCAGCGCCGCACGCAGCCCGTTCTCGGCGGTGACGATCTCGAGCACCGCGCGATTACGCGTCGCTTCCAGCTTGGCGGACGCGCCTTCCACGCGGTCGCGCGCCTGTTCGAGCCGGGCGGCGCGGAGCCCGCCATCGTACAAGGGCACCCGCAGGCCGACCAGCACCGAACCGCTGGTCCGCCGCCCGAAGACGTTGAGCGTCGCCGACCCCCCGCCGGCGCCCGGCAGCGTGGTCAGGTCGCGGTTGCCGCGGATGTGCGAAGCGGTGCCAGAGGCGAAGATCTTGGGCTTGAAGTCGGCGCGGGCGGCCAGCACGCTCTCCTCGCTCGCCTTCCGGCTGGCGAGCGCCGCCAGCATGTCCGGCCTGCGGGAGAGCGCCTTTGCAACCGCATCCTCCGCCAGCTCGGCCATCGCGGGGGACAGCGTTCGATCGGCGGCATCGGCGATGCGCAGCTTCGTGAACGGCGGCAGGCCGATTGCGGTGATCAGCCGCAACCGGGCGTCGGTCGCCGCCGCACGCGCCTGGACTGCGGCAAGCCGCAGCTGGGCAGCCGCCTGCCGGGTCTGCGCCGCTTCCATGGTGGTGCCGACACCACGGCGGAAGCGCGCCTCGGCCGATGCCTGTACTTGCGCCGCGAGCTCCACGGCGCGATCGGCGTTGGCCGAACGGGCGCGCGCGGCGACGTCGTCATAATAGGCCAGCGCCACCTGATGGGTGACCTGCTGGTGCTCCGCGGTGAAGGCGATGTCCGCAACCAGCGCCTGCTGACGCGCGGCGGCGATCTGCGCCTCGCGGCCGCCGAAATCGAACAATAGCCATTCGAGCGAAATGGCCGCGACCGCGGTACCGCCGCTGGAATCGCGGTCCTCGCCGTTCGCGCCCTTGCCGAGATAGGAACTGCTGACCACGCCGCCGCCGACGCCGGTGGCGGCAATGCGCGGTCCGTGGCTGGCACGGATGATCCCGGGCACCAGCGCCGCGCTGCGCGCCTCGTACCAGGCAACGCGCAGGCCGGGATTGGCGGTGTGCGCCAGGTCGAGCAGCTCGGCCAGCGTGTAGACGTGCTGCGGATCGGTCTCGGGCGCGGCGGGCAGCGTTGCGAGTGCGGGATTTTCCGGCAGGACATAGCCGCCCGGCAGCACGGCCGCGGCCTGGCCCGTCGGCACCGGCAGGATCTCGCCGCTGGCGCTGGTCGCGGGGACCCAGGGACGATCGAAACTCCGCGGCGCAAGCCCCTCGCCGGCGCGGGTGCACCCGCCGAGCGCAACCGCGGCCAGCGGCGCGAGACGCAGCCAGGCGCAAGCGCGGCGGGCGGCAGCAGGCGAATATCGGCGATGCATGGAGTTCGCGCCCGTCCCTTCGTGCTGTTGGCGGTGCGCCTGCACGAACCAGAGGCCGAGCGCATGCGCCCCGCCCGATTAGGCGGGACGGGGCGGCGGAGGACGTAAGCGAGGGTAAGCCCTCGCTATACGGAACAGTTCAGAGGCAGCGCTGGTCGCGCACCGGCGCGTCGTTGCCGCGGGTCAGCCAGCGGCCGTCGGGCGCGCGATACTTCTCGCCCGGGGCGGTGCGCAGAATCAGGTTGCAGCCGGTGACGAACGCCATCTGCTCGACGGTCGAGCTCGCTGCCGCCTGCTGGGTGTACTGGCGCTTGCGCTGGATGTTGATGTTGTTGACGATTCCCTGCAGCTCGGGCGTCGCCGCGCCGACGATGCCCAGATAGCCGTCGGGCTGTTCGCCCACCTTCCCCTCTTGGCGCGCCGCCTGATAGGCGGGGTCGCGCTGGGCGTAGGCCGGGGCGATAACGCCCGCCGCGATCGCGGCTGCCATGCCGAAGGTCGAGAGCAACTGTCGCATCAGAAAATCCCCGGATTGTCCTGGATGATGGCCTTCGCCTTGTTGTCGAGGCGATAGACCACTTCCTGGGTGATCGAAATATTGAGGTTGATCACGATCGGCTTGTCGGGCGCGTTCACCGTCACGCAGCCGCCGAGCAGCGCCAGCGGGGCGATCCCGCATGTGGCTAGCCGAAGAGACGAACCCTGTTTCATGCTTCCAAGCTCATAGACATGCCTTTCATGGACGGGTTGTGCTTTCGGCGGGCTGAACGGTGGATTGAACCGCATGGGGGCCCGCTTCCTGCGCACGTTTCTGCTCCTCGATCAACGCCGGCAGGTTGCGCTCGACCAGACGGCGCGGGTCGTACCAGGACTGCACGGAATCGAGCAGCTGGCGGAAGGGCGCGTTGATCCGCACGTTGAAGACGAGCGGCAGCTTGGCCAGCCGCCGGAGGAGGAAGTTGGATTTGGTGCCCTGCCCCTGGCTGAGCCCGGAGAAGCTGATGTCGGTGATCATCTCGCCCGCCAGCGGCCCGTTCATTCGGATCGCGAGGTTGCGATAGTCGAGCGACTTGAGCGCCTGGAACGCCATGTTGCCCCATGTGCCTAGATTCTCGCGCGAGACCTCGCCGACATAGGCGATGTGCCCGCCCTTGCGCGCGCGCAGCTCGCCGCCTTCGATCCGGCCGCCGGTCTCGTCGAAGATCATCGGCAGCGTGCCGTCGAAGGTGCCGGTGGCGTCAAGATTGTCGAACGCCATTTCCTTGAGGAAGAGGGCGGCGTCGACGCCCTTCACCTGGAAGGTCATGCGGCGCTTGCCCGCCTCGTTGAAGTCGAGCGTGGTCGGCTCGAGGACGAGTTCGCCGCCCGCGAACGGCCAGCGCGCGCCTTCCACCCGCACCCGGCGGCTGTCGAGCAGCTGGTAGCGGAACACGCCCTCGCGCACCGGCACGCCGGGGTTGATCTCGGTCACCTTCGCCACCTGCCCCGGCGCGGTCCGCACGTTGAGCAGGTCGGTGAAGTTCAGCTCGGTGGTGAGCCCCTGCACGGGGCCGAATGCCGCGGCCAGCGCGACGTTGGTGGCGGTGAAGCGGCCGCTGCTGGTGACCGTCTCGCTGCTCCAGGCGATCTTCCCCGAGCCGGCAACCGTGCCGTCGACATCGGCGATCACGCCTAGGGTGAGCGGGGTGAGGTCGAACGGCTGGAGCCCGTCGGTCTTGAAGCGGATGCCCGACACGTCGAGCAGCGCCTGGCCCTCGCCCTTGCCGAGATCATGGGTGATCGAGACCTTTGCGACCTCCACCGGGCGCTTGGTGCCGAGCAGATCGGCCTGCGCCTCGATCCGGTTGTCCCGCAATGTCAGCCGGCCTGCGGGGGCGAGCAGCGGTTCGAAGCGCGGGCTCGGCTCGGCATCGGCGAGGCGGAAGCTGCCGAGCAGCGCGAGCCCGCCATCGGAGACCTGCCAGCTGCCCTTGCCCTGCGACAGCACCAGCGGCACCGCGCCGATCTGCCCGCCCAGCGCATCGAAGCTGCCGCCGAGCGTGCCGCCGAACCTGCCATCCAGCCGGCCGATCTCAAGCCGGGTCGGCCGATCCGCGCCCATCCGCACCGCTACGCCGCTGAGGTCGAAGGCCTGTCGGGCCAAGTCCAAGCGCGCATCGCTCGCGGCGAGGCTGAGCGGATTGCTGCCCATGCTGCCGGCAAGCGCGATCGCACCGGTGCGGACGCCGCCGGTCAGGCGCCTGCCGTCCCAGGCGAGCATCGCGGGGCCCGTCGCGCAGAGGCGCTGGCGATGGCCGCGCAGCACCATGCCGGAGGCGGTGATCCGGGCGAAGCCGAGCGTCTCGCATGCCGGGTTCACCAGCACGTTCGTCCCGTTCCAGCGCGCGACCAGCGGCATCGAGAGGTCGTCCACCCGGCCACTGCCGATCGGGCCGGACAGCGTGGCGACGGTACGCGCCGTCCCTGCCCCGCCACGGATGGTGAAAGTGAGGTCCGCCAGCGCCAGCCGCGCGCCGCCCGCCGCATAGGGCCGCAGCGTGCCGGTGCCTTGGAGCTGGTCGCTGCCGGGGCGTTGCAGGAGGTCGAGCGCAAGGTCCGGCATGCCGCCGCCGCCGAGCGACAGCTGCCCGGCGAGTGCGACCGCGCCCTTGGGCATATCCAGCACCGCGCCCTGCTCGCCCGCGAACCGCAGGCGCGCACCGGAATGCGCGGTGAGGTCTACGGCGTTCACGCGCACCGTCGCGCCGCTGCCCCGCGTGGCGACCCCGAGCGTCGCCGAACCGTCGAACCGCCGGCCAGCGGCCTGCACTGCCGAGGCAAACTTGGCGGCAAGCGGCCCGACCGGCGTACCTGCTACTGCTTTGCGATAGCCGTTTATTTGCGTGTGAATCGCTCGCGAAATCGCCGCATCCCGCAGGCCGATGCGGCCGTCGAAGGCCAGCACCGTGCCGACCGCGTAGCGCCCGGAGGCTTCGACGATGCGGGCACGGACAGCCTCGGCCGTCGCGCGGGCACCGTGCAGCGTAAGCCGCCCCGCAGTCCGGGTGCGATCCCCGGCGAAGTCCATCTGCGCATCGGTCTGGCCGAGCGTGCCGTAGCCAGACCGCAGCGACGCCAGCCCCAGCCGCGCATCGCCGCGCCAGCCGGCGAGCGATGCATCGAGCGTCACGCGCACCTCCCCGTGTGGCCGCGCGGCCTGGACATTGCCGCACGCCAGTCGCTGCGCCGCCAGCGGCCCGGTGAGGCTCGGCGCGCCTTTGCGGATACGGATCTGCATCTCGGCGCCCAGGCTGAGGAGATCGCAGCCTCCGAACTGCAGCCGCTCGGATTGCGCGCGCATGGTGCCGGTGAACCCGTCGGTCAGCAGCCCCTTGCCGCGCAGGCCGAGCACGACCAGCCCCGCGTCGCTCGCCAGCCGCAGTTGCGCGTCCGCCACCTCCACGCTGAGCCGAGGCAGGGAAAAGGGTTTGCCCGACGCCGGCGGCATCAGCCGGTCGAGCGACCCGAACGAGACGGTGCCGCCGACGATGCGGCCCTTCAGGCGCACCGTCCCCGCCTTTGCGACCAGCAGTTCGGCGCGCCAGGGAGTGAGCGCCGTGCGCAATTCGATCCAGTCGGCAGTGAGGTCGGGATTGCGCGGGTCGCCGATCGAGACGTTGGTCAGCCGCTGACGCCAGGGGGAGAGTTGCTCGATCGTGTAGCGTGCAGCCACCCCCCGCTTTGCCAGTTCGCGGTCGACAAAGCCCTGCGCGATCGTGCGCCGCTGCAGCCACACCGTCGCCACACTCGCCGACACCAGGACGAGCAGCGCCACCGCGACGCGACGCCGTCGCTTCGCCCGCGCTGCTGCACTGCTCCGCCGCGCCTCGGCGTCGGTGTCGTCTTCGCTTCGGTTCACGCCCGCTCCAGCCGCCTGACCGTGCGGCCCCTAGCCATAGCTCTCCGATCCTGCAAAGGTTCCTTGGGTCGCGCGTCGCTCAGGCGAGGTCTCGCGTCATCTCCACCATGGTGCGGTGAAAGCCCGCCGACGCGAACAGCGCCTGTGCCTCGACATTGCGCTCGGCGGTGAACAGTACGAGCCGCGGCAGCGTGTGCGGGGCCAGCGCCGCCATCGCCGCGTCCAGCAGCGCACGGCCGATGCCCTGACGGCGATGGTCGGGCGCGACGATCAGGTCGTAGATTACCCCTGCCGGCCCGCGCAGCGCCATATAGTCGCTCCCTTCGACCCCGGCATAGACATAGCCGAGCACGGCATCGCCTGCGGCCGCCACCCGCAGCACGGATTCCGGACGATCGATCTGCCGGATGAGGAAGCCGCCATAGGCTTGGGGTGTTTCCGGCGTGGGCGCGATGAAGCGGCGCGCGTCGAAGGCGTGATGCACCGCGACCATCTGCGCGCCGAGCTGCCCAAGCTGCGCCCGGTCCGCGGCCAGTGCCGCGCGGATCGTGAAGGATGCTGGTTGCGGATCGGTCACGCGTCTTCTCCCGGGCCGCGGATTTCGGCACCCTCGCCCCCTTGGAACAACGCAGCAAGCTCCTCAAGATCGAGGTCCCGTTCCAAATTGTGGAGCACCTCGTCCTCGATCTCGCCTTGGCGGTGCAGACGGATCAGTTTCTTGCGCCCCGCCGCCACGGCCGCCAGCACGATGTCGAAATGGGCGCGAATGCCCGGCATGTAGGTACTCGCATCGCCGGCATAGCGTTCGGTCACATGATCGCGCTTGCGATATTCCTCGAGCAGGCGCGGGTGGGCCAGCTTGCCCTCCTCGTCATAAGCTCGCGCCTCCACCTCGGCGCGCTTGGCACGGG
The DNA here is from genome assembly GCF_913774285.1 of uncultured Sphingomonas sp. Lineage (GTDB taxonomy): Bacteria > Pseudomonadota > Alphaproteobacteria > Sphingomonadales > Sphingomonadaceae > Sphingomonas. The sequence goes on along the minus strand of NZ_CAJYHX010000019.1, from coordinate 55,320 downwards.
CAATCGCGGCCTCGGCCTGGACAAGCGTGACATTGGGCGGCGGATCGCGGTCCTTGGGTCCGATGGTCTTGATCACCCACCGCAAGCTGGCTCCCTGCAGCACCACGGTCGCCAGGATCACTGCGAAGGCGCTGACCAGCATCAGGTCGCGGCCCGGCATCTCGTTCGGCAGCGACAGCGCAACGGCCAGCGTAACGACGCCGCGCATCCCCGCCCAGGACAGGATCGTTGCCTGCCGCCAGCCGAGCGGCCGCACCTGCGAGACGCCGGTCCGCTTGAGCGTGCCGAGCAACAGCTCGCTGCCGAACACCCAGACGAAGCGGGTCAGCAGCACCGTGACGACGATGCCGATCACCGGCAGTGCCATCGAGGTGAATACCCGCTCCAGCCCGACGCGGTCGAGCACGCCGCGCAGCGAGAAGCCGATCAGGATGAACACCAGCGCCTCGAGGCTGAACACGAGGGTCCGCCAGAAGGCACTGCCCTGCATCCGCACCCGCGCGGGGAGCACTTCGTGCTGGTACCAGCCGAGCACGATCCCGGCAGCGACAACCGCGATGACGCCGGAGACGTGCACCGCCTCGCCGGCAAGATAGGCCGCCCAACTGAGCAGGGTCGCCGTGGCGACCATCAGCGTCTGATCCGGCAGGCGGCGCAGGACGAAGGTGCCGCCGAAGCCGACGGCGGTGCCGACGACCACGCCGCCGATCGCCAGCAGCAGAAAGCTCGTGCCCGCGTCGAGCACGTTGAAGCTCCCGGTGAGCGTCGCGGCGACGGCGAAGCGGAACAGCACCAGCCCGCTAGCATCGTTGATCAGGCTCTCGCCTTCCAGCAGCGCCTGCAGCCTGCGCGGCAGCTTCACCCGCTGCAGCACCGATCGCGCGGCGACTGCGTCGGGCGGCGAGACGATCGCCCCCAGCGCGAAACATGCGGCCCAGGGCAGCCCCGGCACCAGCAGGTGCAGCACCAGCCCGACGACCAGCGTGGTGAACAGCACCGCGCCCACGGCCAGCGAGAGAATGCCCGGCAAATGGCGCCGCAATCGTCCGAACGCGGCATAATAGGCGCCGTCCATCAGCAGCGGCGGCAGGAACAATACCAGTACCAGCTCGGGATCGAGCGACACCTTGGGCAGGTTGGGCAGAAAGGCGAGCGCCCCGCCGCCGAGCAGCAGTGCCGCCGAGGGCAGGAACGACAGCCGTTCGGCAATCCAGTGCAGCGCGATCACGGCTGCGAACAGCACGAGGACGAGTTCAAACGTGTCGACCGGATGCATCGTCTTCCCCCTGCGGTCCGCACCGCGGCCGGAACCTATAGCGACAGCGCGGCAATAGGTTCCGGCGACAAGGTTAGCCGCTGCATCTGCGGGCGGCAAATACGGGGCTCAGGCGGAAGCCGCCACCGCCCGCAGCCCCAGCCAGCGCCGCACACCCGGCAGGTGCACGAGCACCAGCCGCTCGACCGCCAGCACCGCGAGCAGGCTGATCCCCATGAGCGGCAGGAATAGCCCGAGCGCGATGACGAGCGCGAAGAACGCCAGCGCCGCCGGGCGGGCCTCACCGGCCCGCGGCGCGCCGAGCACGCCCTCGGGTCGCCGGCGCCACCAGAGCACCACGCTGCTCAGCGCGAGCAGGATCAGCCCCAGCGCCGTCAGCAAATTGAGCAGCTGGTTGAGCCAGCCGAATGCCTGCCCCTCGTGGATCGCCACGCCATAGCCGACCAGCCGGTCGACCAGCCGCCGCTGGGCGAAGTCCTTGCGCGAGAGGAGTTTGCCCGTCTCGCCGTCGAGCGTCAGGTCCGTGCGCAGCGGGCGGTTGGCGGCATCGGACTTGGCGGTCCAGGGCTGGCCGGGGCCGGTCGGCGGCGAGACCAGCACCGGCGTCGCCAGCCGCAGCGGGCCGAGCGTGGCGATCAGCCGGTCGAGCGGCACCAGCGAGACCGCCGGGTGCGCCATCGCCATGCCGTGATGCTCGGCATGCTCGCCCATCATCGCACGGGTGCCGGCATCGGCGGCGGCGCGCTGGCGGAGTTCGTCGGCGCGGCCGGTGGTCCAGTCCTGCTTGACCGGATGGCCCTCCACCACCCCGCGCACGGCCTTCAGATACCCGCCCCAGCTCTTCGCCCAAGGCAACCCCGAGATAAGCAGGAACAGCGCGAAGGCGGAGACCCAGAAGCCGGTCACCGCATGGAGATCCCGCCAGAAGCGCCGCCCGCCTGCGGTCAGCCGCGGATAGACGATGCCGCCCAGTCCTGCGCGGCGCGGCCACCACAGGAAAAGGCCCGAGAGCAGCATCACTATCGTCCAGGAGGCGGCCAGTTCGACTAGGTAGGAACCCAGCGTGCCGGCGAGCAGCTCGCCGTGCAGCCGGAACACCACCCGCATCAGCCGTTGGTCCTCGTCGACTGCCTTGAGCACCGCCAGCGTCTGGGGGTGGACATAGACGCGGGTCTCCGTCTGCCCCTTGCCGACGATGATCTGCACCGCCTCGCGATCGGTCTCGGGCAGCTGGTAGCGGTGGAGCACCGATCCCGGCACCGCCCGCACCGCCGCCGCCGCCTGGTCCGCCGCGGAGGCGCGCGGACCGGTGATGGCGAGGTTGGCATAGGGCGCGTCGATCAGCGCCTCCACCTGCGGGCGGAACAGATAGATCGAGCCGGTGACCGCCAGCCACAGCACGAAGGGAATGCAGAACAAGCCGGCGTAGAAGTGCCAGCGCCATACGGTTGCGGTGTTCGGCCAGTGCCGACGACGGGCGTGTTGCATGGTCCCCTCCCCCATCAGAACCGGGCCTTCACGCCGGCATAGACCGTGCGCGGCTGCCCCGCGTAGACCGAGCCGGTGGTGTTGGCGAGCACCGATGCCGGGTTCTCCGCGCCCGAGGCCGCAAGGCTGTTCGCGATCACCGAGGCGGCACCGACATAGGTGACGTCGAACAGGTTCTGCACCGATGCGTAGAAGCTGAGCCGCGATAGCGGACCGCCGCCCTTTGGCGGGTCATAGTGAAAGTTCAGGTTGACCAGCGTCGCCGAGGGCATCGCCAGCAGGTTGCTGTTGTCGACGAAAAAGCGGTCGCGGTAGGAAAGCTCGGCAAAGCCGCCCAGCCCGCGCAACGGCCCGGCAGGCTGGTCATAGCCCAACCGGGCGTTGAGGAAATTGGGGATCACCCCCGGGATCGCCTTGCCGTTGCGGTCGAGCAGCTTGGATACCGAACCGGCGGTCAACCGCTCCTGGAAGTCGGTATAGTACTGGTCATTATAGCTGTAGCTTGCATCGAACTTGGCGCCGGGGAGCAGCCCCGGCAGCGGCTTCCAGCTTACCCCCAGCTCGACGCCGCGATGCACCGAGCGCGGCACGTTCGACGTATAGGCGAGCAGATTCACCCCGGCCGACTGGCTGACCAGCTCGTTGGTGAACCATTCGTAATAGCCGGTCAGTTCGGCCTTGAAGTTGCTGCCGAGTGCCACCTCCGCGCCGAGATCGACGCCGGTGTTGCGCTGCGCCTTGAGGCTGGCGTTGTTGCCCGCAACGCCAGCCGGCGTGACGAACAGGTTGCCGGCTTGCGGGATGCCGTAGCCCGTCCCCACCCGCGCATGCAGCCGCACCGCGTCGAGCGCCTGCCAGAACAGCGCCGCCTCCGGCGCGACGTTGGTAAAGTGGCGATCGGCCGGGATGTAGGCGAGTACGGGGTTCGCGCCGACCGGGTAGGTATAGGCGGTCTGGCGCACATCGAGGATCGAGCGCTCGGCACCGATCCCCGCGATCGCCTGCAATCGGCCGGTGAGCTGCAGCTCTTCGCGGGCGCGCACCCCCATGTTGCGGACGTCGCCGAACACCGTCTGGGTCAGCGCGCCGAACCCGTTGCGACCGGCAGGCATCTTGTTGAAGCTGTAGCTCTGATTATCGAGGTAATTGTAGAAGACACCCAGGAAACTGGTCGACGCCATCCCCGCAATCCGGCCGTGATGGGTCACGTCCGAGGTGAGGTTGTAGCTGTCGAGCGTCCCCTTGAACGGCGTTGCGCTGGTCGGCTGGTTGACGACGCGGCTGTCGAAGGTCGCCTGGGTGCGCCAGGTGGTGTTCGGTCCGAGATCATGCTCGTAGCGGGTGCCGATGATCGTGCGTCGGTCGTTGCGGGCGAGATTGCCCTCGTCCGCGGTTTGGGCGACCCGCGCGCCGTTGATGCCGTTGACCAGCACCGAGATGGTCCCGCAGCCCGGCGCCGCGCTCGCCGCCGCCTGACAGCCCTGCTGATAGGGATTGGCGAGATACTGGTTGTACGACAGCCGGGTCGAGAGGCGGAAATCGCCTTCATTGTAGATCAGCTTCACCGCCACGCGGTCGCGGTCACCTAGCTCGAACCTAGCAAGCGCGTTGATCGTTCCGGTCTCGTAGCCGGTATGCCCCGTGGCGCCGTCGCCGCGGACATAGCTGCCGAACACCGCGATGTCGTGGCCGGAGGTCGCATGCCCGATCGTCGCAAAAAGATTGGCGTAGCCGTCGCCGCCCGCGTCGAACCCCGCCTCGACGCCCTGGATCTCGCGACCCGAGCGCGTGCGGAAATTGACCGCGCCGCCCAGCGCGTAATTGCCGTAGCGCGCCGAGGACGGCCCGCGCACCACGTCGACCGCGCCATATGCATGCGGATCGGTGAGGTCGAAGCGGGCCAGGCCGTCGGGCTGGGTGACGGGGAAATCGTCCTCGAACACCTGCAGGTTGCGCGCCCCGAAACCGTTGCGCGCATTCGACCCGCGCACCGAGACGCCCACGTCGCGCGGGCCGTTGCCTTGGGTGACGGCGATGCCGGGCGAGAGCCGAACGATGTCGGCGATGGTCGTGGCCGGCGTGTTGCGGAAGGCGGCGGCGTCGACCGTCGTCACCGTCTGGCCGCTCACCGCTGTGGTGAGGGACAGCGCCTTGCCGGTGACGAAGATTTCGTCGGTGCCGGGCGGCGCGACAGCCGCCGGTGCGGCGTGCGGCTTCGGTGCGGCTGCATCGAGCCTGGCCAGTTCGGCATCGATCGCCGCGCGCTGCCGGAGCAGTTCGGCACGGCGTGCGCCGTCATTGGTCTGCGCGGACGCGGCAGATGCGCAGAGGACGGCCGAAACGGCCGCCGAAAACAGATAGTTGGACATGAAATCTTCCTGATCCGAACGCGTCCGCGCAACGGCGCGAACGCTTGAAAGGGTAACGAGGGATCAGGCGGCGAGTGGTGGCCCGCGTAAGGGTGGGCGGAGATAGACGCGGACGATCCTGGGCAGGATCGTCGCAGTACGGATCGCGCGTTCAAGGACGAAGGCGATCGCCAGCGCGAGCAGGGCCGGATCGACCGCGGCGAGGCCCGGCATCGCGAGGCCGGCAAAGGCGCAGGGCATTTCGGTCTTGGGCTGGTGCTCGTCGGGGTTCGAGCGGTCGTCCTTCATCGGGATGGCCATCGGCATCGCCATCGGTTTCGGCCCGTATCCCGAGCAGAAACCGAGCACGATCGTGCCGCCCGACTGCATCGGCATGAACCCGGCCGGCAACACCGCCTTCATCAGCAGCGCGGCCGCGATCAGGCAGCCGCACAGCAGGCGATGCTCGAGCAGGAGGCGGCGCAGGACGGACACGAGGCTCGACCTATCGCGGTGCGATCAGTTTGTCGAACGCTTCCGGGTGAGCCCCGCAGTCCGCTGGGGACCAGGCGTCAGCCCTGACCGCCCGCCCTGCCCTCGATCCACGCCGCCGCCGCCGACAGGCGCGCGCGTACGCGCTCCGGCCCCATCACGGTCATCACCTCGAACAGATCCGGCGTGTTGGGCTTGCCGGCCAGCGCCAGGCGCAGCACGCCCGCGATGGCGCTAAACTGGCCCTGATAGCGCTCCGGCTCCGCCTTGTACGCCTTCCCGTTCGCCGCATAGCCATGCTTCTCGCCGATGGCGCGGACCCATTCCAGCCACGCATCGCGGTCGACCGCCGGATCGAAGCCTTCCGCCACTTCGCGCAGGATCGCGGCCAGGCCGGGTGCGAGCGCGTCCCACAGCGGCTGGTTGGCCTCGTCGCGCGGCACGAAGAGATCGTCGAAGAAATAGGCGGTGTCGCTCGGCACGTCGGACCATTTGACGATGTCCTTGCGGGCCCGCGCCGCGCCGCGCTCGATGCTCAGGATCGCCCGAACGTAGTCGGCATGCGCCGCCAGCCGCTCGGCGAAGGGCTGGTCGTGGACCTGCGCCCAGGCCAGCGCCGCGTCATAGACCTGCGCCGCGGTCATCGCACCGATCACCTCGCGGCTGATGCTCGACAGCTTGACCAGGTCGAACAGCGCGCCGCTGCGGTTCAGGCGCTCCACCTGGAGCGGGAAGCTTTCCGAATCCGCGGTCGGATTGGCCTTGCGCCAGTCCTCGAACTTGCCGTCGGCGAGGTTGAGCAGATACTCGATCACCGCCTGGCGCGGATAGCCTTCGACCGAATACCAGTCGACCGCCGCTTCCGGATCGTGGCGCTTGCTCAGCTTGCGGCGCGACGAGCCGACATTCTTCTCGATCGGCGCGATATGCGCATAGCGCGGCCGCTGCCAGCCGAGCAGGTCGAACAGCTGGGCGTGGACCGGATAGGAGGACAGCCACTCGTCGCCGCGGATCACGTCGGTGGTGCCCATCAGGTGATCGTCGACGACATGCGCGAGATGGTAGGTCGGCAGACCGTCCGCCTTGAGCAGCACGATGTCCTGGTTGTTCGCAGGCACGTTGAGCTTGCCGCGGATCAGGTCGGGCAGCTCGACACGGCCATTGCCCTCGGCCGCCGGGGCCTTCAGGCGGATGACGAAGCTGCGGCCCTCGGCCAGCGCCGCCTGCACGTCCTCGAGGCTGCGGTTCCGCCAGATCGCCCAGCTGCCATAATAGCCGGGCGGGATCTTGCGCAGGTTCTGCTCGGTGCGCATCGCCTCCAGTTCTTCCGGCGTCGCGAAGCAGGCATAGGCATGGCCGCGCACGAGGAGATCGCGCACCACGCTCTGGTACAGTTCCTGGCGCTCGCTCTGGCGGTACGGGCCGTAGGCGCCGGTCTCGGTGCCGTCCAGCGACGGGCCTTCGTCGAACAGGATGCCGAAGTCGTTCAGCGCGCCGAGGATCAGCTCGACGGCGCCGGGCACCTCGCGCTTGCGATCAGTATCCTCGATGCGGAGGTAGAACAGCCCGCCCGACTGGTGCGCGGTGCGCTCCGAGATCAGCGACACATAGAGGCCGCCGATATGGATGAATCCGGTCGGGCTCGGGCCGAACCGCGTCACGCGCGCGCCCTCCGGCAGCGACCGCGCCGGATAGCGCTGGTGAATCTCGTCCATCGACAGCGTGGCCGACGGAGTCAGCACCGCGAGGGGAAGCGCAGTTTCGGGAGTTTGATCGGTGGCAGAGGACACGCGGGAGACTTTCAAGAATTCGGTGGGGTCGTCAGATACATCGCCGAGGCGGCTGACGTCGACACGCCTCCTATCGCCTTCTCCATCGGACGGGAAGTACCTAGGGACGCCCGCCCCCTTCCCCGCTTTCGGCTGCCGTCGTCCATCCGCGTGGCGTTCGTGGCGCGCTCGACGCCACGGCCAATCTGATGCTGGTTCGCGCACGGATGCAGTTCGGCATTGGCGGTACCGCCGTGGCCTGGAGACCGAAGGACGCGGTTCCCTCGGCCAGGTTCTGCGTCCCTCTCCGGGCGACCAGCAAGCGCGGTGAACACCCTATTTCCGGCAATGACTTGCACCCCATTCCTGAAATTGACGAAGCGGCCCATGCTATTTGACAAAACGGTTTATGTATTCGATCACTGGCCGGCGCCAGCGGACGAACCGTCACGTTCAAAGGAACGGGCTCCCTTCCGCAGTGAAGCCGCAAGGAGAGGCCTGGGGAATGCTGCACGCCCGCTCAAAAACCGCCGTACGCCGGCATGCTGCGCGGATCGCGCTGATCGGCACTGCCGCCTGGGCAGCGTGGACGCCCACCACCCCTGCCGACGCCCCCCTGCTCTCGCCCAGGAGGAGCCGCCTTGTGCGCAGTCTGATCCACGCCTTCGCTTTGGCGGCCCTGCCTGTATCCGTCGCCGCCCAGCAGGCGTCGGCCCCGCGATCCGACGCGATCTATACCGGCGCCATCACGACCCGCTGGGGCGACGCAGTGACGCCCGACAATGCCTGGCGCAGCTATCCGCGTCCGCAATTCCAGCGAACCGACTGGCAGAACCTCAACGGCCTTTGGGACTATGCGATCACCCCCGCCGCCGCACCGCAGCCGATGCGGATGGACGGACAGATCCTCGTTCCTTTCCCCGTCGAATCCCGGCTCTCACGGGTGGCGCGCAAGGTCACGCCGGACGATCGCATCTGGTATCGCCGCAGCTTCACCGTGCCCAAGGACTGGGCCGGGCAGCATGTGATGCTCAACTTCGGCGCGGTCGATCACGAGGCGCGCATCTGGGTCAACGGCGGAATGGTCGGCGCCCACCAGGGCGGGTTCGACAGCTTCGGCTTCGACATCACCCCGTTTCTGAAGCCCGGCGCCAACGAACTCGTGGTGCAGGTCGCCGATCCGACCAGCGCCGGCAGCCAGCCGCGCGGCAAGCAGATCCTCGAGCCCGACGGCATCTGGTACACCGCGGTCAGCGGCATCTGGCAGACGGTTTGGCTGGAACCCGTACCCGAGCGCCGCATCGCGGATATCCGCGCCACCCCGAATATCGATAGCGGCACGGTCGACGTCGATGTCGCGCTCAGCGCCAGCGCGGCGGATACCGACGCGGTGCGGCTCAGCGTACGCTCGGGCGGCAGGACGATCGCGTCCACGATCGTGCGCGCCAACCGCCGGGCCAGCATCGCGGTGCCCGACGCGCATCTCTGGTCACCGGAAGATCCGTTCCTTTATGACCTCGTCGCCGAGCTGGTGACGGTGCGCGACCCCTATGCCGGCCAACCGGAGCGCGATCGCCGCGCCTATGATGCCCGCTTCACCCGTGGAGAGCTCGACACCTACGCCGCAGCCGCAGTCACCGCCCCCCCGCGCGACCGGGTGACTGCCTATTTCGCCATGCGCAAGATCTCGGTCGGCCCGGGTAGCGTCCCCGGCCAGCCGGCGCTGCTGCTCAACAACAAGCCCTATTTCCAGAACGGCGTGCTCGACCAGGGCTGGTGGCCCGACGGGCTGCTCACCCACCCAGCGAAGTCGCGATGCGCTACGACCTGGAGTTCCTGAAGAAGGCGGGCTTCAACATGGTCCGCAAGCACATCAAGGTCGAGCCCGCGCGATACTATTACGACGCCGATCACATGGGCATGCTGATCTGGCAGGACATGCCCTCGGGCGGCGGCGAGGACCAGTTCGTCACCGGGTCCAGCCAGAGCCAGGCGGTCCTCTCGTCGGAGGTGATGGCGCAGCAGCAGGTAGAGCTGTCGCGGATGATCGGCCATCTCCGCGCCTTTCCCTCGATCGTGCTGTGGGTGGTCAACAACGAAGGCTGGGGCCAGTATGACTCCGCCACCCTCGCCCGCTTCGTGAAGGGCATGGACCCGAGCCGACTGGTCAATGCCGACAGCGGCTGGCTCGACGTCGCGCCGGGCGCCTCGGACGTGTTCGACATCCACACCTATGAGGACGTGCCCCACGTCCCCACCCGCCAGAGCGAGCGCGCCATCGTGATCGGCGAATATGGCGGCGTCGGTCAACCGATCGAGGGCCATCTCTGGCGGAACGACAAGCGCTGGAGCTACCAGGTGACCAACGACTCCAGCGACTATCTCGCCCGCTATCGGCGCAAGTTCGAGGAAATCGTGCGCCAGGCCAGGGTCCATGGCCTCAGCGCCTCGGTCTATACCCAGACGACCGACGTGGAAGGCGAGATCAACGGGCTGCTCACCTATGACCGCGCCGTCGCCAAGGCGCCGGCCGAGGCATTCGCAACCATGGCGAAGCCGCTTCGGGACGCGTATCGCCCGGCGGCCGGCGCGGACGGCGAGAACCAGTAGCGGCAGATCGGTGCGGCTCGAAGCATGGGGGACGGAGGATCGAGGCGGCGACGACTGCCCCGCATCGCGCGGCGCTTGCGCACGGGGTCGGCAGGAGGACGGCGTGTTTCGCAGGCACCCCGTTTTGTCGGTGGCGGGGGCAGAGTCCGGCCGCCGCAGAACGCGCTTTCAGCTCCAGCGCATATCTCTGGTCGAAGGTTTCGGCCACGACGCCAAGGCTGGTCCGCGCTAGCCGTTGAACGCGCCCGCGCTACGCTGCAACCCCGTGCCCTGCCAGGGTACGAACAGATGCGCTGTCAGACCGACGGGGTCGACATGCTCCGGCCGATCGCGCGCTTCCGGATGGTCGAGCGCAAGCTGGACGAAGCGCAGCGTCTCGCGTTCGTAGAGATCGAGGGCTTTGGCGAAGAGGGCACAATTTGTCCCGGAATGCCGCATACCGGCTTGGGTTGGGGACGCCCGTCGCTTCGGTGCGTTCGGGGAGCGTTGCCCCTTCGTAGGCACGTCTGGCTGGCCACCATGTCCGTCTCATTGCGTCGCGCGCCACGGTCGCTGCGCGGGCTTCGGCAGAACCCGTGTGATCGCATCGACGTCCGGCAGGAATGCGATTAAACCGACACCATGAGACGCGAAGAACTAGTCGATCTGAGCGCGTTCATGGCGGTCGCCGAGGAACAGAACTTCACCAAGGCAGCCGCGAAGCTGGGAACCTCCCAGTCCGCGCTCAGCCACACGGTCCGACGGCTGGAAACGCGCCTCGGCGTGAAGCTGCTGACCCGAACGACGCGAAGCGTCGCACCGACGGAGGCTGGGGAACGGCTGCTGGCAACCTTGCGGCCGGCGCTGGGCGCGATCGGGGACCAACTGGCGGCCATCAGCGAACTTCGCGATCGGCCCTCCGGCACCATCCGCATCACGGCCGGCGATCATGCCGCGCGGACCGTGCTGTGGCCGGTGGTTGCGCAACTGCTGCCCGAATATCCCGAGGTCCATGTCGAGATCAGCGTCGACGGCGCCTTCGCCGACATCGTCGCGGAGCGTTTCGATGCGGGCGTCCGGCTCGGCGAGGCGCTGGCCAAGGACATGATCGCGGTCCGGATCAGTCCGGAGCTTCGCATGGTGGTGGTCGCGTCCCCCGCCTATCTCGCGCACGCCGGAACGCCGCGCACCCCGCAGGATCTCGCCCAGCATCGTTGCATCAACCGCCGCATGCTGGGCTCGGGGGGCCTCTATGCCTGGGAACTGGAGAAGGACGGACACGAACTCCGCGTGCGTGTCGAGGGGCAGCTGACGCTCAACACGAGCGATCTCATCCGCCGCGCGGCGCTCGCCGGCCTTGGACTAGCCTTTGTGATGGAGGACGAAATCGCAGGGGATCTCGCGGCCGGCACCCTGCAATGCGTGCTGGAGGACTGGTGTCCGCCCTTCCCGGGATACCATCTCTATTATACCAGCAAGCGCCAGCCTTCCGCCGCATTTTCGGTATTCGTCAATGCGCTGCGCGCGCAGCTTCGAACGCTGGAAACCAGCCGTTAGGCCGTGCGCGGCGGGGTGGCTTCGCGAGAAGCTGCCCCTTGCGGGAGTATGATCCTGAACACCGCGCCACTGCGGTCGGTCCGGTTCTGCGCGACGATGCTCCCGCGATGCGCCTCGACCAGCTTGGCGGTCAACGTCAGCCCCAGGCCGCTGCCCGGCTTGCCTTCCAGCCGGTCGGCGCGCGAGCGCCAGAAGGGGATGAACATCTGGCGGACGTCCTGCTCGGCAAAGCCGGGCCCCTCGTCCGCAACCTCGATCGTCACGCTGGTGCCGGTCACCGCGCTGGTAACACGGATCGTGCCACCGGGCGGGCTGTGCTTCACGGCATTGGTAAGCAGGTTGAGGACGATCTGACTGAGCCGCACGGGGTCGCCAAACACCCGCCCCCCGGCATAATGCTCGTCGAACCGGACGCCCGCTGCCTCCTTGCCGCCGCGCAGGTCGGCGACGCAGGCGCGCAGCACGTCGTCCACCGCGAGCATGCGCCGGTCCAGCGCCAGCTCGCCGGCATCGGCATGGGCGAGCGTTTTCAGATCCTCGACGATGCGGCCGAGATGCTCGACCTGCCGCAGCAGCCGCTGCGCCTCGGACGGGGTGGCGGGAATCATCTGGTCGGCGATGCCGTGCAGCCGGGCCTTCAGGATGGTGAGCGGCGTGCGCAACTCGTGGGTGACGCCAGCGGTGAAGATGGTCCGCTCGCGCTCATAGGCGTCGATATCGGACGCCATTCGGTTGAAGCTCTCGATCAGCTGGCCGACTTCGCCCGAGACGCCGCCCTGCTCGACCCGGATCGAGCGATCCCCCGCCGCCACCCCGGCCGCAGCCTCCGCAACGGCGATGATGGGGCGGCTGATCCGGCGGGCGAGCAGCACCGCGACCGCACCGCCGCTGACGATCGAGATCACCCCGATGCTGAGCACGAAACCGAAATCGCCCAGGTCCAGCGGCTCCCCGCCATAGCGTTCGAACAGCGCGAAATAGCGCGGGCTTCCCTTGAGCCCATGCGAGACGAGATCGAGCAGTTCCGCCTGCGCCTCGGGCGGCATGTGCTTCATCATCACGTGCAGCTGGAAATAGGCGGCGCCGTAATAGCCGATCAGCCCCACCACCATGGTGATGGCCGTCATGATGCCCGCGAGCATCAGCATCCGCGCGACGATGCTGTTCAGCAGTCGAGCCACAGCCGATACCCCACGCCGCGAACAGGCTCGATCATGTCGGCGCAGCCGGAGGCGGCGAGCTTCTGGCGCAGGTTGGAGACATGGCTGTCGACCACCCGGTCATAGGCCTCGCTGTCGGGCGAAACGGCGTCGAGCAGCTCCGCGCGCGAGAAGGCGCGGCGCGGGTGTCGGGCCATGTGCGCGAGGATGCCGAACTCGCTGGGGGTCAACTGCAGACGGTTTCGCACGTCGCCGTCGACAACCGTCCCGCTGCGCGCATCGAGATCGATCTCGAGCATCCCAAGCGTCAGCACCCGCCGCGCGGAAGCACCGCGCGCGCGCCGCAGCACCGCGCGGATTCGCTCGACCACCTCCGAGGGATTGAAGGGCTTCACCACATAATCGTCGGCACCGATCCGCAGCGAGGACAATTTGGTCACTTCGTCGTCCACCGCGGTCACCATGATCACCGGCGTGTCGACCTTGCGACGCATCGCCGTGAGCACCTCGATCCCGTCGCCGCCGGGCAGGCCGATGTCGAGCAGCACCAGGTCCGGCTGGAACTGGCCATGCTGGCGCAGCGCCTCCTGGAAGGTCGTCGCTCGCGCGACGGTGAACCCGCCATTTTCCACGTACAGCGCCAGCACCTCGGCGATCTCGCGCTCGTCTTCGACAATCAGGATTCGGTCGCTCATTTTCAGCCTCTCGGCGGCCTTATGGCACGGCCGTGTCGAGAAACGGTGAAGCCGGTCTCGATCGTTTCTCGATCGCTTGCGCAATTTCCCTTGATGCCCCGCGGCTAGAGCCAGGGCCGCAGCCGGCGCGCTTTCGCCGGTCCAACAAGGAAAACACCATGTCGCGTACCCTCCCCGTTCTCCTGCTTGCCGGCCTCGGCCTGCTGGCCGTCCACCCGGCACAGGCACAGGCGCAGGACGCCAAGGACAAGGGCATCTACGCCGTAGCCCGCGTCGGCGGCGTGATCCAGCCCGACCAGAAGCTGGATCGCAATGGTCTGCCCACCGTGACGATCGACGAGACGACCAAGTACAAGACCGGCATTACCGGGGAGATCGGCGCCGGCTACGACTTCGGCATGTTCCGCGTCGAGCAGACCGTCGGCTACACCAACCTCAAGCTCGACCGCGACAAGGCGCAGGACGGCGGCTTCAGCGCCAGCGGCCGGGCCAAGATGTTCACCGCGATGGTTAACGCCTATGTCGACATCCCGCTCAGCCGCACCTTCCAGCCCTATGTCGGCGGCGGCATCGGCGTGTCCCGCGTCGACGCAAACCTCTCCCGCGTCAACAACGCGACCCAGATCGGCAGCGGCTATTCGGGCAAGGACTGGGGCATGACCTGGCATGCCGATGCCGGGCTCGGCATCCGGATGAACGACAAGATGACCGTCGAGATCGGCGGGCGCTATTCGCGCACCGACAAGCTGGCGTTCAGCGGCCAGGCGGCAGGCGTTGCCACCACCTACAAACCGCAGCTCAACGCCGTCTCCGGCACCGTCGGCCTCCGCTACAAATTCTGAGCCCCTCCCCGGCGCGGGGCCTGCGCCCCTGCGCCTTTCCCTCGACGAAGGACTGCCGCATGAATCCCAACCTCCTGGGGCTCACCGCCCTCACCGCCCTGCTCGTTTCGCCTGCCGCGCTCGCCCAAGCCGAAAATTGTGGGCCGACCACCCCCAATGCCGTCCGCGGCGAGATCGTCGGTCTGAAGGACCGTTCCGGCCGTCTGCTCGTCGAGCTGTTCGCCCCTGCGGACGACGGCTTCCTCAAGGGCGACACCCGGTCGCAGGAGCACCCCAGCGCGCTGCGCCGCCTGTGGATCACGCCGCCCGCCGCCGGCCCGGTGACGGTCTGCCTCGCAGCCCCCTCGGCCGGCCGCTATGCGTTGCTGGTCACCCATGACCGCGACGGCACCCAGAAATTCAGCGTCGGCAAAGATGGCCTCGCCCTGCCCGGCAACACCCATCTCGGCCGCCACCGGCCGCAGTTGGCCGAGACGCTGATCAACGTGGACGCGGCCAGCCGACCGCTGACGCTGCGCATGCAGTATCTGAAGGGGCTGGCAGGCTTCGCGCCGGCATCCGACCAGTGACCCAGACCGGCGCCCGGCGCGTGCTGCTGGCACTCGTCGCGGTCGCCTTCTTCCTCGCGCTCGACAGCACGGTCCGGGCCGTGCTGCACGACGAAATGGTGAGCGCGATCGCCGCGCTCACCGCCTGCCTGTTGCTGATCTCTTTCCTGCGTCGGGGCAGATCCTCGGGCTAAGCGCGCTCGCCCAGGCGGCGGGCCTTGGTCGTACACCGCGCATCGAGCGGCCCGCCGCAATGCTGCCAGATCGAACCATTACGCATCCGTTGCATTTTCCGCAGCAGCTTCTTTCGGAACCCTCCTTCATGATCTCCTCGCCTTTGCGAACTGCTACCGTCTGTCTCACTGCCTCGCTGCTGGTCGGTACCGCTCTGCCCGCGCGCGCTGCCGCCACCGCATCGCCGCGGATCGATGCCACCTTCACGCCGCATGTCGGCGCGTCCGGCAAGGCGGACGGGGTCGCTATCCGCTACGTCGCCCAGGGACTGATCCCGGGCAAGCCGCTTGACCTGCAATGGGACCTGCTGGCGCCCTCTCCCGGGCGCTCGACCGACGAGGTGCAGGCCCTGATGGTCCGGGATCGCCGGGGCGTGCTGGCGCTGCACAGCACTACCGACGATGCCGCAGGGATGCGGCACTATGTGAGCGATCGCGCGCCGGTGGGCGCCGTCACTGTGCAGTATCGTGTGCCGGTGGCGATGGCGATTCCGCCGGACGGACGCGGACCGCACCGCGAGATGCAGGCGGCCGGCAACGGCATCACCACCAGCGGCGACGGCTTCCTGCTGCTGCCGGCGTGGAAGGGCACGATCACCCTGCAGGCGCACTGGAACCTGCCCAAGGGCTTCTCGGCATCGAGCAGCTTTGGCGACGGGGACTTCACCGCGACGCGCGACATCGCCGACATTCTCGACGCCTTTTACGTCGCGGGCACGCTGCGGCGCTTCCCCGGACCCGATGGCGCGCAGGGCTTCAACGCCGCGGGGCTCGGCCGGACCGACATCGACCTGCAGGCGCTGTTTAGCTGGTCGGCACAGGATTACGACATCGTGCGCCAGGCCTTTGGCGGGGCGAAAGGGCACAGCTTCCGCGCCTTCTACCGCAGCTATGACGGCGGCCGCCCGGACAGCGGCCGCGCAAATGGCGACGGCATCCTGCTTTACCTCATGCCGCGGCATACCGAAGCCGATGCGCTGTTCGACAAGAAATCGCTGATGGCGCACGAGATCGTCCATGTCTGGCAGCCGCGCATGGCGGCGGAAGACGGCGAAGACACGCTGTGGTTCACCGAAGGGTCGGCGAACTATTATGCCGCCGTCCTCCCGTTCGAACACGGGCTGATGACGGCTGCGGAATATGCCGTGCTGATCAACCAATATGCCATGGAATATTACGGGAACGCGCTGCGCAACATTCCCAACGCGGACATCCCGAACAAGATGTGGTCCGCACCCGATGCCTGGACGATCCCCTATGATCGCGGCGCGCTGTATTTCGCCGACCTCGATGCGCGGGTGCGCAGCCATAGCGCGGGCAAGACCACGCTGCTCGACTTGCTCAAGGCGTTCGCGGCGCTGCGCAAGGCCGGCAAGCCCCATGGGCCCAAGGCCTGGCGCGCGCTGGTAGAGGCCGAGGCCGGGCCCGAGGCGGCGGCAGCGTTCGACGCGATGCTGACCGGCAAGACGATCCTGCCTGCAGCCGGTGCCTTCGGTCCATGCGTGCAGGCTCGTGCGCTCCAGATCGGGGTGTTCGATCTCAACTATCGCAAGAAGAAGGGCACCAACGTCATCGAGACCGTCCTGCCCGGATCCAACGCCGAAAAGGCCGGGCTGCAGGTTGGCGATACGCTTGCCGGCAATGCCGATCTGGAGCCTGCCTTCACCGATCTGGACCGGGCGGTCGCCATCCCGATCCGTCGCAACGGCGTGAAGATGACGGTTCGTTACGTGCCGCGCTACGGCAGTGTCGAGGCGATGCGATGGGAACCGGTGAATACGCCGGCGTGCGCGGCGCGCTCGGTAGCGATCGGCGAAAAATGATGCAGCATGATTTCCATCGTCGCAGCGCGGTCGTGACCGGCGCAGGCTCCGGGATCGGCAGGGCGACCGCGCTGGCTCTCGCCTGGGCCGGCGCGAGCGTGGTGGCTGTCGACATGGCGGAGGCAGGGCTGGCCGCGGTAGAACGCCTGGGCGGCCCGGAGATTCATGCCCTTGCCGCAGACATCACCGATCCGGCGACACCGGCGCAGATCCTGGCGCGGGCCGGCGGGCGCGTCGATGTGCTGATCAACGTCGCGGGCATCATGGACGGCTTCCTCGCCGCCCATGAGGTCGACGACGAAACCTGGGACCGGGTGCTCGCCGTCAACCTGACGGCACCGCAGCGGCTGATGCGGGCGGTGCTGCCCGGCATGCTGGAGGCCGGGCGCGGCACGATCGTCAATGTCGCGTCCGAGGCCGGGCTGAAGGGCGGCTGCGCCGGCGCGGCCTATACCGCCTCCAAGCACGGCCTAGTCGGCCTCACCCGCAATACCGCCTTTCTCTATGCGACCAAGGGCATCCGGGTGAACGCGGTCGCGCCGGGCCCGGTGGCAACCGGGCTGCGGCCGGATTTCAGGTCCAGCCTCGCGGCCGAGCGGCTGCCCGACCTGATCAAGGCATCGATCAGCGGCATCGCCACGGCGGAGCAGATCGCGGAGGCGGTGCTATGGCTGGCCGGGCCGGCGAGCGGCAACGTCACCGGCGCGATCCTCGCCTCCGACGGGGGATGGTCGGCCGCCTGACCGACCTCCCCGCAACAAGAACGGCGCGCTTCCTGCGATGCGCGCCGCCCTTGCGACCCGATGGTTCGGTGTTCAGCCGAAATTGGCGAACTTGGTCACCAGATAGGCGTCGATGCCCTCGGTGCCGTTCTCGCTGCCATAGCCGCTCTGCTTGACCCCGCCGAACGGCGCTTCCGGCATGCCGAAATAATAGGTGTTGATGCCCACCATGCCGCTTTCCAGGCTGTCGGCCAGCTGGTTGGCGCGCGAGAGCGAGGCGGTGAAGGCGTAGGAGGCCAGGCCGAACGGCAGGCGATTGGCCTTCTCGATCGCTTCCTCGATCGTTGAGAAGCGCGAAATTATGGAGACCGGGCCGAATGGCTCGTCGTTCATGATCTTCGCGGTTTCCGGCACGTCGACCAGCACGGTCGGCTCCCACAGGAACCCCTCGCTGCCGATGCGCTTGCCGCCGGTGGTGACCTTGCCACCGTTGGCCACCGCGTCCCCGATCAGCCGCTCCATCGCAGCCAGACGACGCGCGTTGGCGAGTGGCCCCATGTTGGTTTCGGGATCGAAGCCGTTGCCGACCTTGATCGCGCTTGCGGCTGCGGTGAACTTCTCGACGAACGCGTCATAGACCGAGTCCTGCACGTAGAAGCGGGTCGGCCCGATGCAGCTCGCGCCGGCGTTGAAATATTTGTTCGGCACCGAGAAGGCGACGACCGCGTCGATATCGGCATCGTCGCAGACGATCACCGGGGCGTGACCGCCCAGCTCCATCGTCACCGGCGTCACATTCTGCGCGGCCAGCGCAGCAAGCTGCTTGCCGACCGCTTCCGGACCGGTGAACGACACCTTGCGGATGATCGGCGAGGAGATCAGCGTGGTCGAGATCATCCGGACTGGCAGGCGATCACCACACCCGATCCACCCGAGGCGATCACGTCGCCAAAGGTCTCCAGCAACACGGCCGTGCCGTAGAGATCGACCTTCAGGATGACCTCCGCGCTCGCCATCGACGGCGACACGCCTGCCGCATGGATAAGGCCCGTGATCGGACCCAGTGCGGTTGCTTGCTCGACCAGCGCCTCGATCGACGCCCGCGAGGCGATATCGACAACGGCAGTGCTGGCATCGAAGCCCGCGTCCAGAAGGCGTTCTGCCGCCGTGCTGGCGGTTTCCTCATGTACATCGGCCAGCAGCACATGCTTACCCGCGCCCACCCGGCGGGCGATCGCGAGCCCCAGCGGACCCGCGCCGACAACGGTGATGACGTCCTTCATTGCTCCACACCCTTCTGCCTTGCCGCCGGGCGGCCTTGAACATGGCCTTCTGAAAGGCCCTCCATCACGGGATCAAAGCGTGGAATCACCGCGGCAGCAGCCGCGTGCAGGCCAGGCTGCCCAGGCCACCGAGCGCCACGATCAGGCCCAGCGGCCAGGGCGTCCCGTCGGCCAGCACGCCAAGCAGCGCCGAGCCGACGATGCCGCTGCCGTAATGGATTGCACCCACCAGCGCCGAGGCGGCACCGGCACGCTCCGGCCAGGCGGAGAGCGCCGCCGCGAGCGAGTTGGCGACGATCAGGCCGTTGAGCGCGCAGAAGAGCAGCAGCGGCACAGCAAGGCCGGCAAGCCCGCCCCAGCCGGTAGCGGCCGTGATGGCCGCGGCGATGCCGGTGACGGCGGCGAGCCCCGCCCCCCAGCGCAGCAGCCGACCGCTGCCGAACCGAGGCGCCAGGCGTGCGTTGAGCAGGTTCACCGCCATGATGCCGAGGATCGCGGCGCCGAACAGCAGCGCGTAGAGCCGCGGCGGCACGTGATAATAGGTGATGAAGGCAAAGGGCGTGCCCGCGATATAGGCGAAGGCGCCGGCATAGAAGAAGCCGCCGATGCCCGCCGAGGCGATGATGCGACGATCGCGCAGCAGTTCGCCGTATCGCCCAATGGCGCGGCGCACGGCATCGGCATCGCGCTGGGCCGGCGCAAGCGTCTCCGGCACCGTGAACAGGGCAACGAGCGTGACGAGCCCGATCGCGACCAGCAGCCAGAAGATCCAGTGCCACGACGCGATCACCAGCAGCTGCCCGCCGACGAGCGGACCGACCAACGGCGCCGCGGCCATGATCACGATCAGCATCGACAGCTTCTGCGCCGCCTGCTCGCGCGGGAACAGGTCGCGGACCATCGCCCGCGACAGCACCACGCCGGCACAGGCACCGATCGCCTGCACCACCCGCCAGCCGACCACCTGCGGCGCGGTGGCAGCCATCGCGCAACCGGCCGAGCCGAGGATGAACAGCAGGATGCCGATGGCGATCGGCCAGCGTCGCCCGACCCTGTCGCTCACCGCTCCCCATAGCAGCTGCCCGAGGCTGAAGCCGACCAGATAGCCGGAAATGGTGAATTCCATCACGCCGGTGCCGGCGCCCAGATCGCGCGCCATCTGCGGCATCGCCGGCAGGTACAGGTCGGTGGAAATCGAGCCGAACGCCATCAAGGTCGCCAGCACTGCCATCACCCACAGCGACTGGCTGCGGGAGCGGGCGGCAAGCGCCGGCTCCATGCCGACGGTAGTCGACGGCGCAGGAGTGGAGGCGGAAGCGGGAGGCATGGCTTGTTCCTTCCATCGTCCCTATCGGGACCTGTTGCGGCCTTCCATCTAGGAGCTTGCGACGCTGTGAATTAGCCGCCGCGGACGGCAAGAACCTATACTGGCGGTTCATGAACGTGCCGAAACCACCCATCCTCGAGGTATGTGTTGGCCGCTGGACCCTATCCCCGAATCTGGTCCAGCCAGCCATTGACCGCGTTCAGGGTACGCCGCTCCTGATCGGCCTCCATCACGAAGGGCGGCTCGATCCGCGCACCCGCGGCATGTTCGGCCAGTACCTTCAGGCTGTTGCCGACCCCATAGCCGCCATGGGTGATGAACGGGCGTACCGTCTTTCCCGCCAGCGGGTGCGCCATCAAGAACGTGCGGATCGGCGGCGGCGTCGTTTCGCCCCAGATCGGAAAGCCGAGATAGACCATGTCATAAGCGGCGAGATTGGCGACGCGCTCGGCAAGCGGCGGCGCGTAGCCGCTGTCCCGCTCGCGCTGCGCCTGGGCGACGTGGCGTTCATAGTCCTCGGGATAAGGCTGCGCGGACCGAATCTCGAAGAGGTCGGCCCCGAGGGCACGCTGCAGCGTACCGGCAATGACCCGCGTGTTCCCCGACCGCGTCAGATAGGCGACCAGCGTTTTCGATCCGGGCATGACGGCGGCCCCTTCTTCCTCGGCACAGGCGGCAGTACAGGTGAACGCAAGCAGCGCGGGCACCGCCAATATCGCGCGTCGCGAAACCAGGTCCGCGACCTGCAGCGCATCTTCCCGCGAGGGACCGGCGGGCATGGCAGCCCGCCGGCGCGGGCTCAGATCTTCCGGGTGCCGAGCCATTTCACCATCGCCGGGTCGCGGTGGTCGAAGAAGCTGCTCTGCGCCTGGTCGAGCCCTGCAATCGCCTGCAGGTCGTGGGCGTCGAGGTCGAAATCGAAGATAGCGAAGTTCTCCGCCATCCGCTCCTTGCGCACCGACTTGGGGATGGCGACGATGCCGCGGTCGGTCAGCCAGCGCAGCACCACCTGGGCGATGCTCTTGCCGTGCTTGTCGGCAATCGACCGCAGCACCGGATTGCTGAACAGGCCGTTCTTGCCCTCCGCGAACGGGCCCCAGGCCTCGGCCTGCACGCCATATTCGCCGAGGACCTTCGCCGCGTCCTCCTGCTGGTGGAACGGGTGGATCTCGATCTGGTTAACGGCGGGCTTGACCTCGTTGTGCAGCACGAAGTCGACCAGGCGATCGGGATAGAAGTTGCTGACGCCGATCGCGCGGATGCGCCCCGCCTTGTGCAGTTCCTGCATCGCACACCAGGCGCCGTACACGTCGCCATAGGGCTGGTGGATCAGCCACAGATCGAGATAGTCGAGCCCGAGCTTGTTGATCGAGCGCTCGAACGCAGCCTTGGCGCCTTCATAGCTGGCGTCCTGAATCCACAGCTTGGTGGTGACGAACAGTTCCTTGCGATCGATGCCGTGGTTGCGGATGGCGGCGCCGACCGCTTCCTCATTGCCATAG
The DNA here is from genome assembly GCF_913774285.1 of uncultured Sphingomonas sp. Taxonomy (GTDB): domain Bacteria; phylum Pseudomonadota; class Alphaproteobacteria; order Sphingomonadales; family Sphingomonadaceae; genus Sphingomonas. The sequence goes on along the minus strand of NZ_CAJYHX010000019.1, from coordinate 33,666 downwards.
GAGGCGGCGGTATCGAGCAGCCGGTAGCCGATATCGATCGCGTCGCGCACGCTGCGCTCGCATTCCGCCGGGTCCGGCACCTGGAACACGCCGAAGCCGAGGATCGGCATTTGGACGCCGTTGTTCAGCGTCACCTTGGGTACGGTGCTGGTCATGGTCCTGCCTTTCCTGCGAACGGTTCAGCGGTTGATCATGCGCTGCTGCGACGCTGCATAGCGCTCGCCGACGATTTCGATGGCATTCATCCCGTCGTGGAGGCGCGCCAGATCGTCCTCGGTCAATGCGAGGGTGGCGCCTCCCAGATTTTCCTCGAGCCGGTGGAGCTTGGTGGTGCCGGGGATCGGCACGATCCAGGGCCGCTGGGCAAGCAGCCACGCCAGCGCCACCTGCGCCGGAGTCGCCCCCTTCTCGCCGGCGATGGTGCCGATCAGTTCCACCAGCGCCTGGTTGGCGGCGAGCGCATCGGCCTGGAAGCGGGGCGAGGTGTTGCGGAAATCGCCGGCCGCGAACACCGTGTCGGCCGTCATCTTGCCGGTCAGGAAGCCGCGGCCCAGCGGCGCAAACGGCACGAAGCCGATGCCTAGTTCTTCCAGGAGCGGCAGGATTTCCTTTTCGGGCTCGCGCCAGAACATCGAATATTCGCTCTGCAGCGCGGTGACCGGCTGCACGGCATGGGCGCGGCGGATCGTCTCGGCCCCGGCCTCGGACAGGCCGAAATGCAGCACCTTGCCCTCGGCGATCAGGTCCGCGACGGCACCCGCCACCTCCTCGATCGGCACGTTCGGGTCGACGCGGTGCTGGTAGAAGATGTGGATGCGATCGGTGCGCAGGCGCTTGAGCGATGCCTCGGCCACCGCGCGGATATTTTCGGGGCGGCTGTCCAAGCCCTTGCTCGCGTCTCCGTGGGCAAACCCGAACTTGGTGGCGATCACCACCTGGTCGCGCACCGGCGCCAAGGCCTCGCCGACCACTTCCTCATTGACGAAGGGGCCATAGACTTCGGCGGTGTCGAAGAACGTAACGCCCTTTGCATGTGCCGCGCGGATCAGCCCGATCGCGTCCGGCCGTTCGATCGCCGGCCCATAGCCGAAGCTCAGGCCCATGCAGCCGAGCCCGAGGGCCGAGACTTCGGGGCCGGTGCGGCCCAGCGTGCGCGTGATCATCGTCTATCTCCTTCCACAGGGCGGAACGTTGCCCGCAACATCGAGGCAGGAAGATAGTCGCCAGGTTCAGGGGAGATTAGGTGCGAAAATGCGCATGGATCTATCCTTTGAGCTCATCAATGCCGCTGGAACCATCGGGACTTGCCGCCTCGTCCGGTGCCGGGCCGACGAGCGATCACATCGCCACGCTGCTGCGTATCCACTGATCGAGCTGGTCCACCAGACGGGCGACATCCTCGCCGGCAGCCGTCAGCCGATATTCGACGTGTGGCGGGACGACATCGTACATCGTGCGCGCCACGAGCCCCTCGCGCTCCAGGCCGCGCACGGTCTGGGTCAGCATCTTCTGCGAAAGGCCGTTGATCCGCCGGAGCAGCGCGCCGTTGCGCATCGCGCCGTCCCGCAACGCAAGCAGCACCAGCATCACCCATTTGTCGGCCAGCCGGGTCAGCAACGTCCGCGCGGGGCAGCTGGAATCGAAGGTGTCCGGCGAAAGAATTTGGTCCATGCCCCATAGGAACCAAAAGGTGTGTACTTGTCCACCAGTTCTTGCGGTCGCAGATGTTCGCCATCGAAACGAACATCAATGGAGACACGTGTGACGACTCATGGACAAGTTCTGGTGTATGGCGGCACCGGTCAGCAGGGGCGCCCGATCGTCGAGCGGCTACAGGCCGACGGCTACAGCGTTCGCCTGCTGACCCGCCAGGGTGCCGGCGAAGGACTGCCGGAGGGCGTAGAGACGGTCGCCGGATCGTTCGAAGACCCGGATAGCCTGGTTCGCGCGACGGCGGGCGTCCGCCACGTCGTGTTGCTGCTGCCGCTCGCCTTCGACGTCGAGGCCGCCGCCGGGTGGACCCGCAATGTCGTCAAGGCCGCCGACCAGGCGGGCGTGGAGCGCATCGTGTTCGACACCAGCGCGCCCGTGCCGGCCGCGCGCACCGGCGTTGCCGCCGTCGACGTGAAGGTCGCAGCCGAGGAAATCATCCGCGCCGCGACCGTGCCCTGGACCATCCTGCGCCCGACCATCTACCTGGGGAACCTCACCGCGCCTTGGTCGGCCCCCGGCATCGTCGGCAACCGGGTGGTCGCCTATCCGGTCGAGGCCGAGCGCGGCGTCTCCTGGATCAGCTGGGAAGATGTCGCCGTTGCGGTGTCGCGCGTGCTGGCGGATCCGGCCTTCGCCGGCCAGGCGCTGGACCTCGCCGGCGAGCGTGCGCTGACCGGCCCGGAACTGGCGACCGCGTTCGGCAACGTCCTGGGCGGCACGTTCGCCTATGCGCCCATCCCGCTCGACGGCTTCGAGGCCGGGCTGAACCACGCGTTCGGCGCGCCGGTCGGCACCGAAATCGCGCGGCTCTACGGATGGCTGGGCGGCGAGGGTCGTTCGCAGCTCGCACGGACGACGAGCGACAACGCGAAGCTGGGCCTGGAACCGATCGAGATCGAGCGCTGGATCGCAGCCCAGAACTGGTAAGCGGAGGCAGCGGCTCATCGGGAAGATCCGGCGAGCCGCTCCTGCAAGGATCGATGGCCGCCGACGAGGTGGCTCGATCGCGGCTTTCACCCGCCACGCACGGGGATATGCGGTGGGGAATGTTTCCCAGGATTGGCCGCTTCTGCCTCGGCTGCAATGGCCCCGCCCAGCGTCGCGCTGATCCTGATGCGGCATCGCGCCGCGGTTCGAAATCGAGGGCGGCGATGACTGGTCGATCTGCTGCTGCAGGATTCGATGGTCACAGGCAGCCGCACGTCCGTTCCGGTGAGGCTAAGGTCGGAATTCCAATTCCGGAAAAGTCGGAATACCCTCGGCGCCAAAGACGACAAAAGCCACCAACCCGGTGGGGTGGCGGCTTTTTGTTGGTTGCGGGGGCAGGATTTGACCGCTGTAGAACGCGCTTCCCTCTCCGGAGCCAGTTGGGGCCGTTGTAATTAGGCCTCCGTTCTCAATGTAGCCCGCTTTCTGCAGACAGTTTTCCCTCCAAATCACAATGCCCGGTAGCGAAATTGTCGGAAAGCAACTTTGCCATCGCCAGAAGCGAATAGGGCCGGCCGCAAGCTCAAGAGATCATCCATGGTGTTGGCGGTATAGCCTTCGACCTGGCTGCGCACCTCGTGGCGGGTCCAGGCCTGTCCATCGAGACTGTAATATTGAGTCACGATCTGATGATCGTTGACGATCCGCAGGTACATCTTGCGCGCCGGTGGCGCGGGTTCCTGCCAATAGGACGCCTTGCCGCCGCGGTAGCTAACCATCCGGCTGCCGTCGACCCCCATGCCCAAGAACAAACGGTTGTTGAAGAAGAGCAACAAACCGCCCTCGCTCGCGCCGCGCAGCTCCAGTTCCACGCTGATCTCGAACGCGCGGTCGCCCACCTGCTGCGTCAGCACCGATCCGTCTTGCGGGCCCTTGCCTTGCGCCTTCACGATCAGCGTGCCGGGCTCGAACTGGAGCCGATCAGGCGCGTCGGGCGAGCTTGCATAGAGGCTCCAGAGCCGCCCCATGTCCGCCTTGGCGAAGTCCGAGGAGCGCGCGATGCCGTGCGGCACCGCCGTGCCGCCAGGCTTGCGCAGCGGCCGCGACAGGTGACCGCCGGTGGCGTGGAACCAGCCGTCCGCTGTCCATTCGATCGGTTCGAGCAGCGTCTGGCGACCCAGCGTCAGATAGCCATTCTCAAAGCCGTGATAGACCATGAACCAGCGTCCGTCCGGCCCCTCGACGCAGGTGGCGTGCCCGCGCGACCACCAGCGTTCGTCTTCGGACCGGGTGCGAACGATCGGGTTGTGCGGGCAGCCCTCCCACGGCCCATGGATGGACCTGGAACGCGCAGCGACCACCATGTGCCCGGTCGCGGGTCCGGCGGTGCCGCCCACCGCGTTAACGAGGTAGAAATAGTCCCCCCGCCGAAACAGCTTGGGTCCTTCCGGCGAATAGGCCTCGGTGATCCAGTCGTCCGGATAGCGCCAGGCGGAATAGGCATCCTCGATCGGCCCCGCCGTCGAAAGGCCGTCCGGCGAGAGCCGCACGCGCTTCCCGCCGTTGAAGAACAGGTAGCGATGCCCGTCTTCGCCGACGACATGGCCGGGATCGATCAGCCCGCCGATCCCCATGTCAATCGGCGCGCTCCACGGCCCCGCCATCGACTCGGCATGAATGACGAAGATGTTTGCGAAACTCCTGAGATCCTTTGACCAGGGCGCCCGCATGAACGGAATGTAGATGTAGTAGCGGCCGTCATGTTTGGCGATGTCGACGGCAAAGCCGGTACCCAGCGGCTTTGTGAGCGCAGGGGCGAGCGGGCGCCAGTTCACCAGATCCCGGGAATGCCAGATCAGCAGCCCCGGCGCGGAATCGAACGAGGAGTGGGTGAGGTAATAGTCATCGCCGTCCTTCAGCACGGACGGGTCCGGATAGTCGCCCGACAGCACGGGATTGAGGTAACGCCCGTCGCCGAGATCGGCCTTGCGCTGACCCTCGACGCCGCGTGCCCATTGCGCGCCCGGCTGTCCCCACGCTTTCTCCCGCTCCGGCCCGGCACCTGATGCGCGCGGGGCGTTCTGCGCATGGGCACCCACGCCGCCCAAAACCATGGAGAGCGTGGACGCCTTCAGGAGATCGCGACGGCTGTTCATGTGGAGCTCCGGAACGGGGAAAGAATGTCGGGAGATCGGCCGCTCAAACCGCGTTTCGCTGGGCAATCTTGCCCAACACGGACGCGCTCGGTTTGGGCGTTCGCCGGAAGCTGGTGCGATCGACTTCGACCAACCCGAAGCGCGCCCGCTCGTCGCCGCCCCATTCGTAATTGTCGAGCAGCGACCAGTGGATATAGCCGAGCACCGGCACGCCCTCCGCCATGGCAGCCCGCAGATGCCCGAGCGCGGCGGGAATCAGGCTGGCGCGCTGGCGATCATCGGTGGTCGACACGCCATGCTCGGTCACCAGGATAGGCACCTTGGTCTCAGCATGGACATAGCGCACCGCATTGGCGAGCGAGGCGGGATAGATCTCGCTGCCGGCCACGTTCGTCGGCACGCCCTTCGGCGTCGGCAGCCTGCCCTTGGCGTCCCACACAGCGCGTTCGTAGTTCTGGACGCCGACATAATCGTCCTCGCGCGCACTGCGCAGCCAGGCACCATAGACGCGCTCGCGGTGCGCGTCGCGCATGCTGTTTGGCCCCGCGGCCTGGTCGTCTACCAGCGCCAGCGTGACGCCCACCGGCAGGTTCGAGCGGAGCGCCTTGATCGCCTGGCGTGCCATGCGGTGCGCGGCCAGCATGTTCCGCGTGGTCGCTTTCACATCCTCGGGCAACACCGTGTTGCCCACCGCGAATTTGGCGGACCCGCTCGCTTTAGCACAGGCGGCAAGGCTGGCGCGCAGCGCGCCGAAGAAGGGCGGCGGCAGCACCGTCTGGAGCAGCGGGCCGCCATTCGGCTCATTGAACGTGGTGCAATAGCGGATGCCGTCGCCGAGATGGCGGATTGCCCGCTCGCAATAGCGGGCGAACAGCGCGGGCGCACCGTCGTCGGTCCAGCCCCCGCGCGCGGCGAACCAGCGCGGCGTGGTGAAGTGGCAAAGCGTCACCACCGGCACCAGACCGCGCGCATGGCAACCTTCGATCATCGCCTTGTAATGATCGAGCATCGCGAGCGAGAATTCGCCCGGAACGGGTTCGATGCGCGGCCATTCGATCGAGAAGCGATAGGTGTTCAGACCTAGCCGCCGCACCAGATCCAGGTCCTCCCGCCACAGCGCGAAGCTGTTGCACGCATCGCCGGAAGGCGTGGCGGGCAGGCGCGGTTCGGTAGTTTCGAGCAGCCACTGGTCGGCATTGACGTTGTTGCCTTCGACCTGATGACCGGCCGTCGCCGCGCCCCACAGAAATCCCTTGGGGAAGCGCAGGCCCGATGCTTCCGCGGCCGCCGCTGCGAGCGGCTGTGCCGCAGCAATGCTCGCGGCGGAGGCAGCCAGCAATTCCCGGCGGTTCAAGCGCGACATTCCACCTTCTCCCCTTATCGCTTCGCCGGCTTCGTCAGACCCATGACGTCCAGCCACAGGAGGAACTGGTCGAGCCAGTGCGCCGTCGTGGTGCCGGGCTTGCCCGCACCGAAGCCGTGCCCGCCGTCACCGAACAGATGGAACTCCACCGGGCGCTTGGCCGCGCGATAGGCATCCACCAGCGGCAAACCTTTTTCGCGGTTGAGCAGGAAGTCGTCCGCGGCGACCGCGACAAACATCGGGGGCGCGTCGGCGGGCACCTGCATCGGACCCATATTCGGGTAGATCGGCGCGATGAAATCAGGGCGTTCGGCGCCGCCCTTCTCCACCAAGGTGCGGGCGAGGAAGCCACCGGCCGAGAAGCCCATGAAGCCCACCCGACGCGGATCGATGCCATAGGCAGCGGCATGCTGACGCACATAGCGCAGTGCGGACAGCCCGTCCGCCAAGGCTTCCGGCGGCGTGTCGGAAGGGGCGCCAAAGGCAGCGGGCTTGCCCTGGATCATCTTGGTCAGTTCGGCCAGAAACACCTTCTGATCCGCCGGGGTAGGCAGCGTGCGATATTTCAGCACGAACGCGGTGATGCCATGGCTGGCCAGACGCTTGGCTACCGCCCAGCCCTCCTTGTCCATCTCGAGCCCGAGAAAGGCGCCGCCCGGTGCCACGATCACCGCGGCACCATTCGCCTTGCCGGCGGCACGAAAGACGGTGATCGTCGGGCGCGTGACGTTGCGTACCGCCAGCACGCCGGCGCTGCGATGCCACACCTCGCGGTCGGGCTGATCCGGCGCCGGAAGCGGGATCGCGTCGGGCTGCGCCGGGGCCGCTTCCGCGACAGGCGAGATTTCCGATTGGGCATGGGCTGCGGGCGTCAGTGCGACGGTTGCAAGCAGCGCCGCTAGGAACATGGAAAGGCGCATGAATATCCCCTTGATGCGGGAGGGAGCGGTTCCGCCGCCCCCTCGTCCGGCTTAGAAGTCGAAGCCGAGCCGCAGCCCGATCGTGCGCACCGAATCGTAGCTGAAGCGCTGGTTTAACGTCAGCACCGGCGGCCCCTGCACCGGGTTGGCGTCGCCGCCATCCGAACCGATCGAGATCGGCCGGGCCTCGTTCGTGCAGTTCTTGCAGAACAGGCTGGCGGACCAGCGCTTGCTCTTCAGGCCTAGTCTCAGGTCGAACGTATCCCAGGTCGGGATGAAGAACGGCGTGCCCAGGGCCGAGGATTGCGGCGAGCGATGGTAATAGCCGATGCCGAACTGCGCATCGAGCTTCTCGGTCAGCGGTTGGCTATAGTCAGCACCGAGCGTGGCGGTAAACTTCGCCGAGAGCGGGAGCTGATAGCCCGCGGCGTTGAACGTGCCGACATAGCCGGGGGCGTCCGAACGGAGATCCGCACGGCAGCCGTTGCTGGTCTGCCCGGTATAGCATTGCGCGCCGGGGAAGTTGTCGAACTTGGCATCGACATAGGATGCCGAGCCTGACAGGGTCAGCCGTGTGGTAGGCCGCGCCTGGAAGGAGAAGTCGACGCCCTCGGTGGTCGCCGTCGCCGCGTTGCTGAGCACGAAGGTGCGTAGGGACGTGATCCACGACTGGACCTGCAGATCAGTGAACCGTGTGTGGAATGCCGAGACCGAATAGGTGATCTTGCCGTCGGCGAGGCGTCCCTTGATGCCGATCTCGCCGCCGCGCGAGATTTCCGGCCGCACCGCCAGCTTGGCGCCCGGCGCCGGCGAGGTGTTGGAGAAGCCCGGCCCCTTATAGCCTTGGCCATAGAAACCGTAGAGCATCGTCGACGGCGTCACCTGCCAATCGGCACCTAACTTGAAGCTGAAGTTGGTAGCGTCCGTCGACTCGACGGACCGATTGTTCGGCACGCCCAGCGTTACGAAATACTTGCCCACATTCTCGAGCAGGTCGATCGTGCCCTTGTCGTAGGTGACACGGCCGCCGGCGTTGAGCTTCAGCGTGTCGGTGACATGGTAGCTGAGCTGCCCGAAGCCGGCATAGCTGTTCTGCTTCAGGTTGTACTTGTAGTCCTGGCCCAGGAAGCTGGCGTTGCTCACCGGGCAGGCAGCGGGGGGCGCGCCGAGCTGGGTGGCGCCGACGCAGAAGGGGAAGGTGGGCAGAAGGAAGCCGGGGAAGCCGTTATTGCCGCCGCGGGCACCGACCACCGAACCTACCGAGCGATAATAATATAGACCAAATTGCCCGGAGACCTTGTTGCCTTCGGGCAGCGCCAGCCGCAGCTCCTGCGACAGCTGGTTGTAGACCTGCCGGCTATAGTTCGTATTGAAGAAGTTTACCGGCGTGTTGTCTGAATCGAACTGATAGGAGACGACAGCATTCTTCCAGGCGGTGATGCTGGAGATCTCCATCCCGTTGGACAGCGAATAATTGATGTTGGCCTGCAGCCCGCCGGTATCCGCATCGCGATAATTAGGCGCATCGCTGTTGTAGCGAAGGTTGTCGGCGCCGGACGGATAGCCCAGCCCGGTATAGGCACTGCCCGCGCCGATCTGCCGGAAGGTGATGTCATACCGGCCCGAGATCCCGCGCTGACGATTATACTCGCCGATCACATAGATGGAGAGCGCATCGGTGGGCTGGTACAGATATTTGCCCCGCAAGCCCAGGTTGCGCAGGCCGAAGTCGTTGCGCACGGCGCTGTTCACCGTCGGATACGTGACCGAATCCTGGCCGCTGTAGATGGCGTTTAGGCGCAGCGCGCTGTTGGTGCCGATCGGCAGGTTGACGGTCGAGCGGACCTGGATGCCCTGCCCGTTCTTCACCGGGCGGTCGCGCTGCACCGCTTCGACGTCGCCGGAGACGCTGGTCTGCCCCAGCACCGGCCGGTTGGTGGTGATGTTGACGAGGCCCGCCGAAGCGTTCTTGCCGAACAGCAGCCCCTGCGGCCCGTTCAGCACCTCGACGCGCGAGACATCGTAAAAGGCGTTGGCGGCGAACTCCTTGTTGCCAATGACCACATCGTCGAGCACCTGCGACACGCTCGCTTCAACCGTGGTAGCAAAGGTACCCGTGCCGACGCCTCGCACGGCGAAGGTGTTGTCCTGGGCCACCTGCAGGCTGGGCGCGAGCTTGGTAACCGCAGTCAGATCGTTCGCGCCGCGCTGCAGAAGCTCGTCTGCGCCTACGACGGTAACGCTGAGCGGCACCTTAAGGACATTTTCGCTGCGGCGCTGCGCCGTCACGATGATCTCGCCGACGCCGCTTTCGTCCTGTGCGGCGGCTGCCGCGGGTTGCGGTGCCGCGGTCTGCGCGAATGCGGCGATCGGTGTCACGCTGGCCAGCACAGTGGTCGCCAGCAGAATCTTTTGTACCTTCATTTTCACTCCTCCCCAACATTTGTGGTTGGTTGCCTCACCCGCCGGACGACATCGTTTGTTTCTGATCGCCGCGGCCACTCTGTGCCGAAACTAGGGACCCGTTCGGGGCTCCCGGGGTTCGGCCACCCGTTGTTCGATCGCACCGAAAGGTTGCGCTCCGGTCGCATCGATGCCGGCCATCCGGATCATGTCACCAAAGCTCAGGAAGGGCGTCTCCGGTGCGCCCTTCGTGATGATCTCGATCGCGCGGCGCTCCGAGATACAGGCGGAGCCCAGCGTCGCATAATCGCGGTTGGAGACCGTGCCGGAGCCGATGATCGTGCCCGCCACCAGATCGCGCGTGCGGGCGGCATGGGCAACCAGTTCGGGGAAGGAGAAGGCCATCTCGCGGCCGTTTACCTGCCCAAAGCGTTCGCCGTTCCACGCCACCGCCAGGTCCAGGCACACGCGGCCATCCTGCCAGCCTTCGCCCAGCGCGTCCGGGGTCACCGCGAAGGGCGCCATGCTGCACGCGGGCTTGGCCTGCACCCAGCCAAAGCCGGTCTTCATCTCGATCGGCGCCACCGCGCGCAGCGACCAGTCGTTGATCTGGACGACCAGCTTGATGTGCCGCGCCGCCGCTTCCGCGGAGACGCCCATCGGCACCGCATCGACGATCACCCCGAACTCGCCCTCGAAGTCGATGCCCAGGCTTTCGTCCGGGAACGGGATCGGATCGTTCGGACCGTAGAAGCGGTCCGACATGCCCTGGTACATCAGCGGGCGGTCGCTATCGATCGGATCGAGCCCGAAGGCGATCTGCATCAGCTCGCCATGGTTGGCGAAGGCCGAGCCGTCGAGCCATTGCCAGGAGCGCGGCAGCGGTGCGCGCAGCGTGGCTGCGCCCACCGGCTCCCCCTGCCCTGCCGTCAGCCGTTCGGCCAGCGCCGCAAGCGGGCGCGCGACGGCGTCCCAGCGCTCGATGGCCGCGAGTAGATTGGGCGCGATGCCGTCCGCCGACAGGCAACGAGTGCCGTCGGCGGAGACGACGACCAGGGCGCCGTCGGGCGTACCGTTGGCGCGGGTAGCGAGCCGCATTGCTCAGTCCTCCAGGATCGCGACGGCGCGCGTCCAGCCGGCCGAGGCGCCCTTGATCTTGTGCGGGAAGCAGCTGACCGTGAAGCCGTGCGGCGGCAGCGCCTCGAGGTTGTGCAGCTTCTCCAGGTGGCAATAGCCGATGTCGCGGCCGGCCTTGTGCCCTTCCCAGATCAGCGAGGTATCGCCGGTTTCCTTCACCTTTTCGGCAGTATAGGCAAAGGGTGCGTCCCAGCTCCATGCGTCGGTGCCGGTCACCCGCACGCCGCGCTCGGTGAGGTACATGGTGGCTTCATAGCCCATGCCGCAGCCGATATTGACGAAGTTCGGGTTTCCGGCCGCGCCGCCGGCGGCGGTGTTGACCAGAACGATATCGAGCGGCTGGAGATCGTGGCCGATCCGCGCCAGCTCCGCCTCCACGTCCGCCGCCGTGACGACATAGCCGTCGGGGAAATGGCGGAAATCGAGCTTCACACCGCGCTGGAAGCACCATTCGAGCGGTACTTCGTCGATGGTGATCGCGCGCTTGCCGCCGTCCATCGTCGGGTGGAAATGCCAAGGGGCGTCGAGATGGGTGCCGTTATGCGTGGTCAGCGTTACCCATTCGGCTGCCGCGAAGCCGGCGCCGTCGGGCGTCTGGTCCTGCGTCACGCCGGGAAAGAAGTGACCGAGCTCGCCCACCGTCTCGGCATGGGTCTGATAGGTGATCTTGGGCCGCATGAAGGGCGGATCGGTGATCACCTCGTTCTCGAGGGTGATGGACAGGTCGATGAAGCGGCGGGCCATGGGTGGTCTCCGGGAAGTCAGGCGGTGTGGCCGCTGAGGGTTTCGGCGAACCAGTCGGCGATGTAGTCGCGGCCGTACGCCATGTTGTCGGCGCCGACATGCTCGACGCCGCCTTCGCGCGCGGTGAAGATCTTCAGTTCGCGCTTCGGGCTGTTGACCAGCTGGTCGTAGCAATCATGCGCGTACTGGACGCTAATCTGCCGGTCGTTCGCGCCGTGCGTGACGAGGAAAGGCACCTTCACGCCGTCCATATGGCCGTTGAGGTTCATGTCCTCCGCCTTGGCGAAGAAGTCGTCCATGTCCCTGGCGCCGAACGCCCACATGACGTGCGCCCAGTAATGCGGCACCGGATTCTCGCCCTCACGCTTGAGGCGCTTCTGCTGCACCTCGGCCCAGTTGTGGTTGGCGCCCCAGCAGGCACCCGAGGCGAAGCGGGGTTCGTACGCCACCGCGCGCGGCGCGAAATGGCCGCCCAGCGAAATGCCGGTCATGCCGATGCGCTTGGGATCGACGTCGGGCTGCTGTTCGAGCCAATCGACGGCCTTCGAGGCCCAATGCTCCGAATGGGGATCGACGGGCAGGTTCTGCAGCCGCAGCGCCTCGCCCGAGCCGGGCTGGTCGACGCAGAGCGTGGAGATGCCGCGCCGGGCCAGCGCCTCGGGCAGGCGCGACCAGTAGAGCAGCTCCTTGCAGCTATCGAGGCCGTTGCAATAGACCACCACCGGCTTGGGCCCCTCGCCCGGCGCGCGGGTGTAGAGCGCCGGCATGGTGCCTTCGCCGAGCGGGATTTCCACCCGCTCGCGGTTGATCTTGCCGAGTGCGGTCGCCTTGTCGAAGGCGCCCCGCGCCTTCGCATAGGTTTCCTTGCGGCCGGGATGGCCATGGCCCTGCATCCGCTCGGCGGTGAACAGGTAGAGCGCGGCGCGTTCCAGCTTGGTGGAAGCGGAGAAAGCGCGGCCCTTGGCCTCGTCCTCGGCGGCGAGGTCAATCAGCTTGTCGCCCATCGCCGCCCATTGCGCCATGAACTGCGGCGTGCCGGCATCGGCACCGCTCGCCGCCGCATCCTTGATCGGCTGGCACATGTCGACGATTTCGCCGATCTGCCCGCCGCTCTCCATCGCGATCGCGACCGAGAGATTCCAGATGTAATTGGGGAAGACTTCGAACAGCGCCACGGCTCAGGCCTCCACGGCCGTGAACAGGCCGGGGTTCGGCGCCGGGTGCGGCAGCGTCTGCGGGCCGCCGGTGCCGATGCCCCACTGGTCCATTACCAGCGGTGCCGGCACATGGACCTTGTGCTGGTGCGTCTCGAAATCCACCTCTTCCAGTTCCGAGGTGTATTCGGCGACGAAGCCGTTCGGCGTGACGAAATAGCTGAAGGTGTTGTTGCCCGCGGTGTGGCGGCCCGGCCCCCAGCCGATGCCGGTACCGTGCTGCTTCAGGCGGTGGGCGCCGCGCATCATGTCGTCCACGCTCAGCATGTCATAGGCGACATGGTTGAGGCAGGGCGGCCCGGGCAGCAGCGCGATGCGATGATGCGCGGAGTTGCAGCGCAGGAAGCACATGAAGTCGCCGAGCCAGTCGGACACCTTGAAGCCCAGCACGTCGGTGAAGAACTTCACCGCCGCCTGATGGTCCGGCGAGTGCAGCACGATGTGGCTGATCTTGAGCGGCACGCCTTCCCAGCGCGCGAGTTCGCGCTTCGGGCTGCGCGCCACGTCGCTCGACACTTCGAACAACAGGCCGTCGGGCGAGAAGAAGCGGAAGCCATAGCCGCCGCCCGGGCTGGTCAGATCGGCGGGTGCGCTGACGATGCGGCAGCCTGCTTCACCCACCTTGGCGTGGAGCGCATTGACATCGGCGCGGTTGTCCGCCGCAAGCGCGATCACGTCGACGCGGTTCTCGTCGGCGGCGCGCAGGCGGACGACATGATGTTCGTCATGCCCCTGGGTCTTGAACCAGGCCATGCCGTCGTCGCTCGGCACCGGCTCCAGGCCCCATTGCTCGGTATAGAAGGCGCGCTCGGCGTCGAGATCCTGCACGCCATAGCCGACATAGCGGATTTCAGTGACACGGCTCATTTGGGTATCCTCAGATCGGCTGGGCGGTGACGGCGAACATCTCGGCCGTCGCCTTGTGGTTATCGATGGCCGGGCCCTTGCCGAGCTGGCCCATGCAGATGGCGAGGCTGGCATTGACGATATAGGCGCAGCGTTCGTAGCGGCGGGCGCGATAGGCGGTGAAGGCGGCTTCCACACTGTCGGCCTTGGCCAGCTCGTCGGCAAGGACGAGGCTGTCCTCGATCGCCATGCCGGCACCCTGCCCCAGATGCGGCGTGGTGGCGTGCACCGCGTCGCCCAGCAAGCCGATGCGGCCCTTGTGCCAGGGGCCGGTGACCAGCATGCCTTCGAGCGGGCGATAGACCACGCCGTCATCGTCGGTGATCTGCTCGGCGAGGTCGCGGATCGCGGGCGCGCACTCGGCCAGCTTGGCGCGCATGGTCGCGGCGAGGCCCTCGCGCGGATACCAGGGGTTCCCCGGCTCCGGCGTGGTGACGAACATGTACATCAGGTCTTCGCTGATCGGCACGAGCCCGAGCCCGGTGCGACCGTTATAGACCTGGAGCGCGTCCATGCCGGCGGGGCGCGGGAAATTGTACCGCCACACCGCCTGGCCAGTATAGTCGGGCTTCTCCGCCTCGGGCAGGATCGCGGCGCGCGTCTGCGAATAGACGCCGTCCGCGCCGATCACCATGTCGTAGATGCCGCTGGTGCCGTCCGAGAAGGTCACCGCGACCCGCTCGCCGTCATCGACCATCGTCTCGACGGTGATGCCCAGCTGCACGTCTGCGCCATCGGCGAGCACGCGGTCCCCGAGCACCTTGTGCAGCGCCGGGCGGCCGATGCCGACATTGGCCGGATAGCCCTCGGCGAGCTTGGGTGCGGGCACGCGGGCGACCTTGGTGCCGTCCGGCGCGAAGATCTCGACCGCGTCGAAGCCGACGCCGGCCGCGATATATTCGTCCAGCACGCCGAGCTGCGCCACTGCGCGCACCACATTGGCCTGCTGGATGATGCCGACGCCGTACACCGACCATTTCGGATCGCGCTCGATCACCGTGAGCCGGTGACCTTGCGGCGCCAGTGCGATGGCGGCGGTAAGCCCGCCGATCCCGCCGCCGATAATCAGAATGTCAAGCGGCGGCATCGGCTGCCTCGCCCACCGACACGCGCTTGGTGTCGCTGTTGATCGACGGGAACGGCAGATAGGAGACGCGCAGCTGCTCGGTCAGCGACAGTTCGTGTTCACCGGCGGGGAAGCCGCCGGGATGCTCTACCAGAATCGTCGCCCTGGCGCCGAACGCCCAACGCCGGTCATAGGCGGTTTCCATTGCGTCGAGCGTGAGCGGCCCCTGCCCCTCGTCGAACCGCACCGCCTCGCGCGGCAGCAGATTGCCGTCGATCGACACGTCGAGCTTCTCGATCATCGACAGGCCGATACCGCGATAATAGCCGAGCTTGGCTTCGAAGGCGAAACCGGTCGGCGCCTCGGCCGGGCCGGTGTTGCGCAGGCTCTCGGCCTGGATCAGATACTTGTCGAACATCAGGCGGGTTCCTTCTCGGCGCCGAGCGCGGCTTCGGCCTGGGCGATCAGGCGATCGAACATCACATGCTGGCGGCGGACCTGCTCGCGGCTGTCCACGTCCATCACGTCCTGGATCCAGCGATTGCCTTCATATTCGCTGGAAAGCGTGCCTTCCCAACCGCACTTCACCAGCTCCGGGATCACCTCGTCATAGGCGATCGCCGGATCGGTGCAGTCCTCGTTCATTTCGTAGAACTTGGCCTGGATGTGCCGGAAGTAGGGCGCATAGTCCTTGAGCCGCTTCGGGTTCGCATAAGGCGCGTGGCGCAGCGTCTCGGCCATCGCGATCTCGGCCTTGTTGCCGCCGCGCTTCACCGCGACTTCGTAGATCGTGTATTCGGCCATCACCTTTTCCTCGTGCTGATCCACGATGAACTGGGTGATTTCCGGCCGCGCGCCCTGGCGCTCGAAGCGGGCGCGGAAGGCCGGCGGGTAATGCTTCATGAAGATGCCCATGTCGGGCAGGATGCCGAGATGGCGGGTGTTCAGCCGATCCGCGACCTCGATCGTCCGCAGGATCCAGGCATGTTCGATATGCCAGGGCGCATGGACTTCCACGCCCATGTGCACGTCCATCTCCTCGGCATAGGGCACGCAGCGCGCGAGAATGTCGGGGCGCACGAACACCAGCACGCGCATGTTCTTGATTCCGAGCCGGTTGCACAGCGTAAGATCGCGGCGGATGCTGGCGACCTGCTCGTCATCCGACAGCAGCTCGCCCTTGCGCAGCTTCGTATCGAGGAACATGTCGTAGCAGGTGAAATGCGCGCCGTGCCGGGCGAGCATTTCCTGCCAGCGGGCAACTTCCGCATCGTCGATGTTCGGGAAGCTCGGCATGTTCTGCTCGGGCAGGATCTCGATGCCCCTGGCGCCAAGCGACACCGCATGCGCGATCGCGTCCTCGACCGTCATCTGGCCGAGGAACATCTCTTCCTGGTAGCTGTAGAGGCTCACGCCCCGCTGGATTTTGGACACGATGGCTCCGTGAATTACAGGCGGCAAAGGGCGGCGCCCTGCGCCATGGCGAAGGTCCAGGCACGGGGATCGGCAAGCGTGGAAGGCAAGAGCGACGTGGGACGCGCCAGTGCAGGTGCCGGCGCAGACTGCGAACGTGACCGTGCGTGCAGCATCTCGAAGCTCCTCTCATGCAGAGCGACCTGTGACCCGGCGTAGACCGTGACCGTCGCTTCTTAAGGCTAGTGTACGCCGCGAATGCAGAATGCTGGAAATCGATTGTTTTTATAGCAATCGATCCATATTTATTATTGGAAACGGATTACATATCCGTATTTTCGATCGACCGTTATCCATACAATAGATTTTTAAAGTTCTCGGAAGAGCGCCAGAAAGCGGGCGGGCTCGACAAGAGGCTCGGTTGGAGAGAGGACATGCACGCACGCAAGTTGCGGGCTCGAAGCGGAATCCGCAGATCACGAGGCAGCGCCTGATGCGGCGGCTTCGGATGGGGCTGATCGGAGGCGGTCCGGGCGCGTTCATCGGGCCCGTGCACCGCATCGCGGCGACGCTGGACAACGAGATCGAACTGGTCGCCGGTGCGTTCAGCCGTGCACCTGAACGCTCCCGCCAGGCCGGCAAGGCCTATGGCATTGCCGAAGAGCGCAGCTATCCGAGCTGGACGGCCCTGATCGAACAGGAACGTGTCCGGCCCGATCGCATCGATTTCCTCACCATCGCGACGCCGAACGACACGCATCTGCCGATCGCGCGCGCGGCGCTGGCGGCGGGAATCGCGGTGATGAGCGACAAGCCGGCCACCGCCACGCTGGCCCAGTCGCTGGAGCTGGCAGAGTTCGTCCGCAAGGCAGATTGCCCTTATGCCCTGAGCTACACCTATAGCGGCTATCCGCTGGTGCGCCACGCCCGTGCGCTGATCGCGGCGGGCGGATTAGGAACGATACGCAAGGTTGTCGTCGAATATCTCCAGGGCTGGCTGGCGGCGCCCATCGAGCGCGCCGGCAACAAGCAGGCCGAATGGCGCACCGACGCGGGCAAGTCGGGCGTCGGCGGCGCGGTCGGCGACATCGGGGTTCACGCCTTCCACCTTGCTGAGTTCGTGACCGGCTTGCCGGTCGAGGCAATCAACGCCGATCTTGCCGCCGTGGTGCCTGGGCGTGCGCTCGACGACGATTGCAGCGTGCTGCTCCGCTTCGCCGGCGGTGCCCGCGGGGTGCTTCTCGCTTCGCAGATCGCGATCGGCGAGGCCAATGGGCTTACGCTGCGCGTCTATGGCGACAAGGCATCGCTGGCGTGGCACCAGGAGCGCCCGAACCAGTTGATGATCCACCATCTGTCGGGGCGCAGCGAAGTCGTCACCGCCGGCGGCGCGGGCATGTTGCCGGCCGCGACCGCGGCGACTCGGCTACCTGCAGGCCATCCCGAAGGCTATCTGGAAGCGTTCGCCAACCTCTACCGCGATTTCGCCCGCCGCCTCCGCGGGCGGCCCGCGCCCGATCTCCCCGGCATCGAAGAGGGGGTACGATCGCTGCAGTTCATCGAACAGGCCGTTGCGGCGAGCCGCGACAATTGCGGCTGGGTGCCGCTTGACGAAGCGAAGGAATACGCATGACGAGCATCGCCGCGCCTGCACCGCACGCAACCCCGATCCGGGGCGAGACGGGCAAGGGCATCACACTAATCGCAGCGCAGATCCTGCCGGTCATGGCAGTCGTCTCGCTGTTCCCGGCCATTCCGCGCCTTTTCGCCGAATTCGGCGGACATCCCCAGGCGGGGCTGCTGGTGCCGATGATCGTGACCATGCCGTCGCTCTGCGTCGCGCTGTTCGCGCCCTTTGCCGGCGCGATTGCGGATCGCTTCGGTCGGCGGCCGAGCTTCCTCCTGGCGCTGGCGGTCTATGCCCTGGCAGGTCTTGCGCCGCTGGTGCTGAGCGACCTGTATCTGGTGGTGGCGAGCCGCGGCGTCCTCGGCCTTGCCGAAGCGGTGATCGTCACCAATTCCAGCGCGCTGATCGGCGACTATTTCGGCTCGCAGCGCCATCGTTGGGTATCGTGGGTCGGCGTGTCGATCTCGGTGGCGGGCACCCTGCTCGTCGCCGCGGGCGGCGCGCTGGCGGACGTAAGCTGGCGCGGCCCCTTCGCCATATATGCGCTGGCGATCCCCACCCTGCTGCTCGCCTTGCTCTACATCGAAGAGCCCACGCGCCGCGACACCGCCAAAGCCGCCCCGCTCGGCTTTCCCTGGGGTCCGGCGCTGGTGATCGGCGCCGTCACCATGGCGACCTCGATCCTCTATTATGTCGAGCCGCTGCATGTCGCGAGCGTGCTGATGGCTAAGGGCGTCGGCTCCTCCACCGCGGTCGGGCTGATCCAGGCCTGCACATCGCTCGCCTATATCGCCGGCGCGTTCCTGTACCGGCGAATCCACGCCCGGCCGGTCGGCGTGCTGCTCGGGCTCGCCGGGATCCTTACCGCGATCGGCCTTACCATGATCGGCCTTGCCGACCAGTATCCGCTGGCGATCGCGGGCGCCGCGATCCAGCAGTTCGGGTCGGGGCTGGTGATCCCTGCGCTGATGGCTTGGGGCCAGGCGATGCTGCCGCTCGAGCAGCGCGGCCGCGGCATGGGCATCTGGGCCACCGCCTTCTTCGCCGGGCTGTTCGTCTGCCCCCCGCTGGTCGGGCTCGGCCAGAGCGCGGTCGGCAGCCTCGACCATGCGCTGCTGCTGTTCGCCGCGATCACCCTTGTGCTTTCCCTGGTCTCCGCGCTGTTCTTCCGCACCAGCGCCGCGCGCCACTGACGAGATACGATCCATGACCGATACTCAAACCACTTTCGACTATATCATCGTCGGCGCCGGCTCTGCGGGCTGCGTGCTTGCCGATCGCCTGAGCGCAGACGGCCAGGCGCGCGTACTGCTGATCGAAGCGGGCGGCGACAACGAGACCGAACTGGTCAACATGCCACGCGCCTTCATGAAGATGTTCGGCAACCCGACCTATTTCTGGCACTTCCCGATCACCGAGCAGGAAGGCCGGCCTTCGGGCGAGACCTGGTCCTATGGCCGGGGACTCGGCGGATCGAGCTCGACCAACGGCACCTGGTATCTGCGCGGCGAGCCGGCCGACTATGACGGCTGGGCGGCGCAGGGCTTCGGCGAATGGCGGTGGAGCGAGATCCAGCGCTGTTTCCAGGCGATGGAGAGCTATCGCGGCGCCGGTGCCGATACCAGCCGCGGCCGCGACGGCCCGCTCCAGGTCACCCAGCTTCCCTTCCGCTCGCCGGCGATCAACGCCGCGATCGAGGCGGGCGCGCAGATCGGCCTCAAGAAGGTGGCCGATATCAACACGCCGGGAACCGGCCGCATCGGCTATACCCAGGCGACCGTGTCGCGCCGCGGCCGCCGCGCCTCAAGCTATCAGGCCTTCCTGAAGCCGGCAATGCGCCGACCGAACCTGACCGTGCTGCTCGACACGCTGGTCGAGCGCGTGGAGATCGCGGACGGCCGGGCAACCGGGGTGCGCGTCCGCACGGCCGAGGATTCGCGTTCGATCACGGCAACCCGCGAGGTGATCCTGTCGGCCGGCGCCCTGCAGAGCCCCAAGCTGCTCCAGCTTTCGGGCATTGGCCCTGCCGATGTGCTCGAACGCGCAGGGGTGCCGGTGGTGCAGGCCCTGCCGCAGGTCGGCCGCAACCTCGCCGACCACCTGATGTTCACCATGTCGTGGCGGCTGCACAAAGATCCGGGTGCAAACCGCGAGTTTTCCGGGTGGCGGCTGACCAGCCATGTGCTGCGCTACTATCTCACCCGCACCGGCATGATGGCCTATACCTCGCCCGAGGTGACCGCGCTGCTTTCGATCGACTCGTCGCCCGACTGGCCCGACGCGCAGTTCGGCGTCGGCCCCTATTCGTTGCGCACAACCGAGGAAATGAAGGCCGATCCCGGCCGCGGCGCGCTGGAGAACAAGCCCGGCATCAGCGTCAACGGCATCGCGCTACGCCCCAAGAGCCGCGGCACCGTCGCCATCCGCTCGGCCGATGTCGCCGATCCTGTGGACGTGCATGCCAATTGGTGGGGCAATCCCGCCGACAAGGCCTTTCTGGTCAAAATGGTGCGCCTCGCCCGCCACTATATGCGCCAGCCAGCGCTGAAGGATTTCGTCGGCGAGGAGCGCGTGCCCGGCGAGCGCTTCCAGAGCGACGAGGATATTGCCAAGCAGATGGAATGGCTCGCCAGCCCAGGGCTGCACAGCACCGGCACCTGCCGCATGGGCACACCGGAGACCGGCGTTGTTGACGGACGGCTCCGCGTGCACGGCATACAGGGCCTGCGCGTCGCCGATTGCTCGGTGATGCCGCTCCAGCCCGCGGGCAACACCAACGGTCCTGCGATGGTCATCGGCTGGCGGGCCGCGGAGCTGATCCAGGAGGATCATGCTGGCTGATCCTCGGTTTGCAGGGAGCGCCATCGATCGATAGCATCAATGAAAACAACAAAAATGCCCTGCGGAGAGGAATGCGATGCGGTTCAAGGGTCTCGATCTGAATCTGCTCGGCGCGTTTGATGCGCTGCTGGAAACCCGCAGCGTCTCGGCCGCCGCGCGCCAGCTAAACCTCAGCCAGCCCGCCATGAGCGCGGCGCTGATGCGGCTGCGTGCCTTTTTCGGCGACGAACTGCTCATCGCGCAGGGCAAGCGCATGTACCCGACCGCCTATGCCGAAGCGCTGGTGCCGCAGGTGCGCGAGTGCCTGCATGCGGTGGAGTCGATGCTGGTCACCTCCGGCCGCTTCGATCCGGCGACGAGCCAGCGGCGCTTCCGGCTGATTCTCTCCGACTATGTAATGACCGCCGTGCTGGCCCCCGCCCTCCAGATCGTGGCGTCGACGGCACCGGGCATCCGGCTGGAGATCACCCTCCCCAGCCCCGAGGCGAGTACGGAACTGCGGGAGGGCCGTGCAGACCTGTTCGTCGCGCCTGAGCAGTTCGTTTTCAGCGACCACCCCAGCGAGTTGTTGTGCGAGGAGCGCTATGTGGTGGTCGGCTGGGCGGATAACCCGCTGTTCGACGACGTCTTGACGCTCGAAGATTTCAGCGCCGCCGGCCATGTCGCCGTGCGGTTGGGCGGTCCACGCGATTATTCCTTCGCCGATCGCCAGATCCGGCAATTGGGGATCGAGCGGCGGATCGAGGTGGAGGCTCCTTCTTTCACGGTGGTGCCCTGGCTGCTCGTCGGCTCGCAGCGGCTGACACTGATGCAAGAACGGCTCGCCCGCCGCGTCGTGACCACCTTCCCGCTGCGCATGGCGCCGATTCCCTTCCCGTTCCAGCCGATGCGCGAGATGATCCAGTATCATAGCAGCCGAACGAACGACGAAGGGTTGCGCTGGATGATCGAACGCCTACGCGAACCGGCGGCGCTCGCCTGATCCGGGCAGCCTAAGGCGAGACCAGCAGCCGTACCGGCCCCATCAGACCCGAAGGGCGCAGCGGCGCATCGGGGCGATAGACGTCCTGCGAACCACCCTTCGACGTGCCGATCAGCCGGTTGACCCAGAGATTGGCGACTTCCACCTCGACACTGTGTGTGCCCGGGGTCAGCAGCCGAGTGACGTCGAGCCGGTACGGCGGCTTCCAGGCGATGCCGGCGTCCCGACCGTCGATCCGCACACGGGCGACATCGCCGACCGCGCCCAGTTCCAGGGTGAGCCTGCTGCCGGGCGCGATCGTCGCCGGAACCTCGACGTCGCGTCGATAGGTCGCAGTGCCTGAATAGTGGTGGAGCGCTGCTTCGGGCGCCTCGGTCCACGAGCGTGCCGGTAGCTGATAGTTGCCGAGGCCGGGAAAGGCGACGTCCCAACTTCCCTCGATGGCCAGCAGCGGCTGCCATTGCGGCGCCGGCACCACCCGCGACAGCGTATCGGCACGCCCGCGTAGCACCACTAACACCGCGTCCCCCGGCGCAAGGTCCAGCGCCACCGTCGTGCGGCCGCCCTCGATACGATAGCTCACCGGCCGGATCTCGCCCGTATCGGCAAACCAGAGGGACGGCACCAGCCCGGCGACGCGGAGCGACATCTCGCCCTGCACCGGCCGGGCGCCATGGTTGGCGATGAAGTACAGATGCCCGTCGGCGAGCTGGCGGTGGACCACGCCCAGCGCCGCATCGTCCGCGCCGGACAGGCTCCAGTCGCGGGTGAGGCCACGGGCGCGCATCGCCGCGGCGCGATCGGTCCAGACATGCGGGCCTGCGCCGCTCGACCAGAGCCGGTCCGCGAGTGCGGTGAAGCGGGCGGGATCGTCCGCAAGGCTCGGCGACCCGCGCGGCCGGGCGCCGATTACGGTCGCACCCTGCTCGACCAGTGCGGCGATCCGCTCCAGCGCCGCGAGCGTCATGCCTGCCGGGCTGTCCCCGCCTAGTTCGAGCAGCGCGTAGCGAGCGCCGCCTCTGGTCACCAGCGTCCCGTCCCCGGCCACCGAAAGGCCCCCCAGAAGCATGTCGCGGCTGATGAAATCGAAGCCATGGCCGGGCGGCAGCGCTACCGGCGTCTCGCCGTAAAGGCCGGTGATCGGCGCCTCTTCGCCGGCAAAATAGGCGATGTCCGCCACCGGCCGCCCCTGCTGGAGCAGATAGGCACTGCGCGCCAGATAGTCGGTCCAGCCTCGCGCCATCTCCGCCCAGGTCTCGTGCCGGCTGAAATACTGGCCGAGTTGCGGCGCGAGCGACATGCCGGGCTTGTCCTCGGTCGGCTGGTGCGGCGAGGTGTGGATCATGATGCGGTTGACGCCCAGCGCAAAGGCCCAGTCGGCGGTCGCCTTCAGATCGCGCGGCGCGAACGCCCAGGGTGCGCCGAAGGCGGTAAAGGTCTCGGCGGCGACCAGCGGCTTGCCGAGCGTATGGGCTACCGAGGCGGCGCCCTGCAGATCGGCAACGAAGGTCTGGCGCGGGGTGCCGCCGGGCGGCACCGTCCAGAGGGCGCCCATCGGTACGTCTGCCGGCGCCCGCATCGCCAGATCGTCCCCCAGTTGCGGGCGATGATCCTCCAGCGCCTCGGCATAATAGGTCATGCCCTCCGCCCGCGCCGCCGCCGCCAGCACACCGTAATGGTTGCGGGCGAGCAGTTCGGCAATGGTCTGGCGGAAATCCCAGAGGAAGCGGTCGGTCTTCTCGGCGCTCTCGACAATGCGTCCGGTCAGCGCGGGCAGCCACGGCACGGCATCATAGCCGCGCGCCTGGCGGAAGGCCGCGAGCATCTCCGGCGTCCAGTTCTGCGGCCCGGACTCGATGCTGTCGCTGAGCAAGGCCGTGACGCCGGCGCGCCCGAAGCGATCGGACCCGACGGCGCCGCGATATTTGGCGAAATAGGTCTGCGCATAGCCGCGCACGGCGCCGGCATCGAGCTTGTCGACTTCCAGCCCCGTCGCCTCGGCCGGGGCAGGACCGTTCCGATGGCCGGTCAGCGCATAGCCGAGGCGGAGGATGGTCCAGTTGCCGGCGGGTGGCCGCCAGTCGAGCGAGCCATCGGCGCGCAGGCGGGTGGTAAGATCGAGCACCCGGCGCGTCTGGATGGGGGCGTCGCCAGCCGCGGGCTCGGTTGCGATCGCGGCATAGCGATCGGCCGCTGCAAACCCGGCCTTCTCGGCGGCGTGGTCGACCCGGCCATGGGCGAACAGCGCGAACTCGGACAGGGCAACGCTCGTCGGCTGGGGTGGTGCCGGCATCGGCGTGACGCCCGGTGCGGCGGGGGGAAGCCCCGCCCCGGAGGGCACCGTAAGCCGCACCCGGAAATAGCGCGCTGAAACGGGCCGAAAGGCGGCGGTACGCACCTGCGCGCTTCCTCCCGGCAGATGCGCCACAAAGCGATAGGCCTGCCCCTCGTCGCTCGCCTCCAGCACCGCGTCAGCAGGCGGCGGTGCACCGAAGCCGCGACGGCCGGGCACCCCCAGCGTCACCGATCGGACCGTCACCCGGCGGCCGAAATCCTGCACCAGCCGAGCCTCGCGCGAACCGGGCAATAAGGCCAAGCTCAACGCATCGCCGAACCTGCCGTCAATCAGTCGGCCAGTATCGATCGCCGCCGCGCCGGACTGCGCCGCGACCGGCCGCAAGCGATCATCGGCCTCCGGCACCGCGAGTACCGCCACGTCGCGGTAGAAGGGCGCGAGCGGCGCGGCATCGGCAATGTCCTGAAAGGAGCCCGCGACCGCCGGCGGCGGCGCCAGTTTGCCGTCAAAGGGACGCCCGCCGATGATCCGCGTTTCGCTCCACACCAGCTTCTTCATCGCCTGCTCGGGCTGGACGAACGGCGCGCCGGTGGCGCTCCAGCCGGGCGAGGCCGCGATGCCGAAGCGCAGGCCGAGCCGATCCGCGATATCGGCGCTGCGGCGTAACGCGGCGGCCCAGCCGGGGCTTCCCCAGGCGAGCCGCTGGGGCACCGTCTGCGGCGTGCTGAGATCGCCCTCGAACAGCTGCACGCCGCCGATGCCCGCCCGCGCCATCCACGCCATGTCGCGCGCGATTCCGTCCTCCGTCACATTGCCGTTCATCCAGTGCCACCAGACGAACGGCCGCGCCTCGGTCGGCGGCGTGCGAAACCCGGCTTCGAGCGGGTCGCCCTGCTGCGCGAAGGCAGTGCCCCCGAGGATCATGGGGGCGATCGCCCCCGCGGCGCAGCGGAGCAACATGGTCGCGCGATGCTTCGGCTTCACGATGGCGGCATCCTCTTCCCCGGTTCTTCCCGAACCTTCCCCCCCCCTCTGCCACGGCCGGTATCGTCAGGAAAATCGATGCTTTGGATGGACACGATCCATCGGACAAATCGACCGAAGGGTGCCGCCGCTTACAGCACGATGGTCACTTCCCGCGCATCGCGCATCGGCACGGGCCAGAATTGCGGCGGGAAATATGGGTGGCGCATCCAGATGATCGTCTCCACCCGGTGCACGCCCGGCAGCAGGCCGCCGGGCCGATCGATCAGCACGTCGATCGTCTCGCCCACCGGCCAGCGCGTCTCCGTTGCGGCGTCGAGGTCGGCGAGGCCGTAGGTCTGCCCCTGGAACAGCACGCGGTTGCCGGCGGCGGCAAATTGCTCGCCGTCCACCACCACGTCGACGCCCTCGATCAGCGACAGGCGCATGCCCCGGTAGTTGGGCTGACGCAGCCGCAGGCGAAAGCCGTTGCGTGCGCCCTCCGGGCCCAGGTTGGAAAAGCCGCTGCTCTGGATCGTGCCGCATTCAAGCATGGGTCTGCTCCCCGCTCTGGGTCTGCGCGTCATGGGCGCGTTCGAGGTTCCGGATCAGCGCGTGCTGGCGCCGCACCTGATCGATCGCGAGCCAGGGATCGCGCACGCCCTCATATTCGCTGGACAGCCAGCCGGTATAGTTGAGCTTCTTCAGCGCCGGCACGATCCGCTCCCATGGGATGTGGTGATCGTGCAGCTGCGCGTCGATATTGTGGAACTTGGCTTGGATGAAGACGACATGGTCGATCACCTCGGCCAGATGCTCCACCGGCACCTTGATGCCGTTCAGGAAGCTCATCGCGTTCTCGCGCATCTCCGGTGTCTCGCCAGGCCAATAGGGCAAGGGTCGATCCTGGAAGATGCCGGTATCGATCAGCAGGCCGAAATGCTTGGTGCCGGTGCGCTGGATGAAATCCACATAGCCTTCCACCACCGGATGGCGGATCGGCGTGGGCGCGTGGATCTCCGGGCAGATCACCACATCGAGCTGGGCCGCCAGATCGAGCACGCGCTCGACGGCGCCTTCCCACACCGGGTGCGGAGTCAGCTCATCGTCGATGACGCCGAACTTCGGCCGCACGAAGCGAAAGCCCAGCCGGTGCGCCAGTTGCAGGTCCCGCGCCAGCAGCGCACTCGCTTCCTCGGCGGTGAGCACGCGCTGCTTCTGCACGCAGGTATCGACCCAGCAGCCATAGTTGGTCGGCTGGAGCCCATAGCGCTCGACGAGCCCGAACCAGCGATCGAACCATTCGGACGGCGGCTCGGGATAGTTGGCCAGATGGGTCTCGCCCAAGATCTCGATGCCCGACGCGCCCGCCTCGGCGACATGGTAGAAGGCGTCGTCGAGCGTCAGCGCCGTGCCGAAATCATCGGTATAGCTGTACAGCGATACCCCGTACTGAAACGTCATACCGCGGCCTCCTTGCGCCGGTGGACGGGAACGTAGGGCGCCGCGTCCTCGATCTCGGCGAGTTGCGCCACGATATGCGACGGCATGTCGTCGCCCACCATCTTCTGGAGGAACGGCGTGTGATCGAACACCAGGTCGCGGATCGGACGAAGCGGCGCCGGCAGATGGTGGAACATGCGGCCGGTGTGATAGGCCCCTTGCGTCACCTGCGCGGTGTGCGGCTTGCGCCGATCCTCATAGCGCTGGAGCGCCGCCTGCACCGCCGCCGTATCGGCGATATCGACCGCCGCCAGCTCCCGCGCCAGGAAATAGCCGTCCTCGATCGACATGCCCGCGCCATAGGCGGCATAGGGCGAGGTCGGGTGCGCGGCATCGCCGACCAACGTCACCCGCCCCTTCGACCATTGCGGCAGCGGCGGCCGGTCGCGAATCTCCCAGCGCTGCATATGCGCCAGCGGTGTGGCAGCGATCAGTTCCTGCACCTTTGCCGGGAAGCCCGCCGCGCGTGTGCGGCAGAAGCCGATCAGGTCGGTCGGCGGCGGCGCATCGGGGTCGCACGCCTCCAGCACCCACCATTCATAGCCCGACTTTCCTTCATGACGGATCGGCGTATAGCTTACCTGGGTGGTGCGGTTGTGCGAGAGCACGCCGATCCCGTTCGGCGCTTCGTCCAGGAATAGATAGCCGCCCACCAGATGCAGCCGCTGGTGCCGGATCGGCTGATCGCTCCAGAGCCGCATGCGCACCATGGATCGCAAGCCATCCGCGCCGATCACCACATCCGCTTCGGCCGTGGCGCCGTTGGCGAAGGTAAGCCGCACCGAATCGCCGATATCGCGCATGTCGTGCAGCTCATGCCCCAGCTTCAGCACGCCAGGCGGCAGTGCCGCGAGCATCCGCTGATACAGCCCCCAGCGCAGCAGGCCGATAAAGCCGCCGCCATATTCGCGCACCACCGCTTCGGGCAGGTTCACCACCGCGCGATTCTTGCCCTTGGCGTTGCGGAAGAAGACCTGGCACGGCGCGCCGAGATCCTCGGTATCGACACCGATCAGCTTTAGAACCTTTTGGGGCGGCGGCCACAGGTTCAGGATGTTGCCGGCGGCCTTCACTTCCGCGGCGCGCTCATAGAGCGCCACATCGAACCCGACGCGGATCGCCGCAAGCGCGGCTGCCATGCCGCCCGGACCCGCGCCGATCACCGCGATACGACCTGATGCCATCCGTATGCTCCTCATCCCCATCGCGATCTTCCGCCGCGGTCTGATCTGATTCGTGATTAGATCTTTGTTTAAGCGGCGCTTAGATTGTTGGCAAGTGGCTCGAGCGCAGGTAAGCGGGGCCTGGAGGTTCCGGAGCCATGGCAGCTGAGCCCGCCGAGCGGCGGCCTTATCATCGCGAAGATTTGCGCCGAGAGTTGCTCGAGGCGGCGCTGGCCCATGTGCGCGACCATGGCCATCATGGCTTATCGGTGCGCACGCTGGCGCAGGCTGTCGGCGTCTCTCCGGGGGCCCCCTATCATCATTTCAAGGATCGTCGCGAGTTGCTGCTGGCGATCGCGCTGCACGGCTATGGGGAACTTGGCGCTGCAGCCGCTCGGGCGGCGGCCTCTGGTTCAACCGCGAAGGAGCGGCTTCTCGCGCTCTGCATCTCCTTCGTCGACTACGCCCAGGCGAACCCACGGCTTATGGAATTGATGTACGAAAGCGAACTGACGAGCCCGACCCCTGATCCGGCGCTGCTGGAGCACCAGCATGCCGGCCGCGCTGCGCTCCAAGCGCAGTTGGAATGGGCGCTGCCGTCACTGAGCGAAGACGCGCGCACGTTGCGGCTGCTCTCCTTGTGGTCGACGGTCTACGGCTTCGCGTCGCTTCGCAACAAACATCTGATTGATCCATTCGAGCCGGCGGGAAGCAATCCCGATCAGATCGCACGCGGTACGTTACGCCTCGCCG
This sequence comes from uncultured Sphingomonas sp., assembly GCF_913774285.1. Classification (GTDB taxonomy): domain Bacteria; phylum Pseudomonadota; class Alphaproteobacteria; order Sphingomonadales; family Sphingomonadaceae; genus Sphingomonas. The sequence goes on along the minus strand of NZ_CAJYHX010000019.1, from coordinate 5,576 downwards.
TCGAGGCGGCGGTACGTCAACCGACGGATGCGCTTGCGCCTTGAACTGCCGCTTAACGCGCAATGATGTCGTCGCTCCCGCCCTCCAAACGGATTTAAGACCAACGAAATGCCCTCATTTACGAAATGGGGAAAAATATAGAATGTCGCGAGCTATCTTTTAAAGGCGCCTTTTCAAATCCGCGGCGAGCTTCTTTCGAGCAGAGCGACGCTCGTTATTCACCTGCTCGTTCCACCAATCAATTTTTTCGAGAAGTGGTTCAAAATAATATTTCAGGATGTGGTAGCGGCTGGCGGCGAGGCTCCCCGCCTCGTCATCATCACCTTCCAGATCCGGGATAAGCGCCTGCAGTGCCGCCTCGAACCGGGCGATCTCGGCTTCGAGCGATGCGGTATCCTTGATCAGCTTCGCCTTGCCGTCGACGGTCGTGATGGTGAGCGCAGGCGCGCCAGCAGGACATCGCCAAGGCCGAGCATGCCTTCGAGACGGCCCGGGCCCAGGCCGACCGACTGAAGACCCTGCGCGCAGAACTCGACCTTGCCCGCGACCGGCGCGATACAGCGATGCGTGAGCATCGGCAGTTCGATGAGGCACTGACCGAAGCCCGTCAGGTGACGGAGGAAAGCGGGGCAGTCACCCGCCGTCGGGAGGATGCGGTAGCGCGCCGTCGGGCAACCAGCGAAGCGATTGCCGCCGCACAAGCCGAGATGGAAGCGGCCGAGGCGGACGAGATCGCCGCGCGCGACCTGCTCCAGCTGATCGAGAACGCAGAAAAGGCCCGCAACGCAGCCGAACGACGACAGGAGCTAGAAGACCGGCTGCAACATGCGGAGAGCGTCCGCGCGACGATCGAGCACTGTGACGCGCAACTCGCCGGACTTCGCCTGCCGAACGGGGCGCTGGAAGAACTAGCGGATCTAGACGTGGAGATTGCCCGCATCCGCGCTGTGCAGGATGCAGGCCGCCCGTCCGTGGTGGTCGCCTATGAAGATGTCGCTGTCGCGAACCTCACCATGGGCGGCATCGCCCTAAAGCACGGCGAAGAGCGCAGCTATGACGGCCACGCGCAACTTGTTGCGCCCGGCATTGGCACGATCACCTTGCGATCCAACGTTGAAGATCGCGATAGTGATCGCCTGGAGAGGGCAGAATCGCATCGACACACGCTGCTCGCTTCTATGGGCGTGCCCGACCTGGCGGCCGCGCGCGCGCAGCAGATCCGCGTGCAGAAGCTAGAAGCGCAGGGGAATGAAGCGCGCGCGCAACTCAAGGTCATTGCCCCGGAAGGGCTGGACGAGTTACGCAAGGTCGTTGCTGCAATGGCCGATATCGACCTGGCGCCAATCGAAGTGAAGGCGGATCCCGTCTTGACGCGAGCCACCTGCGAAGGCGCCGAACAACGCCGCCGCCATGCGATGCAGACGATCCGCACGACAGAGCCGGTGCGTGCGCATGCCGATGAAGCATTCATTGCGGCGGAAACGGCACTCGCCAGCCTGCGCACGCGGGAAGAGAAGATCGCGGCTATTCTGGGCCCAGCGGAAGAGCATCAGCCTCGACTGGAATTGCTGCAGGCGGCCCTGGCCGATCGGGAGGCTGCACTGGCGGAAGCCCAGCGGGTACATGATGCCGAACATGCAAGCGCGCTCGATCTGGATGCGGCAGAGTCGGCGCTTCGTCGCGTTCGTTCGGTCGAACAGGCGGCAGCGAACGAGATCCAGCAGCTGCGGGAAACTATCGCTGGCCTGAATGCTCGCATTGTCGTCCGATCCAACGACGCGGTCGAGGAAAAATGGCGTGAGCAAAAGGAAGCGCTGGAAGCCGCGGAAGCGCGTGTAGCCGCCTTCGGGCACGAGGTGGCGGTACTGACCCGTCTCACCCAGGCGCTGGAGTCGGCACGCTCGGACGCACGCGACCTCTATTTGAAGCCGGTAATGACCGAGCTTCGGCCCCTGCTCGGGCTGTTGTTCGACGATGTGGAAATCGCGTTCGACGACCATAGTCTGCTTCCGCAGACGATCATCCGCAGGGGCCAGGAGGAGGATGTCGAACGTCTGAGCGGCGGCATGCGCGAGCAATTATCCGTTCTGACCCGTCTCGCCTTCGCCCGCCTGCTGGCCCGCGACGGGCGCCCGGCACCGGTGATCTTGGACGACGCACTTGTCTACTCCGACGACGACCGCATCGAGCGCATGTTTGATGCACTCCATCGGCAGGCACGCGATCAACAGGTCATCGTATTCTCGTGTCGGCAACGGGCGTTCCAGAAACTGGGTGGAAACGCTCTCAGAATGGCGGATTGGCAGCCGTAAACCTCGGCGATTAGACGTTTTATGAATAACGGCCATGCGCGCGCCTGGTTGTCAAGCCCCGCTTAGCGGGCTGCATTCACGCGCCGGGCTGCGGAAAAGATCAGACATCTGCTGCCCATCCTTCGGCACTGTTTTCCAAATCGAAACGACCGGTGGCAACGTCCATCAATACCGGATGGTCGAAGATGACGCGACGGTCCTCCTTCACAAGGTTGAGGTCCTCCGGGTGCCAGGTGAACACAGCGGATCGTGTGATCTGCCCGCGCTCGATGCGGGACAACTGCGATGCGGAAAGGCCGCTGCGCCGGGCGAGCTCTGCCAGCGTCCAGCCAAGCTCCCGCCGCTCTCGCCGGAGAGCGGCGCAAAGGCTTGCCTGTTGTCCCTCCTGCCAGGTGTTTGGCGTTCTCGGATGCGGGCCAGGATTGTCCCCTCGCTCCGCCACCACCGGCCAGTCGATCTCGAACGCATCCATGATACGGGACAGCGTCTCGGGCCCCGGCCATGCCCGCTCATTTTCTATCCTTGATAATGCGCCCCTGCTGATCCCGATGTCATTGGCGAAGACTTTCGGGGGGATAGGATCTCCCATGCCCCTCTCCCCGCGCCGATAGGCTCGGATGATCGCACCAAGGTCATCGCGAAGGCAGCGATAGCCGGCAGGCAATCGCATGCGACAGGGCTGTCGTTCTCGACGCATTCCCTGCATCTAACAAAATTGTAACGTTGGTGCACGCCCCGAAGGCGTCATCCCAGAACGGCTGCATGGCCGTTGTCCGTATCAAATGGGTGGAAGACGAGAAGACGCAGCAGGCGCTGGCGGAGCTCGTTCGGCTGCTCGCCCGAGAGGCAGCGCGACGCCATCACGAAAGGACGCGGGATTCCCGCAAGCTCGAAGGTGTGAAACAATAAGCCATGCTCCCCAACGCTCCTCGCCGCATCGCGCTTTACGGCCGTCACTCCACCACGCTGCAGACCGTCACCTCCAGCGCGGATCAGGTCGCCTCGTGCTCGAACCTCGTTGCCTATCTGGGTGGGACCGTGGTCGGGACCTGGCTGGACCCCGAGGTTTCGGGGTATCGCCGCGACCGCGAGGGCCTGAAGGGTCTGCTCGCGGCAGTGCAGGCGGGTGAGGTCGATACCATCGTCTGCGAGTCGCTCGACAGGCTCGCGCGCGACGCAGAAGATGTCGCTTGGCTGGGCAAGAAGCTGTCGTTCCACATGGTTCAGCTCCACACCATCAGCGAGGGTCATGTCGACGAGATCAAGTTTGCGGTTGCCGGCCTCCTCGGTGCGATCTTTCTAAAGCACCTGGTCGACAAGACTCTGCGGGGTATGCAGGCGGCCATCCTCGCCGGCCGCACCGCCGGTGGCCGGGTTTATGGCTATAAGCGGGTAATCCGGCTCGGCGCGGACGGCGAGCGCATTCGTGGCCTCATCGAGATCGACGAACGCCAGGCAGCTGTCGTCCGGCAGATCTTCGAATGGTTCGCGTCGGGGCTCTCTTCGATCCAGATCGCCAAGCGGCTGAATGAGGAGGGCGTACCTGGTCCGCGCGGCGGTCAATGGAATGCATCGACCGTCCGCGGCGATCCCGCGAAGCTGGTCGGTATCCTCAACAACCCGCTTTATGTCGGCCGGCTGGTCTGGGGTCGTCGTCACTGGCGGCGAACCCCTGACAGCGAAAAGCGGGAACGCCGCTACCGCTTGCGGGACCCGTCGGAATGGGTCGAGATTGCGGTGCCCGATCTCCGCATTGTCGATGACTCGCTATTCGAGGCCGCTCAGGCGGAGATCAGAAAGCGCAAAAGGGCGCCGTCGGCAGCCTCCCCCGCCGGACAGAACCGCGCGAAGCACCTGCTGTCCGGCCTCATCCGGTGCAGCCGTTGCGGGTCCAACTACACCATCAGCGGGAAGGACTATTATCGCTGTGCGGGACAGAAAGAGCGCGGCACCTGCGGGAACCGACTCTCGGTGCGCAAGGGCCCGCTCGAGACGGCAACGTTGGCCATTCTCCAGGAGCATCTGCTGACCGATGACCACGCCCGGCTGTTCGCCGAGGAGTTCGAACGCGAGACGCGTCGGCTGGGGCAGCGGGATCGCTGCGACCAGAATGCCGCCGAGGGGCGTGTGAAGCAGCTCGAGACCGAGCTCGCCAATCTCTACCAGAACCTGCTCGCCGGCCTGGCGAGCCCTGCCCTTCGCTCGATGATTGCCGATCGCGAGGCGGAGAAGGCACGGCTGGAAAGCAGCGGCGGGCCTGTCCCGAAGGGCAACACGGTTACTCCGGTTCTCCCGCCGCACGGCGAGCTGCGCAAGCAGTTCCGAGCGAAAGTGGCGGATCTGCGGGCGTCGCTCGATAACGATGCCGCACGACCGGAAGCTGCGGAGCTTCTGTCGCGGCTGATCGAAAGCGTCACGATCTACCCGGACGAGCCGGACGGCCCGCAGGCGGAAGTGGTGGCGAGGGTGGAGGATCTGGTGGGGTATGCCACAAACGACAACGCCGCCCGTGAGGGCGGCGTGTGGCGTTCTGTAGCGGTGGTTGCGGGGGCAGGATTTGAACCTGCGGCCTTCAGGTTATGAGCCTGACGAGCTACCGGGCTGCTCCACCCCGCGCCAATGCTGGTGCCTCGCAAGGAGGCAGAACGGGGGACATGTGAATGGGTTTTGGTTTTCCGTGCTTTGCCTACACCGGCTTCAATGCCTGGCGGCGACCTACTCTTCCATTGCTTGAGCAATAGTACCATCGGCGCTGTCTGGTTTCACGGCCGAGTTCGGGATGGGATCGGGTGGGTCACAGACGCTATGGCCACCAAGCAATGAAGCCGGTGTGGGCGAAAGGGAAACGTTTTTCAAATCGTGCACAAAGGCTGGACGTTCATCCACCCTGCATTGCGACAACCCAGGGTTGTCGATGGGGGTGTGAAACTCTCAAGCGCGAAAAGAGCAATTAGTATCGGTTAGCTCCACGCGTTACCGCGCTTCCACATCCGATCTATCAAGGTCGTGGTCTTCGACCGCTCTATGAAATCTTATCTCGAGGGAGGCTTCCCGCTTAGATGCTTTCAGCGGTTATCCCGTCCATACATAGCTACCCAGCTGCGCTCCTGGCGGAACGACTGGTACACCAGAGGTATGTTCAACCCGGTCCTCTCGTACTAGGGTCAACTCCTCTCAAATTTCGACGCCCACGGCAGATAGGGACCAAACTGTCTCGCGACGTTCTGAACCCAGCTCACGTACCACTTTAATTGGCGAACAGCC
>NZ_CAJYHX010000018.1 GCF_913774285.1 uncultured Sphingomonas sp. | reverse complement strand
TACGGTGACCGCGATCTCGGGGCGCGGCGTCGGCATGGACGTGGTGCGCGCCAACATCGAACAGCTCGGCGGGCGCACCCATCTGTCCAGCCAGCCGGGGCGCGGGCTCAGCATCGTGATCTTCGTGCCGCTGACGCTATCGATCATGTCGACGATCGTCGTCGGCGTCGGCGATCATCGCTTCGCGATCGCTCGCCAGTCGGTCGACGAAATCCTGCGCATTCGTGGCGAATCGGTGCGGATCGACACGATCGGCGACACTGCGGTCGCGACCGTGCGCGGGCGACGCCTGCCGATGGTGTCGCTCGCCGAATTGATGGGCCTTGCCGGCGAGAAGGATCAGGCCGCGACGCTCGCGATCGTGTCGACGCGCGGCGGTGATTATGCGCTGGTGATCGATCAGGTGATCGATACCGAGGACCTGGTGGTCAAGCCGGCGGCCCCCGCCGTGATGGCGACGGGCCTGTACGCAGGCCAGACGCTGCCCGATTCGGGTCAGCCGATGCTGCTGCTCGACGGATCGGGCATGGCGACCATGGCGGGCCTGCGGTTCGACAACACGCTGATCGCCGACGAGGCGCCGGTCGAACAGACGCGCGCGGACGCCATTCCGGCCCTGTTATTCGAGGATCTGGACGGCCAGCGCCGCGTGATGCCGCTCGCGGCGATCGACCGCGTCGAGCCGGTGTCGGTCGACGCGATCCGCCTGACGGCGGGCAAGCTGCGTCTGGCGATCGGCGGGGCGCTCGTCCCCTTGCAGGCCGTCGCCCCGTTCGGCGACCGACGCGAAGTACCCGTGCTGCGCCTGACCGATGGTTCGACCGAGATCGCCTATGCGATCCATGAGCCGGTCGAGATCGTCCATCTGCCCGATCAGATCGCGCCCGTCTTCGGCTGCGGGCCGGTTGCCGGCGTTGCGATCATCGGCGGCGAACAGGTGGAATTGCTCGACGCGCATGCGCTGTTCGCGGGCGAAGCGCTGCGACCGGCCGAGCCGCGTCTGTGCCTGTTGCAAGGGGATGGCAGCGGCTGGATGGAAACCTTCCTGCGGCCGATGCTGGATGCGGCGGGCTATCGCTGCGTCACCCAGCCGCCGGCCGACGTGCCGGTCGACGTCGCGCTGGTGATGGACGATCGACCCGTCGCACCCGCCGTCGCGCGCAATGTCGTGCGGCTGCGGCGCGATCCGGGGGTGGGCGAGGGCATCTATCGCTACGACCGGTCGGCCTTGTTCGATGCGCTGGCGCGCGCGGTGGGGGAAGGATGATGGAGCTGTTCCTGATCGCCCAGATCGCCGGCCGCGGCGTCGCGATCGCCACGTCGCAGATCGATTCGGTGGTCGACATCGCCGAAACGGTCGCCGTGCCGCGGACCGCGCGCGCGATCCGTGGGCTGGTCGCCTTGCGTAGCCGCGTGGTGACGGTGATCGACACCGGCACCGCGCTCGGCCTCGCACCGATGCCCGCCCATGCGCGCCGCGCGGTGATCACGCGGGTCGACGGCCATGATTATGCGGTGCTGGTCGACTCGCTCGACGATGTCGCGCTGTTCGATCGCCAGTCGCTCTCCCCCGGCCTCGCCCTCGATCGCGGCTGGGCGCGGGTGGGCGTCGGATTGATCGAACGCGACGACGAGGCGCTGCTGATCGTCGATCTCGCGGCGATTGTTCCGCAACAGGCGGTCGCGGCTTAACGGCCCGCTTACCCTTGCCTGTCACACAGGCGTCAGAACGAACACTTCCTTCGTGAAAAGGCGTATCCATGAAGACCTGCCTCGTCGTCGACGATTCGAAGGTGATCCGCAAGGTGGCCCGGCACATTCTGGAAACGCTGGACTTTACCGTGACGGAGGCCTGCGACGGCCGTGAGGCGCTCGACGCCTGCCTGGCGTCTGCCCCTGACGTGATCCTGCTCGACTGGAACATGCCCGTGATGAGCGGGATGGATTTCCTGCGCGCGTTGCGCGAATCGGCGATCCCCTCGCGACCCAAGGTCGTATTCTGCACTACCGAGAACGGCATGGCCTATATCCGCGCGGCGATCGAAGCCGGCGCGGACGAATATGTGATGAAGCCGTTCGATCGCGAGACGCTGGAAAGCAAGCTGCAGATCGTCGGCGTCGCCTGACCTCCTCCCGCCGGAGCGCGCCCGCGTGACGAGCCAGTCCTCCCTGCAACCCAGCGATCCGGCCTGCGCCCCCGCCACGGGGCGCGTGCTGATCGTCGACGATTCGGTCGTCGCCCGCTCGGTGCTGAGCCGGATGATCGAAGGCACGCAGCGCTTCCGCGTGGCGGCGGCGCTGAGCGAGGCGCGCGCGGCGCTCGACTATCTGTCGCGCGAGACGGTCGACATCATCCTGCTCGACATCGCCATGCCCGGCATCGACGGCCTCACCGCGCTCCCCGATGTGGTCGCCGCAGGCAAGGGCGCCAAGGTGCTGATCGTCTCCTCCTCGGCCGACGAAGGCGCGGCGACGACGCTGCAGGCGCTGGCGCTGGGCGCTGCCGACACGCTGGTCAAGCCTGGCGTCGGCGCGTTCGGCGGTCGCTTCGCCGAGGTGCTGGAGGAACGGCTCGCCAAGTTGTTCGACATGCCCGGTAATCCGGTCGGTGCCTTCCCGCCGGCCCCGGCGTCGCGGCCGGCGAGCGCGAGCGTGCAGCTCGATGCCTTCCAGATCGTCGCGGTCGGCGCCTCGACCGGCGGCATCCACGCGCTGAGCCAGTTCTTCCGCCAGATCCCCGCGAGCTTCCAGCTGCCGATCCTGGTCACCCAGCATTTGCCGCCGAGCTTCATGAGCTATTTCGCGACCCAGCTGGCCGTGCTCGGCAGCCGGCCCTGCGACGTCGCGACCGACCGCATGCGGATCCGGCCCGGCCGGATCGTGATCGCACCGGGCGACGCCCACATGAAGGTGGTCCGCACCTCCGAGGGCGCGGCGATCCGGCTGAGCACCGAATGGGCGCGCAGCGGCTGCATGCCTTCGGTCGACCCGATGTTCGACAGCATCGCCGAGGTGTTCGGCGCGCGCGCGCTGGGCGTGGTGCTGAGCGGCATGGGCCGCGACGGCTGCGAAGGCGCCGGGCGGATGGTCGAGGTCGGCGCGAAGGTGCTGGTGCAGGATCAGGCGAGCTCGGTCGTCTGGGGCATGCCGGGCGCGGTGGCCGCCGCCGGGCGGGCGAGCGCGGTGCTGCCGCCCGAAGAGATAGGCCGACTGATCGGCAGGGGAGGGGCGCGATGATCGAACATATGGCGCCAAGCGGCGGGGCGATGCAGCTGATCGGGTCGCTGCTCGAGCAGCGGACCGGCCAGCAGATCGCCGCCAACCGGGCATGGCGGATCGAGACGGCGCTGAAGCCGGTGCTGCGCGAACGAGGCTTGCCGAGCCTCGATGCGCTTGTCGGGCAGCTGCTCGGCGCGCGTTCGGGCGAGCTGGCGGATCAGGTGGTGGACGTGCTGCTCAACCAGGAAACCAGCTTTTTCCGCGACGTGGCGGTGCTCGATCAGATCGCGGCTGCCGCAGTGGCGACGCAGGCGGCGATCGGCAACCGCCGGCTTCGCATCTGGTCCGCCGGCTGTTCGACCGGGCAGGAGCCGCTGTCGCTGGCGATGCTGTTTGACGAGAAGGCCGATGCATTCCCGATGCCGCCCGAGATCGTCGCCACCGACGTTTCCGCCGCCGCGCTCGCCCGGGCGCGGGCGGGGCGCTATTCGCAGTTCGAGATCCAGCGCGGGCTGCCCGTGCGGCGGATGGTCCAGTGGTTCGATACCGAGGGCGGCGACTGGGTGGCGCGGCAGGAACTGGTCCGCCGGGTGCAGTTCCGCCAGCAGAACCTCACCGGCGATGCGCCCCCGCCGGGCAAGTTCGACATCATCCTGTGCCGCAACGTCATGCTCTATTTCTCGCTGCCGCTGCGCCGCCAGGTGTTCGACCGGCTGGCGAGCGCAATCCAGCCGGGCGGTCTGTTGGTCCTCGGCGCGGGTGAGACGGTGATCGGGCTGACCGAGCATTTCACGCCCAGCGAGGCGTTCCGCGGCTTCTACCGCACCGCCGATGCCGAGCCGGCGCCGCTTGCGGCAGCAGGTTGAGACGGGCGGTTGAGCCGGGCGGATTGTCAGCGCCGATGCGTGCAGTAGAAGAATGCATGACCAGCGGCCTCGATATCCTCGACGCGCCCTCGCCCAATTTCGGCGAGCGCCTCTCCCCCGTCTCGATGATCGTGCTCCACTATACGGGGATGGAGAGCGGCGAGGCGGCGCTGGCACGGCTCCGCGATCCCGAGGCGCAGGTTTCGGCGCATTACCTGATCGAGGAGGATGGCCGCATCTTCCGCCTGGTGGACGAAGCCAAGCGTGCCTGGCACGCCGGCCGCGCGCACTGGCGCGGTATCGACGACGTCAACTCGGCCTCGATCGGGATCGAGATCGTCAATCCCGGCCACGAGTTCGGCTACCGGCCGTTCACGCCCGAGCAGATGAGTTCGCTGATCCCGCTGGTTGCGGACATCAAGGAACGGCACGGCATCACGCGCGGCAACGTGGTCGGCCATTCGGACGTGGCCCCGGCGCGCAAGCAGGATCCGGGCGAGCTGTTCAACTGGCATGCGCTTGCCCGCCTGCGGCTCGCATTGCCGCGGCCGACGCGCAACCTCGTCGATCCCGGCTGGCCCGAGGGCGGCTTCATGCTGGCGCTGGAGCGATTCGGCTATGACGTGACCGATCCGGTCGCGGCCGTGACCGCCTTCCAGCGGCGCTTCCGACCCGAGCTGATCGACGGCGAGATCGACATGGAGTGCCGCTGCATCCTGCTCGCGCTGCTGCTGCCGCGCCCGCAAGGCGAGGACTGAGCGAATCGTTGCCCGGTAACCATGTTTGGTTACGGAATTCTAAGCGGGATTTGATTGGGTGGGCGCCGGAGGTACGAACGGTGAGCAACTCGATTCGCGCTGCAATGGCACCCTTGGGCCCTGTGCATGTCCGCCTGACCAGCTTTGTTCGCGGTGACGCGAAGGGGCCTGGCATCGGCATCATGAACGCGCCCACCGCTGCCGAGGCGACGGCCGAGCTGCACCGGGTCGCCCGCGTGGCAGGCGCCGACAAGGTGGTGAGCGTCGCCGCCGATTATCGCCGCGCGGCGCTCGCCGGCGGGACGACCAGCACCCAATGGCGCATCGACGTGCAGGCCTGGGGCACCGCGATGGCGCCGGTCAAGGTCGAGCCGAGCGAGCAGCCCGAGGAACAGCGCGCGCAGGCCGCCGACAAGGCGAAGGATCAGGCAAAGGACCGGGACGCCGCCAGCAAGGCGCAGGACGCCCGCGCCGATGCGCAGGATTCGGCCGAACAGGCCAAGTCGCGCGACGCCGCTGCCTCCGAGCAGGCGGCCGCGCAGCGGATCGACGCGGTACCGCAGCCCGCTACGCCCGTTGCCGACGCCCCGGTCGCGGTTGCGACCACCAGCGAATCCACGCCCGCGCCGAGCGCACCGGCCGCGTCGCAACGCTGAACCGCTTGCGCGGCGGCGCGAACCCGCTAGAGCGGACCGCGCCAGAGGGTCGGGCGGCCGCCGCTTGCTGTGAAGCAGGGGGAGGAAAGTCCGGGCTCCACGGAACGACGGTGGCGGGTAATGCCCGCCGGGGGCGACCCCAGGGAAAGTGCCACAGAGAGCAGACCGCCCACTGCCCCGGTTCTCCGGGGTAAGGGCAAGGGTGAAAGGGTGCGGCAAGAGCGCACCGCGCGACCGGTAACGGAAGCGGCTTGGTAAACCCCACCGGGAGCAAGACCGAATAGGGACGGCACATGCGCCTCGTTCCGGCGCGTCGTCCGGGTTGGTTGCTGGAGCGGCGGAGCAATCCGTCGCCTAGAGGAATGGTCGCCTATCCCTTTCGGGGGTGGACAGAACCCGGCTTACAGACCCTCTGGCATTTTGGTTCTGGCAGCTGCTGCGGTACGGCGGGCTCTGGCCTTTGGCCGGCCCCATGCCTATTTGGGCGAGTTATGGCGCGACACACGCGATCGATGGACTGGGGCTTTCCCCGCTGGCGCGAGTATGGCTCGGAGCGCGAGGCCGCGCGCGTGCGGTTGTGCGACCGCGACGGCTGCGAGAAGCCCGGCGACCGGCCCGCGCCCAAGTCCCCCAACAACCCGGACCGCTGGTATTTCTGCGAGGAACATGCCGCGGAATATAACCGCAACTGGGACTATTTCGCCGGGCTTACCGCCGAAGAAGCCGCGCAGCGCGAGGTGAATGAGCGGCGCACCGCCAACGGCTATGCCCATTCGGCGACCAACAGCTGGGCAGGCCCCGGCGACGGCAGCCGCTCGCGCGACGAGATGAAGGCGCTGGAAGTGCTGGAACTGGAGGTCGACGCAAGCTTCGAGGCGGTGCGCGGCGCGTGGCGCCGGCTCGCCAAGGAATATCATCCCGACGTGCGCCCGAACGACGCCGCCGCGGCCAAGCAGTTCCAGGCGATTCAGGCGGCGTACGACGTGCTCAAGACCGCCGAGGACCGGCGCCAGTGGAAGCCGCAATGAGCCAGCTGGTCGCCTCCAACTGGGGCAATGCGGTGCTGGTCTGCGGGAAATGCTCGAAGAAGCTCGGCGGCGGCTTCGGCCCCAAGGGCAAGACTTCGCTAGCCAAGGCACTGCGCAAGGAATTCGGGCTCGGTAAGGGGCGCAAGGCGGAAGTCGGCGTGGTCGAAACCAAATGCCTGGGGGTGTGCCCCGGCGGGGCGGTGACCGTGGTCAACGGCGCGCAGGCGCGCGAATGGCTGATCGTGAAGAAGGGCGCGGACCTGGAAGAGGTCGGCCGCGAGCTGGGGCTTTCCTGAGTCTCGCGCAAAGGGGGCGCCTGCCCTTCTCCAACCTCCCATCGTCATTCCCGCGAAGGCGGGAGTCCATTCGCCTGTGCGCTTGGGGAAAGAACCGCGCTTTCAGCGGCAATGGATCCCCGCCTTCGCGGGGATGACGAGGTATTTGGCTGAAGCGAGGAGCGTACGCTCTCCCCGGAGGGGAGAGGGGTTCAGGCGTAGCGTCCCGCCGTCTCGCGGATCAGCGCGATCATGTTGGGGATGCCCTGGGTCCGGTTCGAGCTGAGCTGGTTCTTCAGGTCGAACGGCGCCAGCGCGCCTTCGATGTCGGTCGTCAGGATCTCGGCCGGCCCGCGGTCCTGCACCGTCAGCAGCACCAGCGCGATGATGCCCTTGGTGATCGCCGCGTTCGAATCCGCCAGGAAGTGGAGCCGCCCGTCGTCGGTCCGTGTCGGGTAGACCCACACCGATGCCGAGCAGCCGCGCACCAGCGTTGCATCGGTCTTTAGCGGGTCGGGCATTTCCTCGAGCGCCTTGCCGAGATCGATCAGCAGACGATAGCGATCGTCGGCGTCGAGAAACCCGTATTCTTCCTGGAGATCGTCGAGGCTGGTCATGGCGTCCGCGCTAGCCTGAGCCCGCGCGCTTTTCCAGCCTCGTGGTTACTTGGCGGCTGGCGCGTCGTAGCGCAGGCCGAGCCGGGGGCGGGGTGCCCGCACCGGCGCCGGGGCGGGCTGGGTCTCCGCCACCGGCGGGGTCGCCTGGTTCACAGGTCCACCCCGGCGGCGATCGCTTCCAGCTTGCGGATGCGTTCCTTGAGGTCGGCCAGCTCGATCCGCGAGGCGGGGCTGGGCATCGTCGAGGCGGTAGGCTCCGGGCGGCGCAGTTCAACCAGCTCGCGGTGCTTCAGCGCTAGCCAGCCGCGCCAGCCGGACAGCGCCGCGGCGGTGATCATGCCCAGCCCGGCCAGGCCGGAGACGGCAAGGGTGAGGGTGGTTTGCGGGTCGATGGTCATGGGGTTTGCTCCCAGAAACATGGCTCAGATCCGGTTCTTGTCGCGCAGCTTCTCGATCTCGTGGTCGAGCCGCAGGCTGTTTTCGTTGTCGGTGATGACGCGCTCGAGCACCTGGACGCGCTCCTTGAGGCTGCGGATCTCGTCGCGGAGGCGGTCGGCCTCGAACTTCTCGGCCGGGTCTCGGCTCGCAAGTCCTTCAAGCCTGCTATCCCGGCCTTTGACGACGCCGTAGCGCGCCTGGAGAACCTTGCCGATCGTGATCACGACGATGATGGCCACGACCATTTCGAACGGGTTCATTGCACCTTACTCCCCTAGTCGGCGCGCGTGGCGCCTCAGTTCCCTGCTTGCGATGCCTGGGCGGCGCGGAGGGCGCGGCGGCGGGGGCGATCGCGGCTTTCAGCGAGGGCAATAGCTCCCCCGCACAGTGCGGCAAGCACTGCGAGCATGACAATCATCGAAATTTCCTTGCTTAGAAGACGGTGGGAACGTTTCTTCAGTTCAGCGGCGCGTCGCGCAGCTTCTCGATCTCTTCGGCGAGGCCCATGCCGCGGTCGGTGAGGATCCGCTCGAGCACCTGGACCCGCTGCTCCAGCCGCGCGGTCTGGGCGGCATATTGCGCGGCCTTTTCCGCGGTCATCTGAGCTTCGATTTCCATCCGGCGCTCCCACAGCTTGAACAGCGGGCGGAAGAAGACACCGCCGATGATCGCTACCAGGCCGCAGCTGATGCCGAGGATGGGGATGAGGATCGGGGAAAGCATGGTCTGCGTTCCTTTCAGTTCGAGCGGCTGCGGAGCGCGTCGATCTCGCGATCGAGCTGATGCGCGCCGTCGGTCACGATGCGTTCGACATTGGCGAGCCGGTCCTTCACCGCGCCCAGTTCGGCGCGCAGCTGGGCATTTTCCTGGCTGAGCAGCTTGACCCGCTCCACCGTCTCGTCGTTGCGCTGGGGATAGATGGCCTTGCCCCAGGTGCTTTCCAGCGGATAGCCGTGCTTGACGCGCAGCCAGTAGCTGAAGATCCCCGCCGCGATCCCGGCAAAGCCGAGCGCGATGCCCGAGAGGATGATCCAGGGCAGGAAGGGTGCGAGCGCTACTTCGATCATCGGTCGTCTCCTCAGTCTGAGCGCAGCGCGTCGATGGCGCGGGCGGTGCGCTCGGCGGGATCGGTGGCGATCCGTTCGAGCACGGAAATCCGGTCTTCCAGTCGGCTGATCTGGCCTGCGAGCCGTTCGTTCTCGGCTGCGAGCAGGTCGATCTTGCGGTTGGCGTCGGGGTCGATCTTGTGGATATTCTCGCCGTGATCGTCGCTGATCGAATAGCCATGCTTGGCGCGGATCCAGTTATTGGCCAGCCAGCCCAGCGTGGAGATCGCCACCAGCGCGATCACGAATTCGGGACCACCCCAGTTCATTGCCTTGCCTCCCTGTTGCCTGCGCCTCAGCGCAGGCTGTCGATCTCGTCAGCGAGCCGGGTGTTGCGGCTCGTGTAGAACATCTCGATGTCGGCAAGCCGGCGATCGATGTCGCGGAACTTCGAGCGGACCTCGGCGGTGGAGCGCTTGGGGCTCGACCGGACACCCTGCCAGAAGCGCTCGTCTTCCGGCGTGTCGTACAGGCCCACCGGCTTGGGGTTGGCGAGCCAGGCGATGACGAAATATCCCAGCGCGACCCAGCCTGTGGCGACGGTGAGCAGCACGGTGGCCACCCGCACCCAAGTCACGTCGATGCCTGTGTAATCCGCCAGGCCGGCGCAGACGCCCATGAACTTGCGGTTCTGGCGATCGAGATAGAATTTGGTGCGAGCGGACATCTCAGTTCCTCCGTGAAGGATCGTAAGGCACCTGCTCGGGGCGATGGGCCGAGAGCGGGCGATAGTCGGGGTTGTCGGCGGCGATGATGCGCTCGACCGTCATCAGCCGGTCTTCAAGCATCCGCGCCGTGCGGTAGAGGTCGTCGAGAAGGTTCTCGTCTTCCCGGGTGATGGTCCCGGCCTGCTTCCACTTGGTTACGTAGTGGAAGACGATCCAGGGCAGTCCGAGGAAGAGGATGGCGCAGACGAAGACCGGGATGAGGAAGTCGTTCACGCGTCAGGCTCCCTTGTTCAGCCGTGCCTTCAGCGCTTCGAGTTCGGCATCGACCTTTTCCGACGAGCGGAGTTCGGCGATTTCTTCTTCGAGCGTCTTCGGGTTGCCGCCCAGGCCCATCGCATCGGCACGGCCTTCGGCCAGATCGACGCGGCGTTCCAAAATGTCGAAGCGCGAGAAAGCGTCCTGCATCTTCGACCCGTTGGTCATTTCCCGCAAGCGGGCGCGGTTGTTGGCGCTTTCCAGGCGGGCGACGACCGAATTCTGGCGAACACGGGCCTCGCGCAGCTTGTTCTGCAGCTTGTTGATGTCCTCTTCCGAAGCGCGGAGCGCGTCGTCGAGCACGGCGATCTCCTGCTGCAGCTGGTCGCACATGTCGGCAGCCTTCTGGCGTTCGACCAGGGCGGCCTTGGCGAGGTCCTCGCGGTCCTTCGACAGGGCCAGTTCGGCCTTCTCGGTCCAGCTTTCCTGGAGCTTTTCGAGCTTCGCGATGTGGCGGCGCATTTCCTTCTGATCGGCGATCGTCCGGGCGGCGCTGGCGCGAACCTCGACCAGCGTTTCCTCCATCTCGAGGATGATCATGCGGATCATCTTGGCCGGATCTTCGGCCTTGTCGAGCAGGTCGGTAACGTTGGCGGCGATGATGTCGCGGGTTCGCGAGAAGATACCCATGATATTGCGCTCCTTCGTCTGTTCTTTGGGGGTGCCGCCGGAAGGGATGGGGGCCCTTCCGGCGGCCCCGACACTACCGAGGGGGGCAGTGCCGGGGAGACCTCGTGTGCCCGCCTCAGGCGATCGCCGGGGCCACCGCGCCGGCGGTGAGAGCCACGCTGGCGAGGAAGGCGAAGGAAACCGCCACGAAGGCGTTGCGGAGGGTGTGGATCTGGTTGGTCATGATCGTGTTCCTGAACCTTGGTAGGTTGTTGTTGCTGCCCGTCATCGGGCTTGCCTCCATCTTTGCAGAAGGCGTGCCAATTTTGAAAAATGGCGCAAAACCGCCGTTTGTGATTTGACCACAAACGTAATCAATCAAATTACGCTTGCTAACAGTTGGGAAAATTCGCCAAGCTTGAGGAATGGAGCGGATCACCCAGGTCATCGGCCAGTCTTCGGCCTTTCTCGACGCGCTGGAACAGGCGAGCCGCGCGGCGGCACTCGATCGCCCGGTGCTGGTGATCGGCGAGCGCGGCACCGGCAAGGAGCTGGTTGCCGAGCGTCTCCACCGCCTGAGCCCCCGCTGGGACCAGCCGCTGGTTACGATGAACTGTGCGGCGCTGCCCGAGACGCTGATCGAAGCCGAATTGTTCGGCCATGAGGCGGGCGCCTTCACCGGCGCCACCAAGGCGCGCACTGGGCGCTTCGAGGAGGCCGATGGCGGCACGCTGTTTCTCGACGAACTCGGCACGCTGTCGATGGGCGCGCAGGAACGGTTGCTGCGCGCGGTGGAATATGGCGAGATCACCCGGATCGGTTCGTCGCGGCCGGTGCGGGTCGACGTCCGCATCGTCGCGGCGACCAACGAGCATCTGCCGCACCGTGTGGAGAAGGGCACCTTCCGCGCCGACCTGCTCGACCGTCTGAGTTTCGAGGTGGTGACCTTGCCGCCGCTACGTCACCGGGGTGGTGACGTGGAGGTGCTGGCCGAGTTCTACGGCCGGCGCATGGCCTCCGAACTCGGCTGGCAGGACTGGCCGGGCTGGGGCCCGCATGCGCTCGACGCGCTGCTCTCCTATGACTGGCCGGGCAATGTCCGCGAACTGCGCAATGTGGTGGAGCGCGCGGTGTATCGCTGGGATCGCGGCGGACCGATCGACCGGATCGAGATCGACCCCTTCGCCTCGCCCTATCGCCCGCGACCAATGGCCTCGTCGATGCGCCCGGTGGAGACCGCTGCAGAGCCGTCGGCGCCCGCTATGGCCGCGCCCGCGCCTGCGCCTGCGCCTGCGCCTGCGCCGTCGGCGATCTCGGATCTGGGCGGCGACTTCAAGACGCGTGTTTCGCGCTTCGAGAAGCAGCTCCTATCCCAGGCACTGGCCGAACATCGCTTCAACCAGCGTGCCACCGCCGAGGCGCTGGGGCTGACCTACGACCAACTTCGCCACGCGCTGCGCAGGCACGACCTGCTGGGGGCAGGGGGATGATTATTGCGAGCCGTTCGCGATATTGTTGCGAACGGTTAGCAATGAGGTGGGCGCTCAGTCGTCGAACGCCTGTGCCGCGATGAAGTCCGCCACCTGCTTGCCCTGCGGCGTGCCGGGCATGATCACGTTGCGATGGTCGCCGCCGCCGGGGGCAAGCTTCACCAGCGTGTCGCCCGAGGCGAGCGCCGCCTGAACATAAGGCGCCATCTGCTCGCCCAGCGCGCCGACGACGATCAGTTGGTGGACGCCGAGCGGCAGATGCGCCTGCGGGCTGGCGAGCGCATGGGCGGCGGGCTTCTCCGCCGGCGTGCCGCCCAGGAACCGGGTCACCGCGGACTCGTCACAGCCCTGCGCGCCGGCGACGGTGAAGGGCATGACGATGCCCGGGCCGTCGATCGCGACTGCGGTGACCGGCTTGACGGCGATGGTATCGGCAACCGCGTCCTTGCTCGTAGGCCGGGCAGCGGCCCAGAGCGCGAGCGGCACACCGGCGTCATGTCCCACCACGGCGACATGGGCGAGGTCCAGCGGCCGGCTGCGGGCGAGCACCGCGAGATGGTCGATCGCAGCGGCGATGTCGTCGAAGGTGCCGGGCCAGCCGCCGCCCGGGTTGCCGCTGCGGCGATATTCGATGTTCCAGGTGGCGATTCCGCGGGCCGCCAGCGCCTCGGCGAGCGGCCCGGTGTCGCGCAGATCTCCCCGCGTCGCGTCCCAGCAGCCGCCATGGATCAGCACCGCCACGGGGAAGGGGCCCTTGCCGCTGGGCAAGCGCAACTCGCCCCGCTGCAGCGGATCGGCGCCGTAGCGGGCGATCAGCATCGGCGCCGAGGCCTGTGGCAGTGTTTCGGTGAATGACCGCTGCGCCTGTACAGGAACCGCTATGGTTAACAGCAGCAGCGCAAGCGGCGAGCGAAACATTGGCGTATCCTGATATTGGCGGGGAAGGGCACCGTCGCGGGCAGCAGCTATAGTGTTGCTGTGCGCGACTGGCGAGGGCGTTGCGCATCATGCCATTTCAACTTCGCGGACGCAGCGAATCATGCTACGTCCGGGTCCGGGTCGCACGCGCGTCCAGCGACGGCCGGCGAGCGGTCGCGGCGCGGATCATCAGGGTCACCGGGGGGTGAGAGATGCGCGCCTTTTCCTTGCTGCTGTCGTTGCTTGCGCTGTGCTGGGCGCCCCTGGTCACCGCCCAGGAACTTCCTGCACTGGGGGCGGATCGCAGCCAAGTCTCCGTCTCGGGACTTTCCTCCGGCGGCTTCATGGCGGTGCAATATTCGGTCGCCTGGTCGAGCGAGGTGATGGGCGTCGGCGTCGTGGCCGGCGGGCTGTACAATTGCGGGGCTGTGTTCCGCGCGGCGGGTGCCAAGCCCTTTTGCATGGACCAGGCCTGGTCCGCCACGTCGAGCTGGGCCGCGGTAACCGGATTCGCACGCGATCGCGTGATCGATCCCGTCTCGAACATCGCCCGGCAGCGCGTCTATCTGTTCACCGGCAGCAACGATCATGTCGTCGTCCCGGCGATGATGCGTGCGCTGCGTGATTTCTACGCGCTCGCCAGGGTGCCGACATTTTCGCTCGCCTTTGTCGACCGATTGCCTGCCAGCCATGCCTTCGTCTCCGCCACCGTCGGCGGGCGATGCGAGGAGGAAACGGCGATCTACGTGGTGCAATGCGCCGAGGACGGGCGGCGCTATGACCAGCCCTACGAAATCCTGCACCACATCTACCGGCTGCAGCACGCGCCCGCGGCGGCGCTTTCCGCCCGCCCGATCGCGTTCGATCAGCGTCTGTATGGGAGCGGGTTGGCGGCGATGGCGAACACCGGCTACGCCTATGTGCCCGAGGCCTGTCGCCGTACCCCCGGCTGCCGCGTGCATGTGGTGTTCCACGGCTGCGTGCAAAGCGTGGAGTCGCTGGGCGGCAGCGGCGTGATCTATGCCCAGCTCGGCTATAATCGCTGGGCGGATACCAACCGGATCATCCTGCTCTACCCCCAGGTTGACAAGTCGCCGAGCTGGGGTGGCATGCCGCTGACCTGGCAGGCCAATCCCTATGGCTGCTGGGACTGGTGGGGCTATAGCCAGTGGTTCGGCTTCCAGCTGCGCCACGGGCTGCAGATCGACACCGTTCGGCGGATGGTCACGCGGCTGGAACAGCGGCCGTGACCCGCACGATCACCCCTTGGTGATGCGCGCGTCGAACGCCGTCCGTGCCGCCTCGATCCGCTCCAGATTGGCCGCGGCCCAGAGCCACACGCCGCAGAACGCCTCGGCCAGCGTTCCGCCGAGGTCGGTGAGGCGATAGTCGACCCGCGGCGGGATCACGGCATGGACGGTGCGGATCACCAGCCCATCGCGCTCCATCTGGCGCAGCGTCTGGGTGAGCATCTTCTGGCTGATGCCGGGCACCGCCTTGCCGATCTGGGTGAAGCGCAACTCGCCCTGCTCGGTCAGCGTTTCGAGAATCAGCATCGTCCATTTGTCGGCGACGCGGCCGATCACCTCGGTGACCAGCGCTTCGACGCGCGGGTCCATCTCCGGATAGTCGGCATGGGCGGCGGCAGCGGGCATCGCGTCACTCTCTTTTTGGTGCGTATAAATCTTTCGGGTGCCTTCTTTCGTTTCGAGACTAGCGGCGTACATCGCCGCCAGCAATTAGCACTGGAGGCTATGATGAAGACCAGCGGCAACACCATCCTGATCACCGGCGGCGGCTCGGGCATCGGCCAGGCCCTTGCGCACCGGTTCCACGATGCCGGCAACACCGTGATCGTCGCCGGGCGACGGCGCGAGGCGCTGGAGGCGGCGTGCGAGGGCCGAGCCAATATGCACGCGCTGACGCTCGATGTGGAAAGCGCAGAGGGCGTTGCGGACTTCGTCGGCCGGCTGCTCGCGGCGCATCCCCAGCTCAACGTGCTGGTCAACAATGCCGGGATCATGCGCTTCGAGGCGCTCGATGCGAAGCGCGATCTCGCCGATGCCGAGGCGACCATCGCGACCAACCTGCTCGGGCCGATCCGGCTGATAGACGCGCTGGTCGAGCATCTCGTGACGACACCAGACGCGGCGATCGTCAACGTCACCTCGGGACTTGCCTTCGTGCCGCTGGTGACGACACCGACCTACAGCGCCACGAAGGCGGCGATGCACAGCTATACCGTTGCCCTGCGCGCTGCGCTGGAGGGGCGCGTGGAGGTGATCGAGCTGGCGCCGCCGGGCGTGCAGACGGACCTCACGCCGGGCCAGGCCCAGCGCCCGCACTATCAACCGCTCCAGCAGTTCGCCGACGAGGTGATGGCGCTGTTTGGCGAGACCCCTACGCCGCGCGAAGTGCTGGTCGAGCGTGTCCGCCCCTTCCGCAACGCCGAGCGCAACGGCAATTTCGACGAAACGCTCAGCCAGCTGACGTCCTTCGCCAAGGCCGAGCGGGAGGCCGTGGAGGGGTGATCCAAGTCTCTTAACCCCTCCTCTGAATGGGAGGGGTTGAATCTGCTTGGATTGCTTGCGCTGGTCTCACGGTTGGTCAGCGCTTGCGCCCCCCAATGCTCATATGCATTCTTTCAGCATGACCCCAATCCTCCTGCTCACCTTGGCCCTGCTCCACCTCCCTGAGGCGGGTTCGCAACCTTATGTCGTCATTGTGCGCGGGTCTGGTGACGCTTGCTTTGCCGAAGTGGCAGGGCAAAAGCTGACAATGGATCAACTTCGAACGGTTGCTAAGCCGGAAGCTAGGAAGGGCCGCAAGGCTCGGATCGTTTCAGCCTTGAAAAATACGCCGTACCGCTGTCTGGGTGGCGTCATCTATACCTTGCAAACCGCTGGTTTTGAGCAAGTGGATTTCGATCAGAGAGACAAGCGGCCGGAGTGATCTGCTTACCTCCTGGGCATAACAAAACGGCCGGGGATCGCTCCCCGGCCGTTTCGTTTGTCGGTCCCCTAAGGGCTCAGGCGAACAGCTTCGCCCAGCCGCGCTTGGCGCGGTCCTTCCAGTAGCCGCGGTGATAGGCGTCGCTGGCGAGCAGCGGCATCACCGAACCGGCTTCCGCGAACACCATCTGCTCGATGCCGGTGTTCACCTTGCCCCAGCTTGCGGCTTCCTGCAGCGTCGAGGACGAGCAGGCGCCGTCGCGCACGTCGGCGACGGTGATCTGCACCGCATACTTGTGCACTTCCACGTCCTCATGGCCGAGGATCTCGGCGCAGACGACGGTGTCCTGGATGAAGTTCTTCGGGACGCCGCCGCCGATCATTAGCAGGCCGGTGGTGCCCGCCTGGATCTTGATCTCGGTCAGCTCGCGGAAGTCCGCGACAGCGTCGATCATCAGATAGGGCTTGCCCGCCTTCATCTGGTCGACCTGATGCTTGACGAGGCCGAAGCCGGCCGAGCTGTCGACGAACGCCGGGCAGAAGATCGGCACGTCATGCTCATAGGCGAGCTTGACGAGGCTGTTTTCCTTCTTGCCGTGCTCCGACAGATACTTGCCCATCTCGCGGATGAAGGCGCGGCTCGAATAGGCGCGCGGCTCCAGCTCGTTCGCGATCTTGTTGATCGTGAAGTCGCAGTCCTGGAGCTGCTCCTCGTCGATATAGGTGTCGTAGATGCGGTCGATGTAGAGCGAGCGCAGCGTGTCGTCGTCGGGGATCTCGAGCGCCTGATAGTGCTTGTGACCCAGGCCCTCGAAGAAATCCATGTCGACGATGGTGGCGCCGGTGGCGACGATCACGTCGACCATGTTGTTGCGCACCAGCTCGGCATAGAGATCCATGCAGCCGCCGGCCGAGGTCGAGCCCGCGATCACGAGGCAGACCGTGCAGTCCTTGTCGGCCAGCATGTCGTTGTAGATCTTGGTCGCGCGGCCGAGGTCGCGGCTGGTGAAGCTCATGTCGCTCATCGCGTCGACGATCGGACGGGCGTCGAAGCTCTTGATGTCGATGTGCTTGACCTGCTTCGAAAGCAGCTCGGCCTTGCGGGTGTCGTTGATCGGGGCGTTGGCCGCCGCGGTCTTGGTGAGGGTGTCGGACATGGGAACTCCCAATACTTCCTATGGCCGCCGTCATTCAAAGGGGACGCGGAAACCCATAATGCCCCTTCCGCTTGCGGGAGGGGTTAGGGGAGAGGCTGTTCGGCCGCTCCCAACCAGGAATACGCCATGCCCTCCCCCGACCCCTCCCGCAAGCGGAAGGGGAGCGAGGTCGGATAGGCCGTGTAGATTACAGCTTGACGACGTTCGACGGGGTGGCGGCAGCCGCCTCGTCTTCGCCGGTGTAGAGCGAGACCATAGGCTCGTCGTCGACGATCACCGTATCGCCGGCGGTGAAGCCGTTGAAGCCGGTGCGCATCGCGGCACCATAGGCGCCGAGCATGCCGATCTCGATATAGTCGCCCGCCTGGATGTCGGCCGGCAGCTCGAACGGGCCCGCCATGCGATCCATGTCGTCGCAGGTGGGGCCGTAGAAGCTGAAGCCCATGTCCTTGGCATTCGAATCCGGCTCGCGGAGGAGACGGACCGGGAAGCGCCAGCCGATATGCGCCGCATCGAACAGCGCGCCGTACGCGCCGTCGTTGATGTACAGCTCGTCGCCGCGACGACGCTCGACGCGCACGATCAGCGAGC
Source organism: uncultured Sphingomonas sp. (assembly GCF_913774285.1). Lineage (GTDB taxonomy): Bacteria > Pseudomonadota > Alphaproteobacteria > Sphingomonadales > Sphingomonadaceae > Sphingomonas. The sequence goes on along the minus strand of NZ_CAJYHX010000018.1, from coordinate 81,224 downwards.
TGTACTCGGCGCACAGCGCACGGCCCGGCTCGGCCCACAGCTCTGCCGAATAGGAAATCGGCAGGCTTTCGAAGGCGCGGTGGATCGTCGCGAAATAGCGCTCGAGCGGCGGCGGCTCCATGCCGGGATAGCTGGACGGGAATCCGCCGCCGACATCGACGACATCGACCGTGACGCCCGCCTCGACGATGGCGGCGCGGGCGCGCTCCATCGCATTGGCATAGGCTTCCGGCGACATCGCCTGGCTGCCGACATGGAAGCAGATGCCCAGGGCATCCGCCACCTGGCGAACCGCGATCAGCAGGTCCTTGCTCTCGCCCTGGCCGACGCCGAACTTCGACGCGAGGCTCAGCTTCGAGTGATCCGACGATACGCGGAGGCGTACGCACAGCGTGAGATCGGTGGCGCCCTTGGTGGCACGCACGATCTTGTCCAGCTCTTCCATGCTGTCCAGGCTGAATACGCGGACGCCGTGCTCGAAATACGCCTCGGCAATGGCTTCCTCAGCCTTAACCGGGTGCATGAAGCAAAGCGTGGCTTCCGGCGCGACACCGGCGACGAGGCGAACCTCGGCGATCGATGCGACGTCGAAATGCGTGATTCCGCTCTCCCACAGGATCCGGATCAGATCCGGCGAGGGATTGGCCTTCACGGCATACATCGAACGACCCGGGAACTTCTCGGCGAAGAACCGGGCCGCACGCGATGCGGCGTGCGGGCGGACGAGCGTTACCGGCTGGACCGGACGAAGCTTAGCGATGTCGGCTACACGGGCGGTGCCGAGATGGGTGGTCGCTAACCCCAGCGCGCGATGATGCTTGTGCAACTCAAGGGACCTCCAAATGCCGTGAGGCAAACATTGACGAAAAGCTGCCTTGCGGTTGGAAGTCCCATGGGGCAGCGGAGGAGCGCACATATGCGCGTCGGTCCCCTGTGTAAAGTGATTCCGGGGTCCGTTTTTTCACGGTGAGGGATACCCTGTGACGATTCTGCGACAGCCCACCCGCGCCGGGGTTCGCGATGCCGCCGCCAAGCTCGCGGCGATCCTCCCGCCGACGCCCTTGCTGGTGCAGGAGGTGCGCGGCGTACCCGTCGCGTTCAAGGCCGAAAGCCTGCAGCCGATCGGCGCTTTCAAGATTCGCGGCGCATGGCACCGGCTGACCGCGCTCGACGAACGGGTGCGCGACAAGGGCGTGGTCGCCTTTTCCTCCGGCAACCATGCGCAGGGCGTTGCCTGGGCGGCCAAGCGGCTGGCCATTCCCGCGGTGATCGTGATGCCGGCCGATGCGCCCAAGGTGAAGCTCGAGGCGACGCTGGCGCTTGGCGCCGAGGTGGTGCGCTATGACCGCGGCACCGAAAGCCGCGAGAAGATCGCCGAGCAGCTCGCCCATGCCCGCGGCGCGGCACTGGTGCCCAGCTTCGACGACACCTGGATCATCGAAGGGCAGGGGAGCGCCGGGATCGAGGCTGCCAGGCAGATGGCCGAGGCCGGGCTGAAAGCCCCGGCACGGGTGCTGGTGCCCTGCGGCGGGGGTGGTCTCTCCGCCGGGATCGCGCTGGCGCTGCCCGAGACGGAGATCTTCCCCGTCGAGCCCGAAGGCTGGGACGACATGCGCCGGAGTCTCGAATCGGGTTGGATCGAACCGGTTGGAGACAATCCGCCGCCGACGGCGTGCGATTCGCTACAGACGCAGCGGGTTTCCTCGCTTACCTTCGAGGTGCTTGCGCGGCGTGGTGCAACCGGCATTGCGGTTAGCGAGCGGGAGATCAGAACAGCGCAGCGCTGGGCAGCGGCAAAGCTGCGCCTGGTGGTGGAGCCGGGCGGGGCGGCGGGAATCGCCGCGTTGCTCGCCGGCAAGGTTTCGGCGGAACCCGGAACGCTGGTGATCGTTTCGGGCGGCAACGTCGACCAGGAGGATTATGCACGGACGCTCGGGGGCACGGAATGATCGCGGGAGTCCGTTTGGCGGGGCGGTTGCCCGTGTGGCGAGCATTGGCACGCTGGCGCTCGGCCATTTCCTCTGGTTCGCGCTGCGTATCGCCTATCGCAGCGATCCCAAGCTGGCGGCGGGCGCGGCCTGTTGCTGCGTCTGCGTTGTCACGGGCCTGACCGTATGGGCGGTGGTGACCTGAGCGGGCTTGCCGGCCTCTATCCGCTGACCATGGGCATTGCCATGCTGGCGGTGCTGGCGCTCGCCTGGGGCGGGGTGACCGTGCTCCGCCGCGGCGATCGGCAGCGCGGGGTGCTGATGCTGCTCTGCGCGCTGGTGATTCTGGCGAACGTGCTGATCTGGACGGTGTAGGGCCCAACCGCTCGTCGGGCGGGAGGGACCATGCAAGTGACGGGACAACGGCGCCTCAAGCCATCGTCATTCCCGCGAAGGCGGGAATCCATTCGCCTGTGCGCTTGTAGAAAGAACCGCGCCATCAGCGCCAATGGATCCCCGCCTTCGCGGGGATGACGAAGCGCTTTGACTGCGGCCTTTGCCAAGATCGCCCGCCGACGCCTTTGTCTGCGACATCTTGCGACCTATTTCGAGTCGCCCGCGCTTGCCCATCTGCGATATCCTGTCGCCCGCAGCAGGAGAGCCAGGATGCGCGCGATCGGATGGGTGGTAGCCGGACTGTTCCTCGCGGGTCCGCCCGTGCTCGCCCGGCAGCAGGTGGAACCGGCGGCGCCCGCCGCCTTCGCGCCGAAGCGCAACCTCGCCTATGGCGCCGCGCCTCAGCAGAAGCTCGACTATTATCCGCCGACCGTCTTCACCCGCAGCGCGCCGCCGCTGATCGTCTTCGTCCATGGCGGCGGCTGGGAGCATGGCTCCAAGGACGATGCGACCGGAGACGCCAAGATTCGGCATTTCCCGGCCAGGGGCTACGCCTTCGCCACGATCGACTATCGGCTGGTGCCCGGCGCCACCGTCGAGCAGCAGGCGCAGGACGTGGCGAGCGCGCTCGCCTGGCTCGTGGCGCATGCCCGCGATCTGCACTTCGACCCGAACCGCATGGTGCTGATGGGGCATAGCGCCGGCGCGCATCTCGCCGCGCTGGTCGCCACCGATCCGCGCTATATGCATGGCCGGGACCTGATGCTCGACCAGCTGCGCGGCGTGGTGCTGCTGGACGGCGCAGCCTACGACGTGCCCGCGCAGATGGCGGAGGCCGGGCGATTCATGCGGCCGATCTATACCGAGGCGTTCGGCACCGATCCGGCGCGGCAGCGTGCCTTGTCGCCGATCGCGCACACCAAGGGGCCGAACGTGCTGTCGTTCCTGATCCTGCACGTCCAGCGTGAGGACGGCACGCGCCAGTCCGAAGCTCTGGCCAAGGCGCTGCGTGCGGAAGGATCGAAGGTTACGGTGCAGGGGTTCGAGGGCCGGGGCCTGCGCGGCCATGTCGCGATGAACCGGCAACTGGGCGAGGCGGACTATCCCGCCACCGCCGCGGTCGATCGCTGGCTCAGCGCGACATTCGCGCCGCGCTGAGCCGCAACAATCCTCAGCGGATCGGGCAGTTGGGATCGAGCCGCATGTCGAGATAGCGGTCGACCGACCCCATCAGCTGATCCATCTCATGCTCGAAGAAGTGGTTCGCGCCCGGGATGGTGTCGTGATGGATGGTGATGTGCTTCTGGGTGCGCAGCTTGTCGACCAGCTTCTGCACCGCGCCCGGCGTGACGACCTCGTCCTGCTCGCCCTGGATGATGATGCCCGAACTGGGGCAGGGGGCGAGGAAGGTGAAGTCGAACATGTTCGCCGGCGGCGCGACCGAGATGAAGCCGCGGATTTCCGGGCGGCGCATCAGCAGCTGCATGCCGATCCAAGCGCCGAAGCCGAAGCCTGCGACCCAGGTGGACGAGGCTTCGGGGTGGAAGCTCTGCACCCAGTCGAGCGCGCTGGCGGCGTCCGAGAGCTCGCCGATGCCGTTGTCGAAGGTCCCCTGGCTCTTGCCGACGCCGCGGAAATTGAAGCGCAGCGTCGCGAAGCCGCGGCGCTGGAAGGTCTTGTAGAGATCCTGGACGATGCGGTTGTTCATCGTGCCGCCCGCATTGGGATGCGGGTGGAGGATCATCGCGACCGGTGCGCGCGGGCGCGGGGCGGGGGCGAAGCGGCCCTCGAGGCGGCCTTCGGGTCCGGGGAAAATGACTTCGGGCAAGGCGGATCCTGTTCGATAGGGAGATGCGCGGTGGAGCGCAGGAACATGGTCGCTATATAGGCAGCGGGTCCCTTCACGCAATTGGAACGCCATTGGCCGCTCGACTCTATCTGGATCACGCCGCGACGACCCCGATGCTGCCGGAGGCGGTGGCGGCGGTGATGGAGGGCATGACGCGCTGGGCGAACCCTTCCTCGCCGCATGGCGACGGGCGGGCGGCGCGCGCGGCGCTGGAGGATGCGCGGCGGCGGATCGCGGCGGCCTATGGCTGGGCGCACGAGCTGCTGCTGACCAGCGGCGCGAGCGAATCGCTGGCGATCGCGATGAATCGGAGCGTCGCCGCGCGGCGGCTGATCACCGCGGTGGAGCATGATGCCGTGCTGCGACTGGGCGAGGGCGCGGCGACGCTAGCGGTGACCGCCGGCGGAATCGTTGATCTCGACGCCCTTTCGGCGGCGCTGGACGGCGCAGATCGGACGCTGGTCTGCGTGCAATGGGCGAACAGCGAGACCGGCGTGCGGCAGCCCATCGCGGCGATCGCCGACATCGTCCACGGCGCGGGCGGGCTGCTGCTGGTCGATGCTGCGCAGATGCCGGCGCATGCCGATGGCGAGGTGCTGCGCCATGCCGACCTGGTCGCGGTCTCCGCCCACAAGCGCGGCGGGCCGCCGGGGATCGGCGCGCTGCTGGCGCGTGATCTGGGCGTGCTGCTGCCGACGGGCGGGCAGGAAAAGGGATATCGGGCGGGGACCGAGAACCTGCCTGGCGCGCTCGGCTATGCGGCGGCTGTGGAAGTATCCGAGGATCTCGGCGCGATGGCCCAGCTTCGCGCGCGGCTGGAGGCGGCGATCCTTGGCGCCGGCGGCACGGTCGTCGGCGGGGAGAGCCCGCGCAGTCCGCTGATCGGCGCCTATCGGATGCCCGGCGTCTCGTCGGCGGCGCAGTTGATCCGCTTCGATCTCGCAGGCGTTGCCGTGTCGGCGGGCAGCGCCTGCTCCTCGGGCAGCATGCGACCGAGCCATGTGCTGACCGCAATGGGCTGGGCGGAGCCCGCGCTGCGCGAAGTCGTGCGGGTGAGCTTCGGGCGGAGCACGACCGAGGCGGACGTCGATCGCTTTGCCGAGCTCTGGCGCGCGACCTTCGAGGACGCACGGGCGCGGGCGGCATGATCTATCTCGACTATCAGGCGACCACGCCGCTCGCCCCCGAGGCACTGGCGGCGATGCTGCCTTGGCTGGAGTCGCAGCACGCCAACCCGCATTCGCCCCACGCGCCGGCGCGCGCGGCCAGGGCGGCGGTGGAGGTCGCGCGCGCACAGGTGGGCGCGATGCTGCCGCCGGGCGGTAGCCTGGCCTTCACCAGCGGCGCGACCGAGGCGCTCAACTGGGCTATCAAGGGCACCATGGGGCCGATCGTGACGCTCGCTACCGAGCACGCGGCGGTGCTCGATACCGTTGCCGCGACCGGGCGGCCGGTAATCGTGCTGCCGGTCGGCACCGACGGGCTGGTGGATCTGGATGCCGCCCGCGCTGCCATCGTGCCCGGCACCGGGCTGGTCGCGGCGATGTTGGTCAACAACGAGATCGGCGTAACCCAGCCGATCGCCGAACTGGTCGAGATCGCACACCAAGCCGGCGCGCTGTTCCTGTGCGACGCGGTGCAGGGCTATGGCCGGGTGCCGATTCCGCCGACCTGCGACCTGGTCGCGATCTCCGCGCACAAGATCCACGGGCCCAAGGGCATCGGCGCGCTGTGGGTTCGCGACGGGGTGACGCTCACGCCGCTGCTGCATGGCGGCGGGCAGGAGGCACTGGGGCGCTCGGGGACGCTGTCGCCGGCGCTGTGCGCGGGATTCGGGGCTGCGGCGAAGGTGGCCGCTTCTAGAGCCGAAGGCGACGCCGCACATGTCTCCCGCTTGTTCGGACTGGCCGCGGAGCGCCTCCAACTATCCCCCCTCCCGCCTGCGGGAGGGGACGGGGGAGGGTGCGACGTGGCGGTTCTTTCTTTCACGGAGCAGCCCGCTACCCTCACGCACCCTCCCCTAGCCCCTCCCGCAAGCGGGAGGGGGACTTTAGGTTGGGCCCTCAACGGCTCCGCCTCCAACCGCTACCACGGCAACCTCAACCTGCGCCGCGAGGGCCTCGACGTCGCCCGGCTGATGTCGGACCTGCGCGACATCGCCTTTTCCGCCGGCTCGGCCTGCGCCAGCGGCTCGGGCCGGCCGAGCCATGTGCTCCGCGCAATGGGGCTTTCGGACGCGCAGGCGCGTTCCAGTATTCGTATCGGCTTCGGCCGGATGACCACCGAGGAGGAATTGATGACCGCACTCGACCGCCTTTGCGCCGCCGCCGATGCCCAGCGGGTGGCTGCATGATCCGGGTGCGGTTCGAAGCGGCGGGCGGGGCGGTGCAGGAAGTGCAGGCACCGCCCGGCGCGCGGCTGCTCGAAGTGGCGCAGAATGCCGGTCAGCCGCTGGAAGGGACGTGCGAAGGGCAGATGGCGTGCTCGACCTGCCATGTGATCGTCGCGCCCGCCGATTTCGATCGGCTGCCCCCGGCAAGCGAGGCGGAAGAGGACATGCTCGATCTTGCGATGGGCGCGGTGCGGACCAGCCGGCTCGCGTGCCAGATCCTGCTCACCGAGGCGTTGGACGGGCTGACCGTGCGCATGCCGAACGCCCACCGGGACATGCAGGGGCGGTGACGCCTACCAGTGGCAGCGGGGATCGCGGTCGTTCAGCTTGGCGAGCAGTACCGCCATGTCCTGCGGCAGACCGAGGTCGCGCGCATAGGCGTTGGCGATGGCCCGACCGATCCCGTCGCACGCACGCGGCGGCTCGATGCGACAGGGAGTCGCAGTGTCTGCCGCCTGGGCACGTGAGGGAGTTGTCTGAACCACGGTATCCAAACCGTCCTCCCGCAGATTCGTTGCCTGCGATAATTGCAATTCATCGCAGATATATGGTTTTTCAACGACAGGGTGTTGCGTGACCGAAACCGCTCTCGCCGCCGCACTCGCGCGGATTCCCGAACATTCTCCGTTTCTTGGACTGGTCTTGGGCCGCGAAAGCGACATCGCGGCCGATCCCGCGGCGGCGCTTGCCGATCCGATCCACGTCTCGGCCGTCCCGACCCAGGACATGGCCGAGCCGCAGGCGCTTCGCATCCAGCGGCGGCGGCTGGCGCTGATCGCGGCGATCGGCGACCTGTCCGGCGCCTATGACTTCGGCCGCACCACGCGGCTGCTCAGCGACTTCGCCGACGAGGCACTCGACCGCGCGATCCGCGCCGCGATCCGCGAGCGCACACCGGATGCGGCGCCGCAGGGCTTCGCCGCGATCGCGCTGGGCAAGCAGGGCAGCCGCGAGCTCAACTATTCGTCGGACATCGACCCCATACTGATCTTCGATCCCGCAACGCTGCCGTGCCGACCGCGCGAAGTGCCCGAGGAGGCGGCGGTGCGGATCGGCCGGCGGGTGCTGGAGATCCTCCAGGCGCGCGACGGCGACGGCTATGTGCTGCGCGTCGACCTGCGGCTGCGCCCCTCGCCCGAGGTGACGCCGATCGCGCTGCCGGTGGAGGCGGCGATCAGCTATTATGAAAGCCAGGCGCTGCCCTGGGAGCGCGCCGCCTTCATCCGCGCCCGTGCGGTCGGCGGGGACCGGGCGCTCGGCCAGAGCTTCCTCGACGCGATCCGCCCCTTCGTGTGGCGCCGCGCGCTCGACTACGGCACGATCCGCGAGATTCAGGACATCTCCCGCCGCATCCGCGACCATCACCACAAGGGCCAGCGCTTCGGCCCCGGCTATGATCTCAAGCGGGGCAGGGGCGGCATCCGCGAAGTGGAGTTCTTCGCGCAGATCCACCAGCTGATCCATGGCGGCCGCGATCCGGCGCTGCGCGTGCCGGCCACCCGCGATGCGCTCGCCGCACTGGCGGCGGCGGGACGGATCGATGCGGGCGAGGCGGCGGCGCTCGACGAGGCCTATGTGCTGCTCCGCACGATCGAGCATCGCCTGCAGATGATCGACGACCGCCAGACCCATACGCTGCCGAGCGATCCCGCCGCGCTCGATCATGTCGCGCGGCTGCACGGCCTGGACGACGGCGCCGCGCTGATCGCCTTGCTCCAGCCGCATGTCGAGCGGGTCGGGCGGATCTACGACGCGCTGGCCGATGGTGGCGGCAGCGGCCTGCCCAGCGATCCCGATCTGCTCGGCGAGCGGCTGGCACAGGCGGGCTTCCCCGATGCGGAGGTCGCGCGCCGCGTGGTGGAAGGCTGGCGCGGTGCCACCTACCCGGCGCTGCGCAGCCCCGCGGCGCAGAGCGCGCTGGAGGCGGTGCTGCCCACCTTGATGACCGGATTCGGCGGCGCGCCCGATCCGCAACACGCGATCACCCGCTTCGACGCGATGCTCAAGCGGCTGCCCAGCGCGGTCAACATCTTCCGGTTGCTCGAGGCGCAGCCGGCGCTCACCCGGCTGCTCAGCGCGATCCTCAGCCACGCGCCCACCTTGGCGGAACAGCTCGGCCGCCGCGCGGAACTGCTCGACGGGCTGATCGATGCGAGCGCGCTGGCGCCGGTGGGCGAGGTGGCCGAGCTGATGGCGGCGATGGCCGCCGAGGAGCGCGGCGCGGACTATCAGTGGCGGCTTGAGCATGTCCGCCGACTGGTCAACGAGAAGCGCTTTGCCCTAGGCGCACAGATTGTCGCCGGGGCAAGCGATCCGCTCGACGTTTCGGCCGGATACGCCCGCGTCGCCGAGGCGGCGATCGAAGTGCTCACCGCCGCCACCATCGCGGAGTTCGCCAGCCAGCATGGCCATGTACCCGGCAGCGAGCTGGTGATCCTGGCGCTGGGGCGGATGGGCGGCGGCGCGCTCACCCACGCCTCCGACCTCGACCTGATCTACCTGTTCACCGGCGACTATGCGGCGGAATCGGACGGGCGGCGGCCGCTCGGCGCGGTGACCTATTATAACCGGCTGGCCCAGCGGGTGACGGCAGCCTTGTCGGTGCCGACGGCGGCGGGCCCGCTCTACGAAGTCGATACGCGGCTGCGGCCCTCGGGTACCCAGGGCCCGCTGTCGGTCTCGCTGGAAGGGTTCGCCAGCTACCAGGAAAAGGACGCCTGGACCTGGGAGCATATGGCGCTCACCCGCGCCCGGCCGGTCTTCGGCGCTCCGCAAGCACGCGCGCAGGTGCAGGCCATCATCGACCGCGTGCTGCACGGCGCCCGGCCCGAGCGCGACATCCTTGCCGACGCAGCCAAGATGCGCGCCGACATGGCGGCGCACAAGCCGCCCGCGGGGCCGCTGGACGCCAAGCTGCTCGACGGCGGGCTGGTCGACCTGGAGTTTGCGGTCCATGTCCAGCAGCTCTGCCACCGCACCGGCTTCGATCCGCAACTGGGCAGGGCGATCGACGCGCTGGTGGGGCAGGGGATCTTGCCCGCGGCGCTGCGTCCGGCGCACGACTTCCTAACCCGCTTGCTGGTGACGTTGCGGCTGGTCGCGCCCGATGCGCAGCCGCCGGGTGAGCGCACCCGCGCGCTGATCGCCCGCGCGCTCGGCCTGCCCGATTGGGAAGCGGTGGTTGCGACGCTGGACGCGACGCGGCAGGAGGTGCGCCAATGCTGGGCCGCGATCCAGGCCGGCAATTGACGGAGACCAGATGATGAGCATCGAGCAGGGTGAGGCGCTCCCCAACAGCGCGCTGGTGGCGGCGGACGGCAGCGCACTCGCGCTCCCCGCATGGGGCGCGGGCGCGCCGTTCGTCCTCTATTTCTACCCCAAGGACGATACCTCGGGCTGCACCCGCGAAGCGCAGGACTTCACCGCGCTGATGCCCGAGTTCGCCGCGCTCGGCGTGAAGATCCTCGGCATCTCGAAGGACCCGCCCGCCAAGCACCAGAAGTTCACCGCGAAGTACGACCTCACCGTGCCGCTCGCCACCGACGAGGATGGTGCGCTGATGGAGGCGCTGGGCGTGTGGGTCGAGAAGTCGATGTACGGCAAGAAATATATGGGCATCGAGCGCTCGACCTTCCTGTTCGACGCGTCCGGCAAGCTAGCCCGCGCCTGGCGCAAGGTGAAGGTGCCCGGCCATGCCGCCGAGGTGCTGAACGCGGCAAAGGCGCTCGGGTGACCGAGCGACGCAGCGTGGGCGCGGCGGTGCGGGCGGTGCTCGACGCCGCCGACCCGACCGACAAGGTGATGAAAGCGCGTGCCGCCGCGCGCGACTGGCGGCTGGGACGGCTCGACTTCCGCTTCGATGTCGCCATGCCCGATCGTCCCGCGCGCCCCGATGCGCCCGAGCTGCTGCCGCCGAACCGCATGCCCAAGCGTGGCAAGGGCGGCTCCGAGCGCGGCCGGATCGCGCTGATCCATGCGCTCGCGCATATCGAATTCGTCGCGATCGACCTGGCGTTCGATCTGATCGGCCGCTTCGGCGCGCAGTTCCCGACCGGCTTTACCGACGACTGGATGCGCGTCGGCGCCGACGAGGCGATGCATTTCGCGCTGCTCGACCGGCGGCTGCGCAGCCTTGGCAGCCACTATGGCGCGCTCCCGGCGCATGACGGGCTGTGGGATGCGGCGACCGAGACCGCGCACGATGTCAAGGCGCGTCTGGCCGTGGTGCCGATGGTGCTCGAGGCGCGCGGACTAGACGTCACGCCCGCCACGATCGAGCGATTCGACGTGGCCGGCGACACCGTCACCGTGAAGATTCTGACCCGCATTGTCACCGATGAGGTACGACACGTAAGGGCTGGTACGGAGTGGTTTGAGTCGGCCTGCAAGGCCGACGATTGCACGCCCGAAACGACCTGGCACAGCCTGGTCCGCACCCATTTTCGCGGGGCCGTTAAGCCGCCGTTCAACGACTCGGCGCGCGAAGCAGCCGGTCTGACGCGCGATTACTACCAAGCGCTTGCCGCTGGCTGATTATCCTCCAAAAGAGTCCCCAAGCGGGACGGCGAGGTCAGGGGCTGCCCAATCCGTCCGCATCATCCTGAAGTAGAAGGTCGGGTCGCACCGGCTTCGCTTCCATGAATGCGCCGGGGACTCATGGCTGTACCGTCTGAACGCAAGAACGACGAATTCGCACGCAAGTTCCGGGGCTTCTTCACCACCCGCGATGTGATTCTCCACGAAGGCGGCAAGCTGCGCCGCTTCAGTGTCGGCGGCCGCTCCCAGGCGCTGTTCGCCACCGCCGCGACGCTGACCGTGCTCTTCTCCGGCTATGGCATGTCGCAGGCGATGGCCGGGGCGATCGCCTATACTGCACCGGTGGCGGGTTCGCCCGAGGCGCAGGTTGCCGCGATGCGCGCTGAGGTGGTCCGCATGCGCGCCGAAGTCGCCGCCGCCAAGGACGCCGCCAGGCTCCAGGCCGCCAAGATCGAGCAGCGCCAAGCGGTGCTGAATGCCGTCGTCTCGGGCAAGGCCGATCGCTCGGTGCTCGAAGCCGATCTCAAGGCCGTGCCGCAGCAGACTAGCGCGCTCACCGACGAGATCATCGCCCCGCTGCGCAAGGTCGAGGCGCGCCAGGTCGCGCTCGCCGCGCAGGCGCAGAAGGTCGGCGAGGCGCGGGTGCGCCACGCCGCCGCACACATCCAGCATCTCGGGCTGGCGCCGAACCGCTTCGTCAAGGTGAACGTCGCGATGGGCGGCCCGTACGAGGCTGCAAGCGACGAGGACGCCGCTGCAGCCACCACCGCCGATGCCGACGCGCAGTTCCGCACCCTGTTCGAGACGTGGAAGAAGCTCGACTCGATCGAATCGAGCACGATCTCGATCCCGTCGATGCAGCCGGTGCAGCATGTCAGCTTCACCTCGCATTACGGAGTCCGTTCGGATCCGTTCCGCGGCACGGCGGCGATGCATGCCGGCGTCGACATCCCCGGCGAGATGGGCACGCCGATCTACGCGACCGCAGACGGTATCGTGTCGCACGCCGGTCGCTTGGGCGGATACGGCAACCTCGTCGAGATCAACCATGGTCGCGGCATGGAAACGCGCTACGGCCACCTCTCGAAGATCCTTGTGGCGGACAATACCCGCGTCCGTCGCGGCCAGATCATCGGCCTGATGGGTTCGACTGGCCGCTCGACCGGCACACACCTCCATTACGAGGTTCGTCTCGACGGCCGCGCGATCAACCCGATCCCGTTCATCCAGTCGGGCGAATATATCGCGCAGGCCCCGGCCTCGGGCGGCGTGGGCGGTCCGCGCGGCCAGCGCTGAGCGCATTGCCGGACGGGCAGGGGCGCATTATCTGACGCCCATGACCACGATCGACCAGCCCGCCATCGCGCTGACGCCCGCCGCCGCGGCGCGCGTTGCCGCGATCGCCACCAAGCAGGCCAAGCCCGCGATCCTCCGGCTTTCGGTGGAAGGCGGCGGCTGTTCGGGCTTCCAGTATCGCTTCGGCCTCGCCGAAGGCGTGGAAGCCGATGACAGCGTCGCCGAGGTCGATGGGGTGCGGCTGGTGGTGGATCCGGTCAGCCTCGATCTGGTCCGCGGCGCGCAGGTCGATTTCATCGACAATCTCGGCGGCGCGCATTTCGCGGTGACCAACCCCAATGCGGCATCCGGTTGCGGCTGCGGCACCAGCTTCTCGATCTGAGCGCAGCCCTTTGAAAATCGTCAGCTACAACGTCAACGGCATCAAGGCGCGCATCGATCGCCTGGTCGAGTATCTTACCGAGCAGCAGCCGGACATCGTCTGCCTGCAGGAGCTGAAGAGCTCCGACGACACGCTGCCCGTGGCGGCGATCGAGGCGGCGGGATACGGCGCGGTGTGGCATGGCCAGAAGGGCTTCAACGGCGTCGCGATCCTCGCCAAGGGCCAGCAGCCGGTCGAGCGCCAGCGCGGGCTCGCGGGCGATCCCGAGGATGCGCATAGCCGCTATATCGAGGCGGAGGTCGGCGACCTCATCATTGGCGGGCTCTATCTGCCCAACGGCAACCCGCAGCCCGGGCCGAAGTTCGACTACAAGCTGCGCTGGATGGACCGGCTCTACGACCGGGCGGCGCAGCTCCTCGCCGAGGAGCGGCCGGCGATCCTGGCGGGTGACTTCAATGTCATCCCCAATGACGACGACACCTTCTCGGTGCGCGCCATGGCCGAGGATGCGCTGATGCAGCCGGAATCGCGCGAGCGCTACCGGAAGCTGCTCGCCCAGGGGTGGACCGATGCGCTGCGCACCCGCTTCCCCAAGGGCGGGGTGTGGACCTTCTGGGACTATCAGGCGGGCGCCTGGCAGCGCGACGCGGGATTCCGCATCGACCATCTGCTGCTCAGCCCGCAGGCGGCGGATCGCTTCACCGGCGCCGGCGTCGACAAGGACTATCGCGGCCGTGAGAAGGCCAGCGACCATGCGCCGACCTGGGTGACGCTGCGCTAGGCGCGGCGCGCCCGTCAATCTCTTTCAAAACGTGGCATTTGGGTTGGTATTTGGCGCCAAATCTTGGCAATTCGTGCCGTATTATAGCAGTATTACACTTCGATGAATTGGGCTAAGTCATTGAAAATGCGTGGCAGTGGAAACTGGCACGGGTCCTGCAATACTTCGAGGTACCGGCGAAAGCGAAGGAGCGTCGGCCCTTGAAGCAGACAGGAACCTGACATGAGCGCAATTCGCAGACCCAACATCCTCGGCCTGATACCGGCCGCCGCGCTGCTCGCCACGACCCTGACCGCGGCTGCATCGGCCCAGGCTGCATCGGAGCCCGAGCAGGCCAAGGCGGTCCCGAAGAAGGATCTTCGCACGCTGGACCCGATCGCCCGACGGTTCGTCTGGTGCGTCGAGCGCAAGGCGGCCGACGGCACGGACAAGAAGATCAAGCAGTGCAAGACCCGCGAGGCGTGGATCCGCGAAGGCAACGATCCCTTCCGCGAATACTGATCGCCCGCAACCACCTCTGACATTTCAAGACGCGTACCAACCCCCGCATCGCGTGCGGCGGAACGATCCCGCACGCCTTTTTCAGGAGAAGAGACATGACCAACTTCGCTCGTACTGCTCGCATTGGCGCCACCCTGTTCGGCGCCTGCGCCCTGATTGGCGTCGCCGCCGTCCCGGCCAGCGCGGCATCGGACAAGGAAAAGCGCGTCGAAGGCGTTGCGAAGACGGAAGCCGGTTCGGTCCGGGTGTGCGTGCAGTCCGAGGCGCCCACCGGTACGCGCATCGCCCCCACACGCAAGTGCAAGACCCGCGATCAGTGGATCAAGGACACCGGCGTCGACCCGCTCGCGACCCGCTGACCCACGACGTGCAGCGGGCGGTCACCACCGCCCGCTGCTACCGCCCGGATTACAGGGCCTTCTGATAGATCAGATATTCGCGGTTGATCTTGCTTTCGATCGCATCGGCGATCGCGATCATTCCCTGATTGTCGTCGAGGATCCAGCCGATCTCGCCCCGGCTCGCGCCGTAATTGGCGACCGACGCGCGGCGGATATATTCGATCATCATGAAGGCCAGCTGGCTCGCCATGCGCGAGCTCTGCAGGCGCTTCACCACGCCCATCAGCGGCACCCGCATCGTCCGCGCCTTGGGGCGACGCAGCCACAGCAGCAGCTTCGCCCAGCCGAACGGCAGCAGTGAGCCCTTGAGCGGCTTCAGCGGCTCGTTGAGGTCGGGCAGGGTGACCATGAACGCCACCGGCTCGCCGTCATATTCGGCGATGCGGATCAGGTCGTTGAACACCAGGGGCTTCAGCTTCTTGCCGACATCGTCGACCTCAGGCTGGGTGAGCGGCACGAAGCCCCAGTTATCCCCCCAAGCATCATTGAGAATGGCGAGGATGATCGCCGCTTCCTCGGCGAACTTGGCCTTGTTGACCTCGCGGATGCGAATGCGCGCATTCTTCTCGCCGGCGGCAACGATGCGCTGCACGATCGGCGGGAATTCCTTGCTGATGTCCAGCTCATAGGTGACGATCTTCTTGGCCGGGCCATAGCCCTGCGCCTCGATCCAGCCCTGGTAGCGGGCCGGATGGTGGCCCATCAGCACCGTCGGCGAATGGTCATGGCCCTTCACCAGCAGGCCGGGCTCTTCCCAGATCGACAGGCTCACCGGGCCGAGCGCCTTGGTCATGCCCTTGGCGCGCAGCCAGTCCTCGGCCTGGGCGATCACCGCGGCGGCGACTTCGGCGTCCTCCGCCTCGAACAGGCCCCAGAAGCCGGTGCCGGGCCCGAAGCCCTGCTCGGGCGGCATCTGCAGCGCCAGCGTATCGATGTGCGCGGAGATGCGGCCGACGACCTTGCCGCCGCGCTCGGCGAGGAACAGCTGCGCCTCGGCGTGGCTGAACCAGCCGTTCTTCTTCGGACTGATCGTTCCCGCCACCTCTTCGCGGAGCGGGGCGACCCAGTTCGGATCGTCGCCATTCAGGCGGTAGGCGAGCTCGATGAACGCCTTGGTGTCGGCCTTGCCCGAAACGGGCCGGACCTTGAGATCGGCACTAGCCACGCGGAGTCCCCCAGAAATTCTTGATACGGCGCAATGCAGTCTTGCGTCCGAGGGCGCCTGTCAAGCACCAGGCATGCCGCGGGGCGAAACGGCCCAATGGGCGCCCTGTAATGCCACCTTGTAGCCACTATCTAAGGCCAATGGCACTACCCATGACCCAATCGCTAGTCTTCGATCATCCGGACGCCCCGGACGCCGAAATCTCGGCGACGATCGCGCGCATCCGCCTTTCGGGCGTTCCCGACGACCGCGCGATGCTGCGCGCCGCCGCGGAGCTGACCCGCGATCTCCACACGCCCAGCAAGGCGATGTACTGGACCGACTGCTTCCTGTCCGCAGCGATCGGCTATGCCGGCATGGCGACCGCGATGTTCGCGGCCTCGCCCTGGGTGGCGGTGATCGGCGGCATCATCGCGGTGTTTGCGCTGTACCGCGCCGAGCTGTTCATCCACGAGATCACTCATCTCAAGCACTCGCTGCTGCCGGGCTTCCGCACCGCGTGGAACGCGTTCGTCGGCGTGCCGCTGCTGCTGCCGTCGTTCATGTACGAAGGCATCCACACGATTCACCATGCCCGCACCCGCTACGGTACCGATCAGGATCCGGAATATCTGCCGCTCGCGCTGATGAAGCCGTGGACGCTGCCGTTGTTCCTGCTCGTTTCGGTGCTGATGCCGATCGGGCTGCTGCTCCGCTTTGCGGTGCTGGCGCCGCTGTCGCTCTTCTCGCCGAAGCTGCGCCGGCTCGTCGTCGCGCGCTATTCGGGGCTGCAGATCAATCCGTCGTTCGAGCGCCGCGAACCCGAAGGCGAATTCCGTCGCCAGTGGTTTTGGCAAGAGCTGGGGGCAAGCCTGTTCGCGATCACGCTGATCGGCATCACGGTCGCAGGCATCCTGCCGCTGCGTGCCTTCCTCGCCTATGTCGCGATCATTGCCTGCTCGGCGGTGATCAACCAGGTCCGCACGCTGGTCGCGCATCTGTGGGAGAACGAAGGCGAGCCGCTGACGGTGACCGCGCAGTATCTCGACAGCGTCAACGTGCCGGAGCCGGGTTTCCTGCCCTATCTCTGGGCACCGGTGGGCCTGCGCTACCACGCGCTGCACCATCTGCTGCCGGCGGTGCCGTACCATTCGCTGGGCGAGGCGCACCGCCGCCTGGTCGCCGCGCTCTCGCCGGACTCGGTCTATCACAAGGCCAATTATCCGACGCTCTCGGGGCTGGTGGTGAAGCTCGCGCAGGGCACGATGCGCCAGCGCTGATTGGCGCAGGGCGACAGGCAAGGGGCCGGGCACCGGGCGGTGCGCCGGCCCTTTTCTTTCGGCGCATTCTCTTGCGCGCATCCGCGCCCGGGCTAGGCTCCCGCGCGGATCGGAGGAGAGGATGATGCGGCACGTTTTCGCAGCGGCGGTGCTTTGCGCCTGGATGGCGCTGCCGGCGACAGCACAGACGCGGTGGCCGAACGGTGCCAAGGCAGCGGTGGTGCTCACCTATGACGACGCACTCGACTCGCAGCTCGATCACGCCATTCCGGCGCTCGACGCTGCCGGGATCAAGGGCACCTTCTTTCTCGCCAATGTGGAGGAAGCGGATGTGTGGCGCTGGCGGGCGGCTGCGAGGGGCGGGCACGAACTCGCCAACCACACGATCTTCCATCCCTGCGCGCACGACGTCTATCCCGCCGATCCGCGCTATGTGAGCGAGGCCTATACGATCACCAGCATGCTGCGCGAGATCGCCCAGCAGAACGTGCTGCTGCGCGCGCTCGACGGCCGCGACCGCCACGGCTTCGCCACGCCCTGCGGCCAGAGCCTGGCGGGCGGGAAGGACTATCTGGAGGAACTGCGCAAGGCGGGCACGGTCACCTATGTGCGCGGCGTAGTCGATACGCCGGCGGATGCCCGCGCCGATGTCTCCAAGGCCGACCCGATGCACATCCCCTCGCGGCCGTTCGGCGAAGGCGCGACGGCGGAGAAGATGATCGACTATGTCCGCGAGGCCGAGCAGGGGGGCGGCTGGGCGGTATTCCTGTTCCACGGCGTCGGCGGCGACTACGCCGCGGTGCCCGACGCCGAGCACCGGGCGTTCCTCGCCTGGCTCGCCCAGCATCGGGGCGAGGTCTGGGTGACGACGCTGCAGAGCGCGCTGGACTGGGCCAGGACGCACCCGTGAATTGCGCTACGGCCGCTCGCCGGGCTTCAGCCCGAGTGCGGACCAGGGGAGTATCGACCAGTCGGGCGCATCGCATGCGCGCTGCACCCGCGCGAAATAGGCGCCGAGCCACAGGCCCTTTTCGGAGAGCGCCCAGCCGGGGAAGTCCCAAACCTCCGGATCCGAATAGTCGCAGCCGTCCTCTTCGCCCTCGGCGGGCTTCGTCATTTCCGCGGGATGGTAGCGCTTGAGCAGCGCCACCACGCCCGGCGCGAAGCGCTTGCTGCGATAGCTGTACCAGGCGTCGCTGTCTTCCGCCGGTACCGGACCGGCGCCGAAGTGGAGGAGATCGTCCAGCCTGAGTTCGCGGCCCGTCCGCATGTCGAAGCTGTGGCCGGCGGTGGCGAAGTCCGGATGTGCGGTGCCCGCGCAGCTCCAGCTCGCATTCCACACATAGCTGACATGGTTCGCCCCCAGCCAGGGCTTCTGCGCTTCGGAGACGTCGGTGCCGGGGCCGCCCTCATAGCCGATGCAGGCGAACCAGGCCGACACGTCCTGCCACTGGTTGCGGGCGAGCGCGTGGTTGACTGCCGCCAGCGCCGGGGCGGCATAGCCGCTCTCGATGCGGAACAGGCGGATGCCGGACATCGGCTCGCGGTACCAGCGGATCGTCCTGCCGTTGATCGTCTCGGTCTGCTGCGGGGTGAACTGGAGACCGGTGAGGTGCCAGCGTTCATAGGCGCTCAGCTTGGCCGGAAGGTCGGCCGGGAGCGCCTGCGGTGCACCGGCCGGGCGCAGGCTGACCGGCAGACGCCTGGCCTTGGCGGTGATCAGCGTGCCGACGAGCGTCGCGCCGCTGCGGGTGAGGTGCAGCTTGTCGCCGGTCACCCGCGATTCGAGATCGAGCGTCGGGCCACGGAGGCTGCCCGAGAGATCGATGTCGAGCCGCTTGGTGAGGTAGAAATACTGGCCGAAGACCTCGGCCTTGTCTTCGCTGAGCGCCATCACGATCCGCGCCGTGCCGACCGTTCCCTGGTAAAGCTGCTCGGGCGCGGCCCATGCCGCGGCAGGGGCGAGCGCCAGGGCGGCGGCGGCGAGGAAGCGGGTGCTGGTTCGGTACATCGGGAAGGGCCTCAGGCGGTGGTTGCCGCCTGGATAGCCTATTCCTCGGTCCGCAGCAGCACCGCTTCGCCGATCATCAGGAACAGCAGGAACGGCGCCCAGGCGGCGAGGAAGGGCGGGTAGGCGCCCAGGTTGCCCATCGCCAGCGCGAAATTGTCGGCGACGAAATAGAGGAAGCCCAGCGCCATGCCGATCACCACGCGCACGAACAGCTTGCCCGAACGCGCCAGGCCGAACGCCGAGACGGCGCCGAGCAGCGGCATCAGGAACGCCGAGAGGGGCCCCGACAGCTTGTGCCACAGCGAGCCTTCGAGCGCCTTGGTCGGGCGACCGGCCGCCTTCAGCTCGCCGATCGCGACGCTGAGTTCGCCGAACGAACTGGAATTGGGATCGACATGGGCGAGGGTGAACTGGTCCGGCCGCACGCCCTTCCCGATGATCGTGTCGGGCACCGGGGTCAACGTGGCGCTCGCCACGTCGAAGCGCTTGACGTTGTCGACGCGCCAGCCGTCGCCCGCGCGCACGCCGTGCTTGGCGGTGAGGATCGCGGCGAGCGAGCCCTTGGTCCGCTGGTAGACGGTGATGTCGTACAGCTGGGCCGCGTCGCCCTTGCCCTTGATCTGCTGGACGTTGATCAGATTGCCTTCGGCCTGCACCCATACATTGGCGCGGTCGCCGCGATCGACGGGCAGCGGCGCGAACTCCACCTTCTTCCACTGCTCAAGCGTCGAGGTGGCGCGGCTGACGATGCGGTCGTTGAACGCGAAGGAAAGGCCGGCGACGACCAGGCCCGAGAGCATCAGCGGCGCCAGCACCTGGTGCGCCGAGAGGCCGCCCGACTTGAGCGCGATGATCTCGCTGTTCTGGTTGAGCTGGGCGAGCGTGAAGATCGCGCCGCCGAGCACCGAATAGGGCAGGAAGGTCGAGATGATCTGCGGCACCCGCAGCGTGGCATAGTGCAGGATCTGCGCGTTGCCGTTACCCGGATAGGCCAGGATGCCGGCGCTTTCGGTCAGCAGGTCGAGCGAGGTCAGCACCAGCACCAGCGCACCGAGCAGCGCGAAGGTGCGGAACACGAACAGCCGCGCCATGTACAGCGACACGGTGGGCGAGGGGAACAGGCCGCGCAGGCTCATCGCGCCGCCTCCGCCTTGCGGCGCCGTCGCCTGGCGCCCGGCAGCAGCCGTCCGATCAGCTTGGCGGTCTTCGCGAAGACGCGCTCCAGCGCGCCGATCGGCTGCCCGCCGGGCACATAGGCGACGGTGTAGTACATCCAAACGGTAAGCCCTGCGAAGATCGAGAACGGCACCCATAGCGCGATGATCGGATCGATCAGCCCCAGGCTGCCCACGCCCTGCGCATATTCGTTCACCTTGTGATAGGTGACGATCATCAGGATCGACAGAAACACGCCGAGCATCGAGGTGGAGCGCTTGGGCGGGATCGCCAGCGCCACCGCCAGCATCGGCAGCAGGAACATCGTCGTCACTTCCGCCATGCGATAGTGGAAGGCCGAACGGCTGGTCTCGCGATCGATCTCGGGGGCCGAGCGGTTGCGGCCGATCACTGCCAGCTCGGGCAGCGTGCGCTCGATATTGCTGTCGCCGCGCTTGCGGAACTGCTCATATTTGGGGAGCGGGATCGGCAGATTGTGGGTGGTGAAGGTCAGCACCCGCGGCACCGGCGAGCTCTTGTCGTAATGGACGAGCGTGCCGTTGGTCAGCCGGAAGATGATCGTGTCCGGATCGTCCGAGCGGAGGAACTGGCCCTTCTGCGCGGTCACGGCCAGGGGCGTGCCGTCCTTGTTGGTCATTTCCACGAAGATGCCGCGCAGGTCGCGGCCCTCGTCCTGGCTCGATTCGATGCGCAGCGTCATCTTCGAGCCGAAGCTGGTGAATTCGCCGACCTTGATCGAGGCGCCGAGCGCGCCCGAGCGCAGCTCGAAGCGGAGCTGCTCGTAATTGTAGCGCGAGGTCGGCTGGACGAAGCCGACGATCGCGAAGTTCACCGCCGCCAGCACGATCGCGTACATATAGGGCACGCGCAGCAGCCGGGTGTAGCTGACGCCCACCGCGCGCAGCACGTCGAGCTCGGACGAGGTGGCGAGCCGGCGGAAGGCGAGCAGCACGCCGAGCATCAGCCCGATCGGGATGCCGAGGCCGAGATATTCGGGCAGCAGGTTGGCGAGCATGCGCCACACCACGCTCACCGGACCGCCCTCGGTCGCGACGAACTCGAACAGCCGCAGCATGCGATCGAGCACGAGCAGCATCGCGGAGATGATCAGGGTGGAGATCAGCGGCACCGCGATCAGCCGCGCCATGTAGCGATCGATCGAATTCATGCTGTTCGCTGAACGTCCTTCAGAGCTGGGATCCTTGCGCCCCTGAAACGGAAAACGGGCGGAAACGATCCGGTCGCGTATAGCCGTGCTGAACGCCGATGCCACCCGGAAAGTGTCATCGCGTTCGGCACGCGCGCTGCCGGGGGTGACGAAATTGCGTCGAACGTATATGGGCCCGCGATGCATTTCCTCGATCAAGCCAAGATTTTCGTCCGCTCGGGTGCCGGCGGACCCGGTGCCGTGAGCTTCCGTCGCGAAAAGTTCATCGAATATGGCGGCCCCGACGGCGGCAACGGCGGCAAGGGCGGCGACATCGTCTTCGAGGCGATCGCCGGCCTCAACACGCTGATCGACTTCCGCTACACCCAGCATTTCCGTGCCCCGCGCGGGAGCGGCGGCTCGGGCTCGAACCGCACCGGTGCTGGCGGCGACGATCTGGTGATCAAGGTGCCGATCGGCACCCAGATCCTCGCCGACGACGACGAGCGCACGCTGCTGGCCGATCTCACCAAGGAAGGCCAGCGCATCGTCTTCCTGCGGGGCGGCGACGGCGGCCGCGGCAATGCGACCTACAAGACCTCGACCAACCGCGCGCCCCGCCAGCACGGCACCGGCTGGCCGAGCGAGGAGGCCTGGGTGTGGCTGCGCCTCAAGCTGCTCGCCGATGCGGGGCTGGTCGGGCTGCCCAATGCCGGCAAGTCGACCTTCATCAACGCGGTCACCAATGCGCAGGCCAAGGTGGGCGAATATGCCTTCACCACCACGCGCCCCCAGCTGGGCGTGGTGCGCCACAAGCAGCGCGAATTCGTGATCGCCGACATTCCCGGCCTGATCGAAGGCGCGGCGGAAGGGGCCGGCATCGGCGACCGCTTCCTCGGCCATATCGAGCGCTGCCGCGTGCTGCTCCACCTGATCGACGCCAATGACGAGGACGTGGCGACCAGCTACCGCATCGTCCGCGACGAGCTGGAGGCGTACGGCGCCGGCCTGTCGGACAAGCCGACGGTGATCGCGCTCAACAAGATCGACATGCTCGACGACGAACTGATCGCCGCGCTCTCCGCCGAGCTCGAAGAGGCGAGCGGCGCGCAAGTCATTCCGCTGTCCGGCGCCGCCGGCACCGGGGTCGACTGGGTGCTGGATCAGTTGCTGGAAATCATCGGCCCCAACGAGAACCGGGCAGCCGACGAAACGGCCGAAGATGGTGAAGAACCGGTTCAATGGTCGCCGCTCTGACGCATTTCTAAGGCAACGCTTCCCGTCTGATTCCTTTTGGGAGAGACGCGGATGGGTGCGTTCGGCTGGTTGCGTGGGTTATTTGGTGCGAAGGCGCAGGCGGTTAGCCGGCCTGAGCCACACCGAATCGCCAGCGTCGCCGAACGTTCGGCCGAGGCGCGCGGCCTGTTCTGGTCGGCGCTGGGGCCGGCGAGTGATCGAATCCTCTCCTCCGCTCCGGCCGGCTCGCTCTGGCCGGGCGGGCACGAGGCCTATCGGCTCATCCACCGCGGCAACGCGATCCTACTGGCGACCGACGGCCTCTCCGATCCGTTCGACGAGACCGCGACCACCAACGGCTTCGAGATCGAGCTGTTCGTCGAGGGGCCGGGCGAGGGTGCGCCGGCGCAGGTGGCGGGCGACGGCTGGATGCTCGAGGTGCTGCGGCGCGTGGCGGCGATCGTCGCCGAGGAACAGGGCATCCTCCGCCCGCTCGAACGTCATGGCCCGATCCCGCTCGAACTCACCAACGTCTCCAGCTCGGCCGCGATCGCGGCGCGGCTGCCCGCCCATTTCCTCACCGCCGACGACGTGCTCGGCGTGATGATCGGCGGCCCGGAGCCCGATTTCGACACGCAGATCGAGGACATGCCGCTCTCGCCCGTCCGCGCGGTGCCCGTGGTGCTGCTCACCGCCGCCGAGCTGGGCGAGATCCGGGCCGGCGACAGCGATACCCGCGACGCGGTGATCGCGCGGCTCAAGGCAACCGGCGTCGGCCATTGCAGCGACCTCCAGCGCGAATCGATCGTCTGATCGGCTTGGCAGATGCCGAACCGCACCGCTAAGAGCGCGGCCATGTCCGCGCTCGCACGCCATGCCGACGCCATCGGCTTCAGCCCCTCGACCTGCGGCCGGCTGGTCGTGAAGGTGGGCTCCTCGCTGCTCGTCGATCGCGAGGGGCAGATTCGCCGCGACTGGCTGGCGGCGCTGGTCGCCGATCTCGGTGCCCGGGCGCGCGAGGGGCAGCAGCTGGTCATCGTTTCCTCGGGCGCGATCGCGCTCGGCGCGCGGCGGCTCAAGCTGCCCAAAGGTGGCCGCGCCAGCCTGGAGGACGCGCAGGCGGCCGCGGCAACCGGCCAGATCGCGCTCTCCAGCATCTGGGCCGAGCTGCTCCACGACCAGGGGATGACTGCCGCGCAGATGCTGGTGACGCTCGACGACCTCGAGGATCGTCGCCGTTATCTCAACGTCTCCGCCACGCTCGACCGCTTGCTGCGCCTCGGCGTGGTGCCGGTGATCAACGAGAATGATTCGGTCGCCACCGAGGAAATCCGCTTCGGCGACAACGACCGGCTCGCCGCCCGGGTGGCGAGCGCCGCCAATGCCGAGGGCGTGGTGCTGCTGTCGGACGTCGACGGGCTCTACACCGCTAACCCCAACACCAATCCCGATGCCCAGCTGATCGAGCTGGTCGACGTGATCGACGAGCGGATCGAGGCGATGGCCGATCGCGGCTCGGCCTCGGGCATGGGGTCGGGGGGCATGGTTTCGAAGATCGAGGCGGCGCGGATCGCGACCAGTGCGGGTGCGCATCTCGCCATCGCCGATGGGCGGGTCGAGCATCCGCTGGCGCGACTGGCGACGACGCGGCGCGGTACCTTGTTCCTTGGGCAGAAGGGGGCTGCGGCGCGCAAGGCGTGGCTGCGCGGCGGGCTGACCGCCAAGGGAGCGATTCATATCGACGAGGGCGCGGCGCAGGCGCTCAAGGAAGGCCGCAGCTTGCTCTCTGCGGGAGCGACGCGGGTGGAGGGGCGGTTCGCCCGCGGCGACCTGGTCGTCGTGGTAGGGCCGGACGGCAAGCATCTTGCGCGCGGGCTGGCCGAATATGGCCATGTCGATGCCTCACGCATCGTCGGGCGGCGGAGCGAGGAGCTGGTCGAAATACTCGGCTATGCCCCGCGCGCCGCTTTGGTCCACCGCAGCCACATGGCGCTGCTGTGAGCGTGTTCGCCGTCACCGGCGGCACCGGCTTCGTCGGATCGCGATTGATCGCGCTCGCGCTGGAAGCGGGCCATCAGGTCCGTGCGCTCACCCGCCGCGAGCAGCCGGCGCGCGACGGCGTCACCTGGATTTGCGGCGATCTCGATGCGACCGCGGCGCTGGCCGAGCTGTGCACCGGTGCGGATGCGGTGATCCATGTCGCCGGGGTGGTCAACGCGCCCGATCGTGAGGGCTTCGCGCACGGCAACATCACCGGTACGGCGAACATGCTTGCCGCAACCAAGGCCGCGGGCGTGCGGCGCTACGTCCATGTCTCCTCGCTCGCCAGCCGCGAGCCCGAGCTCTCCGCCTATGGCTGGTCCAAGGGCGAGGCCGACAAGCTGGTCCGGGACTCCGGGCTCGACTGGACCATCATCCGCCCGCCCGCGATCTACGGCCCGGGCGACCTGGAGATGCTCGAGCTGTTCCGCGTCGCCCGCTTCGGCCTAGCGCTGCTGCCCCCGGGAGGCCGCATCTCGGTGATCGAGGTCAGCGACCTCGGCCGGCTGCTTCTCGCGCTCGCCGCCGCGGATCGCTTCCCCGGCGAGATCGACCCCGATGACGGCCGGGCAGGGGGCTGGACCCATCCCGAATTCGCCCGCGCCATCGGCCGCGCGGTGGGACGCAAGGTGCTCGCGCTGTCGCTGCCCAAGGCGGTGCTGATGGCGGGCGCCCATGTCGACCGGGCGCTGCGGGGCAAGCGCGCCAAGCTCACCCCCGATCGCGTCTCCTATTTCTGCCATCCCGACTGGGTGGCCGATCCGGCGCACCGGGCGCCCGCCAATCTCTGGACGCCGCAGGTGGAGACCGATGCCGGGCTGGTCGAGACCGCGCGCTGGTACCGGGCGAAGGGGCTGCTCTGAGCCCAAGCGGCGCTTAACCATTCTATAAAGGGGGCATGTGGACCGCCCCGATCAAGCTCATCCTCTGGGACCTCGACGATACGCTGTGGCGCGGCACGCTCGCCGATGGCGACGCGGTCGCGCTGTTCGAGCGGCGCGCCGAGATGGTCCGCGCCTTCAACGCGCGCGGCGTGGTCTCCTCGATCTGCTCGAAGAACGAGTTCGAGGCGGCAAGGGCAAAGCTGGAGGCGTTCGGGCTTTGGGACGAGTTCGTCTTCCCGCACATCGCCTTCACCCCCAAGGCCGAGGCGATCCGCGGCATCATCGCCGACCTGCAGCTGCGCGCGGTCAACGTCCTCTTCATCGACGATAACCCGCACAATCTCGCCGAGGTGCGCCACGCGCTGCCCGAGATCCAGACGCTGGATGCGACCGCGGCGGATGCCGACGAACAGCTCGCCGGCCTGCTCGCGCTCCAGACGGGCACGCGCAGCCGCGTCGCCGACTATCGCATCCTGGAAGCCAAGAAGCGCGATCGCGGCGCGGTGGAAGGCCAGTCCAACGAGGCCTTCCTGCGCGCCTCGGGCCTGTGCGCCTGTGCGCCGTTCATCATGGACAATCTCGAGTTCGTCCCGCGCCTCGCCGAGCTGATCAACCGCGCCAACCAGCTCAACTACACCCAGTCTCGGGTCGATCCTGCCCAGCTCGAACTCGACATCATCAACGTGACCCGACACGATAGCTGGTCGATCTTCGCCTGGGACAAATATGGCCGCTACGGCCTGGTCGGCTTCGTGATGTATGACCGGATCGAGCAGAAGCTGGTCCATTTCACCTTCTCGTGCCGCGCGATGCACATGGGGCTGGAGGAATATGCCCTCGGCAAGATTCGGGTGAACTGGCCGGAGGCCGATTTCAGCGCGCTCGACGGCCGATTCAGCCGCGTCACCCCCGACTGGATCGAGGACCATGGCTTCGACGAGCCCGAAGTCCGCGCCGCACTCCGTGCCGAACTCAGCAGCCAGTCGGCAGGCGAGGCGGGCATCCGCATCATGTTCGATTGCCAGTCCGGCGGCATCGCGCATTACAGCCAGTTTCGCCCGGCGATCGATTTCGACAACAATCCGCGCCTCTTCGCGCTGCGGATGATGGACGATGACAGCTACAAGGCGCAGCACTTCCCGCCCTTCCTCGTCTACGGCGCCACCATCGACTATCTGGACAATCGCTGGCCGGGGAAATGGCACCTGCTGGAACGCGGCGTCTACCAGAAGTGTGTGCTGCGGCTGTGCATCCACCTGATCGAGAACGACCTGCGCATGCTGGTGGTGCTGCCGCCGGAAGACGCGCCGATCGAGAAATACCGGCTGGGCCTCAACCACTCGCCCGAGCGCTGCCGGCTGTTTAACGCGATCTGGCGGCAGGTGGCGCGCGAGAATCCGGGCCGCATCTTCGTCCTTGAGCTCGCCGACCTGCTCGACAGCCCGGACGAGATGGCCGACGTGACCCATTTTCACCCCGGACTGCTCCAGAAGATCGCCGGGCAGATGGACCTGTGGGTGCACGGCGTGCTCACCGGCGGCAGCGCGGACGCGGCGGCTGCGGCCTGACCTTTCGGGCACTGCCCCGCCACGGGCCCGGTTTCGCCGCATTCGCTTGGCACCTGCGGCCGATCAATCTAAGGACCGGCCGCATGACTGACCGTGCAGAAATCTTCGACATCGTCGCCGCGCAGATCGAACCCTTCAACAAGAAGGGCGTCGCGCTTTCGGGAACCACCACCTTCGCGGGCGATCTCGAATGGGACAGCCTGACGGTGATGGATTTCGTCGCCGCGATCGAGGACGAGTTCGACATCGTCATCACCATGAACATGCAGGCCGAGATCGAGAATGTCGGCCAGCTGGTCGACGCCGTGCAGAAGCTCAAGGGCTGAACGCGATGACCGACCTGATGAGCAAGTTCGACGGCCTGATCGCCGAGCGCCAGGCGCTGCTCGACAGCGGCGTGATCGATCCGTTCGCGATCGTGATGGAGCAGGTCAAGTCGCCCACCGAGGCGGTGATCAAGGGCAAGGACACGATCCTGCTCGGCACCTACAATTACATGGGCATGACGTTCGATCCGGACGTGATCCAGGCCGGCAAGGATGCGCTCGACCAGTTCGGTTCGGGCACCAACGGCAGCCGCATGCTCAACGGCACCTTCCGCGACCATATGGAAGTCGAGCAGGCGCTGCGCGACTTCTACGGCGTGTCGGGCGCGATCGTCTTCTCCACCGGCTACATGGCCAATCTGGGGATGATCTCGACGCTGGCGGGCAAGGGCGAGTACATCATCCTCGACGCCGACAGCCACGCCTCGATCTATGACGGCTGCAAGCAGGGCAA
Source organism: uncultured Sphingomonas sp. (assembly GCF_913774285.1). Lineage (GTDB taxonomy): Bacteria > Pseudomonadota > Alphaproteobacteria > Sphingomonadales > Sphingomonadaceae > Sphingomonas. The sequence goes on along the minus strand of NZ_CAJYHX010000018.1, from coordinate 53,496 downwards.
TGCCGAGATCGTCCGCTTCCGCCACAATGACGTGACGGACCTCGACAAGCGCCTGGGCCGCCTGCCGGCCGAAGCGGGCAAGCTGGTGGTGCTGGAGGGCGTCTATTCGATGCTCGGCGACATCGCGCCGCTCAAGGAAATGGTCGCCGTCGCCAAGAAGCACGGCGCGATGGTGCTGGTCGACGAAGCGCACTCGATGGGCTTTTTCGGCCCCAACGGCCGCGGCGTGTACGAGGACCAGGGGCTGGAAGCGGAGGTCGATTTCGTCGTCGGCACCTTCTCCAAGTCGGTCGGCACCGTCGGCGGCTTCTGCATCTCGAACCACCCGAAGTTCGAGGCGATCCGGCTGGCCTGCCGCCCATACATCTTCACTGCCTCGCTGCCCCCCAGCGTGGTGGCGACCGCGGCGACGTCGATCCGCAAGCTAATGACCGCGCACGAGAAGCGCGCCCGGCTGTGGGAGAATGCCCGTGCGCTGCACGGCGGCCTGACGGCGATGGGCTTCAAGCTCGGCACCGAAAAGCCCGAAAGCGCAATCGTCGCGGTGATCCTGGAGGACCAGGAGCAGGCGGTGGTGATGTGGCAGGCGCTGCTGGAGAACGGCCTGTACGTCAACATGGCGCGTCCGCCGGCGACTCCGGCCGGCACCTTCCTGCTGCGCTGTTCCCTTTGCGCCGAGCATCGCCCGGAGCAGATCGAGCGCGTGCTCGGCATGTTCCGCGCGGCCGGCCAGGCCGTCGGGGTCATCGCCTAACCGGCCTTTCCACTTTGGTTCCAAACGCCTAGAGTCGGGGCCGGATGAGCGAAGCGATCCCGTCTCTGGAGCGTTCGGTTCACGCAAAGAACTGGCGCCTGGTCCTGCTGGCGGCGCTGGCAGTGGCCGGCGTGCTCGTGCTCGGCGCGCTGATCCTGATTCAGCAGCGCACCGATCTCGAGCGCGATCGCGCCATCGCGCTCCAGCAGCACAGCTTCGAAGTGATCCTGCGCGCCAACCAGCTTTCCGGCGGCATCGCTTCGGCCGAGGCGGCGCTGGGCCGCTATGTGGTGAGCGCGGACCGCAATCTCGGCCAGCAATATAGCGACCAATGGGGCAAGGCAGGCGAACAGCTCCAGCGGCTGCGTCAGCTGACCGGCGACAACTCGACGCTGTTCGCGCAGGTCCGCCAACTCCAGCGCGCGTTCGCTGAGCGCGGCAAGGAGCTCGACGCGACCGCGCTCTACACCACTTTCAAGCGCAACAGCGATGCGTTCGGCGCCTATTATCAGGTGCGCGAGAGCCCGGCACGCAAGCAGGTGGAGGCACTTCTCGACAGCATCGTCGATCAGGAGCGCCAGTTGCTGCGGGATCGCACCCGCGCCGCCGCGCAGCTGATCGAGAACAGCAGCTATGCCTCGCGCGTGCTCAGCGGCTTCGGTCTGGTGATCGCGCTGGGTGCGGTGATCTTCGGCTGGCTGGCGATCGAGGCGCAGGGCGACCGTGCGCTCGCCGACGCCGATGCCGCCTGGGAGCGAGAGCGGACCGGGCAACTGCGCGAAGCCGTCGCCGCGGCCACCGCCCAGCTGCGCGAGGAAGCGCGTGAGCGCGAGGTTGCGGAGGCCAAGCTCCGCCAGGCGCAGAAGATGGACGCGGTGGGTCAGCTCACCGGCGGTATCGCGCATGATTTCAACAATATGCTGGCCGTTGTTTTGGGCGGGGTGGAATTGGCCCGCCGTCAGATGGAGAGCGATCCCCGCGAGGCCGCGCGCCATCTCGACAACGCGATGGAAGGCGCCCACCGCGCTGCCGCGCTCACCCGCCAGCTGCTCGCCTTTTCGCGCTCCGAATCGCTCGCGCCCGAGCCCGTCGATGCCGGTGCGCTGATCCGCGGCATGCGCGACCTGCTCGATCGCACATTGGGCGACGCGATCCGGGTGGAGGCACAGGACCGAGGCATGGGCTGGCGGATCTGGGTCGATCGCCACCAGCTCGAAAATGCGGTGCTCAACCTCGCCGTCAATGCGCGCGATGCGATGAACGGGCGTGGCACGCTGGTGATCACCACCGGCGAATCGCGACTGGCGGCGAATGAGGTCGGGCATTGTGCGGCGGGCGACTATGTCTCGGTCGCCGTGCGCGACGATGGCTGCGGCATGACGCCCGAGGTGCTGGAGCGCGTCTTCGAACCCTTCTTCACCACCAAGCCGGTCGGCAAGGGCACGGGACTTGGGCTCAGCCAGATCTTCGGCTTCGTCCGCCAGTCGGGCGGCGGCATCACCATAGAGACCGCGCCCGAGGCGGGCACGACGGTGACCCTGTACCTGCCGCGCTACAAGGGGGCGCTGACCGGGGCGGCCACGGCGGCGGTCGTGGCCGAGCCCGCTGAGGAGAAGGCGGGCGACAGCTACGACATTCTGGTCGTCGAAGACGATCCGCGCGTGCTGGCGGCCACGCTGGCGGCACTGCGGGAACTGGGGCACCGCGCAGTCGGCTGCGCCGATCCGCTGCACGCGCCTGCCGCGATCGAGGCGATGGCATCGCTTGACCTGGTGATGACCGATGTGCTGATGCCCGGCCAGACCGGGCCGGAGATGATCGCCGCGGTCGAGGCGACCTTGCACGGCGTCGCAGTCCTGTTCGTCACCGGCTTCACCGGCGAGGCGAGCGCCGAGCAGCTCCGCGATCGACCGGTGCTGCGCAAGCCGTTCACCGTCGCGGCGCTCTCGCGCGCGGTACGCGAGGCGGTGGCGGGCGAGGCCCAGCGGATGGGGCAGGCGGCGGAGTAGGGCGTTTCACGCGGGTTCCGGCAAAGGTTTGACCTGCCGCCTGCCGCGCGGCAGGATCGAGTTCGATCGGGGGACTTCGCAGCATGACGACGACGGTAGCATTGGGCGAGCATTTCAAACGGCTGCTCGACTTCTCCGGACGCGAGGACCGCGCGAGCTTCTGGCCCTATGCTGCGGTGGCGTTCGTCCTCGTCATGATCGCGGGCGCGCTCGTATTCGTGCCGATCGCAGTAACCATGCTCCAAGCGATGCAGCAATTTGCGGCACAACATCCCGAGAGCGTCACGGTTACCCAGGGCCCGGGCGACTATACGGTTTCGATGCACGGCGAGCATCCGGCCTTTGTGCCGATCGGATGGATCATCCTTTACTTCGTCGTCACCTTCGGTTCGGCAGTGCTACTCTACGCCGCCGCGGTGGCGCGGCGGCTCCATGACACCGGTCGGTCCGGCCTGTGGGGGATCCTGCCGCTGCCCTTCATCCTCTATTCGTCGGTGCAGATGCCGCGGCTGTTTGCGGCGATCGGCGCCGGCGCGGAGCCGGACATGACGCTGTTCCTGTCCGTTTTCCTCAGCAATCTCCTCTACATCATCACGCTGCTCGTGCTGATCCTGTTGCTCGCCGGAAAAAGTACCCAGCGGCCGAACCGGTTCGACAAGACCGCGTGACGTGACTGCGCGCGAAGCGAGCAGTGGCGCTCGCGGCGCGTGTGGGTTTGCGTCCTAAGCTCGGATCCGCTACGAGCCGCGCATTCGCAAGGACCCGGTGCAATTCCGGGTGGCTATTCCGGCCGCCGATCCGCCGGACAACAACACGCACCAAGCTGACGCGCCGCCTGGCGCCACGTGCCCTGTTGTGGATTTTCAATGACCTTCGATTTCAATGCATATCTGCGCCAATGGCGCACAGACGGCGCCGGCGCGCGCCGTGACATCCTGGCCGGCATCGTCGTCGCGCTGGCGCTGATTCCCGAGGCGATCGGTTTTTCGATCATCGCCGGGGTGGATCCGCGCGTCGGGCTCTACGCCTCGGTCGCCATCGCCATGACGATCGCGCTGATCGGCGGGCGGCCCGGCATGATCTCCGCCGCCACCGCTGCGGTCGCGGTGTTGGTCGGCCCGCTCGTCCGCGCGCACGGCGTCGAGTATCTCTTCGCCGCGACGATCCTGATGGGGCTGATCCAGATCGTCGCCGGGCTGCTGCGGGTGCATCTGGTGATGCAGTTCGTCTCGCGCTCGGTGATCACCGGGTTCGTCAATGCGCTCGCCATCCTGATCTTCCTGGCGCAGCTGCCCCAGCTCACCCATGTTGGCTGGCAGACCTATGCCATGGTCGCCGGTGGCCTGGCGATCATCTACGGCTTCCCCCGGCTGACCAGGGCGGTGCCTTCGCCGCTGATCGCCATCGTCGTGCTGAGCGCGATCAGCATTGGACTGGGGCTGCCGGTGCATACCGTGGGCGATATGGGCAAGCTGCCGGAGGGCCTGCCCGGCTTCGCGCTGCCGCAGGTGCCGCTGACGCTGGAGACGCTGCGGATCATCTTCCCCACCGCGCTGACCATGGCGGCAGTGGGGCTGCTCGAATCGCTGCTCACCGCGCAGATCGTCGACGACATGACGGACACGGACAGCGACAAGCGCCAGGAATGCGCGGGGCAGGGCGGCGCCAATATCGTCGCGGCGCTGTTCGGCGGCATGGGTGGCTGCGCGATGATCGGCCAGTCGGTGATCAACGTCACCTCGGGCGGCCGCAGCCGGCTGTCGACCTTCGTCGCGGGTGCCTTCCTGCTGTTCCTGCTGGCGGTGCTGGGCCCGTGGGTCGGGCGGGTGCCGATGCCGGCGCTGGTCGCGGTGATGATCATGGTGTCGATCGGGACGTTCAGCTGGAACTCGATTCGCAATCTGCGCCGCCATCCGCCGACCTCCTCGGCGGTGATGCTGGCGACCGTGATCGTCGTCGTGGCGACGCGCGACCTGTCGATGGGGGTGCTTGCCGGTGTGCTGCTCTCGGGCATCTTCTTTGCCGCCAAGGTGCAGCGGATGTTCGCGGTCGAGCGGCTGCTTTCCGCGGAGGGAGATGTCGCGACCTACCGCGTGGCAGGCCAGATCTTCTTCGCCTCGGTCGACCGCTTCACCCGCGCCTTCCAGGCCGAGCGCGTCGCCACGGCGGTGCGGATCGATGTGTCCGCGGCGCATTTCTGGGACATTTCGGGCGTGGCGGCGCTCGACAAGATCGTCGCGCGGCTGCGGCGCGAGGGCCGGGCGGTCGAGGTGGTCGGCTATAACCGCGCCAGTGCCGACATCGTCGATCGCTTCGCGCTGCACGACAAGACCGGAGTCGAGCTGGGCGCCGTGCCGCACTGATCGCGGGCGACGGCTAGGCGGTGGCCTCGATCCGTTCGCGGAGCATCGCCGCCGCCAGGTCGCGCGCCTTGTCGCGGGGGAGCCCCAGTGCACGCGCCATCGGGGCGCCGAGTAGCGCGTCGCCCAGCGCCATCAGGGTCAGCTGCAGCGTCTCCTCGCGCAGCGGCGCGCGCGAATCGGCGCCTTCGCTGATCCGGTCGACCAGCCGGTGAATCGCCTCCAGGATGGGGTCGAGCGCGTCCCGGTTGCCGGTGAGCAGCATCCAGCTGGCGAGCGCGCCCGCACCTTCGCGCCCGAACGCGTCGAAGGTGAGGTCCACCACCTCGCGCAGATCGTGGTCGGTAGTCCGGGCGCGGACCACCGCTTCGCCGATCTTTGCGGTCACCGCCTCGGCCATGCTCGCGGCGAGCGCCTTCTGGAGTCCCGCCGCCGAACCGAAATGGTGCAGCAGATTGGCATGGGTGCGGCCGATCCGGGCGGCGACGGCCTTGAGCGTCACCGCCTGCGGGCCGTCCTCGATCAGCAGCGAACGTGCGGCTTCCAGCGCAGCATCACGCGATTCTTCTGGGGATAGGCGCCGGCGCGCCGCCTTGGTTGTCAAGCTCTTGGCCTTGTGTCCATATGTTGCCGGCTTAGTCGAGCTTGCGCGCGGGGGGAAGCGCCACGCCTTATCCTCCCCCTGGCGGGGGAGGATAAGATTGGTGTCACGCGGCGAGGCGGGGTTGCGGGCCCGATCGGCAGTCTTCGGCGTCCAGATCGAGTTCGAAGCCGATGCACGCCATCTCGCTGCCGCGGCCCTTGGACCAGAGCGGCGCGACCTCGCCGGTCGGCTGGAACCCCAGCTTGCGCAGGACGCGCCCCGAGGCGGGGTTGTCGACCGCATGCCGCGACGTCACCCGGCGGATGCCCGCTGCGTACGCCGCCGCGAGCACGCCGCGCGCGGCCTCGGTGGCATAGCCCTTGCCCCAGGCGGACGGCGTGTACCAATAGCCGAGCTCGTGCTGCGCATCCCCGACGCTGTCGATGCCGACGCAGCCGATCAGCGCCACGCTGCCGCCCTGATGCTCGAACACCAGGAAGCGCGTGTCGGTCCAGTGCTGGAGGAAGGTCTCGGCCGCTTCGATCGAATAGGGCCAGGGCACGCGCGACAGATTGCGCACCACCGCCTCATGGTCGATTGCCCGGGCAAGGGCGGGGGCGTCCTCGGGCCAGCCGGGACGTAACGTCAGTCTTGGGGTCCGCACGAACATGACCACTCTCCTCGGTCCTGCGGCTTCTTGCGCACGCCCTTGCGGCATGGCTGTTTCACCGCGGTGTCAGGGGAGCAATAAAAAAGGGAGACCGGGGCGACCCGTCTCCCTTTTTCGGTTGGTTCATCCGAACCCGGGTCGCCCTGGTGGGCAACCCGTACGGTCGCCCGATGTTACTCGGCCGCCTCGGCAATCATGTCTACGGAGCAGAACTTGCGACCAAGCTTGCCTTCCTTGAACGACACGCGGCCTTCGACGAGCGCGAAAAGGGTATGGTCCTTGCCCATGCCCACGTTCACACCCGGGTAGAATTTGGTGCCGCGCTGACGCACGAGGATGTTGCCGGCGAGAACCGTCTCGCCGCCGAACTTCTTCACGCCAAGACGGCGGCCAGCAGAGTCGCGACCGTTGCGGGACGAGCCGCCTGCCTTCTTATGTGCCATTGTCTATACTCCTCGTGTCTCGTCAGTCGCTTACTTGGCCGCGCCGATAGCAGTGATCTTGAGGATCGTGTGCTGCTGGCGATGGCCGTTCTTGCGACGATAGTTGTGACGACGACGCTTCTTGAAGACGATGACCTTCTCGCCCTTCGCCTGCGCGACGATTTCGGCAGAAACGGTCAGGCCGTCGGTAGCCTTCAGCTCGCCGCCTTCGCCGGCCAGCAGGACGTCGCCCAGCGTCACCGACGAACCGGCTTCGCCGTCGAGCTTCTCGACGACGATCTTGTCTCCTGCGGCAACGCGATACTGCTTGCCGCCCGTGCGCACGATAGCGAACATCGGTCTCTTCTCTGGTTCAAATGCATGTGCCCGCCAAGGTTGCACCTCGGCAGGAGGAAGGGCGCAACTATGCGAGGGGGGCGGGAATGTCAACCGGTCCGCAAGACGAAACAGCGATTTTCCGAGTCACGCGCGCTTAGTGGCGATGATTCGGCTTCAGCCGGTAGCGGCCCGCATCGAAGCTGTCGAAAAGCCCGCTGATTCCGGGATGGTCGACCGGCTCGTCGCTGTCGTCCGCCACCAGATTCTGCTGGCTGACATAGGCGATATAGGTCGAATCGGCATTTTCGGCGAGCAGATGGTAGAAGGGCTGGTCCTTGGCCGGCCGCATGTCGACCGGAATCGAATCATACCATTCGTCGGTGTTCGCGAAGACGGGATCGACGTCGAAGATCACGCCGCGGAAATCGAGCAGGCGGTGGCGCACCACGTCGCCGATGGCGAAACGCGCGCTGGCGATCGGCGGCATCGGCGTGCCCGAGTCGATGGAAAGAAGCGAACCATTGGTTTCTGACATGCCCCCAATCTAGGGTTGCGGACGCGCAACGGCAACGGTGGCGAGGCTGCACGTTCCCGATCCGGGAGGGGGGCGACGCACGCGCCTTCCGCATTCGCGAAAAAACTTGAAAGAGCCTGCTTGCGGCCCCCAGAACTTTGCGCTAGTGGCCGCGCCTCACAGCGACCGGTACGCTGCTCGGGCCTCCCGAAGCGCGTATCCTCCCTAGCGGAGAGGTGCCGGAGTGGTCGATCGGGGCGGTCTCGAAAACCGTTGTGCGGGTAACCGTACCGAGGGTTCGAATCCCTCCCTCTCCGCCATAGGGCCATTCCAGACAGATTTGGATGATGGGAAGAAGCGCTTCGGTGCGGGCTCGCTGGCGTGATGCGCCTGGGTGGTCGCGCGGGGCCTCCGGGTTCGGCTGGTACTCGCCCCATCGATAGTCGCGAGCTTCATGAGTCGCGGCAGAGCCAATAACAAACAAAGATCGCCAGTCGGATACCGCGACTTGTTTATAGTTGCGGATGCGCTAGCCTTCCGTTTGCACCTCGCGAAGGTGCGTCGAAACGGGAGGAGTGGCTTATGAAGATATTTGCCGGTCTGCTTCTTTGCGTCAGTTCGGTTGCTGCAGCTGCACCTGTCCAGGATGATGACGTCTGGACGCAGGATCAGTGCAGGGCGGTCGCCGCGCAGTGTATCGCCAATCCTGGCGGTTTTGGTACGCCGAACGAGTGTTGGTCCTATTTCGCGGGCCCGCACTGCCCCGATACAGGCTCCAGCGAGCCGCCTCCCAACAATTACACGCCGCTGCCCGACGTCTGTTATGTTTGGGCGAACACCACGACCTGTGATTCGCGTCCGCAATAGGCGCAATACTTGATCATGCGCGGTCCTCGGCTGTCGAAAGGCCGAGGCCGCGCTCGCTGGATTGCCCGTCCGAGGCGAGGCAGCTTCCGAAGCACGCGAGACATAGGTCTTCTTTACGCCTACGACGCCACCTAGGCCGCAACGGCATAGCGCCGACAATGCTCGAGGTAGCCGACCTCGTGGCGGCCGGCGAGCGAGACGACGCTCTCCCACAGCCAGGACGGCGTATCGAGGTTGCCGCGGCGATCGGCCGCAAGGATCTCCAGCCACGCATCGCGCGCGTCGGTGTCCATCTGCCGGGCATGTGCCCTGCCGACGACGAAGGCGAGGTAGCGGGCCGACTTCACCGTCTCACCGCGGCTGAACTGGTCGAGCTCGAGCTTGAGGTCCTGCGGCGCCAGTTCGCGGACGAACAGCGAGCGGCCCAGCATCCGCACCGGGGCCATCCGCCTGCCGAGATGCGGCGAGAGCGCACGCGCGGCGGCGACCACGCGATCGGCATTGTCCTCGGGCAGCTCGGCACCCGGTGCGGCGGGTGCGATCGGGTCGATCGCTTCCTTTAGGTCGATCAGCGCATAGTCCTTGCGCCCCTTGTCATCGGGAATCGCGACAATGGTGGCATAGCGCAGCAGCCCGAGCGAACTGCACCCCTTCATCCAATAAGCCGCATCGACGAGGCGAATCTCGCGCGCCGCATCGGCGTCTTCCGTGCCAAGCACGGTACCCAGCACCGATGGCTTGGCGAGCGCGGCCTCGAGCGCGGCGCGCTCCTTGTCCTCGATCGGCCAGAAACGCTTGCCGAGCGGGATCTGCGGCTCCACCGCGTCGAGCCGCTCCTTGGCGAGATGGCGCCAGCGGCGACCCAGCGCGCGGCGCGTGACGCTCTGCACCACATCGGGCTCGACGCCGGGGTCGCCGCTGGTCGGATCGTGGATGGCGGCGACATAGCCTTCCATCATCTCCTCCAGCATCTGCGCGGTGACGACCCCCGGCAGGTCGGCCCCGCGCGCGGCGGTGGCGAGCGAGAGGCCGAGGCGGATGATGTCGTGCGCGGGATTGCCGATCACCGCCTGGTCCATGTCGCGGATCTGCACCTCGACCCGGCCGTCGCCATTGGAGAGGGGGCCGAGATTGCCGACATGGCAGTCGCCGCAGATCCAGATCGACGGGCCCTGCGGTACCCGCGCGGAAACCGGCGAGCTTTCGAGCCAGTCGTAGAATTTGGCGGTATTGCCGCGGACATAGGCATGCGCCGAGCGCGCCATCTTCAGCGTGCGGTTGGCTTCGAGGATGGTGCTGCGTTCGGCGGGGGAGAGCAATGCGGGTTTCTTGGCCATGGCGGGCTCAACGCACGAGATCGGCAAACGTAACGAACTGTTGCGCAGCGGCTGTTGTGGAACCGCGCGACGAATGACCGGCCAGGTGCGATGGCCCGGGGAGACACGGCGCCGGTGCCTCTAGCCAGCCCATGCTCGTCGCGGCACTTCGTCCAGCTGTACGCGATCAATCCATCGGAGTCGTCCAAGAGGGGAAAGCGATGAAGCGAAGGAAAGCAAGTGTCTTGGCGCTCGCACTGATGCTGGCGGCGACGGGGGCCAGTGCGGCGGATGGGCCGCCGCGCATGGTGTCGACCCTGCGGACGGCCTATGTGTTCCCGAACATCGACATGCAGCGGGTCGAGCAGGTTCGGCGCCTGATGGAGGGCTATTACACCAAGGGTGCGGAGGCGGCGGGGCCATATCTGACGCCTGACGGCGCGACGGCGTTCACCAAGCTTCGGGATGCGCTGCCCGCCTCGTCTTGCGCGGTCGAAATGATTGACGAGAGCATCGATCAGACCGGGGAGCCCGGAACCTCGCGGATGGTGATCGCGCTCCAGGGGATGTGCCAGGAGAAACGCTTCGAGTTCTTGTTCGCCTTCAAGGACGGGCGGGTCGATGACATCGTGGATTTCAGCAACGCCGTTCCGGTGGCGCCGGGGATGATGTAAGCGGCCGAGCCCGAACGGCGCAGCCTCGGTAGCGGCGGGTGGTCGGAAGTCGTCGATCTGGCCTTCCGTTGGCACTGTCCTCCGGCCACCCGGCCGCCACGGCGTCAGGGCTGCATGTGCATCGCCTGATCCATCGGCATCATGTTGGCGTTCAGGTTGTCCATGATCCAGATCGATCCGACCACGACGAGCACCACGATGATGATGCCGAAGGCAAGCGCGAGGACGTTGTTGGTGCTGTCCGGCGCGGTGGTGATGTGGAGGAAGAACACCAGATGGATGCCCATCTGCGCCACCGCCAGCACGCACAGCCCGATCGGTACGCCGGGGCGCCAGAGCGCCCCGGATTCCGCCGCCCAGAAGGACGTTGCCGTCAGCGCCAGCGCCAGCAGCAGGCCGATGATGTAGCCGGCGCTGCCGGAGAGGAAGCTGTCCTGTTCTTCGCCGGGCGCCGTATCGGTGTGGCCGGCATGCGTGGGATGGTCGGTCATAGGCTGGTTCCAAACAGATAGACGATGGTGAAGACGGCGACCCAGACGATGTCCAGGGCGTGCCAGAACAGGCTGAAGCAGAGCAGCTTGCGCTGCACCTTCGGCTCGAACCCGCGGGTGGCGATCTGGGCGCACAGCGACACCAGCCAGACCAGGCCGGCGGTGACGTGGAGGCCGTGGCAGCCGACCAGCGTGAAGAAGGCCGACAGGAACGCCGATCGCGACGGACCCGCGCCTTGCGCGATCATGCTGGCGAACTCGCGCAGCTCGATCGAGAGGAACGCGGCACCGAGCACGCCGGTGAGCGCGAGCATCAGCTGGGTCACCCCGACGTTCTGCCGCTTGGCCGCGAGGAAGGCGAGGCCGCAGGTGAAGGTCGAGAAGAGCAGGCAGACCGTCTCGATGCCCACCGTCGTCCGGCTGAACAGCATCTTGGAGGTCGGCCCGCCGTCCGTGGCGTTGGCCAGCACCGCATAGGTGGCGAACAGCGCCGAGAACATCACGATGTCGGTCAGCAGGAACACCCAGAAGCCGAAGCCGGCGACCACGGTCTTGCTGGCAGGGCCGTTGTCCCGCACGCCGGGCTTGGTGTCGGCCCCGACATGTCCCAGCTGGTGGGGATCGGTGACTTCCAGGGCGACGGCGGCGTGCGCGGCCTCCTGCCGGTCTGCCGTGACCTCGGCGAGCGCGCCGGTGCGGATGGCGCGCCGGGCCTGGTCGAGCCGGGCGACTTCGGCCGCCGGGACCTCGACCTCGTCCTCGCGGCGCCAGCCGAACTTGGCGAGCGCGACGAACCCTGCCGCGACGCTGGCTGCCACCAGCCACCAGATGTGCCAGACCATCCCGAAGCCGGCGAAGCTGACGAAGAAGGCCGTGATCACCCCGATCGGCGTTGCGCGTGGCAGCTCGATGGCCATATACGCGGGGGCCTCGGCCAGCTGGAGCTGGGCGATCGCGCGCTGCTTCACGCCCCAATAGGCCTCCTCGCCGCGCACGTCGGGGAGCACCGCGAAGTTGAACGCCGGGGGCGGCGAGGTGGTCGACCATTCGAGCGAACGGCCGTCCCACGGATCGCCGGTCACATCGCGCAGCTTGTCGCGATTGCGGATCGAGACGATCAGCTGCGTCGCCTGGCAGAGCACGCCGCACAGGATGAGCAGTGCGCCGCATGCCGCGACGATCTCATAGGGCTGCCAGCTCGGGTCGTTGTAATGCTGCATCCGGCGCGTCGCGCCCATCAGGCCGATCACGTACATCGGCATCCAGGCGAGGTAGAAGCCGAAGAACCAGCACCAGAAGGCCGCCTTGCCCCATCCGTCATGCAGGCGGAAGCCGAACGCCTTGGGGAACCAGTAGGTATAGCCGGCGAACAGCCCGAACACGACGCCGCTGATGATGACGTGGTGGAAGTGGGCGACGAGGAACTGCGAATTGTGGACGATGAAGTCGACCGGGGGCACTGCGAGGAGCACGCCGGTGAGGCCGCCGGTCACGAAGGTGATCATGAAGCCGAGCGTCCACAGCATCGGCACTTCGAAGCGGACGCGGCCGCCATACATGGTGAACAGCCAGTTGAACATCTTCACGCCGGTCGGCACGGCGATGATCATCGTGGCGATGCCGAAGAAGGCGTTGACGTCCGCACCCGCGCCCATGGTGAAGAAGTGGTGCAGCCACACCATGCACGACAGCACGCAGATCGCCATCGACGCGCTGACCATCGAGCGGTAGCCGAACAGCGGCTTGCTCGAGAAGGTGGAGACGACCTCCGAATAGACGCCATAGGCCGGCAGCGCCAAGGCGTAGACCTCCGGATGGCCCCACATCCAGATCAGGTTGACGAACATCATCGCGCTGCCGCCACCGTCGGTGGTGAAGAAATGGAAGCCGAGATAGCGGTCCAGCGTCAGCATCGCGAGGCAGGCGGTGAGGATCGGGAAGATCGCCAGGATCACCAGGTTCGAGGCGAGCGCGGTCCAGCAGAATACCGGCATGCGGGTATAGCTCATCCCCGGCGCGCGCATCTTGAGGATGGTGGTCGCCAGGTTGACGGCCGACAATAGCGTGCCGACGCCGGAGATCTGCACCGTCCATAGATAATAGTCGACGCCCACCCCGGGCGAGAATTGCAGCTCGCTGAGCGGCGGATAGGCCAGCCAGCCGGTGCGTGCGAACTCGCCGATGAACAGGCTGACGTTGATCAGCAGCGCACCCGACGCGGTCAGCCAGAAGCTGATCGAATTCATCGTCGGGAAGGCAACGTCGCGCACGCCCAGCTGGAGCGGCAGCACGAAGTTCATCAGCCCCATCACCAGCGGCATCGCCACGAAGAAGATCATGATCGTGCCGTGGGCGGAGAAGATCTGGTTGAAATGCTCCGGGGGAAGGTAGCCCTGGTTGACACCCGTGGCCATGGCCAGGTGGGTGCGCATCAGCAGCGCGTCGGAAAACCCGCGCAGCAGCATGATCAGCCCGAGCAGGAAGTACAGGATGCCGACGCGCTTGTGATCGACCGAGGTGATCCATTCGCGCCACAGATAGCCCCAATGGCCCTTGGCCGTGATCCAGGCGAGCACGCCCCCGATCACCGCGAGCACGACCGCCGAGGTGATCAGCGGCAATGGTTCGGCGAACGGGATGGCACTCCAGGTGAGCTTGCCGAGCATCCGTCAATAGCCCTTGTTGCTGGCGCCGTGATCGGCGGCCATGGAATGGGGAGTGACCGCAGCGGTCACGATCGGCTTGCCGGTGGTGATGCGACCGAACAGCGTCGGATCGACCGTGGCGTAGGTCGTCGGCGCCACGTTCGCGCTCGGCTTGGCGAGGGCGACATAGCTGGCGGTATCCAGCTTGGGACCGGCAGCCTTGGTGGCGGCGACCCAGGCATCGAAGCGCGCCTGCGGCACCGCCTCGTAGCGGAAGTGCATGTCGGAGAAGCCGTCGCCGCTGAACTGCGACGAAAGCCCGTCATAGCTGCCCGCGCGATCCGCGATCAGGTTCAGCTGCGAGACCATGCCGGTCATGGTGTAGATCTGGCCACCGAGCTGCGGCACGAAGAAGCTGTTCATCACCGTGGCGGAGGTGAGCTTCATGTGCACCGGCGCCCCCACCGGCACAACGACCCGGTTGACGCTGGCGATGCCCTGCTTGGGGTAGATAAACAGCCACTTCCAATCGAGCGATACCACCTCCACCTCGAGCACCGGCTGGGTCGAGGCGAGCGGCTTGGCCGGATCGAGTTCGTGGCAGGCGATCCAGGCAACGCCGCCGAGCAAGAGGATGATCATCGCCGGGATCGACCAGATGATGAGCTCGACCTTGCCCGAATAGGCCCAGGTCGGCCGATAGTGCGCCCGGGTGTTGCTCGCGCGGAACCACCAGGCGACGACGACCGTGGCGAGCATCACCGGCACGACCACGCACAGCATGATGCCGGTCGCGTTGAGCAGCAGCGTCTTCTCGGCGACGCCGACCGGCCCTTGCGGGTCCAGCACGCCGCGGTTGCACCCGCCGAGGAGTAGCGCGAGCGCACCAGCGCCGGTTGCCCGCCAAGGGAGGAGGGGTTTGGGGGCGCGCGCACTCATAGCGGTCCGATCCCGGCACGCTTCGATCGGGCGAGCCTTTGCTGCTTTCTCACGTTGCACCTCGATATGTTGCGACGGCCTAAGGAGGACGCGTCTTCGCTTGGCGCGAACGTGACATGGCGATGCAGCGGGGTCTTGGACCGGGTTGGCGCAGCTGGACGAATGTTGCGCTGCCGCAGGCGCAGCTAACGTGCGAGGAGATCGGCCCCTTCGGGGAAACGACGGCGCGCGACCGTGATCAGATGGGTGCCTCGCGCGCCAAGCCTTTGCCCATCAAGTTGCCGCCGGGGCTTTCGTAGCGCCCAGCCCTTGAAAATTTCGGCTGCGATGAGTCAATTTTTGGGCGTCGGGTTTGGAAGGCCGTTCACGTCGGGCGAATTCTCCATCGGTCCCGAGATGCCCGGCTCTTCGGCGGCCGCGGGGGCGGGAGGTTGCTCCGGGGGCGGCGCGACTTGAGGTGCGACGGGGATGCCCCCAGCGCCGGCAGCTTTGGTCGTCACCTTGAAGGTGGCTGAGATACCGCCGATGCTTACCATCGCCGTAGTGGCCGTGTTTGCGGCCTTGGACGCCTTGACGCGCACCTTCACCTTGGAGCCCGGCAGGATCGCGCCGTCCTTTTCTGACCAGGGGCCGCCATCGACGCTGTAGGCGCCGCCGCTGATTTTGATGAAGACGGGGCTTCCGAAGCCTTTCACGGTGATTTCCGCGCTGTCTACGTCAGACCCTGGTGCGGCATCGGTGACGTCCATGAACTGAAATGGATCCGGAGTGACGTCCTCCGCACTGTTGGGAAGGGGGGAGTGAACCTGTGCGCGCTTATATTCCTGGGAGGATATAGCCCGCTCCACTTCCGTCTCGATGGAGGGCGGCAGGCATATAGCAGCGTAATTCTGGATGACTTGGAGCGCGACCACGCGACTGGTGTAGCTGGGGCTCAGGGATGCGATATAGGCCGTCTGCTGGCGTTCGACCAGCACCCGGACGGTGCTGGGATTGAGATTGAAGAGCAGCCCGGCACCGAGATTATTGATGGTCTGATCCACCAAGCTGAAGCCGAGCGGCGTCAAGCCGATGGCTTTCTTGCTCGCTTCGACCGCAGCGAGAGCGGCACTCACCCCGGCGCCGGTGTATTGGACTTGGCGGCTCAGCCCTTCGCGAGCGCGATTGAACCAGAACAAGGCGTCCATGAATTTGTCGCATCGGACGTCCGTGTAGTGGATGCCGGCGTCAACAACGGCGCGCCACTCCTTCACATTGAGGAGCGCATCGACCTCCTCCGTGCCGGACGGGACGGTGCCGGCCATCTTGGCGAACTCGAGCATGATGATGTTTTGTTCGAGCGAGAATTTTGAAATATCGGCGGGCGCAAGGGCCGGATTGTTGGCCTCGTACGCACTAGCGCGACGCTTGATGGCTTGGATGCCGCTCGTGCAGCCACAAAGCTGGGCGGACAGGACAATCGCCAGCACGGTCCGTGATTTGAGCATTGCGCCCCCTGATCAGCGATGGTGGATATCACGCGATACTGGTAAGCGCCGCCCGGCACATCGTAGCGAGCCGCAGGTAAGCATAAGTACACAATTACTGCCTGTAAATACAGTGGCGTGTTGTTCTGAAGTGCTCTGCGGAAGGCATTGGTTGAACTAAGAATCTAGGTCGCGCTCAGGCGAGGTGACCTGTCAGATCGAAATGATTGCACAGGGTGTCGACGCTTTTTAGCTTGCGTCGCCAGCTTGCTCTTGGCGTCAACGCCTCTCTGGGCGCTGCGCGTGTCGTTGATCGACGCGCATGCCTGCTGAGCGCGTGGCGCGATCCACCAACGGCCGCCGAAGGGTTTCGAGGCGCAGCGTCTCACCGGGGGGATGGATAACGATCGGGGAATGGTGGACACACTTGGGCTCGAACCAAGGACCCGCTGATTAAGAGTCAGCTGCTCTACCAACTGAGCTATGTGTCCATACCGGAAGGCGTATGGGCAGAAGAAGAAGTGGTGGACACACTTGGGCTCGAACCAAGGACCCGCTGATTAAGAGTCAGCTGCTCTACCAACTGAGCTATGTGTCCATCCGGCTTCTGCATGGTGCCCTTGGTGGGGCACCGCCGCTTCGGAGGCGCGCCTTTAGCGTCGCCTCGCGCGGCTTGTAAACCCCAAAAATGAAAAAATCACCAGCGCGTCTTGGTGCGGCCGTCGCGGTCGATCGAGAGGAGGATTCCGAGGCACAGCATGAAGGTCATCACCGCGGTGCCGCCGAAGCTGATCAGCGGTAGCGGCACGCCCACCACCGGCGCCAGGCCGATCACCATCGCCATGTTGATCGAGCAATAGAGGAACATGGTGCCCGAAAGCCCCGCCGCGGTCAGCCGCCCGAACCGCGTCTTCGCGCGCATGCCCACGCCGATCCCCCAGGCGATCAGCATGCCGAACGCCACGATCAGGAACACGCCGCCGGCCAGCCCCCATTCCTCCATCATCGTCGCCAGCGCGAAGTCGGTCTGGCCTTCGGGGAGATAGTCGAGGTGGCTCTGGGTGCCCTGCAGGAAGCCCTTGCCGAAGATGCCGCCCGAACCGATCGCGATCTTCGACTGGGTGATGTGATAGCCGGTGCCCAGCGGATCGCGCTCGGGATCGAGGAAGATCAGCACGCGGTTGCGCTGATAATCGTGCAGCACGAAGTTGAAGGCGAGGGGGGCGGCCACCGCCACCGCCAGCGCGCCCGCGATGAACAGTCGCAGCGGCACGCCCGCGAGGAACATCACCATGACGCCGCAGCCGGTGATCATCAGCCCGGTGCCGAGATCGGGCTGCATGATGACGAGCAGCGCCGGCACCCCGATCAGCACGCAGGCAGGCCAGATGGCGACGAACTTGCGCGTCTCGCTCGCCGGCAGCATCTCGTAGAAGCGGGCGAGCGCGAGAACGATCATCGGTTTCATCAGCTCGGACGGCTGGAACTGGAAGCCGCCCAGGCTGATCCAGCGCTGGCTGCCGCCCGCCACCTTGCCGAGCGCCTCCACGCCGAGCAGCGCGACCACCAGCGCGCCGTAGATGGGAAGCGACCATTGCGACCAGAACCGCACTGGCACGCGCGACATCATCAGCGCGACGGCGAGGAACAGCAGGAAGCGGATGCCCTGGTTGAACGCCCAGGGCTTGATGCTGCCGCCGGCCGCCGAATAGAGCACGACGAGGCCGAAGCCGCCGATCGCCAGCACGAGGAACAGCACCTTCCACGGCAGCTGCGCGACTTGCATGGGAACGATGCCGTTGCCGGGCCGTGCCATCAGTCGCCCTCCACGCTGCCGCTGGGCGCGACGTCGCGCTTGGTCGAATCGGCGGTGCTGTTGGCGGCCTGGTCGGCGAGGCTGCTCGCGGCCTCCTCGGTATCCTCGGGGGCGGGCGGCGGCGGGGTGGCCTGTGCGGCGCGGAAGGCGGCGGACTGGGCCGCCATGCGCGTCGTATAGTCGCCGCCCCAGGTCGGCTCGACCTCAGCGAGCGTCTTCATCGCCTGATCGCGATCGAACAGATAGGTCATGATGTCCCGGCCGATCAGCGGGGTGTCGAGATTGCGGACGGTGTGGCCGTTATGCTCGAGCACGATCGCGGCGGCATATTTCGGATTGTCGTGCGGCGCGAAGCAGACGAGCAGCGCGTGGTCGCGCATCTTGAACGGCAGCGAACCGTTTTTGAGCACGCCGGTGCGGCGCTCCGCCATGGTGATGCGGCGTACCTGCGCGGTGCCGGTCTTGCCGGCCAGCGCAACGCCGGGGACGTACATCCGCGCCGCACCGCCGGTGCCGCCGCCATTGATCACGCCGTACATCGCGTCGCGCACGATCGCGAGATCCTCGGCGCTCACCGGCAGCGGCTGCGCGCCCGACGGGCCGTTGGCGAGCAGCCGCGGCACCAGGATCTTGCCCGAGGCGAGCCGGCTGGCCATCACCGCCAGCTGCAGCGGGTTGGCCAGCACATAGCCCTGGCCGATCGAGGCGTTGAGCGAGTCCGCCACCGTCCAGGGATGGTGGTATTTCTTCAGCTTCCAGGCGCTGTCCGGCACGGTGCCGTAACGCTGGGTGGTGAAGGGCATGTCGAACTTCTGGCCGAGCCCCAGCATCCGCGCCATGGGTGCGATCGCATCATAGCCGACGCGGCGGACCATCTCGTAGAAATAGATGTCGCAGCTCTGCATGATCGCATTCTTGAGGTCGAGCGGCCCGTGCCCGCCCTTCTTGTGGCAGTGGAACACGCCGTTGCCGACCCGCAGCGCGCCCGAGCAGACGACGCGGTCGTGCGGGCTCACCCCCGCCGCCATCAGGGCGAGGCCGTTCATCGGCTTGACGGTGGAGCCAGGCGGATACAGGCCCTGCAGCACCTTGTTCATCAAGGGAACGTGATCGTCCTCGGACAGCATCTTCCATTCGGTCTGGGTGATGCCGTCGGAGAAGCTGTTGGGATCATAGGCGGGCATCGACACCATCGAGAGGATGTCGCCGCTGGCCACGTCGATGACGATCGCCGAGCCGGAATTGGTGCCCAGCCGCCGCGCGACATATTCCTGCAGTCCGGAATCGATGGTGAGCTTGATGCTTTCGCCCGGCTGATCGGCGCGGGTCTCGAGCTCGCGTACCGGGCGGCCATGCGCGGTAACCTCGACTCGCTTGGCGCCGGGCTTGCCGCGCAGCCGCTTGTCCAGCGTCTTCTCCAGCCCGTCCTTGCCCAGCTTGAAGCCGGGGGTGACGAGCAGCGGGTCCTTGTCCGCCTTGAACTGCTCGGCCGAAGCGGTACCGACATAGCCGATCAGATGGCCTACGCCGGCGCCGAGCGGATAATGGCGTGCATAACCGCGGGTGGGGGCGACGCCGGGCAGCTCGGGCTGGCGGACCAGCACCGCGGCGAAGCGATCCCAGTCGAGATTCTCCGCCACTTGCACCGGGCGGAAGCCGCCGGCGCGCTTGAGGTCTGTCTCGATGCGGGCGAGGTCCTCGGGCGCGAGATTGAGCAGTCGGGTCAGCTCGGCGAGGAGCTTGTCCTTGTCGACGATGCGATCGGGGATCAGGTCGACGCGGAAATCGGTGCGGTTGCTGGCGAGCGGCT
Organism: uncultured Sphingomonas sp.; assembly: GCF_913774285.1. Taxonomy (GTDB): domain Bacteria; phylum Pseudomonadota; class Alphaproteobacteria; order Sphingomonadales; family Sphingomonadaceae; genus Sphingomonas. The sequence goes on along the minus strand of NZ_CAJYHX010000018.1, from coordinate 33,821 downwards.
TGCCGCTGCGATCGAGCAGCCAGCCGCGCCGCGGCGGGATCAGCGTGTTGTTGACGCGGTTGCTCTCGGCCTTGAGCTTGTACTGCTCGTTCTCGACGACCGACAGCCAGGCCATGCGCCCGGCCAGCACCATGCCGACGGCACCCTGCGCCGCGCCGAGCACGACCGCGCGGCGGGAAAAGCTGTAGGTCTGGGCGGCTTCGGTGACCCGCACCATGGTTCAGGCCTTCACCACGTCACGGTCGAGCCAGGCGCACAGCCGCGAGGCGAGCGGGAACAGCATTGCCGAGGCGCCGGCCTGGAGCAGCAGCGCTGCATCGACCTTCGCAGAAATGGGGGAAGCGATGAACCGCCCCGCGATCAGCACGAAGCCGGTCGCGCCCGCTGCGATGAGCCAGTCCTGCCAGAAATTCCGCCACACGATGCGGGTCTCTAGCACGTCGATGATCAACATGCATGCCATCCACAGGAACATCGCGGCGCCGAAGGGTTGGCCGCTCAGCAGATCGTCGAACAGCCCCAGCGGCGCGGCGACCCAAACGCGCAGCGCATCGGGCCGCAGCAGTCGCCAGCCGAGCAGCATCAGCAGGCCGAAGGGCGGCAGGAAGGGCACAGTGGCGATGACCGGCAGGAGCGTCACCAGCGAGGCAACCGCGATCGACAGCGGCGCCAGCCAGCGCGCCCGGGGGCGCGGCGGCGGCACACCCAGCGGCTGGAGGTCGAGCGCCATCACTTGGCCTTGGGGGTAGCGGCGGGGGTAGGGAAGGCCTGGGGCGGCGGTGCCGGCTCGGGCAGGAACACGCGCAGCACCATCACGAAATCGGCCATGTCCGGGTTGCTCGCAGGCGTGACGACCGAGGAATCGCGGCCGATCGTGCTGACCTTGCCGAGCGGGATATTCGGCGGGAACACGCCGCCGGTACCCGAGGTGACGAGCAGGTCGCCCGGGCGGAAGGGGTTCGCCGCCGCATTGGCGGCGCGCACGTCGAGCGTGCCGTCGCCCTTGCCGGTGACGATGGCGGGAAGGCCGTCGCTCGCGCGGCGGACCGGGATGGTGCTGTCGGGATCGGTGATCAGCAGCACGCGCGATGCATTCGGCCCGGCCTCGACCACCTGGCCGATCAGCCCGTCGCCGTCGCGCACCGGCTGGCCCTGGCCGACGCGCTGCCAGCTGCCGGCGTTGAGCGTGGCATAGCGGCGGGTGCTCGACGCGGAGGAGTTGACCAGCCGGGCGACGACGATCGTCTCCGGCGTCGCGTCGCGCACCTTGAGCAGCTGGCGCAGCCGCTGGTTCTCGCGTTCCAGGCCGAGCGCGCGCTGGAGCGCAGCATGCTCGCCGTCGATCTGGCGCTTGAGCCGCGCATTCTCGCCGCGGACGCCGAAATAGCTGCCGATCGCGTCGGGCACGCTGCCAACACCGCGCCGCACCGTGTCGAGCCCCGAGGAGACCGGGGTGGTAACCTCGGCGACGGTGCTGCGCAGCGCGGCGAACAGATGCGGGTTGTAGCGCGAGACCAGCACCAGCCCGCCGCCGATCAGCAACAGGCCGATCGCCGCCACATAGCTGAAGAACAGCCCATATTGCGCCCGTCGCGAAAACCCCGGGCGCCGATTCCGTGGCGGCGCCATCGCCGTTGGCCTTTCGTCAGACCTGGAGGAGAACGCCGCGGAACATCGGATCCTCGAGCGCGCGGCCGGTGCCCAGCGCCACGCAGGTCAGCGGATCGTCGGCGACGGTGACGGGCAGGCCGGTCTCGTCGCGCAGCACTTCGTCCAGCCCGTGCAGCAGCGCGCCGCCGCCGGTGAGGACGATGCCCTGGTCGACGATGTCGGCGGCCAGCTCGGGCGCGGTGTTCTCCAGCGCGATGCGGACGCCTTCGACGATGGTGTTGACCGGCTCGGACAGCGCCTCGGCGATCTGGCCCTGGTTGATCTGGATTTCCTTGGGCACGCCGTTGACGAGGTCGCGGCCCTTGATGTGGATCGTCTTGCCGATGCCGTCGACCGGCGGCTTGGCGACGCCGACTTCCTGCTTGATCCGCTCGGCCGTGGCCTCCCCGATCAGCAGATTGTGGTTGCGGCGGACGTACGAGACGATCGCCTCGTCCATCTTGTCGCCGCCGACGCGAACGGAAGTCGAATAGGCCAGACCGCGCAGGCTGAGCACGGCGACTTCGGTGGTGCCGCCGCCGATATCGACGACCATCGAGCCGATCGGCTCGGTCACCGGCATGTCGGCGCCGATCGCGGCGGCCATCGGCTCCTCGATCAGCCACACCTGGCTGGCGCCCGCGTTCGACGCGGCGTCACGGATCGCGCGGCGCTCGACCGAGGTGGAGCCCGACGGCACGCAGATCACGATCTCCGGCCAGCGCATGAAGCGGCGCTGTCCGTGCACCTTGCGGATGAAGTGCTTGATCATCTCCTCGGCGACGTCGATGTCGGCGATCACGCCGTCGCGCAGCGGGCGAATCGCCTCGATCGAACCCGGCGTCTTGCCCATCATCAGCTTGGCGTCGTCGCCGACTGCCTTGACCTTCTTCACGCCGTTCAGCGTCTCGACCGCCACCACCGACGGCTCGTTGAGCACGATGCCGCGGCCGCGCAGATACACGACGGTGTTCGCGGTACCCAGATCGATCGCCATGTCGTGGGACATGAATTTGAAAATGCGGGAGAAAGCCATCTATTGATCCGTCCTGCCGGGTCGGGCGCCCCCCCGTCCGGCTGCTCGCACTAAGTGTTTGGCCCGAACCTTTTCCGGGACGGCGAGGACGCCGGCCTGGGGTCTTGCGGATGCGGGTCGCGGGAGGCCGTCGCTTGGGCTACAGCGGATGGCATGTCAATACGCCGCCTGCCCGAACATCTTGTTAACCGTATCGCTGCCGGCGAGGTGGTCGAACGCCCTGCCAGCGCCCTCAAGGAACTCGTTGAAAACGCAATCGACGCAGGCGCTACACGGATCACCGTGAAGCTGGCCGGCGGGGGCATCGAATTGATCGAAGTGATCGACGATGGCTGCGGCATGGCGGCGCCCGAAATGGCGCTCGCGCTGGAGCGCCATGCGACGTCCAAGCTGCCGACCGACGATATCGAGCACGTCGCGACGTTGGGATTTCGCGGTGAGGCGCTGCCCTCGATCGCGAGCGTCGCGCAGCTGACGCTGGAAAGCCGGGTACGCGGCACCGAAGGCTGGTCGCTCACGGTGGATAATGGGGCGCGGATCGCCGAGGGACCGGCCGCCTTGCCGCCGGGCACGCGGGTGCGCGTGGAGGCGCTGTTCGGCCGGGTGCCGGCACGGCGGAAGTTCCTGCGCTCGACCCGCGCCGAATATGCCGCCTGCCTCGACGGGATGAAGCGGCTGGCCATGGCGCGGCCCGACATCGCCTTCGCGGTCGAGCATGACGGCCGCCGCGTGCTGAGCGTGCAGGGCGGGGAGAGCCGGCCGGCGCGGGTCGCGGCGCTCACCGACCGTGCGCTGCAGGAAAACAGCGTCGCGATCGACTTCGAGCGCGAGGGGCTGGTGCTCGGCGGGGTGGCGAGCATCCCCACCTTCAACCGCGGCGTGGCGGACCACCAATATCTGTTCGTCAACGGCCGTCCGGTGAAGGACCGGCTGCTCGTCGGCGCGGTGCGCGGCGCCTATGCCGAAATGCTCGCGCGCGACCGGCATCCGGTGGTGGCGCTGTTCCTCGACGTCCCGCCCGAAGTGGTCGACGTGAACGTGCATCCCGCGAAGACCGAGGTGCGCTTCCGCGATCCGGCGCTGGCGCGCGGGCTGATCGTCAGCGGATTGCGGCGCGCGCTCGATGCGGCGGGGCACCGCAGCGTGCAGCGGCCGAGCGAAGCGGCGCTGGGCCTGTGGCAGCCGGGGGGCGTTCCTTCTTCTAGCCCCTCCTCCTTGGAGGAGGGGATGGGGTGGGGGGATTCCAGACCATTTGTTGGTCCCAGTGAGACACAGCCCCACCCTACCTCCTCCCCTGAAGGGGAGGAGCTTAGGCGGTACTCCGGTGCCGTCCGCGATTCCGGATCCTTCTTCGCCGCCGCACCCTATGCCCGCGCCGAACCCGCGCGCCACGAAGCCCCGCTCGCCACCGACTTTCCTCTCGGCGTGGCACGCGGTCAGGTCGCCAAGACGTATATCGTCGCGGAGGCGCAGGATGGCCTCGTCCTGGTTGACCAGCACGCCGCGCACGAACGGCTGGTGCTCGAACGCATGCGCCGCGCGATGGCCGGCGGCACCGTGCCCTCCCAGGCGCTGCTCCTCGCCGAAGTGGTCGAGCTCGACGAGCCCGGCTGCGACCGCCTGGAAGCCCGGATCGAGGAACTGCGCGCCTTCGGGCTCGAGCTCGAACGCTTCGGCCCGCGCGCGATGCTGGTTCGCGCCGTGCCCGCGGCGCTCGGCACCGGCGACGTCCACGGTCTGGTCACCGACCTTGCCGACGAACTCGCCAGCTTCGACGAGGCGCTGAGCCTCAAGGAGAAGCTCGACCATGTCGCCGCGACGATGGCCTGCCACGGCTCGGTTCGCGCCGGCCGCATCCTATCCGTCGCGGAGATGAACGCATTGCTCCGCGAGATGGAGGTCACGCCGCATTCGGGCCAGTGCAACCATGGCCGCCCCACCTGGGTGAAGCTGGCGCATGGCGACATCGAGAAGCTGTTCGGGCGGAAGTGACGGCCGGTCAGCGCTGCTGCAGGGCGTAGCGAAGTCGCACCGGTCGGCCGTCCCTGGTCGCGCTGACGTCGACGACGCAGATATGCTCCATCTTGCTGTGCGGCCCGCAGCCGATTCCGGCGAATTTGAGCTTGGAATCGAACAGCAGGCGGCGGTGGCCGCGATCGGGCACGCCATCGTCGACGATCATCTGGCGCACCACCTGCTCCGCGTCGTCGAAGCCATAGGCGATCGCCTCGCCAACGAAGACGTCGCCGCCACGCCGCTTGACTCGTACGCCGGGATCGCTCCCATCGGCGCCGCGGTGCCCGCGCGCGCCGATCGCGCCTTGTTCGCGGGAAAAGTCCACCGCCGCCAGCGCCAGGATGTCGGCACGGGTGAGCGGCGGCAGCGGCTCCTGGCGGTCGAGAAAAGCGATGGTCTCGTCGACGACCACGGTGCCCTCGCGGGTGAGGATGCCGGCATAGTCGCCCGGCAGATAGACGACGGCGCCATCGAAATAGCCGCGATATACCCGCAGCTTCTCGGCATAGGCGCGGGGATCGGCCCGCGCGGCGTTGATCTGGGCGAGGACCGAGTCCTCAAGAGTTTGCGCATGCAGCGCCGTCGCGGCGAAGAGCCACACGAGAAGGCCGCATATCGCAGAGACGCGATACGACATAGGATAAACCCCAAACCTCCCGGTCCGAGGTGTATCTGCACGACTCGTGGATAATCAAGCGTAATAATTGCGCAGGCGAGATGAAAACGATCGCTCGCGGGACACGCGGTCAGACGGCGCGAATTAGCCCTTCCTGCGTCACGCTCGCCACCAGTCGGCCGTCGCGCGCATAGATGCTGCCGCGGTTGAAGCCGCGACTGTGGCCGGCCCAGGGGCTGTCGGTGGCGTAGAGCAGCCATTCGTCGAAGCGGAACGGCTCGTGTAGCCATAGCGCGTGGTCCAGGCTGGCGGTCTGCACCTGCCCGCTCATCCAGCTGACGCCGTGGGGCAGCATGCAGGTGCCGAGCAGCGTCATGTCGCTGGCATAAGCCAGCATCGCGCGGTGGAGCGCGGGCTCGTCGGGCAGGGGCGCGACAACGCGGAACCAGCTCGCCTGGTGCGGTTCGCGCGGTTCGGGGTTAAACCAGTTGCGCGGGTTGACCGGGCGAATCTCGATCGGCCGGGCGCGCAGGAAGAAGCGCTTGAACTTCTCGGGGATCTGGTCGCGGATGGCTTCGCGCAACTCGGCTTCGGACCGAAGCTCCTCGGGCGGCGGCACCTCGGGCATCGCGTCCTGGTGGTGCAGCCCTTCGGCGGGCAGCTGGAACGAGGCCGCCATGTTGAGGATCGGCTTGCCCTTCTGCATTGCGATCACGCGGCGGTTGGCGAAGCTGCGCCCCTCGAAATCGCGCACCACCCGGTAGAGGATGGGGTAATCCTCGTCGCCGGCGCGCATGAAATAGGCATGGAGCGAATGCGCCACCTTGCCGTCCTCCACCGAGCGCTGCGCCGCCTGCAGCGCCTGGGCGATCACCTGGCCCCCGAACACCCGGCCCACGCCACCCGGCTGGCGCGCGCCGCGATAGAGATCGGTGTCTAGCGTCTCGACGTCGAGCAGCGTGGTGAGGGCGGCAACCAGGTCTTCGGGGGATTTGGGGTCGGTCATCAGTAGCCGGCCGCCTCCGCCAGCGCATTGGCATGATAATTGGAATCGCCGAACATCTCGGCGAGCACGCGGGCGCGCTTCATGTAGAAGCCGATGTCATATTCGTCGGTCATGCCGATGCCGCCATGCATCTGGATACCCTCCTGCACGGCAAGCGTGGTAGCAAGCCCGGTCATCGCCTTGGCGATCGCGACCGCCTCGTCGGCGGGCTCGCCGGCATCAAGCAGCTGCTGCGCCTTGAGCGTGGCGGCGCGCGCGACTTCCAGCTCGCTGTAGAGATGCGCGGCGCGATGCTGGAGCGCCTGGAAGCTGCCGATCAGCGTGCCGAACTGCTTGCGCTCCTTGAGGTAGCCGAGCGTCATGTCGCTCGCGCCCGCACCGACGCCGAGCAGTTCGGCCGAGGCACCGGCCCCGGCGGCGCGGAGCAGCCGACCGAGCGGATCGGCGCCGGCGTCGATCTCGCCCACCACCGCATCGGCGGTGACCTCTACGCCGTCGAAGCTTGCGTGTGCTGCGAGGCTGGAGTCCGCCAGCCGCTCGGGGCGGAGGTCGAGCCCGGCGGCCTTGGGGTCGATCGCGAACAGGGTGATGCCTGCCGCGTCGGTATCGCTGCCGGCAGTGCGCGCGGTGACGAGGATCAGGTCGGCGGCATGGGCGTGGTGGGCGAAGCGCTTGGTGCCGGTCAGCCGGAAGCCGTTGCCGGCGCGCTCGGCCTTGAGGGCGACGGCGCGGCCGAACTTGGGCTTTTCGTCATGCGCGATGGCGATCACCGCCTCGCCCGCGGCGATGCCGGGGAACCAGCGGTCGGCATGGGCGGTGCCCTTCAGCGCCTCGACCGCGGCGACCGCGGTGGAGAGGAAGGGGGAGGGGGTGAGGTTGCGGCCGATTTCCTCCAGCACCACGCCCGCCTCGACATGGCCGAGGCCCAGGCCGCCCGAGGCTTCGGGGATCAGGATGCCGGTGAGGCCCATCTCGGCGAACTGCTTCCACAGATCGCGGCTGAAGCCGGTGGGGTCCTTGGCGTCGCGCAGCGCGCGGAGGTGGCGGACGGGGGCGTGTTCGGCGACGAACTCCCGGGCGGTATCGCGGAGCATCGTCTGTTCGTCGTTGAGGTAGAGCGGCATCGGTCTTCCCTTCGAAAACTCCCTCTCCCGCTTGCGGGAGAGGGGCGGGGTGAGGGTGAGTGGGCGAAGGGAAGGGACATCGCTCGCCCCACACACCCTCACCCTTCCGCCGCCTGACGGCGGCTCCCTCCCTCTCCCGCAGGCGGGAGAGGGAATGCGTTCCCTCAGCCCGGCAGTTCGAGGATCCGCTTGGCGACGATGTTGAGCTGGATCTCGCTGGTCCCGCCCTCGATCGAATTGGCCTTGGTGCGCAGCCAGGCGCGCGGCTTGGCGCCCTCGGCCGAGGCCGCGCTCTCCCATTCGAGCGCGTCCGATCCGCCGGCGGCCATGATCAGCTCGTGGCGCTGCTTGTTCAGCTCGGTGCCGACATATTTCATCATGCTCGGCTGGGCAGGGTGGGCACGGCCGGCCTTGAGCTCGTCGAGGAAGCGTTCGGACATCGCCGAGAAGGCGCGCATCCGGACCTCGAACAGCGCAATCTGGGCGCGCAGGATCGGATCGGCGAGCCGGCCCTGGTCGTCGAGCCCGATCGTCGCGATCGCGCCTTCGATCAGCGGATTGCCGCCGGCGCGGTCCAGCCCCATGCCCGAGATCATCTCGCGCTCATGCCCGAGCAGATATTTGGCGACGTCCCAGCCCTTGTTCTCTTCGTGCACCCGCTGCGACTTGGGCACGCGCACATTGTCGAAGAAGGTTTCGCAGAAGGGAGAATAGCCCGAGATCAGCAGGATCGGCTTGGTCGAAACGCCCGGCGAGGTCATGTCGAACAGCAGGAAGCTGATCCCGCCTTGCTTGGCCTCCTTGGAGGTGCGGACCAGGCAAAAGATCCAGTCGGCCTTGTCGGCATAGCTGGTCCACACCTTCTGGCCGTTGACGACATAATGATCGCCGGCATCCTCGGCCCAGGTCTGGAGGCCGGCAAGGTCCGAACCGGCGTTGGGTTCGGAATAGCCCTGGCACCAGCGGATCTCGCCCCGCGCGATCTTCGGCAGGTGCTCGAGCTTCTGTTCCTCGGTGCCGTACTTCAGCAGCGCCGGCCCGAGCATCGAGATGCCGAAGCTGTTGAGCGGGGTGCGCGCGCCCATCCGCTTCATTTCCTCGCGCAGGATCTTGGTTTCGGCCGGAGAGAGCCCGCCGCCGCCATATTCCTTGGGCCAATCGGGCACCGTCCAGCCGCGTTCGGCCATGCGATCCATCCAGAGCTTCTGGTCGGGATGCGCCCAGTCGGGATTGCGCCCGCCCCAGACGATGTCCTTCTCGGACCGGATCGGCGCGCGCATGGTGGCGGGGCAGTTCGCCTCCAGCCAGGCGCGGGTTTGCTCACGAAACGTGTCGAGATCCTGCGTCATCATCCTCTCCTCAGACCCCTCTCCCGCCTGCGGGAGAGGGAGGGGCCCGCCGCCGCAAGGCGGTGGGAGGGTGAGGGTGACGGGTGTTCCGTCTTGCCCTACTCACCCTCACCCTTCCGCGGCCTCGCGGCCGCTCCCTCCCTCTCCCGCAGGCGGGAGAGGGAAAGCATGCATCACCGGTTGAACTTCTCGCCCTTCTCCGCCTTCTCGCGGAGCAGCGGGGCGACTTCGAAGCCGTACTTCTCCAGGCCCTCGACGATCTTCTTCAGGCCCTCGGTATCGGCCCAGAACATCGGCCCGCCGCGGTACGGGGGCCAGCCATAGCCATAGACCCACACCACATCGATGTCGCTCGCCCGCTGGGCCATGCCTTCGGCGAGGATCAGCGCGCCTTCGTTGACCATGGTGTAGAGCGTGCGGACCACGATCTCCTCCTCGGTGATCTCGTGGCTCGGCACGTTCAGCTTGCCGCGCCATTCCTCGATCAGCTCGGCGACGCGCGGGCTGTTCGAGGGCTGCCGCTTCTCGTCATAATCGTAGAAGCCGGCGCCCTTCTTCTGGCCCCAGCGGCCTTCGGCGGCGAGCGCGTCTCGGATATTCTCGATGCGGTTGGGATCGCGGTGCCAGCCGATGTCGACGCCGGCGAGGTCGGCCATCTGGAACGGCCCCATCGGCATGCCGAAGGCGACATGGACCTTGTCGATCTGCTCGGGCGTGGCGCCTTCGAGCAGCATCTTGGTGGCTTCCACCTGCCGCGGCATCAGCATGCGGTTGCCGATGAAGCCGTAGCAGACGCCCGCGATCACCGCGACCTTCTTGATCTTCTTCGACAGCGCCATGGCGGTCGCCAGCACATCGTCGGCGGTCTTGGCGCCGCGGACGATCTCGAGCAGCTTCATGACGTTGGCCGGCGAGAAGAAGTGCAGCCCCACCACGTCCTGCGGGCGGCTGGTGGCGGCGGCGATCTCGTCGATGTTGAGATAGCTGGTGTTCGAGGCCAGGATCGCGCCCGGCTTGGCGATCTTGTCGAGCCGGCCGAACACGTCCTTCTTCACGTCCATGCTCTCATAGACGGCCTCGATGATCAGGTCGCACTCGGCGAGATCGTCGAAGTTGAGCGTGGGCTTGAGGAGGCCCATCGCCTTCTCGACCTGCTCGGCGGTCATGCGGCCCTTGGCGGCGGTCGCCTCGTAATTCTTGCGCATCACCCCGGTGCCGCGGTCGAGCGCGTCCTGTGCCATCTCGACGATCGTCACCGGCACGCCCGCCGAGAGGAAGTTCATGCTGATCCCGCCGCCCATCGTGCCGGCGCCGATCACGCCGACGCGGCGAATGTCGCGCAGCTGGATGTCGTCCGCGATGCCGTCGATCTTGGCGGCCTTGCGCTCGGCGAAGAAGATGTGGCGGAGTGCTGCCGACTGCTGGCCCATGATCAGCTTCATGAAGCCCATGCGCTCGGCCTGGACACCCTCGGCATAGGGCTTGCCGGCGGTCTGCTCGATGATGTCGATGATCGTGTTCGGCGCGTCGAGCCCGCGGAAGCGCTTGGCGTTGGTGGCGCGGAACTTGGCGAAGGTCTCCGCATCGACGGTGACCGGCCGCTCGCTGGAGCGCGACACCGGCTGGCCGATCACTTCGTTCGCGAAGGCGACCGCATCGGCGAGCAGGCTGTCCTCGCCCGCGAGACGGTCGACGAGGCCTGCGTCCTTGGCCTGACTAGCAGAGATCGGATCGCCCTTGGTCGCCATCTCGAGCGCCACTTCGACGCCCGCGACGCGCGGCATGCGCTGGGTGCCGCCCGCGCCGGGAAGGATGCCGAGCTTCACTTCGGGCAGGCCGAACTTCGCCGAAGGCACCGCGATGCGATAGTGCGACGCCAGCGCGACCTCGCAGCCGCCGCCGAGCGCGGTGCCGTGGACCGCGGCGATCACCGGCTTGTCGAGCGCCTCGATCTGGTCGACCAGCACCGGCAGCGACGGCTCGGCCATCGCCTTGCCGAATTCGGTAATGTCGGCACCCGCGAAGAAGGTCTTGCCGGCGCAGATGATGACGACGGCCTTGATGCTGTCGTCACCCTTGGCTTCCTCGATGCCGGCCTGCAGCCCCTGCCGCACCGCCGCGCCGAGCGCGTTCACCGGCGGATTGTCGGAGGTGAGGATCAGGACATCGCCCTGACGGCTGGTGGTAATCACGGACATGCAATCGAACTCCTAGTTCGCAGTTCCGGCCGGGGCCGGGAGGGGTGAGGGGCGCTCATCGGGTGAGCGCCGAATAGATCAGCGTCTTGAGCTCGCGCCGGATCGGGTAGAGCATCGAGGGTGAGAATTGCGTCATGAACACCATCGAGAGGCGCTCGACGGGATCGACGAAGAAGGCGGTCGAGAACATCCCGCCCCAGTAGAATTCGCCGACCGAGCCGGGGATCATCGTCTTGGCGACATCGAGGTTGATCGCGAATCCGAGGCCGAAGCCGACCCCGGCATTGGTCGTCTCGTTGAACAGCCCGCGCGACAGGCTGGCAAGGTCGCGGCCGCCGGGCAGGTGGTTGATCGTCATCAGCTGCACGGTCTTGGGCGAGACCAGCCGCACGCCGTCCAACTCGCCGCGGTTCAGCATCAGCGTGTTGAAGCGGTGATAGTCGAGCGCGGTCGAGACCAGGCCGCCCCCACCGGACAGCAGCCGGGGGAAGCGCGACCAGGCGGATGCCTCGCCGCGATCGTACAACACGCGGCCCTTGCCCTCCTGCATCGTCCAGCAATCGGCGAGGCGGTGGACCTTGTCCTCGGGCACCTGGAAGAAGGTATCGTGCATACCGAGGGGCGCGAAGATCCGTTCGGCGAAGAAGCGGTCGAGCGTCATGCCCGACAGCCGCTCGACCACCGCGCCGAGCACGTCGGTGGCGACCGAATAGGTCCAGGCCTCGCCCGGCGAGAATTCCAGCGGCAGCGTGCCCAGCGTGGCGATGAACTCGTCCAGCGTGAGATTGCCGTGCCAGCTTTCGATTCGACCCGTGCGATAGGCGGCGTCGACTGGGCCGCGCTCCTGGAAGCCATAGGTGAGGCCGGCGGTGTGGCGCAGCAGGTCCACCATCCGTATCGGCTGGGCGGTAGGGGTGGTGACGAACGGCTCCCCATTGCCGCCGCCGGCATAGACGCCGACGCCCTTCAGCTCGGGCAGCACATGGTGGACCGGCGTGTCGAGCGCGACCAGCCCTTCCTCCAGCAGCATCATGAAGGCGAGGCTGGTGATCGGCTTGGTCATCGAGGCGATGCGGAACAGCGTCGATTCGTCGATCGCCGTGCCGCCCTCGCGCGCCGCGCCCTGGTGCGAGAAATGGACGATCCGCCCGTCGCGCGCGAGCAGCAGCTGCGCATGCGGCAGCTTGCCGGTGTCGAGATAGCGTGCCTTCACAAAGGCATCGATCCGCGCCAGCCGGGCGGCATCGAATCCATGGGCGATCGGATCGTCGACTTCCATGCTTGGCGGCATACCTCTCGTTCGAATTCGGTTCAATGCACCTTCTCGCGGGTGTCGCCTTTCTATTGCCTTGAGCGCGCGGCAAATCAACACTAACGTCGTGAGCGGTTGGCCAACGAGCCAAACCCAAAGTTCAGAAAGTCGATGGAGAGCGCTGCCTTGACCCTTGAACCGATCGTGCCCTTGCCCCCCGACTGGCCCAAAGCCCCGCTCGCCGCCGTGGACGCCATGCTCACCGCGCCCGGCGCCAAGTTCGAGATGGACACCGTGGAGATCCGCGGCGTGTCGACGCGCGTGTGGAAGAACGCGCCGCCCACCGCCGCGATCCTCGCCCGGCTGGCGCGCGGCTATGGCGAGCGGCCCTTCACCATCTACCAGGACGAGCGGGTCAGCTACGAGGCGAACTACCGCGCCACCTGCCATCTCGCCTCCTGGATGCAGGCCAAGGGCGTGGCCAAGGGCGACCGCGTCGCGCTGGCGATGCGCAACCTGCCCGAATGGCCGACGATCTTCTTCGCCGCGGTGAGCATCGGCGCGATCCTGGTGCCGCTCAACGCCTGGTGGACGGGTGCCGAGCTCGAATATGGCATGAAGGATTCGGGCGCCAAGCTGCTGTTCGTCGACGGCGAGCGGCACGAGCGGCTCAAGCACTGCTACGCGGCGCTGCCGGATCTGGAGCAGGTGGTGGTCAGCCGCGCCTGCTCGCCGCTGGAGGGCGATGCGGTCGCGCTGGAATCGATCCTGGGGCCGTGCAACAGCTGGGCGGACATGAGCGAGATCGCGTTCCCCGAGGTCGGGATCGCGCCGGACGACGATGTCACGCTCTTCTATACCAGCGGCACCACCGGCAATCCCAAGGGCGCGGTGGGCACGCATCGCAACCTGATGACCAACATCCTCACCGCCGGCTATTCGGTCGCGCGGTCGATGCTGCGCCGGGGCGAGGTGCCGCCGGCCGCGCCGCCTTACAAGGTGGGCCTGCTGGTAATTCCGCTGTTCCACGTCACCGCCTGCAGCGCGGGGCTGATGGCGCTGATCGCCGCGGGCGGCACGGTGGTGTTCATGCGCCGCTGGGAGCCAATCGAGGCGATGGAGATCATCCAGCGCGAGAAGGTCAACCAGACCGGCGGCGTGCCGACCATCGCCTGGCAGCTGCTCGAACATCCCGAGCGCCACAAGTACGACCTGTCGAGCCTGGAGAGCATCTCCTATGGCGGCGCGCCCTCGGCGCCCGAGCTGGTCAAGCGCATCTTCCAGGAATTCGGCGCGCTGCCCGGCAATGGCTGGGGCATGACCGAGACGATGGCGACGGTGACGCATCATCTCGGCGAGGAATATCTCGCCCGGCCGACCAGTGCCGGGCCGCCGGTGCCGGTCGCCGAGCTCAAGATCATGGATGTCGACGGCACGCGCGAGCTGCCGGTTGGCGAGGTCGGCGAGCTCTGGGCCAAGGGGCCGATGATCGTGAAGGGCTATTGGAACAAGCCCGAGGCGACCGCGGAGACCTTCCGCGACGGCTGGGTGCGCACCGGCGACCTCGCGCGGCTGGACGAGGAGGGGTTCCTCTATGTCGTCGACCGCGCCAAGGACATCATCATCCGTGGCGGCGAGAACATCTACTCGTCGGAAGTGGAGGACGTGCTCTACGCGCATCCGGCGGTGACCGACGCGGCGCTGATTGGCATTCCGCACCGCACGCTGGGCGAGGAGCCGGTGGCGGTGGTCCATCTCGCGCCGGGCATGTCGGCGACCGAGGCGGAGCTGCAGGCGTTCGTTCGCGAGCGGATCGCCGCGTTCAAGGTGCCGGTGGCGATCCGCTTCTCCGCCGAGACGCTGCCGAGGAATGCCAATGGCAAGATCCTGAAGAAGGATCTCAAGGCGCTGTTCCTCACCGACAAGGCGGCGTGAGGCGGTGCGTATCTTCCCCCTGGCGGGGGAGGATAGAGGCGTCCAGCCCCTCACGCTTCTTCTAGTCCCCCTCCCGCCTGCGGGAGAGGTTTGGGGAGGGTGAGTGGGGGTCGCGGGCTCGACGGCGGAAGTGAGGGGAAGTGGCCTCAGCCTACTTCTTTGAACGCGTGCCCTGCTTCCCGTACACACCCTCCCCCAACCCCTCCCGCAAGCGGGAGGGGAGAATTAGCGTCGGTTGGGAGGCGACGTCAGCCCCTCAAATCAAATGGATCGCCGTCCCGGCCGCCGCGGCGGCCGCCGCGATGTCCTCCGGCGGTGCCTGGTCGGTCACCAGTTCGTGCACATCCCCGAACCCGGCGACATGGACGAAGCCCGACTTGTCGAACTTGGTCGCGTCGCACAGCACCGCGACGCGCCGCGCCTGGGGGAGCAGGCTGCGCTTGAACGCCGCTTCACCCGCGTCGAAATCGAGAAAGCCGCGCACCGGATCGACCGCGCCCATCGACAGCACGGTCAGGTCGGGCGCGAACTGGCGGCAATACTCGATCGCCTCGCTGCCGAACGCCGCGTGGTAATCGGGATCGACCGCGCCGCCGGCCACATAGAGCCGCTGGCCCGGGTGTCCGAGTACTTGCGCGGCGATCTCCATGCTGTTGGTGATCACCGTCAGGTCGCGCACATGGCCCAGTGCGCGGGCCAGCCACAGCGTGGTCGTGCCCGAATCGAGCAGCAGCGTCATCCCCGGCCGGACCAGCGCCACCGCCCGCTCGGCGATCCGCTGCTTGGCCTCGGCCTGGTCGCGCAGTCGCTGGCGATAGGGGGGCTCGAGCACGCCGCCGGGCAGGCAGACGCCGCCATGGATCTTCTGCACGCGCCCGGCCTGTTCCAGCTGGCGGACGTCGCGGCGGATCGTCTCCTCGGAAACGTCGAACCGCTCGGCCAGTTCGCCGATCGACCATTGACCGCGCTGCTCCAGCAGCTCGAGCAGCGTCGTCAGCCGAGCAGTCTGCGTGGCGCGCGCAGACGGCGCTCTCGAAGGAATGTCCAAGCTCTCCATCGCGCAACTGTACCAGCGTTAATGATGCACGAGAACCCACACGAGAACGTTCAAATCCACATAAATCAACATTGAATGTCACATACGCGTCATGAACCGATCCTAGGCGCCGCTGCGGGGCAGCCAGGGCAGGCCGGCCCCCACACACCACAAGGGAGGGCATTATGGCATTCACCTACCGCGCGGCGCTCGCCGCGCTGGCTGTTGGCGCGAGCTGCATTTCGATGGCCGCCGCTGCGCAGGACGCAGCGCCGCAGGGCCAGGAAGACGGCGAGATCGTCGTCAACGGCTACATCGCCTCGCTCGCCAAGGCGCGTGAGCTGAAGCGCGATTCCAACATCATGAAGGACGTGATCGTCGCCGAGGACATGGCGAAGTTCCCGGAACTCAACCTCGCCGAGTCGATCCAGCGCCTGCCGGGCGTGGCGATCAACCGCGAGGCTGGCGAGGGCCGCCGCATCACGCTGCGCGGCCTCGGCCCCGATTTCACCCGCGTCCAGCTCAACGGCATGGAAGTGCTGGGCAATGTCGACTCGGCGATGGACAGCCGCGGCCAGCGCTCGCGCGACCGTGCCTTCGATTTCAACATCTTCGCTTCCGAGCTGTTCTCGCGCGTCGAAGTCGAGAAGAGCTACCAGGCCTCGCAGGCCGAAGGCGGCATGGCCGGCACCGTCGGCCTGTTCACCGCAAAGCCGCTCGAGCAGAAGCAGGGGCTGACCGGCGCGATCTCCGCCAAGCTCGGCACCAACAGCTTCACCAAGGATGCGCAGCCGCGCGTCGCCGCGATGCTCAGCCAGAACTGGGGTGACCGATTCGGCATTCTCCTTTCGGTCGCCTATTCGAAGCGCAAGACCGAGGAGCAGGGCTACAACACCTATTCGCCGAGCCAGCTGAGCGCGAGCCAGATCAGCAGCTATCTGGGCAAGGGCCTCGACATCTCGGCGCTTACCGCCGACCAGCAGGCCAAGTTCAAGTCGGGCGACCTGGTGTTCGCCTCTGGCAATCGCCTGTCAGTTTGGGATGCCAAGCAGGAGCGCCTCGGCCTGACTCTCGCCACCCAGTGGCGTCCGTCGGACAATCTGCTGTTCACGCTGGACGGCCTGCACGGCGAGTTCACCACCAACCGCGACGAATACCATCTGGCGACGCGTCCCGACAACACCTCGGGCTCGGTGATCTTCGACACCGGCTCGAAGATCAATTCGATCCACTGGGACAGCACCAACTTCGTCGATGCGATCAGCGTCGACAACGCCACCTATGCCAGCGAGCATCGCCGTTCGAAGAACAAGAACAAGTTCAACCAGATCGCGCTTACCGGCAAGTGGGAGGCGAGCGACAGCCTGACCTTCGACGGCCATGTCGGCTACGAGGATTCGAAGTACACCACCCCGTACGACGACAAGCTGTACCTGCGCGCGCAGGGCGGCATGACCACCATCTATGACGCGGATGGCACCGGCGCGACCAACTTCTATCGCTGGAACACCTCGGATCCCTCCAAGTACACGTTCAAGGAATTCTACTTCCGCGAATTCTGGAACAAGACCAGCCTGAAGGAAGGCGTCGGCAACGCGGCGCTGAAGCTGAACGACATCTTCACGCTCCGCGCCGGCGCCAGCTATCGCCGGTATGAGACCTCGGGCTCCGAAGTGTATAACGACGGCAAGTTCCGCCAGTTCAGCGGTACGCCGGTGATCCCCTATGCGGTGGCGTTCACCCAGCACAAGTCGGCCGACTGGATCGCCGGCGACTATGCCAAGGCGTTCGCGACCTACAATGCCGCGCACACCGTGGCCGGCGCGACCGACATCGAGAACACCTACAAGGTGATCGAATCCACCACCGCCGGCTATGGCCAGCTAGAGTGGAACGCGCCGCTGGGCGGCATGCGCCTGCGCGGCAATATCGGTCTGCGGGCCTATTCCACCGATCTCGACAGCACCGGCTTCGTCACCAACAGCAGCGACACGCCGATCGGCACCAACGTGACCAGCTCGCACTATTCGGGCGTGCTGCCGACGCTGAACGCCACGCTAGAAGTGACGCCGAGCTTCCTGATCCGCGTTGCCGCCGCCAAGAACATCAACCGCCCGGGCCTCAGCTCGGTCGCGGCCTCGGGCAGCGCCAATGCCGACAATGGCAAGATCACCGCGAGCATCGGCAACCCGAACCTCAAGCCGTACAAGGACAATTCGGTCGAAGCCTCGGCCGAATGGTATTTCGGCAAGGTCGGCCTCGTCTCGCTGGGCGTGTTCCACAAGGACATCCGCAACCTGGTCGCGAGCCAGACGCTGCTGAACGTGCCCTACAGCACCACCGGCCTGCCGACCTCGATGATCCCGGGCGCGACCCCGAACACGATCGTCGCCGAGTTCACCCAGCCGGTGAACTTGGCCAAGGCCTATGTCACCGGCGTCGAGATGGCGGCGCAGACCAACTTCACCTTCCTGCCCGCGCCGTTCGACAAGCTGGGCATGGCGGCGAACCTGACGCTGCTCGACTCCAACGCGCCGAACAAGGGCGTCGACAGCCCGATCCCGGGCCTGTCGAACACCAACGCCAACGCGACGCTCTATTACGAGACCAGGCGCTGGGGCATCCGCGGCTCGATGAACTATCGCTCGTCCTATCTGCGCACTGCCTATGACGGCAAGAACGCGGCCAGCAAGGACGGCTTCGACGGCACCGTCTATGTCGACGCCGCGGCGTTCTTCAATGTGACCGACCGGGTGCGGCTGACGCTCGACGCGATCAACCTCACCAACGAGACCGAGGTCCAGTACAACAGCATCTACCACCGCCTGCACAACGAGACGCGCAGCGGCACCACCTTCTTCGCCGGGATCGGCGTGAAGTTCTGATCCTTCCTCTCCCCGAGGATTGACCTGGCCGGCCTGGGGTACGCCCCCGGGCCGGCCTTTTTTGTCGTCAGGCGGCGGGTGGTTCGTCGCCCAGCCAGCCCTGCGCGCGGAGTTCCGGCACGCTGGCGCGCGCCACCGGGACCTCGCGGCCGTCGACGAGGCGAAGCTTCCAGTTGCGATCCTGGCGGACGGCGCCCGCCACCGCGCGGCGTGCGACCCACCAGCTGCGATGGATGCGCGCGCCATGGCCCTCCAGCTGGACGACGGCATCGCGCATCCGCATCAGCACCAGCGCGCTGCCCTGGGCGGTGTGCACGCGAACATAATGGTCCTCGTTCTCGAGGCAGAGGATCGGCCCACGAAGATGGGGCGGCAGTTGGTCGAGCAGGGCAGGCGCGACCGCTTCCCCGGTCGCATCGACAGCCGCGACCGGTTGTTGATCCGGAAGCGGCGCTTCTGAGGGGGCAGGAGAGGTGTCTGCGGGACCAGGGCGGCGCTCGGCCAGAAGCTGCACGATCGTCACCGTCGCGCCGACGATCAGCGTCTGCAGATAGGCTCCGGCGAGATTGGGGGCCGTCACCGATCGCCAGGCCGGGCCGGCGGCCGCGAAGACGAAGATCATGCTGGTCGGGAAGGCGCCGAGCACGCAGGCGATCGCAATCGCGACGAGCCGCGACATCCCCGTCTGGCGCGCAAGTGCGCTCCCGGCGGCGATCACCGGGCGGAAAAAGGCATAGCCGGTGACGAGGTACAGCGCCCAGTGCAGCAGGCGAGGGCCCAGCGGCGTCGCATAGGAGCCGAACGGCCCGAGCGCCGCCAGCACCAGAATCAGCCCGCCGAGGACGGCCAGCTCTGCAAGCAGCCTGCGCCTGCGGATCACGCGACCTGCCCGTTCGCGGTTCGCGAACGGGACGCCGACGGGCACAGCGCGCCATTTGCGAAACCAAGGCTTCCATTCCCGCAAAGCCGCTCGCCCGCGGCCGGCCATGCGGCATCATGGCTGGAAAGGAGACACTCATGAACGACGTTGCACATCCCGGCTTCGAACTCCCCTCGCGCGACCGGCTGATCGTCGCCCTGGGCGCGATCGCCGGTGGCGCCATCCTGCTGGCCCTCGTCCACGGCCTTGCAAGCGGCGCCGTCGCCCGGTCAAGCGTGCGCAACCTCTGGCTGGCCGTGCACCTCGTCGCCGTGCTGCCGGCGCTCCCGTTGGGCGCCTACGTCCTGCTCCGCCGCAAGGGCGATGCGCTGCACCGCGCCCTGGGCAAGCTCTGGGCGGTGCTGATGCTGGTCACGGCGCTCTCCAGCTTCGGGCTGCGCGGCATGACGGGCAACCTTAGCCCGATCCATCTGCTGTCGGTGGTGGTGCTGGTGATGATCCCGCGCGGCATCCTGCTCGCCCGCCGCCACCGGATCGAGGCGCACCGCCGGGTGATGTCGCTCACCTACCTGGGATTGGCCGTCGCCGGGCTGTTCACCTTGCTTCCCGGGCGGCTGCTCGGCAGCTGGCTGTTCAGCTGACGGTCGGCGCGTCCGGCAGATCGAACGATGCCACGCCTTTCATCAGCTCTGGCACGCGCGCCACAACTTCTCCGGCCGCAGACACGATCGCCGTGCAGCCATAGCTGCGGCAGTCGCCGGCTGCGCCCGCAACATCGGCAGAGACGACCCAGCACCCCGTTTCCCGCGCCCGGGCAGCGAGGTTGGCGAGGCTTCTCGCGCGCCAGCGCTCCGCGGTCTCCGGGCGGAGCAGATTGTTGAGCGGGTAGAGGATCAGCCCGGCCCCCCGGTCCGCCAGCCTCGCGGCCGCTTCCGGGTAATTGGCGTCGTTGCAGATGTTGATCCCGTAGCGCAGGCCCGATCGCGCGAAGACCGGAAAGTCGGAGCCCGGCGTGACGCCCGCTTCGTTCGGATGCGCCTTGGCATAGCGCCCGACCACCCGCCCGTTCTCGATCACGACGGCGGAATTGATAACTTGCTCGCCCAAGGTCTCGAACGTGCCCAGAACCAGCGTCGAGGAAAAATCCGCGATCCGTGCGCACAATGCCGGCAGGGCGCGTTCGCTGGCGACGTTGGCGCGCGCCCGGATCACCACGGCGTCATAGCTATGGCCGAGCAGCCACGCTTCGGGAAACAGCAGCAGGTCGACGCCCTGGGAATCGGCCCAGCGCAGCCGCTCGGCGATGATCGCGCATGTCCGTTCGGCATCGTCGAACACGGGTCGACACTGGACCGCGGCAATGCGCATCGGAAGCGGCGATCAGTCGCCGGCGAGCACGCGGGTGATCGCATCGCGCCAGCCCGACAGCCGCGCCGCGCGAACGTCCGGCTCCATCTGCGGCTCGAACGTCCGGATCGTACCGCGCATCATCGCCGCGTCGTCCAGGCTGTCGAACATGCCGCAGCCGAGCCCGGCCAGCATCGCGGCGCCCAGCGCGGTGGTCTCCGCGAAATCGGGCCGGTCTACGGGGAGGGCGAGCATGTCGGCCAGGTCCTGCGCGATCCAGTCGTTGGTGATCATGCCGCCGTCGACGCGCAAGCGGCCCCATTGTGCGCCGTCCGCGGCGAAGGCGGTCTCGAGGTCGTGGCTCTGGTGCGCCATCGCCTCCAGCGCCGCGCGGACGATATGCGCGCGGCCCGCCGAGAAGCTGAGGCCCGAAATCGCTGCGCGCGCTTCCGGCTGCCACCAGGGCGCGCCAAGGCCGGTGAGGGCCGGCACGCAGTAGACGCCGCCATTGTCCGGCACCGAGCGCGCCACCGCCTCGCTCTCCGCCGCGGTCGCGATCAGCCCCAGCGAATCGCGCAGCCACTGGACGAGGCTGCCCGCGACGAACACCGATCCTTCCAGCGCATAGGTGCGGCGCCCGCCGAGCTGCCACAGCACGGTCGACAGCAGCCGGTGCCGCGAGCGCGGCTGGCGCGCGCCGGCATTGGTTAGCACGAAGGCGCCGGTACCATAGGTCGCCTTGGTGTCGCCGGGGGTGAGGCAGGCTTGGCCGATCGTCGCCGCCTGCTGGTCGCCTACGAGCCCGCAGAGCGGGATCGCGCCGCCGAACGCCTTGGTCACCCCGAAGCGGCCGGCGCAGTCGACGATCTCGGGCAGCGCGGCGCGCGGTACACCGAACTGGTCGACCAGCCCGTCGCTCCAGCCGCCACTTCCCAGGCCCATCAGCAGCGTGCGCGAGGCGTTGGTGGCGTCGGTGATGTGCAGCCCGCCGGTGAGCTTCCACACCAGCCAGCTCTCCACCGTGCCGATTGCCAGTCGTTCGCCTGCAGCCCTGAGCTGCGGCCAGTGCTCCATCGCCCAGGCGATCTTGGTGCCGGAAAAATAGGGATCGAGCAGCAGCCCGGTGCGCGCCTGGATGCCGGGTTCGTCGCCCGCTTCGCGCATCGCCTGGCACAGGGCTGCGGTGCGACGGTCCTGCCAGCTGATCGCCGGGGCGAGCGGCTCGCCGGTCGCCTTGTCCCAGAACACCACCGTCTCGCGCTGGTTGGTGATGCCGATCGCGGCGATCCGCTGCGGACCGCCCGCCAGCGTCACCATCGCCGCGGCGCACGCATGGCTCTGCCGCCAGATCTCGCCCGCGTCGTGCTCGACCAGGCCGGGGCCCGGATAATGCTGCGTCAGTTCTGCAGATCTACTCGCAACACATTGTCCGGAAGGCGCGAAGAGCATCGCCCGAGTCGAGGTGGTGCCCTCGTCGATCACCAGAAGCAATTCGGCCATGCAATTGAGGCTAGCTGGCAACACATGCCGCCGCAATTGCGCCGTGTTAGGGCCGCGCATTGCCGCAACACGATCACGCCTCTACACTGTACCAGAAAGGGATTGCCGCGTGGACCAGCGTACCGGGATGATGGGTGCAGACGATGGCGGGGCGGGGGGCGTTCCCGATCCGATCGCGGCCGCCGACCTGCCCGAGGACTGGGAGGGCGAGGAGCCGGTACCCAGCCTGCGCCGCGACCGGCTGATGGCCGCGCTGGTGCTGATCGCCGGCATGGGGCTGGTGCTGGCGCTGCCCTTCGCGCTCCAGGCGGGCGCGCGCTTCTTCCTGCCGGTCACCGCCTCGCTGGTGATCGCGATCGCGCTGGTGCCTTTCCTGGAATGGCTGGAGCGGCACCGGCTGCCCGCACCGATCGCCGCGTTCATCTGCGTGCTGCTGTTCCTGACCGCGGCCAATGTCGCGCTCGCCTCGATCGTGGTACCGGCCTGGCAGTGGATCCGCCGGCTCCCCGAGAGCATCCCCAAGATCCAGCACAATCTCGAACCGCTGATCCGCTTCTATTCCAACCTCGAGCGGTTCGTGAACAAGACGCTGAACAACTTCGCCTCCGCGCCGGTGCGCCAGCCGGTGGTGCAGACCGCGCAGCCACCGACGTCGCTGATGGACCTGTTCACCACCTCGGCGCCGTCGGCGCTGATCGAGATGTTCTTCGCGATCCTCGTCATCTACTTCTTCCTCGCCGGCTGGACCCGGCTGCGCCGCCGCGCGATCACCAGCCGCGCCAGCTTCGGCGGCGCGATGGCAACCGCGCGGGTGATCCAGGACGTTGTCGACGATACCTCGGCCTATCTGGGCACGATCACGCTGATCAACGTCACCCTGGGCCTGATCGTCGCCGGCGCACTCTGGCTGATGGGCATGCCGACGCCGCTGATGTGGGGCGGCCTCGTCGCGCTGCTCAACTATATCCCCTATATCGGCCCGGTGATCGCCGCGCTGCTGCTCGCGGTGGGCGGGCTGATGTCCTATGCCGATATCGGCACGGCGATGGTGCCGCCGGCGATCATGATCGCGGCGCATCTCGTCGAGGCGAACGTCGTCACCCCGCTGATCGTCGGCCACCGGCTGACCATCAACCCGATCATGATCCTGATCTCGCTGAGCTTCTGGGGCTGGGTGTGGGGCACCACCGGTGCGCTGCTGGCGGTGCCGCTGCTGATCATCATCCAGACCGTGCTCAACGCCGCGGGCAAGCCCGACATCGCCGGATTCCTGTTCGAGCAGGGCACGCTCGTACGCGATCCTTCGGACATTCGTTCGCGTCGTCGCGCGAACCTCGATCAATCCGGTTGACAGCCTGAAAACACGCGGCTAGGTGCCGCCTCCTCGCTTGGCTCAAGCGGGTGTAGCTCAGTTGGTTAGAGCGCCGGCCTGTCACGCCGGAGGTCGCGGGTTCGAGCCCCGTCACTCGCGCCATGCGGCGCATCTCCTCGGAAAAGAGGACCATGCGCGCAGGCCGGGCCTTTGCAGGCCCTCCTGTTTCTGCGCTAAGCCATTGCGATGATCCGCATGCCCGCTCGCGCCGCCGCGCTCTCCGCGCTTTTCCTCGCCACCACCGCATTCCCGGCCTCGGCGCAGATCGCTGCCGATTCGAAGCGAATCGAACAGACCGTCCGCACGATGGCGTCGGATGCGTTCGAAGGTCGTGCGCCCGGCACGCGCGGAGAGGATCGCACCCTCGGCTATCTGGTCGCGCGATTCGAGGCGCTGGGGCTGGAGCCGGCCGGTCCGGACGGCCAGTGGCTGCAGAAGGTGCCGCTGCTCCACACCCGCCTCGGCGCGCCCGCAACGCTTCGATTCGACGGCCCCAAGGGCGCGATGCCGGTCGAGCAGTCCAAGGACCTCTACGTCTCGACGATTCGCCCCGATGCCGCTGCCCGAATCGCGAACGCGCCGGTTGTCTTCGTCGGCTATGGCGTCACCGCGCCCGAGCGCCAGTGGGACGATTTCAAGGGCGTCGACCTGAAGGGCAAGGTCGCGGTGTTCCTGGTCAACGATCCCGATTTCTCGGCTGGGCAAGGCGAGGCGGTCGCCGGCAAGTTCGGCGGGCGGACGATGACCTATTATGGCCGCTGGACCTACAAGTTCGAGGAAGCCGCCCG
Organism: uncultured Sphingomonas sp.; assembly: GCF_913774285.1. Classification (GTDB taxonomy): domain Bacteria; phylum Pseudomonadota; class Alphaproteobacteria; order Sphingomonadales; family Sphingomonadaceae; genus Sphingomonas. Next base: position 9,831 of record NZ_CAJYHX010000018.1, on the reverse strand, counting down.
GCGCGGCGCGGTCGCCGCGCTGATTGTCCATGACACGCCCGGGGCCGGCTATGGCTGGAACGTGGTGATCAGCAGCGGCGGCGAAAATTACGACATCGTCCGCAAGCCCGAGGACCTGACGAGCGTGGCGCTGCAGGGCTGGCTGGAGGGCGGGGCGGCGACGCGGCTGTTCGCGGCCGCCGGGCTAGATCTGGCCAAGCTGCGCATCGAGGCGCGCAAGGCGAGCTTCCGGCCGGTGCCGCTGGAAGGCGTGCGCTTCACCGCGGACGTGCCGGTCACCGCCGAGCAGGTCGACAGCTACAATGTGCTCGCCAAGATCCCCGGCAGCGAGCGGCCCGACGAGGCGGTGATGTTCGGCGCCCACTGGGATGCGTACGGCGTCGGCAAGCCCGACGCGAAGGGCCGCATCTACCGCGCGGGCGCCAATGACGACGCGCTGGGCATTGCCGGGCTGCTGGAGATCGCCCGGAGCATGAAGGCGGGGCCGGCGCCGAAGCGCAGCGTCGTCTTCGCGGCCTGGACGGCCGAGGAGCGCGGGCTGCTCGGCTCACTCTATTATACCCAGCACCCGGTGGTGCCGATGGCCAAGACCGTCGCCAATCTGACGCTCGACATCCTGCAGACCGCAGGGCTCGCCAACGACGTGGTGCTGGTCGGCAAGGGCCAGAACACGCTGGAGGACGACATGGCCCGCGTGGCAGCGACGCAAGGCCGGCGGGTGACGCCCGAGGGGCTGCCCGAGCGCGGGCTGTTCTACCGCGCGGATCACTTCTCCTTCGCCAAGCAGGGCGTGCCGACGCTGCTCCTGATGGGCATCGCCGGGGCCTCGGATCTCAAGCAGGGCGGGGTGGTGGCCGGGCAGGCTTGGATCGATGCCTATACCGGGCAGTGCTACCATCAGGCCTGCGATGCCTGGGGGCCGGACTGGAACCTCACGGGCGCGGTGCAGGACATCGACCTGCTCGGCACGATCGGGGCGGAGCTGGCGAATGGGGCGGCCTGGCCGACGTGGAAGGCAGGGTCCGAGTTCAAGGCGATCCGCGAGCGGAAGTGATTTCTCGCGCCGCCGTACGCGGCGGCGCGAACGCCATGCGGTCAGAAAATTTTGGCGCCCGATAGAAGGAGCAACAAGAAGCCCAGAAGACCCGCGGGATACAGGACGGGGAGGGCGGTAAGCAGCAGCCACCATCGCCGCTGCCAGCGCAGCACGCACCCGACACAGACCGCCCAGCCCGCGACGGCGAGCCAGTAGATCGGCGAGAGCGGCCACAGCAGGGGGGCGAGCCAGCTCCGTTCCGAAACCATGGCGTAGAGGGGCACGATCAATGCCATGACGACTGCGATGCCGATCAGCCAATTGCAGAGAGACCGGGTCCTGCTAGCCAGCCGTGTTCCTATCGCCAGCGCCCCGTCTCCATCCACCGTAGCAGCGGCTTGAGCGGCAGGATCCAGACGATCCCCAGCGCCAGGTAGATCAGCGTCTGCACCAGGATCGGCAGCCGTCCGATCTGCCCGGAGAAGCTCGCGACGAGCACCACCCACACCAGGATCAGCCCGACGATCGCCAGCGCGCCGGCGGGTTTGCGCCAGCTGGGGTTCATGGCTCGGCGTGCCACAGCATGCCCTGCTCGGTCACCACGGCGTGGAGCGGCACGTCCCAGATATCGGCGGGAAGGGCAGGAACCTCCTGCGCGGACCAGGCGACGCCCACTCGCCACGCCTTTTCGAAGCGGGCAAAGGCGCGGTCATAATGCCCGGCACCCTGGCCGAGGCGGTTGAGCCGCGGGTCATAACCGATCAGCGGCGTCAGGATCACGTCCGGCGCGACTTCGGGGCTGGCCGCATCCGGCTGGCGCAGCCCGAACGGCCCGGCGACCAGCGGTGCGCCCATTTCCCAGGCGAGGAAGCGGATCGGCGCGGCGCGGTCGATGACATGGGGGAGCGCCAGCGCACAGCCGCGCTCGGCGGCGGCGGCGGCGAGCTGGGTCGGATCGGCCTCGCTGCCCACCGGGCAATAGGTGGCGACGACCATCGCCGGCGCCAGCCGTTCGACGAACGCTTCCGGTGCGCGAATCGCGGTACTCGACTCGGCGGCGAACAGGTCGCGGGCGGCGCGAAGTCGCGCGCGAAGGGCGGGCTTGTCGCTCAGCATCGGTTTCGCGGGCAAGGTGTGACGGGAACCACCATGGGCCGTTGGCCTGAATATCCACCGACGCACAGAACGTCAGGTGGGAACCATGTGTTGCAGACCAGGATCTGCACAGGGACAGCTCCCATGGATGAAGATTATAGCCTCAGGGATAATTGCTAAGGCTCGCACCGGGCAGTTCCCGCCACAGCTCTAATCTAGGACGTCGCGTCGCTTTCCTCAAGGGCCGATGCGACAGCCTCCAGCCGATCGGCGATCCGCTCGAGCAGTTCGTCGGGAACGGCGGGGGCTGGCGCGGGCTTCTTCTCCGCTTCGTCGAGCGCATCGGCGAGGATCAGCGCGAGATAGAGCAGCGTGCGCTCGCCGCTTTGCCCGCCGGCTGCGCGCAGTGCGGCGTCGGCATGGCTGCCGATGCGCGCCTCCAGTTCGCGCAGATGCGGCATGTCCTCGTCGCGGGCGGACACCGAATAGCTGCGCCCGGCGACCTGGAGGGTGATCTCCGCCATCAGCCCTGCTCCTCTTCGGCCGTATCCGCGTCATCGCCGGCCAGCTGCGCTTCCAGCTCGCGTTCGCGGGCGATCAGCGTATCCAGATCGACCAGCGCCGACTCGATCCGCGCGCGCAGCGTCGCGTTGCGGGTTTCGAGCTTCGCGCGCGCCTGCGTCTGTGCGGCCGCGGCGACTTCGATACGCTTCAGAGCCCGTTCGATACGATCTGATACAAGGTCGGACATTATCCTGTCGGATAGCATGGTTCGCCGCAGCGGCAAGGGCAGCACGGTTAACGCAGGTCGTAACGCCTGCGCCGAACGGTTGACGGCGGGGCCCCATGCTTCCAAAGGCGTGCGCGACCAGACGGGGAATATCACGTGACAGCATCCTTCGCCGATTGCGCCAACGCCATTCGCGCGCTTTCCATGGACGCGGTTGAGGCCGCCAATTCGGGTCACCCCGGCATGCCGATGGGCATGGCCGACGTCGCGACCGTCCTCTTCCAGCGTTATCTCAAGTTCGATCCGGCGGACCCCGCCTGGCCCGATCGCGACCGCTTCGTGCTGTCGGCCGGCCATGGCTCGATGCTGCTCTATTCGCTGCTGCACCTGACCGGCTATGCCCGCCCGACGCTGGAAGACATCAAGAACTTCCGCCAGATCGGCAGCCCCTGCGCCGGCCATCCCGAGAATTTTGAGTTGCCGGGCGTCGAGTGCACCACCGGCCCGCTGGGCCAGGGCCTGGCCATGGCGGTCGGCATGGCGATCGCCGAGCGGCACCTGAACGCGACCTTCGGCGACGATCTGGTCGATCACCGCACCTGGGTGATCGCCGGCGACGGCTGCCTGATGGAGGGCATCAACCACGAAGCGATCGGCATTGCCGGGCACCTCAAGCTCAACCGCCTGGTCGTGCTGTGGGACGACAACAACATCACCATCGACGGCCCGGTCTCGCTCTCCTCGGTCGAGGACATTCCGGCGCGCTACCGTGCCACCGGCTGGCACGTCGTCGAATGCGACGGCCATGACGAGGCCGACATCGTCCGCGCGCTCGACGAAGCGGTCGCCAGCGACAAGCCGGTGCTGGTCAAGTGCCGCACCATCATCGGCAAGGGCGCGCCCAACAAGCAGGGCTCGTCCAAGGTCCACGGGTCGCCGCTGGGCAAGGACGAGATCGCCGCGGCGCGCACCGCGCTCGGTTGGAACCACCCGGCGTTCGAAATCCCGCAGGACATCCGCGACGCCTGGCTTGCCGCCGGTACCCGCGGTGCCGCATCGCACGCCGCCTGGGCCGAGCGCCTGGCCGGGCACCCCGATCGCCTCGGCTGGGAACGCCGCGGCGACGTGCAGCCGAACCTGCTCCAGCCGCATGTCCAGAGCCTGCTCGCCAACCCGCAGAAGGTCGCGACCCGCAAGGCGTCCGAGCTCGCGCTGGAGGCGGTCAACGCGATCCTCGACGAGACGATCGGCGGCTCGGCCGACCTCACCGGCTCGAACAACACGCTGACCAAGGGGCTGCAGCGGCTCGATGCGGACAATTACGGCGGCCGCTACGTCAATTACGGCATCCGCGAGTTCGGCATGGCCGCCGCGATGAACGGCATGGCGCTGCATGGCGGCGTGATCCCCTATGGCGGCACCTTCCTGGTCTTCGCCGACTATGCCCGTGCGGCGATCCGCCTCTCAGCGCTCCAGCATGCCCGCGTCGTCTATGTGATGACGCATGACTCGATCGGCCTCGGCGAGGACGGCCCGACCCACCAGCCGGTCGAGCATCTGATGAGCCTGCGCGTGATCCCCAACCTCGACGTGTGGCGCCCGTGCGACGTCGTCGAGACGGCGGAGGCGTGGGAAGCCGCGCTCGCCAAGACCGACGGCCCGTCGCTGATCGCGCTCAGCCGCCAGAACCTGCCGCAGCTGCGCACCGAAGCCGCCGAGAACCGCTCGGCCCGCGGCGCCTACGCGCTGCTGGAGGCGGAGGCTCCCCGCAAGGTGGTGCTGCTCGCCACCGGCTCGGAAGTCGAGATCGCCGTGGCGGTCCGTGCGGCGCTGGAAGCCCAGGGCATCGGCGCCGACGTGGTTTCTGTCCCATGCTTCGAGCGCTTCGATGCGCAGGATGCCGGCTACAAGCGTGACATCCTGCCGCAGGATGCACTCAAGGTATCGATCGAGGCGGGCACCACTTTCGGTTGGGAGCGCTATACCGGCACCGAGGGTTTGCGCTTCGGCGTGGATGGTTTCGGCGCTTCGGGTCCCTATCTAAAGCTCTACGAACATTTCGGTCTTACTGCGGACGCCATCGTCCCGCAGATCCTCGCTAAGCTGAACGGAGAACAGGCATGACGAAGGTTGCGATCAACGGTTTCGGACGTATCGGCCGTTTGGTGGCACGCGCGATCCTCGAGCGCCCCGAAAGCGGCCTCGAGCTGGTCACGATCAACGACCTCTCGGACGCGAAGTCGAACGCCTGGCTGTTCTCGCGCGATAGCGTGCATGGCAAGTATCCGGGCACGGTCGAGGCCGACGGCAACGACATCGTCGTCGACGGCAAGCGCATCAAGGTGACCGCCGAGCGCGATCCCGCCAACCTGCCGCACGCCGAGAACGGCGTCGACATCGTGCTCGAGTGCACCGGCTTCTTCACCAAGCGCGAAGACGCCCAGAAGCATATCGACGCGGGCGCCAAGAAGGTGCTGATCTCGGCCCCGGGCAAGAATGTCGATCTCACCGTCGTCTACGGCGTGAACCACGACAAGCTGACCGCCGAGCACACCATCGTCTCGAACGCTTCGTGCACCACCAACTGCCTGGCGCCGGTCGCCAAGGTGCTCAACGACGCGATCGGCATCGAGCGCGGCCTGATGACCACGGTGCACGCCTATACCAACGACCAGAAGATCCTCGACCAGATCCACCCGGACCTGCGCCGTGCGCGCGCTGCCGCGATGTCGATCATCCCGACCACGACCGGCGCCGCCCGCGCGGTGGGCGAGGTGCTGCCGGAGCTGAAGGGCAAGCTCGACGGTTCGGCCGTCCGCGTGCCGGTGCCGGACGGCAGCCTCGTCGACCTGACCTTCATGCCGGGCCGCGACACCAGTGTCGAGGAAGTCAACGCGGTGCTGAAGGCGGCGTCGGAGAGCGGCCCGCTCAAGGGCGTGCTGGTCTACACCGCCGATCCGATCGTTTCGGCCGACATCGTCCACACGCCGGCATCGTCGACCGTCGACAGCCTGGAAACCGCGGTGATCGACGGCAAGCTGGTCCGCGTGGTCAGCTGGTACGACAACGAATGGGGCTTCTCCAACCGCATGGTCGACACCGCGACCGTGATGGCGGGGTTCTAAGACGGAAGTCCTCCGCTGAAGCGGGGGACTACCAAATTCCCCCTCCCGCGTGCGGGAGGGGCTAGGGGAGGGGAGGACGGCTGCACGGCCTGCAGCCCCTCCCATCTTCAAAGCGGCCGTAGCGTCGCTGGGTAGCTCCTCTTCTGTCATCCCGGCGAAAGCCGGGATCCATTCGCCACTCCGGCGAAGCAGGAGCCAAGAAGTTCAGGCCAATGGATCCCGGCTTTCGCGGGATGACGCTGGTGGAACGGGGGCGGCACGGCGACCAACGGCACAAGCGCAGGGTGCGAGCGCTCCGCCATCAGGCTGCCGCTCGCGCAGATTTTCAAACGCGAGGGGTTCAGCATGGCGCGCAGTTTCAAGACGCTCGACGACATGGGCGATATCACCGGCAAGCGGGTGCTGGTCCGCGAGGACCTCAACGTGCCGATGGCCGACGGCAAGGTGAGCGACGACACGCGCTTCCGCGCCGCGATCCAGACTGTTGCCGAACTCGCCGACAAGGGCGCCAAGGTGCTGGTCCTCGCGCATTTCGGCCGCCCCAAGGGCGTGCCCAGCGCGGAGCTGTCGCTCGCCCAGGTGGTGAAGCCGTTCGAGCAGGTGCTGGGCCGCCCGGTCCGCTATATCGACTGGGACGGCGATGCCGCCTCAGTCGCGACGCTGAACGACGGCGACATCGCACTGCTCGAGAACACCCGCTTCTTCGGCGGCGAGGAAAAGAACGACCCGACGGTGGTCGATCGCTTTGCCGCGCTCGGCGATCTCTATGTCAACGACGCCTTCTCGGCCGCGCACCGCGCCCACGCCTCGACCGAAGGCCTCGCCCACAAGCTGCCCGCCTTTGCCGGCCGCCAGATGGAAGCCGAACTCGACGCGCTCGACAAGGCGCTCGGCAATCCCGAGCATCCGGTCGCGGCGGTGGTCGGCGGCGCCAAGGTCTCGACCAAGCTCGACGTGCTCAAGCACCTCGTCGCCAAGGTGGATCACCTGATCATCGGCGGCGGCATGGCCAACACCTTCCTCGCCGCGCGCGGTGTCGATGTCGGCAAGAGCCTGTGCGAGCATGACCTGACCGGCACCGCCGAAGAGATCATGGATGCCGCAGACGCGGCCGGCTGCACCGTGCACCTGCCGTACGACGTGGTGGTGGCGAAGGAATTCCGTGCCAACCCGCCGGTCCGCACCGTCAACGTCCATGAAGTCGCGGCGGACGAGATGATCCTCGACGTCGGCCCCGCCGCCACCGAGGCGCTCGCCGACGTGCTCAAGACCTGCAAGACGCTGGTGTGGAACGGCCCGCTCGGCGCGTTCGAGATCCCGCCCTTCGATGCGGCGACCGTCTCGCTCGCCCGCACCGCGGCGGCGCTCACCAAGGAAGGCCAGCTCGTCTCGGTCGCCGGCGGCGGCGACACGGTCGCGGCGCTCAACCAGGCCGGCGTCGGCGGCGAGTTCAGCTTCGTCTCGACCGCAGGCGGCGCCTTCCTGGAATGGATGGAAGGCAAGGAACTCCCCGGCGTCGCCGCCCTCGCTCGCTAAGTCAGGCAATACCCATGGCGAAGGGCGGGACGCGACTGCGCTCCCGCCCTTTTCTTTTGCAACGACGGTACAGCGATTCTCTCACCCGTCCTGGGCGGAGGATGGTCGGGTGCAGTGGTATCGCTTCAATAAGACAGCTTCTACGAACCAAAGGAATACCAATCACCTGGCAGGTAACGGAGCTGTTACGCAGCTGCGGAAATAGTTTTGCTCCGCAGCAACTCGGCAACGTTGTCAGCCTTTTCGTAAGGGAAGGGGCGCGATACGGACCCCTCGGTATCACCATCCAGAGGGACATCATGGGCATCACACCGGCCGTCAAAGCGATCCTCGACAATTACGGCTCCGACAATCCGGGCGTGAAGGCGAACCTCGCGCGCATCCTGATGCAGGGCAAGCTGGGCGGCACCGGCAAGCTGATCATCCTGCCGGTGGACCAGGGTTTCGAGCATGGGCCCGCGCGCAGCTTCTCGGTCAATCCCGACGCCTATGATCCGCACTACCACTTCCAGCTCGCGATCGACGCGGGCCTCTCGGCCTATGCCGCCCCGCTCGGCATGATCGAGGCCGGGGCCGACACCTTCGCCGGCCAGATCCCGACCATCCTCAAGGTCAACAGCTCGAACAGCTGGGCGACCGGCATCGACCAGGCGGTGACCGGCGGCGTCGACGATGCGCTGCGCCTCGGCTGCTCGGCGATCGGCTTCACCATCTATCCGGGCGCCGACGGCGTGTTCGAGATGATGGAGGAGATCAAGGAAATGCGCGCCCAGGCCGCCTCGGTCGGCATCGCGACGGTGATCTGGTCCTATCCGCGCGGCGGCAAGCTCAGCAAGGAAGGCGAACTGGCGCTCGATGTCGGCGCCTATGCCGCGCACATGGCGGCGCTGCTCGGCGCGCACATCATCAAGGTCAAGCTGCCTGCCGCGAACATCGAGCAGGCCGAGGCCAAGAAGCTCTATGAGGGCACCGACTGGTCCAACCAGGCCGACCGCGTGCGCCATGTCGTGCAGAGCTGCTTCGCCGGCCGCCGTATCGTCGTCTTCTCGGGCGGCGCGTCCAAGGGCGCGGATGCGGTGTACCAGGACGCCCGCGACATTCTCGCCGGCGGCGGCAACGGCTCGATCATCGGCCGCAACACCTTCCAGCGCCCGCGCGCCGAAGCGCTGGCGATGCTCGACAAGCTGGTAGCGATCTACAAGGGCGAGGAGGCCTGAAACCTGCCCCGGCGGCGCCGACGGGTTCGCCCGGACGGCGCCGCCGCATAACTGCCGCTGCTTGACCCCGACGGACAGGGGGTGGAAGGCCCGCCGACAAAGGCGGTAGAGTTCCGCCGACATTTCAGCAGCGGAGTACACAATGTCCGATCCCTTCGACGATCTCGAAGACGAAGCGAACCTCGAAGGCTTTGCCGAGAAATTCGTCCGCGACGATCGTCGCCCGCCCTGCCAGCTCTATCTGATCTCGCCGCTCGACGTGACCGGTGGCTTTGCCGATCGCCTGCGCCGCGCGCTCGATGCCGGCCCGGTGGCCGCCTTCCAGTTCCGGGTGAAGGATGTCGACCAGCACCAGGCCGCCAAGCTCGCCGAGCCGCTCCAGCGTATCTGCGCCGATGCCGAGGTCGCCTTCATCGTCAACGACAGCGTCAGCCTCGCCAAGCGTCTCGGCGCCGACGGCGTGCATCTGGGTCAGGGGGACGGCGATGCCCGCGAGGCGCGCGTGATCCTCGGCCCCAACGTCCAGATCGGCGTGACCTGCCACGACAGCCGGCACCTGGCGATGGAAGCAGGGGAGGCGGGGGCCGACTATGTCGCGTTCGGCGCCTTCTATCCGACCAGCACCAAGACGACGGAGCATCGCCCCGAGCCGGTGATCCTGTCCTGGTGGTCGGCGCTGTTCGAAATCCCCTGCGTCGCAATCGGCGGGATCACCCCGGCCAATGCGGCACCCCTGGTGCAGGCGGGCGCGGACTTCCTCGCGGTCAGCCATGCCGTGTGGGGTGGGGATGAAGCCGAAGCGGTGCGTGCCTTTGCCGCGATTCAGGGAATGCAGGGCTGATTCTGGGGAGATTCGCCCCTGATTCGGCGGGAATGGTCATCAAACGGTCATTCCCGCCGGGACCATGTGGGCTCAAAAAGCGCGGATTTCCGCCATTTTCCGGGGATCTGTCACGAAAACGACAGAAAGTTTCATTTTCTCGTTGACGGGTGGGGGGCTCGGGCATAGAAGCCACTCCACCGACGCGGTGCTCCACACCGGAACGCAGCGACGGTCACCGAAATTCAGGCGCAGCGGCCGCCCCGAGAAAA
>NZ_CAJYHX010000017.1 GCF_913774285.1 uncultured Sphingomonas sp. | reverse complement strand
ATAGCCGATGAAGATCGGCCATGAGAGGGCACAGGAAATGAACAGCGCGCCGGTCGTGACGACCTTGGCGGGCACGTTCCCGATGGCCTTGTTGCCGAACCCCGCAATGGCGGCGGCCAGCAACGGCAGGAAGACGATAGCGAGGATCAACCCGATTACCCCTTCATCCGGTTGACGTCGTCGACCGCGATGGTGCCGCGGCCACGGAAATAGATGACCAGGATCGCCAGACCGATCGCCGATTCACCGGCGGCCACGGTCAGCACGAACATGGCGAAGACCTGCCCCACCAGATCCTGAAGCGCGGCCGAGAAGGCGACGAGGTTCAGGTTCACGGCGAGCAGGATGAGCTCGATCGCCATGAGGATGACGATCAGGTTCTTCCGGTTGAGGAAGATACCCAGCACCCCCATGGTGAACAGGATCGCTGCAACGACCAGATAATGGACGAGACCGATCGTCACAGTTCCACCCCCTGCCCGATGGGCTGATTGATGTTGCGGATCGCCTCATGCGGCTGACGCGCATTCTGCTTGGCGATGTTCTGCGGACGGACGCCGCCCCGCTTGCGATGGGTGAGCACGATCGCGCCGATCATCGCGACGAGCAGGACAAGGCCCGCGCCTTCGAAGATGAACAGATAGCGCGTGTACAGCAGGTTGCCGATCGCCTGGATGTTGGACACCTCGGGCGCGATCGGGGCCGCACGGGCCGCCAGCTGCACGCCGCCGACGCTCCATGCCTGGAACGCGATGATGACCTCGGCCAGCAGGGCGACGGCCAGCGCCAGCCCCAGTGGCAGATAGCGCGCAAAGCCCGCCCGCATCGCCGCGACCTCGATATCGAGCATCATGACGACGAAGAGGAACAAGACCGCGACCGCGCCCACATAGACGATGACGAGCAGCATCGCGATGAACTCGGCCCCGCACAGCACCATGAGGCCCGCGGCGTTGAAAAACGCCAGGATCAGCCACATGACCGAGTGCACCGGATTGCGCGACGCGATCGTGAGCCCTGCGGACACGATCACCACGGTCGCGAAAATATAGAAGGCGATAGCCTGTATCACTGCCTGTCAGGCCCCTTTTCTGTCCGCCCCGAACCGTTGGTCGCGGGCTTTAACGGTACGGCGCATCGGCGGCAAGGTTCGCCGCGATCGCGCTTTCCCAGCGGTCACCGTTATCGAGCAACTTCGACTTGTCGTAGATCAGCTCTTCGCGGGTCTCGGTCGAAAATTCGAAGTTCGGACCTTCGACGATGGCATCCACGGGGCAAGCCTCCTGGCACAGCCCGCAATAGATGCACTTGGTCATGTCGATGTCGTAGCGCGTCGTGCGGCGGCTGCCGTCGTCGCGCGGTTCGGCCTCGATCGTGATCGCCAGCGCCGGGCACACCGCCTCGCACAGCTTGCAGGCAATGCAGCGCTCTTCCCCATTGGGATAGCGGCGCAGCGCATGCTCGCCGCGGAAGCGGGGTGAGAGCGGGTTCTTCTCGTACGGATAGTTGATCGTCGCCTTGGGCTTGAAAAAATACTTCAAGGTCAGGGCATGCGCCTTCACGAACTCCCACAGAGTCCAGGTGCGGACGAAACTTGCGACGCTCATGCGGGCACTCCAACCCGGGTCAGCATGAGGTACCCGGAAACGAGGAAGACGAAGAGAAGCGACAGCGGCAGGAAGATCTTCCAGCCCAGGCGCATCAGCTGGTCATAGCGATAGCGCGGGACCGTGGCCTTCACCCAGCTGAAGCAGAAGAAGAAGATCGACATCTTGATGAAGAGCCAGATGATGCCCGGCACGACATAAAGCGGCGCCCAGTCGAACGGCGGGAGATAGCCGCCCCAGAACAAAGTCGCGTTGAGCGCGCACATCAGGATGACGTTGGCGTACTCGCCGAGCCAGTAGAGCGCGAAGGCCATCGACGAATATTCGGTCTGATAGCCCGCGACCAGCTCCGACTCCGCTTCGGTCAGGTCGAACGGCGCGCGCTGCGTCTCGGCGAGCGACGAGATGAAGAACACGATCGCCATCGGGAAGAGCAGCGGGTTGACGAAGTTGCCGTTGATGAAGCCGTAATAGCCCTTTTGCGCCTCGACGATGGTGCCGAGGTTGAAGGTGCCGGCCCAGAGCACGACCGAGATCAGCACGAAGCCGATCGAGACTTCGTAGCTCACCATCTGCGCGGCCGCGCGGATCGCCGAGTAGAACGGGTACTTCGAGTTGGACGACCAGCCGGCGAGGATGATGCCGTACACGCCCAGCGACGAGGCCGCGAGCACATAGAGCAGGCCGACATTGATGTTCGACAGCGCGACGCCCGCCTGGAACGGCACCACCGCCCACACGATCAACGCGACCGTGAAGGTGATGATCGGCGCGAGCAGAAACAGGCCCTTGTTCGCGCCCGACGGCACGATGGTTTCCTGCAGGAACACCTTCAGACCGTCGGCGAAGGACTGCATCAGGCCGAGCGGACCGACGACGTTCGGGCCGCGGCGCAGCGCCATCGCCGCCCAGATCTTGCGATCGGCATAGATGATCATGGCGACGGCCAGCATCACCGGCAGCGCGATGACGAGGATGTCGATGATCGTGGCGACGGTCCAGGCCAGCTCGTACGGCAGGCCGAGATAGGTGAACCAGGAGGTCATTCTGCGGCCTCTGCGAAATCTTCGCCATGGAGCAGTTCGGCCGAGCAGCGCTGCATCGTCGGCGACGCACGGCAGATGGCGTTGGTGAGATAGAAGTCGGCGACCGGATAGGTCACCGGACCCGAAGCCTGGCTGGCAAGCGAGGGCGGGTTCCACGCGAACTCGGCCAGACCTTCCTGGCCGAGCGCCGGAACCTCGCTCGCCATCGCAGCGCGCAGCTCGTCGAAGCTGTCGAACGGCAGCGTGCGGCCGAGCTTCTCGGAGAGCGCGCGCAGGATCGTCCAGTCCTCGCGTGCCTCGCCCGGTGCGAACACCGCGCGATCGGCGCGCTGTACGCGGCCTTCCAGGTTCACATAGGTGCCCGGCTTCTCGGCATAGGTGGCGCCAGGCAGGATCACATCGGCATGATGTGCGCCCTGGTCGCCATGATGGCCGATATAGACCTTGAAGCTGCCGGCGAACTTCGAGAAGTCCACCTCGTCGGCGCCCAGGAAGAAGGCGAGCTTCGGCGCGGCCGCGACGATGTCGGCAATGCCGCCCTTCTGCGCGTAGCCGAGCATCAGGCCGGCCATCCGCGCCGCCGCGGTGTGGACGACGTTGAAGCCGTTCCATGCCGCCTCGGTCTCGGTCGCGGCGCGCTGGAAGGCACCCGCGATCGCGAGCGCGGCACCATGGCCGTTCTTCAGCGCACCCGGGCCGAGGATCAGCGCCGGCTTCTTGGCATTGTCGATCGCCTGGGCGAGGTTCTCCGGCAGGCTGTTGAGCAGCCCCAGATCGTCGCCCAGCCACTCGACCTTGTAGGTGAGATCCACCTGCGGCCCGATCGCGAACACCTTGGCGCCGCGCTTGATCGCCTTGCGCACGCGGGTGTTCACCAGCGGCGCTTCCCAGCGCAGGTTGGTGCCGACCAGCAGGATCGCATCGGCCTCTTCGAGCGCCGCGATGGTGGTGTTGAACGCCACTGCTGCCAGGCTCGACGTGTCATAGGCCATGCCGGTCTGGCGGCCTTCGAGCAGATCCGAACCGAACGCCTTCACCAGCGCCTTGGCGGCATACATGGTCTCGGCATCGAGCAAGTCGCCGGCGATCGCCGCGACGCTCGAGCCGGCAGTCGCGGCAATGCCCGCGATCGCGTCGAACGCCTCTTCCCACGTCGCCGGGGCCAGCTTGCCGTCCTTGCGAACGAACGGGCGGTCGAGACGGCGGCGGACCAGCGCGTCGACATGGTAACGGGTCTTGTCGTGCGCCCACTCCTCGTTCACGTCCTCGTTGATGCGCGGCAGGACGCGCATCACCTGACGGCCACGGCTGTCGAGGCGGATGTTGGTGCCGACCGCGTCCATCACGTCGATCGACAGGTTCCGCTTGAGCTCCCAAGGGCGATATTCGAACGCGACCGGCTTGTGGGTCAGCGCGCCGACCGGGCACAGGTCAGCGACATTGCCCGAAAGCTCGCTCTTGAACGCCTTTTCGAGATAGGTCGTGATCTGCATGTTCTCGCCGCGATAGATCGCGCCGATATCCTCCACGCCGGCGACTTCCTCGCCGAAGCGGACGCAGCGGGTGCACTGGATGCAGCGGGTCATCACCGTCTTGATGATGGGCCCCATATATTTTTCGGTGACCGCGCGCTTGTTTTCCTCATAGCGCGACTGGCCACGACCGTACGCAACCGACTGGTCCTGCAGGTCGCACTCGCCGCCCTGATCGCAGATCGGGCAATCGAGCGGGTGGTTGATCAGCAGGAATTCCATCACGCCTTCGCGCGCGGCCTTCACCATCGGGCTGTCGGTGCGGACTTCCTGATTGTCGGCGGCCGGCAGCGCGCACGAAGCCTGGGGCTTGGGCGGTCCGGGCTTCACCTCGACCAGGCACATGCGGCAATTGCCGGCGATGCTCAGCCGTTCATGATAGCAGAAACGCGGAATCTCCTTGCCCGCGGCCTCGCAGGCCTGGAGCACGGTGGCGCCCTGCGGCACCTCGACTTCGATTCCGTCAACCTTGAGCTTGGGCATTACTCTGCCGCCTCTTGCATGGTTTCGATGCCGCCCGACTTGCGCTCGGTGATACGGCGCTCGATCTCGGGGCGGAAATGGCGGATCAGGCCCTGGATCGGCCACGCGGCCGCGTCACCCAGGGCGCAGATGGTGTGGCCTTCGACCTGCTTGGTCACCTGCTGCAGCGTGTCAATCTCGCTGATGTCGGCGTCGCCGGTGCGCAACCGCTCCATCACGCGCCACATCCAGCCGGTGCCTTCGCGGCACGGCGTGCACTGGCCGCAGCTCTCATGCTTGTAGAAGTAGGAGAGCCGGCTGATCGCGCGCACGATGTCGGTCGACTTGTCCATCACGATCACGGCGGCGGTGCCGAGGCCCGAGCCGAGCGCGCGCAGACCGTCGAAGTCCATCGGGCAGTCCATGATCTGGGCTGCCGGCACCAGCGGCACCGACGAACCGCCCGGGATCACCGCGAGCAGATTGTCCCAGCCGCCGCGAATGCCGCCGCAATGCTTCTCGATCAGCTCGCGGAACGGGATCGACATGGCCTCTTCGACCACGCAGGGCTTGTTCACATGGCCCGAGATCTGGAAGAGCTTGGTGCCCTTGTTGTTCTCGGCGCCGAAGCTGGCGAACCATTCGGGGCCGCGCCGCAGGATCGTCGGGGCGACCGCGATCGACTCGACATTGTTGACCGTCGTCGGGCAGCCATAGAGGCCGGCACCCGCCGGGAACGGCGGCTTGAGGCGCGGCTGGCCCTTCTTGCCTTCCAGGCTCTCGATCATCGCGGTCTCTTCGCCGCAGATGTACGCGCCGGCGCCGCGATGGACGAAGACGTCGAAGTCATAGCCCGAACCGCAGGCGTTCTTGCCCAGCAGGCCGGCGGCATAGGCCTCGGCGACGGCTGCAAACAGCGTCTCGGCCTCGCGGATATATTCGCCGCGAATGTAGATGTACGCCGCACGCGCCCGCATCGCGAAGCCCGCGACCAGCGCGCCTTCGATCAGCAGATGCGGATCGTGGCGGATGATCTCCCGGTCCTTGCACGAACCCGGCTCGGACTCGTCGGCGTTGATGACGAGGAAGCTCGGACGCTCGGGCGTCGGGTTCTTCGGCATGAAGCTCCACTTCATGCCGGTCGGGAAGCCGGCGCCGCCACGCCCGCGCAGGCCCGAGGCCTTGATGCGGTCGATGATGGTGTCCGGGCCCAGCTCCAGCAGCGCCTTGGTGTTGTCCCACGCGCCGCGCGCACGGGCTGCGTCGAGGTGCCACGACTGGTAGCCGTAGAGATTGGTGAAGATGCGGTCCTTGTCCTGAAGCACCTTAGCGTCCCTTCCCGACCAGCTTCTGTACGAACAGATAGAAGACTACGGCCAGACCGATCAGGACGAGCGTCCCGATCAAGTTAAATGCAAGCTTGAGCACCCAGCCGAGCACGACGATGCCGCCGATGATGGCCAGGATGGTGACGATGAGGCTGTTGCCCCGCATCACCACTCGCTCCGATAATCGTGATTCTCGTTCACCATCGCGGTCAGCGTGGTCGGGCCGCCCAGCGGCTCGACCGTGTGCCGGCCCGGCTCCTGCGTACCCGTCTTCGGGGTCTCGCCCTTGGCCAGCGCGTCGAGGATCGCGAGGGTGCGATCATAATCGAGATCTTCGAAATTGTCGTCGTTGATCTGCACCATCGGCGCCGACGAGCAATTGCCCATGCACTCGACCTCGGTGAGCGTGAACAGCCCGTCCGCGGTGGTGTGGCCCTTCTTCAGCCCGCGCGACTTGCACGCGGCCATCACGTCGTCGCTCCCGCGCAGCATGCACGGCGTCGTGCCGCAGACCTGCACATGGTAGCGGCCGACCGGCACCAGGTTGAACATGGTGTAGAAGGTCGCGACCTCGAACACGCGGATATAGGGCATGTCCAGTTCGCGGGCGACGAACTCGATCACCGGAACCGGAAGCCAGCCCTGCGTGTTCGTCTCGGCACCCACCTGGCGCTGCGCCAGATCGAGGAACGGGATGGTGCACGACATCTGGCGACCCGCCGGATAACGGGCCATGATCTCGCGCGCCTTCTCGGCATTGGCCGGCGTCCAGGCGAAATTGCCCCAGCGCGCGCGCACTTCGGCTTCGTCGGGGAGTTGAGGAGCGTCAGCCATCAGCGGTCACATTCACCGAAAACGATATCCATGGCGCCCAGGATGGCGGTGATGTCCGCCAGCATGTGCCCCTTGGACATGAAGTCCATCGCCTGCAGGTGGCTGAACGCGGTCGGGCGCACCTTGCAGCGATAGGGTTTGTTGGTGCCGTCCGACACCAGATACACGCCGAACTCGCCCTTGGGGCTTTCGGTCGCGACATACACTTCGCCCGCCGGCACGTGATAGCCTTCGGTGAAGAGCTTGAAGTGATGGATCAGTGCTTCCATCGACTGCTTCATCTCGCCGCGCTTCGGCGCGCCGACCTTGCGGTCGAGCGTCAGGACCGGACCTTCCGGCATGTCCTGGATGCACTGCTTGATGATGCGAGCCGACTGGTAGACTTCCTCGACGCGGACCATGAAGCGATCATAGCAATCGCCGCGGGTGCCGACGGGAATCTCGAAGTCGACGCGGTCGTACACGTCATAAGGCTGCGCGCGGCGGATGTCCCACGGGATGCCGGCGGCGCGGATCATCGGGCCGGAGAAGCCCCACTTGATCGCGTCCTCGCGGCTCACCGTCGCGATGTCGACGTTGCGCTGCTTGAAGATGCGGTTCTCGGCGACCAGGCTGATCGCGTCGCCGAACAGCTGCGGCAGGCGCGTGTCGAGCCATTCCGCGATGTCGTTCAGCAGCTTGACCGGCACGTCCTGGCGAACCCCGCCGACGCGGTAATAGTTCGAGTGCATGCGCGCACCCGAGGCCCGCTCGAAGAAGTTCAGGCAGTCCTCGCGGATCTCGAACATCCACAGGTTCGGCGTCATCGCGCCGACGTCCATCACGTGCGAACCGAGGTTCAGCATGTGGTTGCAGATGCGGGTCAGCTCGGCGAACAGCACGCGCAGATACTGGCCGCGCAGCGGCACCTCGAGATCGAGCAGCTTCTCGACCGCGAGCACATAGCTGTGCTCCATCGCCAGCGGCGAGCAGTAATCGAAGCGATCGAAATAAGGCAGCGCCTGGGTGTACGTCTTGTACTCGATCAGCTTCTCGGTGCCGCGGTGGAGCAGGCCGACATGCGGATCAATGCGCTCGATGATCTCGCCGTCCAGTTCGGTGACGAGACGGAGCACGCCGTGCGCCGCGGGATGCTGCGGGCCGAAGTTGATCGTATAGTTCGCGATCGAGGTATCGCCCGTCGCCGGGTCGATATCGCGCTCCATGATCTTGTCGACGGTATCGCTCATTTGTTCTGCCCTTCGCCCTTGGTCGGGACGACGTCCGGATCCTTGGGCTTCTCGCCGGGCTGGTTGCCCGGGTGCGGCTGACCAGCGCCGGTCTGGGCCGGGCTGTCGGTGGTCTTGGTGTCCTTGCCCTGCGCCGGCTCGCTCTTGGCGGCAGCGGTGTCGGCCTTGGCGACCTCGCCTGCCTTGACAGGCGTGGGTGCACCCTTGGCCTCGGGCTGCGGCGCCTTCTCGTCTCCGGGGAGGACGTATTTGGCGCCTTCCCACGGGCTCATGAAGTCGAAGTTGCGGAAGTCCTGCGGCAGATTGACCGGCTCATAGACGACGCGCTTCGCCTCTTCCGAATAGCGCACCTCGACATACCCGGTCATCGGGAAGTCCTTGCGCAGCGGATGGCCCTGGAAACCATAGTCGGTCAGGATGCGGCGGAGATCGTCATTGCCCGAGAACAGCACGCCGTACATGTCGTACACTTCGCGCTCGAGCCAGCCGGCGACCGGCCAGATGTCGGTCACGCTCGGCACCGGCTTTTCCTCGTCGGTGGTGACGCGGACGCGGATCCGGTGGTTCCGGGTGAACGACAGCAGCTGGTAGACGACGTCGAAACGCTCCGCGCGCTGCGGATAGTCGACACCGGCGATCTCGCTGAGCTGCTGATATTCCAGGCCCGGCGTGTCGCGCAGCGCGATCATCGCGTCGCACAGCTTCTCGCGGACGACGGTAAGCGACACCTCGCCCACCGCATCCTTCGCCTCGATCAGCATGTCGCCGAGCGCGGCAGTCGCCGCCTCGATCACGCCGTCATTGGCGGCATAGCGGGGAGCCGGCGCCCTCACCGGTCCAGGCTCCCGATGCGGCGGATCTTCCGCTGCAGCTGCATCACGCCGTAGAGCAGCGCCTCGGCGGTCGGCGGGCAGCCGGGGACGTAGATGTCCACGGGCACCACGCGATCGCAGCCGCGCACGACGCTGTAGCTATAGTGGTAATAGCCGCCGCCATTGGCGCAGCTGCCCATCGAGATCACGTACTTCGGTTCCGACATCTGGTCATAGACCCGGCGCAGCGCCGGAGCCATCTTGTTGCACAGCGTGCCCGCGACGATCATCACGTCCGACTGACGCGGGGAGGCGCGCGGGGCGGCACCGAACCGCTCCATGTCGTAGCGGGGCATGTTGACGTGGATCATCTCCACCGCGCAGCAGGCCAGACCGAAGGTCATCCACCACAGCGACCCGGTACGGGCCCACTGGAACAGCTCCTCGGTGGAGGTGACCAGGAAACCCTTGTCCGAAATCTCGGCATTGATGTCGTTGAGGAAACCGACGTCCGGGAGCGTACCGGCCGGAGGCGCCGACGAAAGCTCTACTCCCATTCCAGGGCTCCCTTCTTCCACGCATAAATCAGGCCGAGCGCCAGCTCGGCAACGAAGATCATCATCGAAATCCAGGCCGTCCAGCCCAGCTTGAACACGCTCACCGCCCACGGATACAGGAAGGCAGCTTCCAAATCGAAGACGATGAACAGGATCGCGACGAGGTAGAAGCGCACGTCGAACTGGCTGCGCGAATCCTCGAAGGCGGGGAAGCCGCACTCATATTCGGTGAGCTTTTCCGGCGACGGCTTGTTCGTGCCGGTGAGGCGCGACACGAGCATCGGCAGGAACACGAACGTGCCCGAGAGCAACAGGGCGATCCCGAGGAATATCAGGATCGGCAGATATTGTGACAGGTCGACCAATGGCCTTCTCTTCTCGCGACTGCGGAATCTTGAGCGGCTTCTAGGACCATGATCCCGGTGCGGCAAGGCCTGGAACCGCTGAGAATCATTCGCAATTGTTAAGCACCGCTGAACGCGTCCGGCGTGGCTTCAGCCAAGCGTATGAATTCGGATGGAATGCGCCGCACCGTCGATCGTTGCTGGAATGAATCGAGCGCCCGGGCTTCCCCCCGGGACAGGGAGCGCGGGCGCATTGATGATCGTGGCCAAGCGCTGGGCGAGGAAGCCGCGTGCCCCCTGCCCCGCCTCGTCGCGAGCGATGATCAGCAGTTTGGCCTCGCCCGGCTCTGCACCCGGCTCGACCCCATAGACCGAGATCGGCGCGCCGCGATGATCGGCGAGGCCACACAAACCCGAATAGTCCTCGACTCGCGAGGAGAGCCCGCGAAACGGCACGACCTCGCGGATCGAATCCAGCGGGGTCGCGAGCAGTCGCGCACCGGTATCGAAGATCAGGAAGGCGTTGTTGCTCGCCGCCCCCTCGCGCGCCGCGACGGTCGTGCGCCCTTCGGCCTGGGCAGGCGCACGACACAGCGCCGCCATCGCCTTGATGGCCGGGTCCGCCCGCACCGCATCGGTATCGAGCACGAGGTTCTGGCCGCCCGCCGGATCGGTGGCGATGCCTGCGAACAACGCGCTTCGCTGAGCAAGCCCCGCCGGAACCGGGCCGAACTTGTCCTCGGGAATGCGGGCGACGCTGCGCACGCTCTCGACGTGCCAGCCGACGAGCTTGTCCGGCGCGATCCGCAGCAGGATCACCGGGCCGGGCGACTCCTCCGGAGTCGCACCGTCGAGGCCCAGCGTCGCGAGCTGGTCGAAGACGCGGACGTCGCGGCCGAGATAATTGACGTTGCGCGCCCAGCCGGGCGCCGGGACCGCGCAGCGGCGCAGGCTGATCGCGGGCGCGGTGCTCTCCACCAGATGGCTGTCGATCGCGATGTCGACCCCGGCGACGGTGACCAGCACGAACGGCCGTGCACGCGAGAGCGCGGCACTGTCGCCCTCGCGCGCATGGCAGCGCACCAGCGGCAGATTGGGCATGGCGAACAGCGCCTCGGGATCGAGGATGCCGACGAGATGCTCCTCGCGGACGAAGGCGCGATCGACAAGCCGCGCCGCCCCGCCCGAGTCGACCAGTTCGCGCACCGCCGACACCGGGACCCGGTACAGGCCGGAGACGGTGTCGATCCGGAGGCCGAGCAGCACGTCGTCCTTGCGGAGGACCACGATCGTGCCGCCCCTACCCGTCCGCTCGCCAAAGCCGAGCAGCACGGTGACGTCGACCACCGGGATGACGTCGCCGCGAACGCCGATCGAGCCGATCAGCGCCGGATGGCTGCCGAAGCACGGCCCCATCGCCGCCGAACACGGTACGACTTCGCGCACCCAGTCTACCGGCACCGCGAGCTCGACCCCGCACAGCCGGAGCAGCCCGAGATCGATATGGCGCCGCCCCGCCTCCCCGACCGGTGCGGTGAGCTCGGTCCCCATGGTCCTGCTCAGATCGTGCTGTGGGTGGAGGTCGCGAGTTCGTCGATCATCGCCACCACCTGGCGTGACGTCTCGCGCTGGGCACCAACCGACTGGGCGATGCCCGAGATCGCGCCGGTGGTCTTGTCGACGCAGCCGGCGATCGCCTCGAAGGCGTCGCGCGCCGAGCGGGACCGCTCGGTGCCCTGCGCCACGCGCTCGCTCGACTCGCCGATCAGCCGGTTGATCTCCTCGGCCGCCGAGGCGCTGCGCTCGGCGAGCTTGCGCACTTCCTCGGCGACGATCGAGAAGCCGACCCCGTGCTCGCCGGCACGTGCCGCCTCGATCGCGGCGTTGAAGGCGAGCAGGTTGGTTTGGCCGGCGAGATCGCCGATCACGTCGACGATGCTGGCGATCTTCTTCGACGACGCAGACATCAGCTCCATCGATTCGATCGTGCCCTCGATCGCGGTGGTCCCGCGATCCGCTGCCGCCTGGGTCTCGCTGGCGAGCCCCGTCGCGCTACAGGCGCCTTCGCTGATCGTCTTGATCGCTTCTGAGAGATCACCGACGACGCCCTGCATCTGCTCGGTCTTCGCGGCGATCTTGCGCTCCAGCATAACCTGGTCGGTGACGTCATAGGCATATTTGATCACCCGCGACGGATTGCCCTGCAGGTCGAACACCGGCGAGTAGCTCGCCTGGATGAACACGTCGCGGTCGTATTTGCCGATGCGGTGGAAGCGGCCCGACTGCCCCTCGCCGCGGCCGAGCGCGCGCCAGAAGTCGCCATATTCCTTCGACTTGAGATGCGCCGGATCGACGAACATCGAATGATGCCGGCCCTGGATCTCGCGCAGGGTGTAGCCCATGGTCGAGAGGAAGTTCTCGTTGGCGGTCAGGATTTCGCCGTCGAGGCTGAACTCGATGGTGGCCAGGCTGCGGTCGACCGCTTGGGCCCGGCTCTTGCCCTCGATCGCGGCCTTTTTGCGCTCCGTAATGTCGTGGGCGAACTTAACGACCTTCACGACGTTGCCGAGACCGTCGAAGATCGGGTTGTAGGTCGCGTTGAGCCAGATCTCCTCGCCCGCCTTGTTGCGGCGGCGGAAATCCCCGGCTGTGTATTCGCCGTGCGCCAGATCGGTCCAGAAGCGCGCATATTCCGGCGAATTCACCAGCTCGGCGTCGCAGAACATCTTGTGGTGCTTGCCCACCACGTCCTCGCGACGATAGCCGGTGGCACTCAGGAAATTCTCGTTCGCCTCCAGCACAACGCCCTCGGGGGTGAACTCGATCACCGCCTGCGCGCGGCTGATCGCGGCGACCTTGCCCTCGGCATCGGCGGCGCGCTGCTTCTGCTCGGTAATGTCAAAGGCATATTTCACCACCTTGATCAGCTTGCCGTCGGCATCGACGATCGGATTGTAGGTGGCGCGGATCCAGACGCGGCGGCCGTCCTTCCCGATCCGCGGGAAGATCCCGGCCTGGAACTCGCCCGCCGCCAGCGCACGCCAGAAATTGTTGTACTCCTCGCCCTTCACATAGTCCGGGTCGCAGCAGGTGCGGTGATGCTTGCCGATCAGCTCGCTGCGCTCATAGCCCATCGTCTGCAGGAACATTTCGTTCGCGGCGACGACATAGCCGTTGGTGTCGAACTCGATCACCGCGGTTGAGCGGTCGATCGCGGCGAGCTTGCCCGCAGCCTCGGCGGTATCGATCTGCTGCTTGGTCACGTCCATCGCGAACTTGACGATCTTCACCGGCAGGCCCTGATGGTCGAGAATCGGATTATAGGTCGCTTGGATCCAGCGATCGCTACCGTCCTTGGCGACGCGCTTGTACAGACCGCCATCGAATTCGCCGCGACCCAGCCGTTCCCAGAACTGGCGATAGGCGGGCGAGCGGGCATAGTCGGCAGTGCAGAAGATACGGTGATGTTGGTCGACCACTTCCTCGGCCTTGTAGCCGAGCAGGTCACAGAAATTCTCGTTGGCGCTGAGTACGCGGCCCGAGAGATCGAATTCGATCATCGCCGTGGCGCGGCTGAAAGCATTGAGCACGCTGCGGTTCAGCGCCGCCTCGATCTGCGCACCGCGCACGTCGCGCGCGATCAGCACGATGCTCTTCACCGCCCCCTTGTCGTCTTTGACCGGGGCATAATGGCCGGCGATCCAGGCATCCTTGCCCTCGCAGCCATTGCGGCGGGCGGTCTCCTCGATCGTCTCGCCGGCACGCAGACGTTCCCAGAAGGCCGCATAGGCCGGGCTGGCGGCATATTCCTCATCGCAGAAGAAGCGGTGGTGCTCGCCGACGACGGTCGAAAGCACGCACCCCATTGCGTCGAGGAAATGCTGGTTAGCGCGGGTCAGGATGCCGTCCGGACTGAACTCGGCCACCGCATAGAGGCGGTCGAGCACCGAGCCCACGTCATGGCAGAACGCCTCGTCCGATGCCTCTCCCCGACGCCCCTTGCCGAGGCCGCCCGCTTCCATGTTCATGCGCCGTTTGTCCCAATTCGCCCGACTGGATAGCCGGAGACGTTTTAAGGGAACTTATAGGCCGCAAACCTTCGGAAGCCGCCGGGAAATAGAGTTAATTTCCCGGCTCCGTAGTCGTACGGAAAGCGTCAGCGCAGCGCGTTGGCGACCAGCTTGTGGAGCTTCGAGTGGAGCCCGTCATTGGCGGCGAGGAACTGGTTGCGCTGCATCGCCATGTCCTGGCCGCGATAGTCGGTGACGAAGCCGCCCGCTTCCTTGACGAGCAGCATGCCCGCTGCGACGTCCCAGGGCTTCAGGTCCGATTCCCAATAGCCATCGAAGCGGCCCGCGGCGACCCAGGCGAGGTCAAGCGCGGCCGAGCCCAGCCGCCGGATGCCCGCAACTTCCGGTGCGACCGCGCCGAAGATGCGACTCCATTCGGCGAAATTGCCATGGCCCATGAACGGGATGCCCGTCGCGATCAGCGCCTCGGAAAGGTCCCGCCGTGCAGAGACGCGCAGCCGCTGGTCCTGCAGCCAGGCGCCGCGGCCCTTCTCGGCCCAGAAGCTCTCGTCGGTCAGCGGCTGGTAGATCAGGCCGTGGGTGATCTCGGGCTTGCCCTGACTGCCGTTCGGATCCTCGACCGCGATCGCGATCGAGAAATGCGGGATGCCGTGGAGGAAGTTGGTGGTGCCGTCGAGCGGGTCGACGATGAAGCGCGGCTTGTCCGGATCGCCCGGCAGCTCGCCGCCCTCTTCGGCCAGGATCCGCCAATCGGGCCGCGCCTTGCGCAGTTCCTCGATCAGCGTCTGTTCAGCGCGCTTGTCCGCCATGCTCACGAAATCGGCCGGGCCCTTGCGGCTGACCTGCAGGTGCGTGACCTCGTTGAAGTCGCGACGCAAGCGGGGAGCCGCCTTGCGTGCGGCACGGTCCATGACGGTGAGAAGGCCGGAAAAGGCTGCCATATCAATCTCTCTCCCTGCCGCTCACTGCGGGGGACTTAAGGAAGGCCTGACCCGAAACGGGAAAAGGGGACGCAGGCCTGCCGTCCCCTTCCCTTCGCATGTTCGGCCGAAGCCGGCAGATCAGTCCGCGCGGCGGACGTAGGTCTGCTCGTACACGTCGACGACGATCCGCGTGCCGCTGCCGATATGCGGCGGCACCATCACGCGCACGCCGTTGTCGAGCACGGCGGGCTTGTACGAGGAGGAGGCCGTCTGGCCCTTCACCACCGCGTCGGCCTCGACGATCGTGGCTTCGATCGTGTCGGGCAGCTGGACGCTGATCGCCTCGTCGTCATAGAGTTCCATCACCACGTCCATGCCGTCCTGCAGGAAGGCCGCGGCCTCGCCGAGCAGGTCGCGCGGCAGCGTCGTCTGATCGTAGGTTTCCTTATCCATGAACACGAGCATGTCGCCTTCCGGATACAGGAACTGGAAATCCTTGGTGTCGAGGCGCACGCGCTCCACGGTCTCGGCCGAGCGGAAGCGGACGTTGTTCTTGCGGCCGTCGCGCAGGTTCTTGAGTTCGACCTGCATATAGGCACCGCCCTTGCCGGGCTGGGTGTGCTGGATCTTGACGGCGCGCCAGATGCCGCCCTCATATTCGATGATGTTGCCGGGACGGATGTCCACGCCGCTGATCTTCATGGATCGTGCCTGTATGTGAGAAAGAGCTGAGCGGGGCCCTTTAGCTCCGCCCGGGCTTTCCCGCAAGCAGGGGATAGGGGTCGACGTTGGTGCCCTGCCACCAGCCCTCGCCGGGGGCCATGCGCTTGACCTCGAAATGGAGGTGCGGCGGGCCGCCCAAGGCGCTGCCGCTGGTGCCGACGGTGGCGATCGGCTGGCCCTGACGCACGGCGGCGCCTTCCGCCACGCCGATCGTGTCGAGATGGGCATAATAGTGCACCGTCCCGCCATCGGGCGTGCGGACATAGAGCGTGTGGCCGCCCAGATCGCTCTCGAACTGCTTCTCGACCCTGCCCGATGCGGCGGCGAGCACCGGGGTGCCCTTGCGCGCGAGGATGTCGATCGCGTGGTGCACGCGGTCGCCGTCGCCGCGGGGTTCGCCCCAATTGTCGCTGAGCGCCGAGGCCGGCACGCCCTGCACCGGGATTATGAGCCCAGACGACGCTGCCGGCGAGGCTGCGGGCATCGGAGCCGCTGCCTGGACGCGCGGCGCCTGCCCCGCCGGCAGGAAGCGCACCCGCGACACCAGCAGCGCGAGCAGCGCCACCAGCACCAGCCCCGCGATCAGGCCGAAGCGCCGCACGGCGTTACTCCTGGAAGAACGCCGGGGTGCCCGGCTTCACCATCAGCGCGACGCGGGCGGCATCCCAGTTGGTCAGGCGGATGCAGCCATGGCTTTCGGTGCGGCCGATCGTCTGCGGCTCGGGGGTGCCGTGGATGCCGTAATGGTCCTTGGACAGGTCGATCCAAACCACGCCGACCGGGCCGTTGGGCCCCGGCGGCAGCATCGCGGGATCGTCGCCCTTCTTGGCGTCCCAGAACAGCTTCGGGTTATAATGAAACTTAGGGTTAGTATCCACCCCATTGATTTTCCAGCGACCGATCGGCAGCGGGTCATGCTCGCTGCCCATCGTGGCGCTGAACTGCGCGACCAGCCGGTTGCCCGTGCCATACACCTTGAGCACGCCCTCGGACTTGTCGACGACGATATGGTCGGCCTGGGGCTGGCGCGGGTCGACGTTGAGCATGCTCAGCGTCTGGCGCCAGTCGGGCTTCCAGTCGGTGGGATAGTCCCGCGAGCCGGGCAGCGCATTGGGCAGCCGCAGCATCGTGCCGGTCTTGATCGTCGTCAAGCCGGGGTTGAGTGCGGTGATGACTTCAGACGTGGTGTGAAACATCTCCGCCAACTTCTCGAGTGGATTGCGATAGCCGAGCGTCTTCAGCTTGCCCTGCTCGGTCAGGTCCTTGGGAATCGGATCGACGAACGGCCCCTGCATCGTCGTCGCGCCGACCGCGAGCGTCCGCACCGGCCGCAGCGCGCGATACTGGTGGAGCACCGCCAGCGTCGCCGGGTCGATCACGCCGGTAACCTTCAGCCCGCGCGCTTCCTGCAGCCCGCGCACCGCGGCGGTGAGCGACTGGCCGGCGCGCCCGTCGAGGATGCCCGGCCCGAAGCCGAGATGCTCCAGGATCACCTGCGCGTGGAGGATGTTGCGGTCAACCGGCGGCTTGGGGCTCGGGGCCTGCGCCATGGCGGGCGCGGCGAACAACGCGGCAATTCCGAACACCCATTTCCGCATGCAGCCTCTCCCGATCCTGTACCTGATCCGGGCTAAACGTTCGCATGCGCCTCCCGGTTGCCGCTGCGGGCAAACCCCGATGGACAAGCGGCGCCTCCCATGCCCTACTCAACGCGATGCGGGGGATTCTTTCAGAAGCGGAACAAGTGCTCGGCTCGCCGGTGCGCAACCTGGTTTCGATCCTGCTATTCGTGCTCGCGGTCGCCGTGCTGGCGACAATCGGCTACATGGCGGCGGGGTGGAGCTTCGCCGATGCGAGCTACATGGTCGTGCTGACCATCTACACCGTCGGATACGGCGAGATCCGCCCGATCGACACCCCCTATCTCCACGCGCTGACCATGGGCACGATGGTGCTCGGCTGCACCGGCATGATCCTGCTCACCAGCGCGCTTGTCCAGTTCTTCACAATGCTGCAATTGCAGAGTATTTTCGGAGCAACCCGCATGCAGAGCCGCATCGACAAGCTCGCCGACCATGTCGTGATCTGCGGCTATGGCCGGATCGGGGTGATGCTCGCCCGCGACCTGTCCCGCGCCGCGGTGCCGGTGGTGGTGATCGAGCGCGGCCCCGAACGCCGCGCCGAGGCCGAGGCGGCGGGGCTGTGCACCCTCTCCGGCGACGCCACCGAGGAGGAGGTGCTGATCGCCGCAGGCATCCAGCGCGCCCGAGCGCTCGCGACGGTGCTTCCCGACGATGCGGCGAACGTGTTCATCACGCTCAGCGCCCGCAATCTCAATGGCGGGCTGGAGATCATCGCCCGCGGCGAGGCGCCGACCACCGAGCGCAAGCTGATCCATGCCGGCGCCGACCGCGTCGTCTTCCCCACCCATATCGGCGCCGAGGCGATGGCGCGGATGATCCTCTATCCGCACCGCGAGCATGTCCAGAGCGACGAGCAACTGGCGCGGCTGCGACGCGAGCTCGGCGCGCTGGGGCTGGAGGTGGAGATGGTCGAGGTCGCGAAAGGCTCGACCATAGCGGGCCTGAGCGTCGAGGAAGCCGAGCGGCGGGCGGAGGGCAGCGTCTTCATCGTCCAGATCGACCGCCCGGACGGCCGCTCGATCCCCCGCCCCGCCCGCGACGAGCGGCTGGAGGCCGGCGACAAGGCAGTGGTGGTGATGCGCGACGTCGCCGCAGGCGCGCGGGCGCTGTTCACGTCGCGGGCGGAGATCCGTGCCGGGCGAAACAAGTTTTGAGGGGGCTGTTCGCGTCGGCACATAAGCCCCTCCCCTTCAGGGGGGTGGGGTGGGGCTGTGTCTCACCGAGACCGACGCATGTTCTGGAATCCCTCCACCCCAACCCCTCTTCCAAGGAGGAGGGGCTAAGAACGTGTACCCCTTCAGCCCCCCTTCATCTCCCACCCCATAAGGCGCAACGATGGCGACACCCTCCCCCCGCATCCGCCGTCTCGCCTGGAAGCGCTGGGCGGCCGCCCTTGTCGCGCTGCTCGCCGCAATCGCCTTCGGGGTCTATTGGAGCGCGGGCTTCCTCGATCGCGATCCCGTCCACCTCTACGGCATGCCCGAACGGCCCGGCGCCGCCCCGGTCGCCGCGGTGTTCCTCTCCGGCGACATGGGGCTTCGCTACGGCATGGGTTCCTATGTGGTCGAGGCGCTCGCCGGGGCCGGGGTGCCGGTCTATGCGGTGGCGAGCTCGACCGCCTTCGCCCGACGCCAGACCCATGCCGAGGTGCAGGCGCTGCTGATCAACGCGATTCGCGAGGCGCAACGCCGCTCGGGCGCGACCAGGGTGATCGTCATCGGCCAGTCCTTCGGCGCGGACATGGCGCGGGTGGCCCTGGCGTCGCTCCCGCCGGCGCTCCGTGCCCAGGTCGCCGCGCTGGTGCTCGTCGTGCCTGGCACCGACGCCTATTTCCGCGCCGACCCGCTCGGCTTCGCCTATATCGGCGCCCCCGATGCCGATGCCGCCTCGGCGCGCGCGCTCGACTGGCTGCCGGTCACCTGCATCCGCGGGGAGGACGAGACCGACAGCCTCTGCCCCACCCTGCTCGCCCCGAACGTGCGCCGCATCACCCTGCCGGGCGGCCATTTCCTGCGGATGGACCACGACCTGCTGGTCCGCACCGTGTTTGCTGCGCTCGCGCCCGTGCTCGGCACGCATTTGGACGCGCCTGCGCCATGAGCGCCCGCTCGATTGCCCGCGACCGACCCCGCGGATAAAGGCGGGCGGGCGCAAGGGAAAGGCGCCGTTGGGGGAGTTGGATGCAGATCGCCGAAACCGAGGCGCCGGAGGAAGAGCCGTTGACCGCAAACGGTCTGCTGGCCTGGTTCGCGCGCCATCGCCGGCCACTGCTGATCCTGGTGACGCTGGCGCTGGCGGCTTTGGGCTTCGAGGCGGTGCGTACCATCCTCGCCGAGGTGCGCCTGCGCGACGTGCGACACGCGCTGCACCAGATCGAGCCGGCGCGGCTGGCGGCGGCGCTGGGGCTGACCACCGCCTCCTATCTCGCGCTCACCCTCTACGACTGGTTCGCGGTGCGGGCCATCGGGGAGCGGCTGCCGTGGCGGACGGCGGCGCTGGCCTCGTTCACCAGCTATACGATCAGCCATAATCTCGGCCTATCGCTGCTCACCGGCGGCACCGCGCGGCTGCGGGCGTACGGCGCGGCGGGGCTCGACTTCGCCGATGTCGCCCGCATCACGCTGATCGCCGGCGCCACCTTCTGGAGCGGAGTGTTCGCGGTGACCGCCATCGCGCTGCTCGCCGCCCCGCAGCCGCTGGCGCTGTTCGGCCAGACGCTGCCGCTGGCGCTGCTCCATGGCGCCGGGCTGGCGGTGCTGCTCGCCTTCGCCGTGCTGTTCGTGGCCCGCGCCCGCGGGCTGGCGGAGTTGCGTCTCGGCAGTGCGACCCTGCCGCTGCCGCCCGTGCCGCTGATGGCGGGCCAGATCGGCATCGCCGCGATCGACCTCGCCTGCGCCTCGGGCGCGCTGTTCGTGCTGATCCCCCATGCCGATCCCGCGCTGATCGGCAGCTTCTACCTCGCCTATGCGCTCGCCATCGTCATCGCGCTGGTCACCCATGTGCCCGGCGGAATCGGCGTGTTCGAGGCGGTGATGCTCGCACTGGTGCCGATCGGCCGCAGCGACCTGTTCGCGGCACTGCTGCTCTACCGGCTGGTCTATTATCTGCTCCCGCTGCTGGTGGCCGGCGGACTGCTGGTCGGCATCGAGGGGCGGCGGCTGCGGCATCCGATCGCCACCGGCCTGGGTGTCGCCCACCGGATCGGACAGGTGCTCGTACCGCCGCTCCTGGCGCTGCTGGTGTTCGGCGGCGGGCTGGTGCTGCTCGTCTCGGGTGCGCTGCCGCCCGCGCATGGCCGGATGCACCCCTTGCACGGCATCCTGCCGCTGCCCTTCGTCGAGGGCTCGCACTTCGCCGCGAGCCTGGTCGGCACCGCGCTGCTGCTGATCGCGCCTGCCGTGCAGGCGCGGCTCAAGAGCGGCTTCCACGCCGCGCGGCTGCTGCTGGTGGCGGGGGCCGTCTTCTCGATCGCCAAGGGCATCGACGTCGAGGAAGCGACGGTGCTGCTGATCGTCGCCGGGCTGCTCCAATATGCCCGCCCCGGCTTCTACCGCAGCGCCGGGATCGGCTCGGCGCCGGTCGCGCGCTGGTGGTGGGCGGCGGCGCTGATCGCGCTGCTGCTCAGCGCCTGGGCGGGCTTCTTCGCCTACAAGCGCGTGCCGTACAGCGACGATCTCTGGTGGGACTTCGCGTGGCGCGGCAACGCCCCCCGCTTCCTCCGCGCGACGCTGGGCGCGACGATGCTGCTGGTCGGCTGGGCGTTCTGGCGGCTGATGTCCGCCGCACCCCGGGTGCGCGAGCACCAGGCGCTCGATCCGGAGGTGGCCGCGCGCGCGATCGCCGTCACCAGCCGGGCGGACGCGATGCTGGCCTATACCGGCGACAAGGACTTCCTCGTCTCCACCTCGGGCGACGCCTTTCTGATGTACCGGGTGCAGGGCCGCACCTGGATCGTGATGGGTGACCCCGTCGGCCCGGAGGAAGCCTGGTCCGAGCTGATCTGGGAAATCCGCCGCCGCTGCGACGCCGCGCGGGGCCGGCTCTGCCTGTTCCAGGTGAGCGCGGCGATGCTGCCGCTGGTCGTCGAACTCGGCCTTCAGCCGCTCAAATATGGCGAAGAAGCCGTCGTGGACCTCCGCCACGGCTATGATCTCAAGGGCGGCCAGTTCAAGTCGTTGCGCTATTCGGTGAAGCGCGCGACCGGCGAGGGGCTGGTGTTCGAAGTGATCCCTGCCGCGCAGGTGCCCGCCCTGCTCCCCGACCTCCAGCGCGTCTCCGATGCCTGGCTGGCGGACAAGCCCGGCGCGGAGAAACGCTTCAGCCTCGGTCGCTTCGATGCAGCCTATCTCGCGCATTTCGATTGCGCCGTGCTGCGGCTGGCGGGCGAGATCGTCGCGTTCGCCAATCTGTGGGAGACGCCCAATCGCGAGGAGATCTCGGTCGACCTGATGCGCCACCTGCCGGACACGCCCTATGGCGCGATGGACCTGCTGTTCGTGCGGCTGCTGCAATATGGCGCCGCGCAGGGCTTCCAGCGCTTCAACCTCGGCATGGCGCCGCTCTCCGGCCTCAAACCCGGGCCGCTCGCGCCGATCTGGTCGCGGCTCGGCGCGGCGGTCTATGGCCATGGCGAGCGGATCTACGGCTTTTCGGGGCTGCGATCGTTCAAGCAGAAGTTCGGGCCCAGCTGGGTGCCCCGCTATATCGGCACCACGCCGGGCGTATCGGTCCCGCGGGCGCTCATCGATGCGGCGGTGCTGATCGGCGGATAACCCCTTGGGTTCCGCGCCCCGCACCCCACATGCTGCACCGCAATCCAGGGAGACACGCATGGACCTCGCATTTCTCGGGCTCGGACAGATGGGGATCGGCATGGCGGGCGCGCTGCTCGATGCCGGGCACACGCTCACCGTCTGGAACCGCTCGCCCGACAAGGCCGCGACGCTTACCGAACGCGGCGCCCGCCTTGCCCGCACGCCCCGCGAAGCCGCCGACGGCGCGCAGGCCGTGCTGACCATGGTGGCGGACGATGCCGCGCTGGAGGCGATCCTCGACGGCGAGGACGGCGTGCTCGCGGGCATGGCGCCGGGCGCGCTGCATCTCTCGCACAGCACCATCGCCGTCGCCACCGCCGACAAGCTGGCCGAGCGCCATGCCGAGGCAGGCCATCACTTCGTCTCGGCGCCGGTGTTCGGCCGCCCGCCGGTCGCCGCGCAGGGCAAGCTCGCCATCGTCGCCGCCGGCGCGCCCGAGGCGATAGAAGCCGCCGCGCCGATCCTCGATGCGCTCGGCCGCGTCACCTTCCCGATGGGCGACAAACCCTCGGCGGCGAACCTGGTGAAGCTCGCCGGCAACTTCATGATCATGGCGACCGTCGAGGCGTACGGCGAGGCGATGTCGCTCGGCGAGAAGGGCGGCGTGGCGCGCGAGAAGATGCTCGAGGTATTCTCGGGCACGATCTTCGACGGCGCGATCCACAAGGTCTATGGCCCGCCGATCGCCGAGCGCCGCCACCGCCCGGCCGGCTTCGCCGCGCCGCTGGGCCTCAAGGACATACGCCTCGCCGGTGAGGCCGCCGCAGCCGTCGGCGCCAAGATGCCGCTGCTCGACCTGGTCCGCGCGCACCTCACCGAGACCGTGAAGACCGAAGGCAGCGACGTCGACGTGACCGCGCTGGCCGAGACCATCGCCAAGCTGTGAACGCGCGCTCCCCTCCCGCCTGCGGGAGGGGTTGGGGGTGGGAACGACGTGGAAGAAGCGCTTTGAAGCTTCAGCCCCTCCCCTAACCCCTCCCGCAAGCGGGAGGGGAACACAAGGGGCGCAGCCTTCCTTCCGCAGGAAGAGCCGGATCTAGGACGGACGCCCTTCCCCCCTGCTCCGATCCCGCGTACATTTCCCATATGATCACTCGGCTTTTCCTCGCCCATCCGCGCAGCGTCGGCGAAAGCTATGGCGAGCATGCCGCCACCGCGGCCCGGTTCGGCGTGACGATGATGGTCGGCGGCGCCGCCTGCATCGTCCATGCGGTGCTGCCCTTCCTGTTCGTCCGCACCGCGAGCGACTCGGTGAAGCGGCTCTATGCCCAGATGAAGGCGCGCCAGCCCGCCTTTGCCGAGCAGCAGCCCGCCTTCCGCCAGCCCGAGTGGCAACTAGACTACGAAATCTGACGCCGGCATCGGGGGAGCCGCAACCATGATCGAACACGTCGCCATCATCGGCGCGGGCTTTTCGGGCACGCTCCAGGCGATCAACCTGATCCGCCACGAAGGCCCACGCGCGACGCTGATCGAGCGCGCGCCGGTGGCGGGCACCGGCCTCGCCTATGGCGCCGCCCATCCCTCGCATTTGCTCAACGTGCGCGCCGCGAACATGAGCGCCTTTCCCGACGATCCCGCGCATCTCGTCCGCTGGCTGGAGGCACGCGGGGTGGAGCATGCCGCGACCAGCTTCGTGCCGCGCCGCGTCTATGGCGAATATCTGCGCGAGATGCTGGACGAGGCGCTCGCCCGCTATCCGGACCGCCTGCGCCTCGTCCGCGGCGAAGTGGCGGACGTGACCTTCGATGCCGAAGGCGCGACGCTCCAGCTGGCCGAGGGCACGCTGCGCGCCGATGCCGCGGTGCTCGCGGTCGGCAACCTGCCCCCGCACGACCCGCCGGGGCTGGATCCCGCGACGCTCTCCGCCGAACGCTACAAGGGCGATCCCTGGGACCCGAGCGTGCCCGATGGCCTTTCGGACCGCGATACCGTGCTGGTGATCGGCACCGGCCTCACCATGGTCGACGTGGCACTGCTGCTCGAGGCGCGCGGGTTCGGCGGCAAGATCGTCGCGGTGTCGCGCCGCGGCCTGCTCCCCCGCCCCCATGGCCCGGGACAGGACTGGGACAAGATCCGCGAGCGCCCGCGCACCCAGGCGTCTTCGCTGGTCCGTACCGTGCGCAACCGCGCCGAACAGGTCGGCTGGCGCAACGCGGTCGACGAGCTTCGCCCCTTCACCCAGCCGATGTGGGCCAATGCCAGCGAGGACGAGCGCGCCCGCTTCCTCCGCCATTTGCGCCCCTGGTGGGACGTCCACCGCCATCGCCTCGCCCCCGAGGTCCATGGCCGGCTGCAGGCGCTGATCGACCGCGGCCAGCTGGAAGTGTGCGCCGCCAAGACCTTGGGGTTCGTCGAAGGCCCGGACGGGATCGCCGTCACCCTCCGCCCGCGCGGGCAGGACGCGCCCGAGACGATCCTCGCCCAGCGCATCGTCAACTGCACCGGCCCGCTCGGCGACCTTGCCCGCAGCCGCGAGCCGCTGCTCCAGCGCCTTGCCGCCCGCGGCGTGATCCGCCCCGATCCCGCGCATATCGGTATCGACGTCGACAACCAGGGCCAGACCATCGCCGCCGACGGCACCGCCAACGCGACTCTCTACGCGTTGGGACCCATGACCCGCGGCGCCTTCTGGGAAATCGTCGCGGTGCCCGACATCCGCACCCAGACCTGGGCAGTCGCCCGCCGCCTCTCCAACGCCCACTGGGTCGGCGGCGAGGGTCTGTGACGAACTGGTAACATTTGACACTAAATCGGGAGTTGGGGTATCAGGTCGGCCATGACCGATACCGCCAATCCGCTCGGCCTCAACGGCTTCGAGTTCGTCGAGTTCACCTCGCCCGATCCGGACGCGATGGCGCGCCAGTTCGAGCAGTTGGGCTTCGTCCCCACCCATCGCCACCCGCGCAAGAACATCACCCGCTACAAGCAGGGCCGCATCAACCTGATGCTCAACCGCGACGATGCCGGTCGCGTGGCCTCCTTTCGCGGCGAGCATGGCCCCTCGGCCAGCGCGATGGCATTCCGCGTTGCGGACCCCAAAAAGGCGATGGACTGGGCGCTCGCCCATGGCGGCAAGCCTACGGATGAGGACGACACCGTCATCCAGGGCATCGGCGGCTCCTACCTCTATTTCATCCAGGACGGCAGCGACCTTTATGCCGACTGGGCCGAGTTCCCGGGCTGGGGCGAGGCGGAGGCGGAGAACAGCGTCGGGCTCGACCTGCTCGACCACCTCACCCACAATGTCCGCCGCGGCCAGATGCGGGTGTGGAGCGAATTCTACCGCACGCTCTTCGGCTTCGAGGAGCAGAAGTATTTCGACATCAAGGGCAAGGCGACCGGCCTGTTCAGCCAGGCGATGATCGCGCCCGACAAGGCGATCCGCATCCCGCTCAACGAGAGCCAGGACGACAACAGCCAGATCGAGGAATTCCTCCGCGAATATAACGGCGAAGGCATCCAGCACCTCGCGCTCACCACCGACGACATCTACGACACGGTCGAGCGCCTGCGCGCCCGCGGCGTGCGGCTGCAGGACACGATCGAAACCTATTACGAGCTGATCGACAAGCGCGTCCCCGGCCACGGCGAGGACGTCGAGCGGCTGCGCAAGAACCGCATCCTGATCGACGGCTCGGTGGAGAATAACGAGGGCATCCTGCTCCAGATCTTCACCGAGACAATGTTCGGGCCGATCTTCTTCGAGATCATCCAGCGCAAGGGTAACGAAGGCTTCGGGAACGGCAATTTCCAGGCGCTGTTCGAGAGCATCGAGCTCGACCAGATCCGCCGCGGCGTGATCAAGGTCGACGCCTGACGAGTTCGGAGAGGGAGAGAGCCGGGGGTGCCGCCGCAGGAACAGCATGGCATACCCCGGCCCCATTCCTTGCCCGTTGGGACCGGACCAACCGCAGCCCAAAACCCACCGTCATCCCCGCGAAAGCGGGGATCCATTGGCGCTGAAGCTGCGGTTCCTGCCTCGAGCGTCTTGGAAAATAGATTCCCGCTTTCGCGGGAATGACGAAATTGGGCCAATGAGCCCCCGAGAGGCGGTAGCCTTCCGAGGAGGAGGAGCAGGATGACCCACTATTTCCCCGGCTTCGGCAACCATGTCTCGACCGAGGCTGTCCCCGGCGCACTGCCGATCGGCCGCAACAGCCCCCAGCGGCCGCCTTATGGCCTCTATGCCGAGCAGCTCTCCGGCACCGCCTTTACCGCGCCGCGCGCGGAGAACCGCCGCTCGTGGCTCTATCGGCTGCGCCCCAGCGCCGAGCACCCGCCCTACCGCGCCTATGACGGCGCGCCGCGCTTCTCGCCGCACACCCCGCTGAAGCCGCTCGCCCCCAACCGCCTGCGCTGGGATCCGATCCCCGCAGCCGCCGCGCCGGTCGACTGGATCGACGGCATGGAGACGATGCTCGCCACCCGCGATCCCGCCGATCTGGAAGGCGTGGTCGTTCACCGCTACGCCGCCAATCGCGACATGGAGACGCGCGCCTTCGTAGACGCCGACGGCGAGCTGCTCTTCATCCCGCAAGCCGGCGCGCTCACGCTACTGACCGAACTCGGCAGGATCGACATCGCCCCCGGCCATATCGCGGTGATCCCGCGCGGAGTCCGCTTCCGCGTGCTGCTGCCCGACGGCGCCGCCACCGGCTATGTTGCCGAGAATTTCGGCGCGCCTTTCCGCCTGCCCGATCTAGGGCCGATCGGCGCCAACGGCCTCGCCAATCCGCGCGACTTCGAGACGCCCGCCGCCTGGTTCGAGGATCGCGACACGCCGTTCCAGCTTGTGCAGAAGTCGTTGGCAAATCTGTGGATAACCTCGCTGCCGCACAGCCCGCTCGACGTGGTGGCGTGGCACGGCAACCTCGCGCCCTATCGCTACGATCTCGCCCGGTTCAATACGATGAACACGGTCAGCTTTGATCATCCCGATCCCTCGATCTTCACCGTCCTCACCTCGCCCAGCACCGTCGCCGGACGGGCCAACGCCGATTTCGTGATCTTCCCGCCGCGCTGGATGGTGGCGGAGGACACGTTCCGCCCACCCTGGTTCCACCGCAACGTGATGAGCGAGGCCATGGGGCTGATCCACGGCGCGTACGACGCCAAGGCGGAAGGCTTCGCGCCAGGCGGCCTGTCGCTCCACAACCTCATGGCAGGCCATGGTCCCGACGTCGCCAGCTGGCGCGGCGCGACCACCGCGGACCTGAAGCCGCACAAGATCGACGGCACCCTGGCGTTCATGGTCGAGACCTGCTGGCCCTATCGCCCGACCGCACACGCGCTCGCTCACGCCCAGCCCGACTATGACGCAGTATGGGAAGGCTTCCCCAAGGCACAGCTGCCGTGAAGCGTGTCGGTGCCGCATGGCAGCTGCATTGCTACCGAAGGAAGGGGGACGCCTTCACAAGACATCGTCATTCCCGCGAAGGCGGGAATCCATTGCCCTGGGCGCAGGGGGAAGGAAGCGACAATGCAGCGCCAATGGATCCCCGCCTTCGCGGGGATGACGAACGTCGGAGTTCGCGGGCAGCCACGCTCCCCGTTCCGGGGAGGATCTAATGGAGCGCCTCACCACCACTCCCGCCGGCGTGACGCTCGGCCCGCTCGACCTGATCCCCGACGGCACCGCGCGCGCCTTCGTGCTGGAGATGCGCGCCGGTCGCTTCCACGGCTTCGTCGTTCGCCGAGGGCATCGGGTCTATGGCTATGTCGACCGATGTGCGCACATGCCGGTACCGCTCAGCCAAGAACTAGATGCCTATCTCACGCCCGACGCTGGCCATATCCAGTGCAGCTGGCACGGCGCGCTCTACAGGATAGACGACGGAGTGTGCGTCGGCGGCCCCTGCGCCGGCAGCACCTTGCTGCCATGGCCAGTATCAATAGAAAACGTAAATATCGTTACTTCATGAAGACGCTTCGAAGGCACATTCACCAATGTAATCACTTCATATGTATTCATGTGTTGACCGACTCAGGTGGCTCCCGTACTTTATTTTTGGCATCTGCAGCCATGCTGCACTGCCGCAGGAGAAGGATGGAACCATGGCAGACCTTACCAAGTTCGTTAACTCCGCCCTCAAGCAGGGAGAAAGCTTCGACGTATATTTGAACCGGTTTCCCAAGATCGGAACCGGCTTCATGAACACGCTCAATCAGCTGAATGCCGATCTGAAGATCGATGCATCTGTTCTCGGGAACAAGATCCAGGGCGACATCGCCATCACGATGCCGGATCTCAGCCCGTCGGGGACCTGCACGATCAATCTGCTTGGAAACACCCAGCAGGCACCGTACCGGACCCAGGGCAACAAGCTCGAAATCGACGTTGCCGGGCGCACCGTTACCTTCTACGGCGGCAGCAAGGAATGGAGCTGGATCGACGTGAGCGGCGTCCCCGGCTCGATCGGCATCTGGCCGACCAGCCACGTCCTGCGCCAGGAGGATGAAGTCGATCTCGCGGGCGCGCTCGCCTGAAGCCCCACCAGCACCCCGGAGAATAAGGGTCGCTCCGGGGTTTTTTCGTACCTGCTCTCCTCCCTCTTGCCGGTGGCGGCAAAATGCGGGAAATAGCCAAAAAAGGTCAGCACTGCTGACGCGCATTGGAGAGAGAGAAGCCTTGGACGCCTCACTTGATTTCGCCCTCGGCGATTCCGCCGACATGATCCGCGAGACCACCGCGCGCTTCGCCCGAGACAAGATCGCCCCGCTCGCCGCGCGGATCGATGCCGAGGACTGGTTCCCACGCGACGAGCTCTGGGCGGCGATGGGCGAACTCGGCCTGCACGGCATCACCGTGCCGGAGGCCGATGGCGGGCTCGGCCTCGGCTATCTCGAACATGTCATCGCCTGCGAGGAAGTCGCCCGCGCCTCGGCCTCGATCGGGCTCAGCTACGGCGCGCATTCCAACCTCTGCGTCAACCAGATCGCCCGCTGGGGCAATGCCGAGCAGAAGGCCAAATATCTCCCCAAGCTGATCTCGGGCGAGCATGTCGGCAGCCTGGCGATGTCCGAGGCGGGTGCGGGCTCCGACGTCGTCTCGATGAAGCTCAAGGCCGAGAAGGTCCAGGGCGGCTATGTGCTCAACGGCACCAAGTTCTGGATCACCAACGCGGCCTATGCGGACACGCTGGTGGTGTACGCCAAGACCGGCGAAGGATCGCGCGGCATCACGACGTTCCTGATCGAAAAGGGCATGCCGGGCTTCGCGATCGGCCAGAAAATCGACAAGATGGGCATGCGCGGCTCGCCTACCGCCGAACTCGTGTTCAGCGACTGCGAGGTGCCGGAAGAGAACGTCATGGGTCCGCTCAACGGCGGCGTGGGCGTGCTGATGAGCGGGCTCGACTATGAGCGCGCGGTGCTCGCCGGCATCCAGCTCGGCATCATGCAGGCCTGTATCGACGTGGTCCTGCCGTACCTGCGCGAGCGCAAGCAGTTCGGCCAGGCGATCGGCAGCTTCCAGCTGATGCAGGCCAAGATCGCCGACATGTATGTCGCCCTCAATTCCGCACGGGCGTACGTCTACGCCGTGGCGCGCAGCTGCGATGCGGGCAAGACGACGCGCTTCGACGCCGCGGGCGCGATCCTGCTCGCCAGCGAGAATGCCTTCCGCGTCGCCGGCGAGGCGGTGCAGGCGCTGGGCGGCGCCGGCTACACCAAGGACTGGCCGGTCGAACGCTTCCTGCGCGACGCCAAGCTGCTCGACATCGGTGCGGGGACAAACGAGATCCGCCGCATGCTGATCGGCCGCGAATTGCTGGGGGCGGCGTAAGCACCGATGTCTGCTCCGGTTCTCCCCACACAGGTCAATCCCGACAGCGACCAGTTCCGCACCCAGGCCGCGCATCACCGTGCGCTGGCCGAGAAGCTCCGGGCCGATGTCGCACAGGCGGCGCTCGGCGGCAGCGAGTCCGCCCGCGCCAAGCATGTCGCGCGCGGCAAGCTGCTCCCCCGCGAGCGGGTCGAGCGGCTGCTCGATCCTGGCAGCCCGTTCCTCGAGATCGGCCAGCTCGCCGCCTGCGACCTCTATGACGGCGAGATCCCCGGCGCAGGGGTGATCGCCGGCATCGGCCGCGTCTCCGGCCGCATGGTGATGATCGTCTGCAACGACGCCACCGTGAAGGGCGGCACCTATTATCCGATGACGGTGAAGAAGCATCTCCGCGCGCAGGAGATCGCCGAAGCCAACCGCCTGCCCTGCATCTACCTGGTCGACAGCGGCGGCGCCAACCTGCCGCACCAGGCCGAGGTGTTCCCCGACAAGGAGCATTTCGGGCGGATCTTCTTCAACCAGGCCAACATGAGCGCGCAGAGCATCCCGCAGATCGCGTGCGTGATGGGCAGCTGCACCGCCGGCGGCGCCTATGTCCCCGCCATGTCCGACGAGAGCGTGATCGTCCGCAACCAGGGCACGATCTTCCTCGCCGGCCCGCCGCTGGTAAAGGCGGCGACCGGCGAGGAGATCAGCGCCGAGGATCTCGGCGGCGGCGATCTCCATGCCCGCCGCTCCGGCGTGGTCGATCACCTGGCCGAGAATGACGAACATGCGCTGACCATCGTCCGCGACATCGTCAGCCATTTGCCCGCTGACCGCGTGCCGGACGTGGCCCTGAAGGACCCGCGCCCGCCCAAATATGCGCCCGAGGAGCTGTACGGCATCCTCCCCACCGACGTGCGCGCGCCGTACGACGTGCATGAGGTGATCGCGCGGCTGGTCGACGGCTCGGAGTTCCACGAGTTCAAGGCGCTCTACGGCAGCTCGCTGGTCTGCGGCTTCGCGCATATCTGGGGCATGCCGGTCGCGATCCTCGCCAATAACGGCGTGCTGTTCTCCGAAAGCGCGCAGAAGGGCGCGCATTTCATCGAACTCGCCTGCCAGCGCCGCATTCCCCTGCTCTTCCTCCAGAACATTTCCGGCTTCATGGTCGGCGGCAAGTATGAGGCGGAAGGCATTGCGAAACATGGCGCAAAGCTGGTCACCGCAGTCGCGACGGCGACGGTGCCGAAGCTCACCATCCTGATCGGCGGCAGCTTCGGCGCGGGCAATTACGGCATGTGCGGCCGGGCCTATTCGCCGCGCTTCCTGTTCAGCTGGCCCAACAGCCGGATCAGCGTGATGGGCGGCGAGCAGGCGGCGAGCGTGCTCGCGACGGTCCACCGGGATGCAGGCAACTGGTCTGCGGAGGAAGCCGAGGCGTTCAAGGCGCCCATCCGCCAGAAGTACGAGGACGAGGGCAATCCCTGGCACGCCACCGCGCGCCTATGGGACGACGGCATCATCGATCCGGCCCAGACCCGCGACGTGCTCGGCCTCGCGCTGGCGGCAACGCTGAACGCGCCGATCCCGGAGCGGCCGCAGTTCGGCGTGTTCCGGATGTGAGGAAGCGCTCGTACGCGCCCTCAGAACCAGATTGCAGAGGCTGATCCATGCTGTTGTCTTTTATCGCCTTTACCCTCGCCACACAAACGACGGGCCTACCGCTGCCCGCTGCTAATCCTACCCGCAGCGTTGCCTCGCCGACCAAGCTGCCGCCCGCCAACCCGCTCGCCCCGCCCAACGGCGGCGACGAACGCGCGGTGCTCGCGACGGTCGACAGGCTGCTGGGCGGGATCAACACGCGCGACGCTGCGGCGATCGGCGGCGTCCTCCTCTCGAGCGCAGGCGCAACGATCGTTACCGAAGCCGGCGGTGGTCCCGCGACCGTCCACACCCTGACCAACGCCGAGTTGCTCGCCCGCTTCCAGCCCGGCCCGGAGACGTTCGACGAGCGCGTTTCCGGCCCTGCAGTAGAAATCGACGGCGACATGGCCATGGTGTGGGCGCCGTACGTCTTCCGGCTTAACGGCAAGGTGCATCACTGCGGCACTAATCATTTCAGTCTGGTCCGTGAGAACGGCGCCTGGAAGATCGCCAGCCTCGCCTGGACTTCGCGCACCACGGGATGCACCGAATGACCCGCGACACGCTGTTCGTCCTCGATACCGACTGGGCCGATCCCGCCTATGGCGGCACGCGCCGCTTCTACTGCAAGGACTGCATCACGGTGGAGGGCCTGCTCGCCGCCTTCCCGGCGCGCGCCGCAGCCATCGACGTGGTCCGCGTTCCCTGGCCCCGTCCGCGCGCCGCGGTGGTGGGGCGGCTGGGCGAGGACAACCAGAACCTTCCCGCGCTCGCCTTTGCCGAGGGCGGCTTCGCGAACGACATCGAGGGCGTGCTCGCCGCGCTCCACACCCGCCACGGCTTTCCGGAGCGCCACCCGTGATCCAGTCCCTGCTCATCGCCAATCGCGGCGAAATCGCCTGCCGCATCATCCGCACCGCCCGCGCGCTGGGTTTGCGCACGATCGCGGTCTATTCGGACGCCGACGCGAACGCACTCCACGTCCGCCAGGCCGATGAAGCGGTGCATATCGGCCCCTCCCCCGCGCGGGAAAGCTATCTGGTGGCCGCCAAGATCATCGCCGCGGCCAAGGCCACCCGCGCCGAAGCGATCCACCCGGGCTATGGCTTCCTTTCCGAAAATGCCGAATTTGCCGAGGCGGTGATCGCCGCCGGGCTGGTCTGGGTCGGGCCCAAGCCGGACAGCATCCGCGCGATGGGCCTCAAGGACGCCGCCAAGACGCGGATGATCGCGGCGGGCGTGCCAGTCACCCCCGGCTATCTCGGCGAAGACCAGTCGCCCGAACGCCTCCAGGCCGAGGCCGATGCGATCGGCTATCCGGTGCTGATCAAGGCCGTCGCCGGCGGCGGCGGCAAGGGCATGCGGCGGGTGGAAAGCGCGGCCGACTTCGCCGACGCGCTCGCCAGCTGCAAGCGCGAGGCGGCCTCGTCCTTCGGCGACGACCGGGTGCTGCTGGAGAAATACATCCTCTCGCCTCGGCACATCGAGGTGCAGGTGTTCGG
Source organism: uncultured Sphingomonas sp. (assembly GCF_913774285.1). Taxonomy (GTDB): domain Bacteria; phylum Pseudomonadota; class Alphaproteobacteria; order Sphingomonadales; family Sphingomonadaceae; genus Sphingomonas. Next base: position 88,066 of record NZ_CAJYHX010000017.1, on the reverse strand, counting down.
CGACACGCACGGCAATGTCGTCCACCTGTTCGAGCGCGACTGCTCGCTCCAGCGCCGCCACCAGAAGGTGATCGAGGAAGCCCCCGCCCACGGCATGGATGCCGAAACCCGCGCGGCGATCTGCGCAGCGGCGGTGCGGGCTGCCAAGGCGGTCGACTATGTCGGCGCAGGCACCATCGAGTTCATCGCCGACGCCAGCGAAGGCCTCCGTGCCGACCGCATCTGGTTCATGGAAATGAACACAAGGCTCCAGGTCGAGCATCCGGTGACCGAGGAGATCACCGGTCAGGACCTGGTGGAATGGCAGCTCCGCGTCGCGAGCGGCGAGCCGCTACCGAAGCGGCAGGAGGAGTTGTCGATCCAAGGCTGGGCGATGGAAGCGCGGCTTTATGCGGAGGATCCGGCCAAGGGGTTTTTGCCGAGCGTGGGGCGGCTCGACCACTTCAGGGTTGGTGGATACCGCATCGAAAGCGGAATCGTCGAAGGGGATGCAATCTCGCCCTTCTATGATCCAATGATCGCGAAGCTCATTGCCGCCGCGCCCACCCGTGCGGAGGCTATCTCCGATCTGCAAGGCATGTGTGCGACCTGTGACGTTTGGCCGATCCGGACCAACGCCGGATTTTTGGCGAAGCTGCTCGACGCACCAGCATTTCTGGCCGGCAAAATCGACACGGGGTTCATCGCGCGAGAGCAGGACGCGCTGGTTGCCAAGCCCGACCTCAGCGAGGATGCGCTCGACGCTGCGCTATGCCTTCTTTATCCGCCTGAGGAAGCGAGAACACTTGCCAACTCCGGCTTTCGCTTGAACGCGCAACCCGATCTAGGCGTACGGCTGCTGATCGACGACGCACCTGTCGAAGCAAAGCTTCCACAAGACTTTTTCCCCTATGCGAACAACGCCGCGCGCGCCATCCCGCTGGAGACAGGGGTTGTGAAGTTTGATCAGGGATACGCCTATACGGTGGAGCCTTGGGCGTTCCGGTCTAAAGGATTGGGCACTGCCGCCGACGGCGCCCTGCTCGCCCCCATGCCCGGCCGCATCACCGCGGTCGACGTCGCTACCGGGGCACAGGTTACCAAGGGCCAGCGGCTCGTCACGCTGGAGGCGATGAAGATGGAGCATGCGCTCACCGCGCCGTTCGACGGCACCGTCGCCGAGCTCCCCGTCACCGCGGGCGGGCAGGTCACCGAAGGCAGCTTGCTCGTCCGCGTGGAGAAGGCGGCATGATCTTCCGCGACGCCACCCTCGCCGACCTTCCCGCCATCGTCGCGATGCTCGACGACGACGACCTCAGCCGCGGGCGCGAGGATGCCTCGCTGCCGCTCGACCCGCGCTACGAGATGGCGTTCGCCGATATCGATCGCGATCCCAACCAGCGCTTGGTCGTCGCCGAACGCGACGGCGAGGTGATCGGCACGATGCAGTTGAGCTTCCTCCCCGGCATCGCCTTTCGCGGCGCCTGGCGCGGCCAGATCGAGGCGGTGCGCATCGCGTCTTCCGTCCGCGGTCAAGGACTTGGCGCGCAAATGATAGACTGGGCCGTAGCAGAATGCCGCGCCCGCGGGTGCAAACTGGTGCAGCTCACCTCGATGCGCGACCGCACCGATGCGCATCGTTTCTACGAGAAGCTCGGCTGGACCAAGAGCCATTTCGGCTTCAAGCTGAAACTGGAACAGGATCAAGGCTGAATGGCACGCTTCTTCGACGAATGGCAGCTGGGCGACCGCATCGAGCACGCCCTGCGCCGCACGGTGACCGAGACCGACAATCTCCTGTTCACCGCGCTCACCCACAACACCCAGCCGCTGCACCTCGATGCCGAGGCGGCGCGCGCCTCCGAGTTCGGCCAGATCCTGGTCAATGGCACCTACACCTTCAGCCTGATGATCGGCGTCACCGTTGCCGACACCACTGCAGGCTCGCTGGTCGCCAATCTCGGCTATGACAAGCTGGTCATGCCCAAGCCGGTGTTTCTCGGCGATACGCTGCGCGCCAGCTCCGAGGTGGTCGATCTGCGCCCGAGCAAGTCGCGCCCCGGCCAGGGCATCGTCACTTGGCGGCACCAGATGCACAATCAGCGCGACGAGCTGGTCTGCGAATGTTTGCGATCGGCCTTGCTGCGCAGCCGTTCGGCCTGACGCGCGTTCCGCAGGGGATGCAACAGTTCGACGTGATCGTGGTCGGCGGCGGCGCCGCCGGCATCGGGGCCGCCCGCACCCTGGCCGATGCCGGCAAGGACGTACTGCTGGTCGAGGCAGACACGCGACTCGGCGGGCGGGCGCGCACCGAGCATGTCGACGGCATGACGCTCGACCTGGGCGCCGGCTGGCTCCATTCGGCCGAGCACAACCCCTGGGTGGAGATCGCCGCGCTGCACGGCTTCGAACTCGACCGGACGCTGCCGCGCTGGCGCGAGCAATGGCGAGAACTCGGCTTCTCGCAGGCCGAGCAGCGCGACGCCGCCAGGGCCTATGACGCGTTCGAGACCCGGCTGCGCAAGGATCCGCCGCCCGGCGACCGCGCGGGCGCGGCGCTGGTGCCCGACAGCGGTTGGAGCGCCTGGATCGATGCGATCAGCGGCTTCGTCAACGGCGTCGACACCGCCAAGCTCTCGATCGCCGACTATCTCGCCTATGAGGACGCCGCGACCGAGACCGACTGGCGGGTGCCTGCCGGCTATGGCGCGCTGGTGACGTCGCAGGCAGGCTGCCTGCGCACCGCGCTCGCCACGCCGATCACCGCGATCGACGGCTCGAGCATCCGCCTCAGGCTGCAGACGCCGCGGGGCACGCTGGAGGCGGCGCAGGTGATCGTAACTGTCTCCACTGATATTCTGGCGCGCGGCGACATCATGGTCGCGGGCCATGACGACCTGCTCCACGCCGCTGCGGCGCTGCCGCTGGGTCTTGCCGACAAGCTGTTCCTCGCGATCGAGCAGGGCGCCGACGAGCTGGAGGCCAACGCCCACCTGCTCGGCGATCCGCGCAGCGTCATCACCGGCACCTATACGCTCCGCCCGTTCGGACACCCGATCATCGAGGCGATGTTCGGCGGCGATGGCGCGCGCGAGCTGGCCGCGCGCGGGCTGCAAGGCGCGGCCGACTTCGCGATCGAGGAATTGTGCGCGCTGCTCGGCGGCCAGTGGCGGAAACGGCTCCGGCTGCTCGCGGGATCGGCCTGGAGCCGCGAGACGCATATCCGCGGCGGCTACAGCCATGCCCTGCCCGGCCGCGCCTCGGCCCGTCACGTGCTCAGCACCCCGATCGATCCGCGCATTCGCTTCGCCGGCGAGGCATGCTCGGCCACCGAATTCTCCACCGTACACGGCGCGTACAAGACCGGCGTGGCCGCCGCCCGCGCGCTGCTCGGCTAGGCGGCCTCGCGCCTGGCGGGCTCCGGGTTGGAGAAGACCATGTCGTCGTCGATGCCGCCATATTTCAGCGCCAGCAGGTCGCGGGTGTAGCTCTGGTGCACCCGCCACGGCTTGCGATGGCCCTGGCGCGGCAACAGGTGCAGCGCGCGCTGGACATAGCCCGAGGTGAAATCGAGGAAGGGCTGCGGCTCCACCGGCGCGGAGGGCTGCGGGGTCACCTGCCGCATGCCGCGTTTCGCCATCGCTGCCAACAGGCGCGTGACATAACGCGCCGTGAGGTCCGCCTTCAGCGTCCAGCTGGCATTGGTGTAGCCGAAGGCGATGGCGAAGTTCGGCACGCCGGAGAACATCATGCCCTTGTAGGTGAGCCGCTGCGACCAATCGACCGCTTCGCCGTCCACCGTCACCGGCACGCCGCCCATCAGCTGCACTTCGAGCCCGGTCGCGGTGACCACCAGGTCGGCGGCGAGTTCTCGTCCTGACTGTAGCTTGAGCCCCTCGCCGGTGAACCGCTCGACCTGATCGGTAACGACATCGGCCTTTCCGCTGCGGATCGCCGCGAACAGGTCGGCATCGGGCACCAGGCAAAGCCGCTGGTCCCAGGGGTTGTAGTTCGGCGTGAAATGGGTGGCGACGTCGTACCCAGGGTCGAGTTCGCAGCGGACCATCTCGACCAGCCGCGCCTTGGCCTTGGCCGGGTGCTTGCGGGCGAGACCGTAGAAATACTGGCCGAGCAGGACGTTCTTCCACCGCGTCAGGCCGTAGGCGGCCTTGAGGGGAAGCACGCGCCGCAGCCAGTTGGCGATCCGGTCCTGCGAGGGCCGTGCGACGACATAGCTGGGCGAGCGCTGCAACATGGTGACGTGTGCCGCTTCGCGCGCAAGCTCGGGCACCAGCGTCACTGCGGTCGCCCCGCTGCCGATCACGACGACGCGCTTGCCGGCATAGTCGATGTCGGGCGTCCAGAATTGCGGATGGACGATCCGGCCGTGAAAGTCCTCACGGCCCGCAAACTGCGGCAGATGGCCCTGCGCGTAATTATAATAGCCCGAGCAGAGGAGCAGGAAGCTGCAGCTGAACTGGCGCGTCTGCCCGCCTGCCTCGACGGTCACCGTCCACAGCGCCTCTGCGCTCGACCAAGCGGCCCCGACGACCTTGTGGCGATAGCGGATGTGCCGGTCGATGCCGAATTCGCGGGCGGTATCCACCAGATAGCGCAAGATCGCGTCGCCGTCGGCGATCGCCTTGGCATCGGTCCACGGGCGGAACGGGAAGCCCAGCGTATACATGTCGGAATCCGAGCGGATGCCGGGGTAGCGGAACAGGTCCCAGGTGCCCCCCATCCGCTCGCGTCCCTCGAGGATCGCATAGGTGCGGCCGGGGCTCTGCGTCTGCAGGTGATAGCCCGCGCCGATCCCCGAAATCCCCGCGCCGACGACGAGCACGTCGAAATGTTCGCGCATCTTTTTTTGCCTCTCCGGGAGGCATGGTTGCACGACTATTCGGTGCGCGCCACCTCAATAATCCCGCGAGTAGCGCAGCGTCGCACCCGATCCGCCGAACGAACTCGTCTGCGAGAGCACGCTCAGCGCCCGCGACAGCGACACCTCCAGCTGCGTTGCGGTGAAGCCGCGGGCATCGGTGATGATCTCGATATAGATGTTGTTCGTGATGTACTTGCCCGCGGCAAGCGAGGTGCCGCGACCGGTGGTGTCGTCGGCGCCGAGCACGCGCAGCCGGTCGATGCCCGTCGCGGACTTCAACTGGCCGAGCGGGTTGAGCCCGCCGCCGGTGGCCCGCAGCGAGTTGAGCGCCGCGGCCAGCTGGATGGCCTCCGTTGCGGACAGGTTGGTCACGTTGGTGCCGAAGAACAGCCGCGACAGCACCTCGTCCTGCGGCAGCGCCGGATTGGAGGTGAAGGCGATCTGCGGCTTCTGCGCCGTACCCGTGATGTTGAGGATCGCCGTGACGCCCTCCGCCGTGGTGTTCGCCGAAATGTCGATCGTCGGGTTGGTCAGCTCCGCGCCCTGGAAGCTGATGATGCCCTTGGTCAGCTCGAACCGCCGGCTGGCGAAGCTGTAGGTGCCGCGCACCACCTCCATCGTGCCGCGGATCTGCGGATTGAGCGTGGTGCCGCCGATCGTGATGTTCGCCTGCCATTCGGACTCCAGCCCCATGCCGCTCACCATCAGGCGATTGTCGGCGCGGACGCGGATCGCGAGGTCGAAGTTGCCGAAGGCGCGCGCCGGCTTTTTCGTCTGTGCCTGCTGGTTGGGATCGACATCGCCCTTGCGGCGCACGCCGGTGAGTTCCGGGATCTCCGCCGCGCCCTGGCGGATGATCTGGTAGTTCGCCTCCGGGATGTTGATCTGGCCTTCGATCTTCTGGACGTCGGCGCTCTTGGTGATGGTGAGCGTGCCGCTCGCCGTCGCCCCCAGCGCTTCGCTGCGCGCCAGCCGGGCATCGTCGAGCTTGACGTTGATCGCCATCGGGAAGCCGTCGGCCGAGGACAGGCCGACCCGGCCGCTGGCGCTCACGCTGCCGTCGCCTGCACGCGCGGTCGCCTGGTTGAGCACGAAGGCGTCGTTGGAGAACTGGCCGTCGATCTTGAGGTTGGTCAGCCGCGTGCCGGTGCCTTCGTTGTCATAGGTCAGATTGTCGGCACGAACGACGCCGTTGAGCTGCGGGCGATCCACCCGGCCGCTGAAGTCCGCCGCCATGCCAATCGCGCCGGTGAGCTGCTGGTTGGGCAGCCCCGCAAAGGCGAAGGGCAGCGCCGCAGGGCCGTTGTAGCGGATGCCGCCGGAGAGCGGCGCGGCCATCAGCCGCTCCGTCCACGTGCCCGCCCCGGCGCCGAGCGGCCGTAGCGTCGTGACGACGCGACCGATCGTGGCATCGCCCCGCCGGATCAGCGCGCGCAGGTCACCGCCATCGGGCAGCAGCTTGCCGACCATGCTGATGTGCACCGGCGCCGAGACGCGGACGAGGCTGGAGCGGGTGAGATCGTCGATCTCCAGCCGCATGTCGGCGCTAGGGAACGCCTCCGCGGAAGTATGGGCAAAGTCGAGGCTGCCGGTTGCAGTACCGCCGATGCCGAGATCGGGGACGAAGGCGTTGATGATCGCCAGGTCGAGCTTGTCGAGCCGCGCCTGGAGCACCGTGCCGTCGCCATAGCGTCCGGCAAGGCGGATGCTGCCCTGGTCGAAGTCGATCTGCGTCGGGAGCAGGCGATAGGTGCCGTTCTCGATCGCGATCCGCGCGGCTTGGGGCGTGCGGAACTTGACACCGCTGGCCTGGCCCTGCAGCGCCGCTGTCCACAGGCTCGGCGTCATCCGGCCGTTGAGGGCGACGTCGAACGCCACGCCCGAAGAGCCGCTGGCCACTGCCTGCACGGTGCCGTTGCCGCCGCGATAGTCGATCTTGGCGCGCGCGGTGCGCAGCAGGAACTCGCCGCGCTTGAGGTTGGCGATCTGCACGTCGGCGACGACCTGCGGCTGGTCTGCCAGCACGATGCTCGCATTGGCGATGGCGCGGCCGATGGTCAGCTCGGCGACGCCGGGGATGGCGGCATTGGCCGCGGTCGCCCGCACGTCCGCGCGCTGGAACTTGCCCTCTGCACCCAGCGTGGCGAGGCCGTCGACGCCCGACCCGCGGAAGGTCAGCTGGCCGGCGAACGGACCGGCCGGCGTCTGCTGCAGCTGGCCGGCAATGTCCATGCCGGCGAAGCGCGCAGCGTTCACCTGGATCGCGAGCGCCTTGCCGGTACGGACCAGCACATCGGCGTTGAACGGGCCGTAATTGCTGTCGCCGGTGGCGGCCACCGCATAGGCATCGCCGCGCCCGACCACCTTGGCCTCGACCTTGGCAAGCCCCACGCCGAGCCCCGGCTTCTCCGCGCGCAGCAGCAGTTGCGGCGCGTTGAGCGTGCCCGTCACCCGGGCGCTGAGCGGGCCGTACTGATCGGAGACCGCGTCCGCGGTGAGCCGGATCGCGCCAGCAGGGTCATAGGTCCCCTGCCCGCGCAGCACACGGAACTGCGGTGCCTTCAGGCGCACGTCTGCGATGCCGATCACGCCCTTGGGATCGAGATTGAGGCGCGCCGATGCGACGGTGTTGCCGCCCAGGAAGTTGCGGACGCCTTCGTTGAACAGCTTGCGCGTGCGCCCGGCGACCTTGCCGCGAATGCCCCAGCCGCCGCCGGGGGCGGTGTAGAGCTCGGCATCGGTGTTGAGATCGACCACGCCGACCCCGGCGACCGTATAGTCGTTGATCCGCCCCTTCAGCGCGCCGGTATAGCGACCCGTGGCCATGTCGGCGGCAACGATGGCGGTCGCGTCGATCTTGTCCGACTTCAGCCGGAGGTTGTCCGAAAGGATGCGGCTGCCCGAGATGGCAATGTCGCCGTTCACCGTGACGTTGGTGACGAGGCCGCCCGCCGCGGCGTTCAGCCCGGAAACCCGCGCCGCCTTGGCGCGCACCGGCACCAGGATACGATCCGAATCCACGCGTGCACGGCCCTCGGCATAAAGCTGCTCGACCACCGTCTCGCCAAACCCAATCGCGCCGGCGGAAAGCTTGTAGTCGACCATCGGCGTCGCGAAGGCGCCTTCGAGCGCCAGCGAGGCGCGCACCGAGCGGCCGACCAGCTTGGGCGCAATCGTGCCCGGCTTGAGCAGCAGCGCATCGACATGCACGCCGTGGAACTGGTTGTTGCCGAGATCGACCAGGCCCTGCGCCTGCGCCGAGAGCGCATCCGACTTGAGCTTGATGACGCCGTCCGCCTTGCGGTCGGCCCAGCGGAAATCGGTGTCGAGCCGCAGCCCGGGCGCGGTCAGCCGCTCGACCGGACCTTGCATATACAGCCCGGGATGCGTCATGCCGCGGATCTGGAAGCGGCCATTGTCGGCTGTCACGTCGAGATCGGCGAGGCTGCCGCCGCCGAGCGTCGCGACGCCCTTGCCGGCCCAGTGCTTCCAGTCGCCGGCGCCCTGCACGGTCGCTACCAGCGGCGCCTGCAGCTTGGCGAGACCGGCGACGAGGCCGCCCTTGGGGGCGTTCAACCGCAGATCGATGTCGAGCCGATTGGCTGCCGGTACCGCGTCGAGTTTCAGGGTCACCCGGTCGCCGCCGGCGACGCCGCGCGCGGCGATCGTACCCGCATCGGCGATCACCTGCGCACGCCCTTCCGAGAGATGCGCCGAACCGCGCAGCTGCGCGATGTGCCGCTGGCCGTCTACCGCCGGCGCGATGTCGATCCGTGCGACATTGAGCCGCGCGATATCGATGTTGAGGTCGGGCAGCAGCGGCGCGTTGGGATCGCCCGACGGCTTGAGCTCGGGCAGCCGCGCGAGCCGGATTTCCGGGCTCTCTAAGTTGCGGATATCGATGCGGTTCTTGAGATAGGAGAGCGGCCGCCAGTCGAGCTTGATCTCCTGCGCGGTGGCGAACACGCCCTTGGTGTCGCTTACCCGCACGTCCCGCAGCACCATGCCGCCATAAATCGATCCGTCGATCCGGCCGATACGGAAACCGAGGCCGGATTCCAGCTTGAGCCGGGCAAGCTGGTCCGCAATCAGCCGCCGCCCGGGCTGGGTATCCAGCCCCAGCACCGCCAGCCCCGCCAGCGCGGCGAGGGACATCAGCCCCAGCGCCACCCACTGGGCGATCTTCACCCAGAGCGGCTTGCCGGTACGCACGACCGTCACGGTCTCGGTTTCAGGCACGTCGTCCACCATCAGAATGCCTGTCCGATCGAAATGTAGAGCGCGATCTTCGACTCGCCCTTCTTGCGTGCGATAGGCGTCGCCACGTCAATGCGCAGCGGGCCGAAATTGGTGTAGAGCCGCCCGCCGATGCCTGCGCCGAAGCGCAGGTTGCGGCCGGTCGGCGTGGTGCCCTCGTAGACCTGGCCGGCATCGAGGAAGGGCACGACGCCGTAATTGCCGAAGCGGTAGCGCGCCTCGATCCCGAACTCGTTGAACGAGCGGCCGCCGACCGGCTTGTCGTCGGGAGAACGGGGACCGAGCTCCTGATAGCCGAAGCCGCGGACCGATCCGCCGCCGCCGCCATAATAACGCCGCGAGGGCGGCAGATCGTCGCGCGACACGCCGCTGATGGAGCCCGCCCGCACCCGACCCGCAAGAACAATGCTGCTGGTAACCGGGTAATAGCCGTCCACCTCCAGCATCGCCCGCGCATAGGGCCGCACCGACCCGCGCACGGACGTTTCCGCGCTCAGATTGCCCTTGATGCGATAGCCGCGGGTCGGGTTGAGCAGGTCGTCCGAGGTATCATAGCCGAGGAAGGTCGGAATCGCGGCGATCAGCCAGGTACCGCGATCGCGCTTGCCGAGGTTGAAATTGTACCGGTCCTCGTTCGAGCCGACCAGCTCGGCACCGTAATAATAGGTCCAGCGCTTCTGCCAGATCGGCGTGGAATCGCGCGAGATGCGGGCAGACAGGGTGCTGGTGAACGCCTCGAACGCGTCATAATCCTGGTGGTTGAGCGACGCGGTGAGCAGGAAGGTGCGGTCGCGCTTGCCGGCGTTGGAGCGGCGAAAGGTGGTGGTCAGCGCCTGCTCCTGCGTGCCGAGGATGGTGCTGACGGTGAGTGCACCTTCGGGCGGGAACAGGTTGCGGTGCGCCCAGCTCGCCTGCGCCTTGACCCCTTGCCCGGTGCTGTAACCGAGTTCGCCCGCCAGCGTGCGCGCCTTGCCCGCAACCTGCCGCACCAGCAGATCGACCTGCTCGGTGCCGTCCGGGCCAGGCTTGCCCGTGCGCTGCGGCTCGACCGACACGGTGGAGAACAATCCCGTCGCGATCAGCGCCTGACGCAGATCGTCGACCTTGCGGCTGTCGTAGATCTGCCCCTCGCGATAGCGGCGGAAGATATTGATATGTTCGGGCGTGAACACCTGCCGGCGTCCGGCTGTCTGGATCTCACCGAAGCTGGCGCGCGGGCCGAGCGTGACCGGCAGCGTGTAGTCGCCGGTGTGGGTGGCGTCGTCGAGCACGATGTCGCGCTGGCCGAGCTCGATGAAAGGATAGCCCTGCTGCGGCATCCGCAGCGACACATTGGCCTCGGCGCCGAGCACGCGATCGGCCTGGATCGGATCGCCCGGGTTGAGGTTGAGCTCGCGGTCGAGCAGCCCGGGCGGAACGGTGGGATCGCTCTCGATCCGGACCGAGCCCAGGCGATAGAGCTTGCCGGGCGAGGCGACGATCGTCGCGCGGAGGTTGCCCGAATTGGGCGGGTTCTGCGCGATCGTGGACGTCGCGGTGCCGTCATAATAGCCGAGCGACTTCATCAGCCGCAGCGCCAGCTTCTCGTCCTCGCGGGCGCGGGCGGTGACCATCGCGGCGTTGGCCGCCTTGCCCTTGCCGTGCTGAAGCGCGGATAGGCTGCGGAATTCATCGTCCAGGCGTAGTTCGGCGAGGCCGTCCACTTCCGTGGTGTAGCGGATGGTCGGGGCCTTCTCGCTATCATCGGCAACGTCGGCGACCGGGTCGACCTTGAACTCGGAAAGCGACGGCAACGGCGCCGCCATTTCGGGCGCCTCCGGCCCTGCCGGCGCGAAGCCCTGTTCGTCGATCGACACCGGGGCCTGCTGAACTGGCGTGGCAGGCGGGGTCGGCGTGATCGACGGTCTAGCGTTCGGCGCCGCGGCTGCAGGCTTCTGGAAATTGCCGAGCGGCTCCAGGGGCGCGTTGATGTCGTCGCTCAGCTTGGGCAGCGCTTCCTCGAACGCCTTGTCGGTGACGATCGGCGCGGCCTGCTGCGGATCGGTGGTGGTCGTCTCCTGCAGGGCCTGCTGAGCAGATTGCGGCGCACCCTGCCCCGGCTTGGGTTCGTTCAGCTGGGCATGCGCAAGTGCTGGCACGAACCCCGCCCCGGCCAGCGCCGCGACCCAAACCACCCGAACCCCTTTACTCACGCGCCTCCTTCGGGAGCCGCGATTGCATCCGGCCCTCCCGCTTCCGTAACGGTTCGATGCCGATTTGGCTCCCCGCTTCTGTCGTTCCAAGCAACGCTTGCGATCAAACGCAAGCTTCGAGCGCCTTGGCGCGTGCCCTGAAGCGGTGCAGCAAGGGCTCGGTATAGCCGCTCGGCTGCTCGACCCCCTCGAAGATCAGCGCGCGCGCCGCCTGAAAGGCAAGGCTCTGCGCCTCGTGTCCGGCCATCGGCCGGTACAGCGGATCGCCGACATTCTGCGCATCGACCTTCGCCGCCATACGGCGCAGCGCCGCGTCGACCTGGTCGGGCGTGGCGATCCCGTGGAGCAGCCAGTTGGCGATGTGCTGCGAGGAGATGCGCAGCGTCGCGCGATCCTCCATCAGCCCGATGTCGTGGATGTCGGGCACCTTGGAGCAGCCGACGCCCTGGTCGATCCAGCGGACGACGTAGCCGAGAATGCCCTGGGCGTTGTTGTCCAGCTCCCGCTCGATCTCTTCCGCGCTCCAGTTGCGTCCCTCCGCCAGCGGAACGGTCAGCAGATCGGCGAGCGGCGGCACCTCGGCCGGCAGCGCCCGCTGGCAGGCTGCGACGTCGACCTGGTGGTAATGCGTGGCGTGCAGCGTCGCGGCAGTGGGGCTTGGCACCCAGGCGGTGGACGCGCCGCTCTTGGGATGCGCGCCCTTCTGCGCGAGCATGTCCGCCATGCGATCGGGCGCCGCCCACATGCCCTTGCCGATTTGCGCGCGCCCCGCCAGCCCGCAATCGAGCCCAATTCGCACGTTGCGTGCCTCGTACGCGGCGATCCAGCGTGCGGCCTTCATCTCGCCCTTGGGCACCATCGCGCCGGCGCGCATGCTGGTGTGGATCTCGTCGCCGGTACGGTCGAGGAAGCCGGTGTTGATGAAGAACAGCCGGTCCCTCAGCGCATGGATGCACGCGGCAAGGTTGGCGGAGGTGCGCCGCTCCTCGTCCATCAGGCCGATCTTGATCGTGTCGGGCGCGAGGCCGAGCAGCCCCTCGACCGCGCCGTACAGCCCGTCGGCAAAGGCACATTCCTCCGGCCCGTGCATCTTCGGCTTCACGACATAGATCGAACCTGTGCGGCTGTTGCGATGGCGCCCCAGCCCCTTCACGTCGTGCAGCCCGACCGCGCCGGTGATGATCGCGTCGAGAATGCCCTCGGGCGCCTCGCTGCCATCGGGCAGCAGCACCGCAGGCGTGGTCATCAGATGCCCGACATTGCGGACGAGCAGCACCGCGCGTCCGGGCAATATGGTCCCGTCGGCCAACACGCGATCGGAGGCCAGCGTGCGCGTGAGGCTCCGGCCGTTCTTCTCGAACGTCTCTGCCAGATCGCCGCGCATCAGGCCGAGCCAGTTGGCATAGCCGAGCACCTTGTCCTCGGCGTCGACCGCGGCCACCGAATCCTCGAGGTCGATAATCGCAGTGAGCGCCGATTCAAGCAGGACATCGGCGACGTGCTCGGGATCGTCGCGGCCGATCGGATGGGCCGGATCGCGCACGATCGCGAAGTGCAAGCCGTTGGCGCCACGATAATAGATCGTCTGCCGGGCGCCCTCCGCCGTGCTGCCGATCTCGGTGGCGGAGGGCAGCACCTGATCGAGGAACGCCCGCGCCCAGGCGATCACCTGCGCACCGCGCGCCGAGTCATAGCCGCCGGGGCTTGCGACGCCAGGGATGGCATCGGTGCCGTATAGCGCGTCGTACAGGCTGCCCCAGCGCGCATTAGCCGCGTTGAGCACAAAGCGGGCGTTGAGCGCCGGCACCACCAGCTGCGGCCCGGCCAGCGTCGCGATCTCCGCATCGACATGGCTGGTAGCGATGGCGAACGGCGCCGGTTCGGGCACCAGATAGCCAATCTCGCGAAGAAACGCCTCGTCCGCGGTCGCGCCGCTCTCCAGACGTGCATCGATCGCTGCCTGCAGCGCATGGCGCTTGGCCAGCAATTTGCGGTTCGCTGGCGCATGCTCGGCGAAGATCGCCGCCGTGCCCGCCCAGAACCCGTTCGCATCGATGCCGAGCGGCGGCAGCACCGCCTCCTCGACAAAGCGCACCAGCGACGTGGCAACCTGCAGTCCGGCGCGATCGGCATAGTCAGTCAACGGAGTCCTCCTTGCGGTTCTTCGCTACACGCCTGGGGAGGGCTCGCCTTGCTTACGCGAGGCCGGGCGGCGCGATCAACCCCCGTCGAATGCCGTAGCCGCCGCTTCGATCCGCGCCAGCATCGCCGCGAGCTGCGCCTTCTCGTCCTCGGAGAAGCTGGCGAACAGCCGCCGCTCCAGCTCGAGCGCCTTGGGCGCGACCTGCTCGTACAGCTGCCACCCCTCGGGCGTGAGCGCGACGAGGTGCGAGCGCTGGTCGATCGGATTTGCCGCACGTGCGATCAGCCCGCGCTCGACCAGGCCGATCGCGGCGCGACTCACCGTCACCTTGTCCATCCTAGTCCGGCCGCACAGCGCCTGCTGGCTCATTGCACCGCCCTCGGCCAGCACCGCGACGAGACGCCATTCCGGGATGCGCAAGCCGAAAAGGTTGCGATACGCGGTGGCCACCGCGTCGGACACCGCGTTGGATGCGATTGACATCCGATACGGAAGAAAATCGTTCAGTTTCAACGCGGTCATCTAGCCCCCTAACACCTGGTTAACCTTTACGCATGTGACAACGCTGGCAGGTTGCATTTTTTGCAATGATACCGGTAACAGTTCGCACTTGCAGCAGATGCCCCCGCGGTGCAGAAAGATCAGGCCTTTCAGGCATCCTCTCCTAAGACTTTCAAAGGCTGCCCTTCCGGGGCGGCCTTTTTTTTTGTACTGTTTGACCCCGACCCTCAATGCCCGATCGACGAGAGCTGCAGGATGGCGGGCGGACCCGCCGGCGACACCAGCTGCGGGACGAGCCAAACAACCCAGGCCCCCAGCGCCAGCATCACCCCAAAAGGCAGACGGTCGCTTGGCCGCACGTGTCGCCCCGCCATCAACATCGCCACCACCACCGTCAGCCCGATCAGGCTTGCCGCGAGCAGCACCATTGGCAGATTGTCCCAGCCGAGCCAGCAGCCGATCGCCCCGAACAGCTTGGGGTCGCCCCCGCCCAATCCCTGCCGACCGCGCAAGGCCCTGTACCCCCGCGCCACCAGCCACAGCACCGCGAAGCCCACGATCCCGCCGATCACGCGCTCGGGCAGCAGCGCGCCGACGCCCGTCGCTCCGACGCCAAGCCCGACGACGGCGAGCGCGGCATTGAGCCCGTTCGGCAACCAGAAGGCCGCAAGATCCAGCGCTGCCAGCGCCAGCAGCAACCACCCGAACACTGCGCCCGCGACACCCTCGACGCCCGGCGCGGCGTGCCCCGCGATTCCGCCAATCGCCAGCCCCACGACCTCGGTCAGCCAGTGGCTGCGCGCAATGCGAGCCGAGCAATGGCGGCACCGCCCCCGCTGCACGAGATAGCTGAACACCGGCACCAGTTCCGCCGCACCCAGCGGGGTGCCGCAGGAATCGCAGGCCGAGCGCCCGCGGCCGACGCCCCGCTCCTCGGGCCAGCGGATCGCGATCGTGGCAATGAAGCTGCCGAACACCGCGCCCAGCACGCCGAGCAGGATCGGCCATCCCCAGAATTCCAGCGGTGTCATGCGGGCATCGCACGCCGAACGAGGCGTCGCATTCGAGGAGGTCGGCTAGCTGTACGCACGGCACTCTTCCTGCGGGAACGTCCCGGCTTTTGCAAACCCGCCGCCGACGCCCTAGATCGGCGCCAAACATCTGAGAGGAACCTGCATGTCCGCCGACCCCATCGTCATCCTGTCCTACGCCCGCACGCCGATGGGGAGCTTCCAGGGCAGCCTCGCCGAAGCTTCCGCCACCGATCTCGGCGCTACCGCGGTCGGCGCCGCGGTGGAGCGCGCCGGGCTCAAGGGCGACGCGATCGAGCGCATCTATATGGGCTGCGTGCTCCCTGCCGGGCTCGGCCAGGCCCCTGCCCGCCAGGCGGCGCTCAAGGCCGGGCTGCCGCAGCACATCGAGGCGACGACGATCAACAAGATGTGCGGATCGGGCATGCAGGCGACCATCATGGCGGCCGAGGCGCTCGCGGCCCGCTCGGTCGACCTGCTGATCGCCGGCGGCATGGAGAGCATGACCAACGCGCCCTATCTGTCGATGCGCCATCGCGGCGGCGCGCGGATCGGGCATGACGTGCTCAAGGACCATATGTTCCTCGACGGGCTGGAGGACGCCTATGAGCCCGGCCGCCTGATGGGCAGCTTCGCAGAGGAAACCGCCAAGGAATATCAGTTCACCCGCGAGGCGCAGGACGCCTTCGCCATCGCCAGCCTCGAACGCGCCAAGGCGGCGCAGACCAGCGGCGCGTTCGATCGCGAGATCGTTCCCGTCGAGCTGCAGGGCCGCAAGGGCGTGGTGATGGTGGGGCTCGACGAGCAGCCGACCAAGGCCGATCCGGCCAAGATCCCGACGCTCAAGCCAGCTTTCGCCACGGACGGCACGATCACCGCGGCCAATGCCTCGTCGATCTCGGACGGCGCGGCGGCGCTGGTGCTGGCCCGCGCCTCGGTGGCCGAGAAGCTGGGGCTGACGCCGATCGCCCGGATTGTCTCTCACGCCGCCCATGCCCATGCGCCCGCACGCTTCACCACCGCACCGGTGTTCGCGATGCGGAAGGCGTTGGAAAAGGCAGGCTGGGAGACCGGCGACGTCGACCTGTTCGAAGTCAACGAAGCCTTCGCCTGCGTGACGATGATCGCAATGCAGGAACTCGGCCTCGCCCATGATGCGGTGAACATTCACGGCGGCGCCTGTGCACTCGGCCACCCGATCGGCGCGAGCGGCGCTCGGGTTCTGGCGACCCTGCTCTCGGCGCTGGAGACCAAGGGCCAGAAGCGCGGCCTTGCCTCGCTGTGTATCGGCGGCGGCGAAGCGACCGCGGTCGCGGTGGAACTGATGGATTAATGCAATTTTTCTAGCCCCTCCTCCTTGGAGGAGGGGTTGGGGGTGAAGGGATTCCAGAACGCGTGTTGGTCTCGGTGAGACTATGCCCCACCCCAACCCCGCATCAGGTGAGCAGCGCCCCGCACTGTTCAGGCGCCGCCGGGGGCAGCGCCGACCTGATGCGCATGAAGGAGAGGGGCTAAGCGTGCGGAATCACCGCACTGTCTCGCCCGGCTCGGTCCCCCAGACCCGCGCCTGCTCGACATAGCCGGCACGGCCGCCTGCATCGAACCAGCACCATCCGCCGCTGCACGCGCTGATCTTGCCGACCACGCCCGGCGCCGCGCGCCAGCTGATGTGCGAATCGCCCGAGGGGCTGCTGTGCAGCTCGGCGATGCCACCCGCGACGATGGCGGTTCGCTTGTCGTCGAGCAGATTGGCCTGCATCCAGCCCTCCGCGCCATCGGGATCGCGCACCTTCACCCAGGCACCATAGCTGGCGAGCACCTTCACCGGCAGCCCGCGCCGCTGGTAGAACCAGTTGGTGGGATAGTTGCGCCCCGGCCCGGTGCGCATCCGCGCCTTGCTCGCCTTGAGCGAGGCATAATAAGGCGGCTTGCGCTCCGCATGCGCGGGGGTGGCCAGGGCGACGAGCGCCAGGGCTGCGATACCGATCGAGAAACGCCGCTGCTGCATGCCGCGTCTATCGACCAGCCGGCCCCGCGCTTCAACCGTTGACTGTATCCGCGCCACCGGCCAATCCTTTGCCATGGCCGATCCCAAGCGACCGTCCCGCCCCCGGGTGATCCTCACCCGCGCGCTGCCGCAAGCCAGCGAGACGCGGATGGCGGCGCTGTTCGACTCGGTCCCCAATCCCGACGACACGCCCATGGACACCGCCATGCTCGCCGCCGCAATGGCTGACGCGGACGTGCTGGTCCCCACGGTCACCGACCGCATCACCGCCGACCTGCTCGCCACCGCGCCCGACCGACTGCGGCTGATCGCGAACTATGGCGCAGGCGTCGGCCATATCGACCTCAAGGCGGCGCGCGCACGCGGCATCATCGTCACCAATACGCCGGGCGTGCTGACCGACGACACCGCCGACATGACGATGGCGCTGATCCTCGCGGTGCCGCGTCGGCTGGTCGAGGGTGACAAGCTGGTCCGCTCGGGCGCCTGGCGCGGCTGGAGCCCGACCAGCATGCGCGGCCACCGGATCGGCGGGCGCAAGCTCGGCATCCTCGGCATGGGCCGGATCGGGCAGGCCGTCGCCCAGCGCGCGCGCGCCTTCGGGCTGCAGATCCATTATCACGGGCGGCACCGTGTTCACGAGGTGCTCGAGCACCAGCTCGGCGCCACCTATCACGACGATCTCGATGCGATGCTTGAAGCGATCGACATCCTGACGATCCATACCCCGCACACCGCCACCACCAACGGGCTGATCGACGCGCGGCGGCTCGACCTGCTCGGCCCGGGCGCCTGGCTGGTCAACACCGCGCGGGGCGAGATCGTCGATCCGGAAGCGCTCGTGACGGCGCTCCAGGAACGCCGCATCGCCGGGGCAGGACTCGACGTCTATGTCGATGAGCCGAGGGTCGATCCGCGCCTGATGGCGCTGGAGAATGTCGTGCTGCTGCCGCACCTCGGCTCGGCGACGTTCGAGGCGCGCGAGGCGATGGGGATGAAGGTCATCGCCAATATCCGCAGCTGGGCCGACGGACACCGCCCGCCGGACCAGGTGTTCGAGGGATGGTTGTAGACTAAACTTAGCCCCTCCCCTTCAGGGGAGGGGTTTGGGGTGGGGCAGTGTCTCGATAGAGACCAACAAGCGTTCTGGAATCCCTCCACCCCAACCCGTCCTCCAAGGAGGAGGGGCTTAGAAGCGCGTCCCTCAATCCCCGGTCAGGATCCGGTCGACCAGCTGCTTCACCGTCGGCACGAACCCGTTCGAATAGAAGGGATCGCGCTTGAAGTTGTACGCGGCGTGGCCGGCGAACATCAGGTTCTGATCGGTATCGCCGCCATGGGCGATGTCCTGCAGCGTCTTCTGGATGCAGAAGCTGCGCGGATCGGCCAGGCGGCCGGTCGAGTTGGTCTCGGTATCCGCCCAGGAAGAGAACTGGCACTGGCTGAGGCAGCCCATGCAGTCGGCCTGGTCCTTGCGGATGATCTGCTGGTCCTCGGGCGTCACGAACACCAGCGTGTTGTCCGGCGTCTTCAGCGCGCTGGTGAAGCCCAGGCCATGCCATTCGCGCGCGCGCAGCAGATCGTTGCGCGTCACCCAGAAATTCTTGCCCTTCACGCCGACGTCGAGCTGGAAGGTGTGATCCCCCGCCGCCTCGGTCGAATAGGGAATCTGGCGCTCCGAGCGCGCTTCGAGATGGCGCAGGAACGGATTGCGGACGGCGCTCGAATAGAAGCCGGTCGGGGAGAAGCGGTGCAGCAGCACGTCGCCTTCCTCGATCTCCATCAGCTTGGCCTTCCAACCATCGGGGATCGGGCTTTCCTTGGTCAGCAGCGGACGCGTGCCGAACTGGAAGGCGATCGCGCCCAGCTCGGGATTGTCGATCCAGTCGTTCCAGTCGCGCAGATACCAGACGCCGCCGGCCATCACGATCGGCACGCTGTCCGGCAGCCCGCCTTCGCGCATCACCTCGCGCAGCGCCTTGACGCGCGGATAGGGATCCTGCGGGGCGCGCGGGTCCTCGGCATTCGACAGGCCGTTATGCCCGCCGGCGAGCCAGGGATCCTCATAGACCACCGCAGCCAGCCATTCCTGCGCCTTGGAATAGGCCCGCTTCCACAGCGCGCGGAAGGCGCGGCCCGAGCTGACGATCGGCAGATAGCTCACCTCGTGGTGCGCGGCGATCTCGCTGAGCTTGTAGGGCATGCCTGCACCGCAGGTGACGCCCGCCACCATGCCCTTGGTCCGCTCCAGCACGCCCTGGAGGACGCGCTGTGCGCCGCCCATTTCCCAGAGCACGTTGATATTGATCGCGCCCTTGCCGCCGGCGATCTCGAAGGCGCGCTTGACCTGCTGGACGGCGCCTTCGATCGCGTACTGGATCAGCTCTTCATGGCGCTCGCGGCGCGTGAGGGCACGGTAGATCTGCGGGATGATCTTGCCATCCGCGTCATAGCTGTCGGCGTTGACCGCGCTGACCGTGCCGATGCCGCCGGCGGCCGCCCAGGCCCCCGCGCTCGCATGGTTGGTCGCTGCGACGCCCTTCCCGCCCTCGACAAGCGGCCAGACTTCCCGGCCGTTATAGCTGATGGGCGAAAGACCCTTGAACACATTGCCTCCACAAAAATTGCCGCGCGACGCTAGCCGGATTGGCTGCGACAAGCGAGTAACAAATCAACGCCGCCCGGTCTCGACCCAGCCTTAGCCGAGCGCGCCCGCCCGTCCCATCGCCTGGGCATAGAGCCGCGCATAGGCCGAAACCATCTCGGCCTCGTCATACAACGCCGCAACCCGCAGCCGGTTCGCCTCGCCCAGCCGCTTCCGTTCGTCCGGATGCTGCGCCAGGATGTCGAGCCGATCCCGCAACGACACTTCGGTGCGGTCCGCCGAAAGATACGTGTGATTGGGTTCGGACACCATTGCCGCAATATCCCCTACCTGCGGCGCGACGATCGGCAGCCCCGCCGCCATCGCCTCCAGTACCGACACGGGCGCCTGCTCGCTCTTCGAGGAGAGCGCGAAGATGTCGAACAGCCCCAGATAGCGATGCGGATTGGCGATGAAGCCGGGCAGGAACACCTGGTCCTCGATCGCCATCGCCTCGGCCTGGTCGAGGATTGCCTGGCGCTCGGGCCCCTCGCCCAGGATCACCAGTTTGAAGCGCGAGGACATGCCCGCCGCGGCACGGACCAGCATCGGCAGGTCCTTCACCGGCCGCAGCCCGGCGAGACAGCCGATGAACACCTCGCCCTTGCGGCGCTTCTCCAGCATCGGCAGCAGCGAAGGATCAAGCTGACCGGTGTAGCGCGCGGTCGGCACGCCATTGGCGATGCGGACCAACCGCTCGGCCGGCTGCTTCCAGAATTTGGTGGCGACCTGCTCAAGCTTCTCCGAAGGCACGACCAGCGCATTGGCGGCGGGCAGCGCCATTCGGCGATACATGTTCCGGACGGTGCTCAGCTTCTCCGCCTCGTCGGCATTAAACCCGTCCTCGTGGTGGATGATCGGCGGCAGGCCCTTGCCGAACACCCGCGCCGCCATCACCCCGTCGATCGCGCCCCAGTTGTAGGTGAGCACCAGATCGAAACGGCGCATAAAGCGCGCGATCTGCTCGTAGCGCTTGACCGAGGGCTTGCCGCTGAGCGGCGGCGGGTCGAGCGCGACCTCGTATTTGATGTGCTTGTCGATCGCCTCGCGGGCGCCGAGCTGGTCGGGCATCGCCGAGACGATGGTGTGCCGCGCGCGATCGCCGAATGCGTTCATCAGCTGCACCGCCCGCGCTTCCTTGCCGCCGAGCGCGAAGGTCGAATGAAGATGGAGGATGTGGATCGACATGGGGGCCGGGGTGTAGCGGGCGATTGCGGCGGCGTCATCCGTTAGGATGCGAGGGTGCGATACCACGGCACTGGCTGGCCCTTGCCCGCCCGCCCCGCTAGAGCCGGCGCCATGCAGCGCCAGACCCGCCGATGAGCGACACCGCCCCGCCCGCCCCGCGTAACGGCGGCTGGATCATCGCGGCGTGCATGTGCGCCTCCAGCCTCGCCTTTCTCGACGGATCGGTGACCAATGTCGCGTTGCCGACGATCGGCAGGACGCTCGCCGCAGATCCCGCCACCTTGCCCTGGATCATCAACGCCTATCTGCTGCCGCTTTCAGCCCTCCTGCTGTTCGGGGGTGCTACCGGCGACTACTTCGGTCGCCGCCGGATGCTGATCCTGGGCGTGGCGATCTTCGCGCTGGCCTCGCTCGGCTGCGCGCTTTCGAAGGGCACCGATCTGCTCCTCGCCTCGCGGGCGCTGCAGGGGATCGGCGCGGCGATCCTGATGCCCAACAGCCTCGGCCTGCTCGGCAGCAGCTTCCACGGCGAGGCACGCGGGCGCGCGATCGGCACCTGGGCCTCAGCCGGCGCGATCGCCTCTGCGGTCGGCCCGCCGCTCGGCGGCTGGCTGGTCGACGCGGTCGGCTGGCGCGCGATCTTCTACCTCAACCTGCCCGTAGCCGCCGCGGCGATCGCTATCGCCTGGCGCTTCGTCCCCGAGAGCCCGCGCGGCAAGGGCGGGCTCGACTGGCTGGGCGCGGCGCTCGCCACCGCCGGGCTGGGCAGTCTGACCTGGGCGCTCACCCTCTGGTCGAGCAGCCATGCGGTCTCCACGCAATCGACCATCGGCCTGCTCGGCGGCGTGGCGCTGCTGGCCGGGTTCGTGCTCCACCAGCATCGGCTGGGCGAGCGCGCGATGATGCCGCTGGCGCTGTTCGGGTCGCTGCCCTTTGTCGGCCTCACCGTGCTGACGCTGCTGCTCTATGGCGCGCTCGGCGGGCTGATCCTGCTGCTGCCCTATCTGCTGATCGTCGGCGGCGGCTATCCGCCCGCACAGGCAGGGCTGGCGCTGCTCCCCTTCTCGATCGTGATCGGCGTCTCCTCGCGCTTCGCCGGGCGGCTGGCGGCGCGGATCGGCGGGCGCTGGCCGCTTTCGATCGGGCCGATCGTGACCGGCCTCGGCTTCTGGCTGCTCTCCGGCGCGGACCCGCAGGCGAGCTACTGGACGAGCATCCTGCCGGGCATGCTGGTGCTGTCGCTGGGCATGGCCGGCGCGGTGGCGCCGCTGACCACGGCGGTGCTTGCCTCGGTCGACGATCGCTTCACGGGGACGGCCTCGGGCTTCAACAGCGCGATCGCGCGGACCGGCGGGCTGGTCGCGACCGCGCTGGCCGGCGCGGTGCTGTCGCAGACCGGCGCGGCGCTGGTCGGCGGGTTCCATGTCGCGGCGCTGGTGTGCGCGGCGCTGGCGGTGGCGGCAGGCGTGACCGCGTTCCTGACGCTGAAGGATTGAGCCGCCGCTCCCCTCTAGCGGTCATCCCGGCGAAAGCCGGGATCCATTTGGGTCTCCGTACCGGCTTCTGCAGCGGCGGAGTGGCGAATGGATCCCGGCTTCCGCCGGGATGACGGTGGAAAGGCCATCAACCGCCCCTCCCGCTACACCCACGGGATGTCCCCCATTGCCCGTGCCGGAGCCCCGCCCCATCCTCTCCGCGAGACCATCGCCGGAGGAACCCCATGCGCCCACACCGCGAACAGCATCTCGTCGCCCGGATCGGCTGGCTGCGCGCCGCCGTGCTGGGGGCGAATGACGGCATCGTCTCCACCGCAAGCCTGATCCTGGGGGTCGCCGCCTCGGGCGCCGAGCGGCCGGCGCTGCTCGTCGCGGGCGTGGCGGGGCTGGTCGCGGGGGCGATGTCGATGGCGGCGGGCGAGTATGTCTCGGTCAGCTCGCAATCCGATACCGAACGCGCCGACCTCGCCCGCGAGCGGCTGGAACTCGCCACCACGCCCGAGGCCGAGCTGACCGAGCTGGCCGCCATCTATGTCGGCCGCGGCGTCGATCCCGCGACGGCCAAGGCGGCGGCCGAGCAGATGATGGCGCATGATGCGCTGGAGGCCCATGCCCGCGACGAGCTGCACATCACCGAAATGACCACCGCGCGGCCGGTGGTCGCCGCGCTCACCTCGGCGGCGACCTTCACGGCGGGCGCGGCGCTGCCGCTGCTGCTCGCCGCGCTGCTGCCGATGCGCTGGATGGCGGCGGGCGAAGCGGCGGGATCAATCCTGTTCCTCGCCCTGCTCGGCGCGCTGGGCGCGATCACCGGCGGGGCCAAGCCGCTCAAGCCGGTGGTGCGGGTGGTGTTCTGGGGCGCGCTGGCGATGGCGCTGACCGCCGGGATTGGGCGGCTTGTGGGGACGAGCGTTTGAATTAAAATGCCAATCAGACGATTAACTAGTACTTATACCCGGCCTTTATGGCCGAAACCAGATGATTTATGTCATAAAGAAGACGATCGGCAGATATCCCTAACTTAGATAGTTCATTCATTACATCAATTTTCAGGCCACTCGGCACTAAAAATATTTGATCATGCCGAAAATTCATTGGGTCAGAGGCAGCGTGAAGCGTAAGGATACTATCTTGCGCCGTCGACCTAACATTTCGGCCAACGCCGTTGATAGCAAAAGGCTTTTTCCGTTCGCCAAACGGACTTATCAACAACGTGTTGTAGGCAATATCAAACTGATCAAGATCGCTAATCCAGACGCACCCATCATGACCGATATGTTCATATCCCTCACAAGCGAAAAATAGGGCAATAAGCGGACTAGTAGTCCAGTCTAGCAGCGGAGTCGCTAAGCCATAGTGCTGAGCCATGACGAGCCACTCGACATCGTCCTGAGGCAAAGGCGATGCAAATCGGGCGGCGCGCCACTTCCAATCATCCAATCGCGCAGTATTCGTGACACCTTTGGAAGCATCACGATATCCCGACGGGATGACGGTCCACTCCTTCCTCGCCTGCCCGCGGTATATGGCACCCGATTTTCCATATATGGCGAGCTGATCCATGAAGTCTCGGATCACATCCCAGCCACTCAGCCTCTCCACGATAAAACCCCTCTTTAGGCATGCAGAATCGAGGTCAACCCAATCTGCACTACGGCTTTGAGTAATACTTCCGCCCGACTAAGCGCCCTTATCAATACCCCTCCGGCGCCAGATCGCTGAACTTGGTGAACTGCCGGTCGAAGCGCATATGCACCGAGCCCGTAGCACCATGGCGCTGCTTGGCGATGATCACCGTCGCCTTGTTGGCCACTTCCAGCTGGCGCGCCTGCCATTCCTCATAGGCCATGCGCTCCTCGGCGGTTTCGGTGCCGTCGGGGATCTTCGTGGGCGCCTTGAAATCGTGATAATATTCGTCGCGATACACGAACAGCACGATGTCGGCGTCCTGCTCGATCGAGCCGGATTCGCGAAGGTCGGAGAGCTGCGGGCGCTTGTCCTCGCGGCTTTCCACTGCGCGGCTCAGCTGGGAGAGCGCCAGCACCGGGACATGGAGTTCCTTGGCCAGCGTCTTGAGGCCGCGCGAAATCTCCGAGATTTCCTGCACGCGCCCATCGCCCGAGGCCTTGGCCGATCCGGTGAGCAGCTGGAGATAGTCGACGATCACCATGCCGATCTTGTGCTGGCGCTTGAGCCGCCGCGCGCGGGTGCGCAGCGCCGCGATGGTGAGGCCGGGCGTGTCGTCGATATAGAGCGGCAGCCGCTCCAGATCGCCCGCGGCGCGCGCGAACTTCTGGAACTCGGCATTGCTCAGCTGGCCGGTACGCAGCTTTTCCGAGACGACCTCGGCCTGCTCGGACAGGATACGCATCGCCAGCTGGTCGGCCGACATTTCGAGGCTGAAGAACGCCACCGGCGCGCCGATCGACTTCTCCTCGGCGATGCCCGCGTCGAGATCGTCCATCCAGCGCTTGGCGGCATTGAACGCGATGTTGGTCGCGAGCGAGGTCTTGCCCATGCCCGGGCGGCCGGCGAGGATCAGCAGGTCCGATCGGTTGAAACCGCCGGTCGAGGCGTTGAGGTCGCTGAGGCCGGTGGTGATGCCCGAGATGCCGCCGCCCGAGTTCATCGCCTTCTCGGCCTGCTTGACCGCGAGCGTCGCGGCGCGGGTGAAGGACTTCACGCCGGCTTCCGAATCGCCCTGCTCGGCGACCTGGTAGAGGCGGAGTTCGGCCTGCTCGATCTGCTTGGAGGGGTTGATGTCCTGGCTGGTGTCGAGCGCGCCCTCCACCATGCCGCGGCCCACATCGACCAGCGCGCGGAGCTGGGCGAGATCGTAGATCTGGTCGGCGAACGAGCGCGCGCCGATCAGGCTGGCCGGGTTGCCGGTCAACTGGGCGAGATAGGCCGGGCCGCCCAGCTCCTTCATCGCCGGATCGTTGGCGAACAGCGGGCGCAGCGTCACCGGGGTGGCGAGGCGGTTGTCGCCGACCAGATGCGCGATCTGCTCATAGATGCGGCCGTGCAGCGGCTCGAAGAAATGCTCGGGTCGAATCTTCTGGAGGACGTCTTCCGCGACTCGGTTGTCGATCATCATCGCGCCGAGCAGCGCTGCTTCCGCCTCGACATTCTGGGGGAGGCTGAGGCCCTCTTGGGGCTCCTGGGTGGGGAAAGGGATCGGCTGTGCCATGCCGCCTCATCCTCCAATGCGGCGGCGACGGCAACCGCATGGCTTGTGGAAAACGGGGAATGCTTCCAAAGCTGCGGCCTATGGCCGATCCGCGGATCATCGACGTGACCCTCGACGAGCGCACCATCCTGTGGCGCTCGGCGGATATCGAGCAGGAACGCCGGATCGCGATCTACGATCTGCTCGAGGACAATCACTTCGCCCCCCAGCGCGAACAGGCCGACGGCTATGCCGGGCCGTACAAGCTGCACCTCAGCGTCGAGGAAGGTCGGCTGGCGCTCGCGATCCGGCGGGCGGACGATACGCCGCTGGAGACGATCGTGCTCGGCCTCGCCCGCTTCCGCCGGCCGATCCGCGACTATTTCGCGATCTGCGACAGCTATTACCAGGCGATCCGCAACGCGACGCCCGCGCAGATCGAGACGGTCGACATGGCCCGGCGCGGCATCCACAACGACAGCGCCGAGCTGCTCCGCACCGCGCTGGAGGGCAAGATCGACGTCGATTTCGATACTGCGCGGCGGCTGTTCACGCTGATCTGCGTGCTCCACATCAAGGGATGAATTTCATGACGACCGACACCAGCGCGCTGATCGCAGCCGCCCGCATTGCCGCGCGCAACGCACACGCGCCCTATTCCAACTTCGGCGTGGGTGCCGCGGTGCTGCTGACCGACGGCACGGTGGTGACCGGCGCGAACTTCGAGAATGCCAGCTACGGCCTGTCGCTCTGCGCCGAGACGGTGGCGCTGGCGACGGTCTCGGCGCAGGGGCGCCTCCGCGACGTGGCGGAGATCGCGGTGATCGGCGGCCCGATCGGCGCGGACGGGGTGCCCACCGGAACCGCGCCGGTCAGCCCCTGCGGCCGCTGCCGCCAGGTGATCAACGAGGCCGCGCAGCTCGGCAAGCGCGACCTGCCCGTCCATTGCGGCGCGGCCGAGGGCGATGCGGTGGCGAGCTACCGGCTGTCCGAGCTGCTGCCCCAGGCCTTCGGACCGGGGGATCTGGGGATCAGCTGAGTCGCTCGTTTCACCGCCGACTTGCCAGCGTCATCTTCCGCGCTTAGCGATGGAAGATGACTCAAGCCTCCGATATCGTCGCCGACCTGGATCGGCTCTATCGCGCCTCGGTCGAACGACTGCAGCAGGCGCTCAACCGCTACATCACCGACGGCACCACGCCCGATCCCGAGACGCGGACCGACGGCAGCTTCGCCTATCCGGAGCTCCGCGTCACCTATCGCGGCGGGGTCAACAAGCCGATCCCGCGCCGCTCGTTCGGCCGGCTGGTCGAGGCGGGCGACTACCGCATCTCGGTGACGCGCCCGGCGATGTTCGCCGAGTACCTGACCGAGCAGCTCACCTTCCTAATCGAGGATTATGACGTCGAGGTGCACGCCGTCACCGGGCGACAGGAAATCCCCTTCCCCTATGTGCTTGATCCCAACACGATCCTGAGCCTCGACGACATCTCGGCGACGGAGCTGGGCCGCCACTTCCCAGCGACCGAGCTGTCGCATATCGGCGACGAGATCGCCGACGGCATCTGGATCAGCCAGGACGAGACCCGGCCGCTGGCGCTGTTCGATGCGCTGCGCACCGATTTCTCGCTGGCACGGCTCAAGCATTACACCGGCACGCCGGTCGAGCATTTCCAGCAATATATCCTGTTCACCAACTATCACCGCTATGTCGACGAGTTCGTCCGCTGGGCCTGCGCCCAGCTGGGCCCCAACAGCCGCTTCACCGGCGTGTCGGGCGCGGGCGGAATCGTGATCGAGGATGCGGCGGACGCCGACCGGCTGGTCAGCGACGGCGCGTGGCGGCGGCACCAGATGCCCGCCTACCACCTGATGGCCGAGGGCGGCACGGGCATCACGCTGGTCAATATCGGCGTCGGCCCGTCCAACGCGAAGACGATCACCGATCACCTCGCGGTGATCCGCCCCGAGGCGTGGCTGATGATCGGCCATTGCGGCGGCCTGCGCCCCAGCCAGCGGATCGGCGACTATGTCCTCGCCCATGCCTATCTGCGCGACGACCACATCATGGACGACGTGCTGCCGCCGGAGATCCCCATCCCCGCTATCGCCGAAGTCCAGCAGGCGCTGGCGCGGGCGGCCGAGACGGTCTCGGGCCAGTCGGGCGACGAGCTCAAGCAGCGGCTTCGCACCGGCACGATCGTCACCACCGACGACCGCAACTGGGAGCTGCGCTATTCGCAGTCGGCGCTGCGCTTCTCGCTGAGCCGGGCGGTGGGCGTCGACATGGAGTCGGCGACGCTGGCGGCGCAGGGCTATCGCTTCCGCGTGCCCTATGGGACGCTGCTCTGCGTTTCCGACAAGCCGCTCCACGGCGAACTCAAGCTGCCGGGCCAGGCCAACCGCTTCTACGAGCGCGCGATCGCCGAGCATCTCAAGATCGGCATCGAGGCCTGCGAGGAACTGCGCCGCGAAGGCGCCAAGCTCCACAGCCGCAAGCTGCGCGCGTTCAACGAACCGCCGTTCCGTTGACGCCAGAGAGGTGCCCCGGTTTCGGCCGGGGCACCCTCGATCAGAACACCGTTTCGAGCAGCACCACGCTGGGATCGCCCTCGACTTCGCGCGCGACGAAGCCCATTTCGCGCTCCAACTCGATCGCGAGGTGGTTCTCGCGGCTCTCGATCGACTGGAGCCGCTTCACGCCGCGGGCCTTGGCCTCGGCGCTGATGTAGTTGAGCAGGCTCCAGCCCACCCCCTGCCCCTTGCGATCCGCGCGGATCGAGATCGCGACCTCGGCGGTCTCCAGCGCATCGTCGCAGGCGAGCATGCCCGAGCCGACCAGCTCGCCCTCTGCGGTGAACGCCAGATAGCTCTCGGTCTTGTGGTGATCGACCTCGATCAGCGCCTTGGCCTGGTGCGGCTGGAGCTGCGGGGCCGCGGTGAAGAAGCGGAAGCGACGATCCTCGTTCGAGACGTGATCGAAAAAGTCCTTGAGCAGCGCCTCGTCGTCGGGACGCACGGTGCGCACGTCGATGATGAGCCCGGAGCGGGTCGGCAGCTGGACAGGCTCTTCGGTGGTCGCGGTCATGACGAAATCTCCCGGTGTTGCTGGCCTGCCCGTACCATGGCGGGCCGAATCGGCCATCCGTAAACGCCCCATGGCTGGCAATTTCCGCGAAAAGGCCTATGTGCGCCAACGATCATGGCAACGCGACTCCCCGAAGCCCCCAAGGTGGGCATGGTGTCGCTCGGCTGTCCCAAGAATCTGGTCGACTCCGAGCGTATCCTCACGAAGCTCCGTTCGGACGGCTATGCGCTGTCGCCGGACTATGCCGGCGCGGACGTCGTGCTGGTGAATACCTGCGGCTTCCTGGACAGCGCCAAGGAAGAGTCGCTCGAGGCGATCGGCGAGGCGATTGCCGAGAATGGCCGCGTGATCGTCACCGGCTGCATGGGCAAGGAAGCCGAAGTCATCCGCGCCCGCTTCCCCAATGTGCTCGCGGTCACCGGCGCGCATCAATATGAGGAAGTCGTCGGCGCGGTGCATGACGCGGCGCCGATGCCGCCCTCGCCTTTCGTCAACCTGGTGCCGGACAGCGGGCTGAAGCTCACGCCGCGCCATTACAGCTATCTGAAGATCTCGGAAGGCTGCAACCATCGCTGCAGCTTCTGCATCATCCCGTCGCTGCGCGGCGATCTCGTCAGCCGCCGACCCGATGCGATCCTGCGCGAGGCGGAGAAGCTGGTCGCCGCCGGCACAAAGGAACTGCTGGTCATCAGCCAGGACACCTCGGCCTATGGCATCGACATCCGCAAGGAGCCGCGTGCGTGGAAGGGCCGCGAGGTCGTGCCCCACATGACCGACCTCGCCCGCGAGCTCGGCCAGATCGCGCCCTGGGTGCGGTTGCACTATGTCTACCCCTACCCCCATGTGGATCAGGTGATCCCGTTGATGGCGGAGGGGCTGGTGCTCCCCTATCTCGACATCCCGTTCCAGCATGCGGCGCCCAATGTGCTGCGCGCGATGAAGCGCCCGGCCAACGAAGCCAAGGTGCTCGAGCGGTTGCGCGGCTGGCGCGAGATCTGTCCGGACATCGCGATCCGCTCGACCTTCGTCGTCGGCTTCCCCGGCGAGACCGAAGAAGACTTCCAGTATCTTCTCGACTGGCTCGACGAAGCCCAGCTCGACCGCGTCGGCGCGTTCCGCTTCGAGCCTGTCGAGGGCGCCTCGGCCAACGACCTGCCCGGCGCGGTGCCGGAAGAGGTCAAGGAAGAGCGCTACGCCCGGATCATGGAGAAGACCGCCGCGATCAGCGCCGCCAAGCTCCAGGCGAAGATCGGCCGCCAGCTCGAAGTCATCATCGACGCGGTCGACGAGGATGGCGGCGCCACCGGCCGCAGCCAGGCCGATGCGCCGGAGATCGACGGCGAAGTGTTCCTGCGCGACTCCGGCCATCTGGAACAGGGCGACATCGTGAAGGTCCTCATCGAGGACGCGGACGAACACGACCTGTACGGCGTGCCGATGGGCTGATCGTCGTTGGCAGGGTGCGCGGGCGGCGCTAAGCCTTTGGGATCATCTCCCGGAGGCCCGATGTTCCGTTCCGCCCTTGCCGCCACCCTGCTGATCGCCACCCCCGCTGCCGCCCAGCAGCTTACCGCGGAGCAGACCGCGAAGGTCGACACGATCGTCGCCGACGCGCTGAAGAGCAGCGGTGTGCCGTCCGCCTCGATCGCGATCGTGCGCGACGGCAAGATCGTCTTCACCAAGGCCTATGGCGACCAGGGTCCGGGCATCGCCAAGGGCCCGGACGTCAATGCCAAGTACCAGATCGCGTCAATCTCCAAGCAGTTCACCGCCGCGGCGATCCTGCTGCTGGAGGACGAGGGCAAGCTGAGCCTCGACGACAAGGTGTCGAAATGGGTACCGGACGTCACCGATGCCGACAAGATCACCATTCGCCAGCTGCTCAGCCACACCGCCGGCCTGCAGGATTACTGGCCACAGGACTATAGCTTCAAAGCTATGGAGACGGCGGTGACGCCGCAACAGATCGTCGATCGCTGGGCGAAGAAGCCCCTCGACTTCACCCCCGGCACCGCCTGGCAATATTCTAACACCGGCTATGTCGTCGCCGGCATGATCATCGAGAAGGCGTCGGGCAAGAAGCTGCTCGACTACCTCCAGGCGAAGATCTTCAAGCCGCTGGGCATGCAGGCGATCGACCAGGACAAGGCGGTCGGCAAGGGCTTCCCGCAGGGCACGCACCGCAATGCGTTGGGGCCCGTGCGTCCTGCGAAGCCTGCCGCCGATGGCTGGCTTTGGGCGGCCGGCGAGCTGGCGATGAGCGCCGCCGATCTCGCCAAGTGGGACATCGCGCGCATCGATCGCAAGGTGCTCACCCCCGAGGACTGGGCGGTCCAGGAAACCGAGGTGAAGCTCGCCGATGGCGCGCCGACCCATTACGGCCTTGGCGTGTCGCTGGGCGAGCATGGCGGCAAGAAGGAAGTATCGCATGGCGGCGAGGCGGTCGGCTTCCTGTCGAGCAACGTGGTCATCCCGGAGGAAAAGTTCGCGGTCGTCTCGCTGGTCAGCGCCGATTTCGGCGGTGCGCACGACATCATCGCGCAAGGTATTACCGATCTGCTGCTGCCGGTCGCCAAGCCTGCCGCCGCCCCGACGCTCGACCAGCAGCGCGACGCGCTCGCGCGCAAGCTCTTCGACCAGCTCCGGGTCGGCACGCCCGATCGCAGCCTGATGACCGAGGATGCCAATTATTACTTCGATGCCACCGCCCTTGGCGACTATCGCGAGAGCCTTGCACCGCTGGGCGAGCCGCTGGCCTTCACGCCGATCGGCAAGGCGCGGCTGCGTGGCGGCTTCGTCAACCGCAACTACATGATCCGCTACAAGGATCGCCAGCTGATCGCCGTGACCTATGCCGAGCCCGGTGCCGACGGCAAGTTCGAGCAGTTCCTGGTGATGCCGCGATGAGCGACGAGGCCGAAAGCCGCGCCAAGGATCGCGCCGAAGCCGCCAAGGTGCGGCGGCGGTGGATCACGCTGGGCGAGGTGCTGGGGGTAGCCGCCGTGCTGATTTCCGGCCTGACCCTCTGGAACAACTGGAACGATCGCCGCGAGACCAAGGCCGAGAAGGCGGCCACCGAGCAGCGCGCCTCCGCCAAGGTGGCGAAGCTGGTGCTGGTTGCAGCCGATGGCGGCAAGCAGACGCTGGCGCTCAGGCCCGCCGCTGCCGAGCAATCGGTGCAGAGTCAAACGATCCTGTTTCCGACCGCCCTCGGCGTCTCCCCCGCCACGACCACCGGCGAGCCGCGTATCGAGGGGGGCTGGTTCGAGCATGCGCTGGTCAAGGCGCGCGAGGCCGCCGGACTGCCCGACAACAGCCGCGGCGACGAGCGGCTGCCGGTGGCAATCGTCACCCAGTATCTGGCGGACGGCGACCCGCACGAGGACGTGGCGCTGTACGACGTCGGCTATACCATCTCGGGCAAGTTTCTCG
Source organism: uncultured Sphingomonas sp. (assembly GCF_913774285.1). Taxonomy (GTDB): domain Bacteria; phylum Pseudomonadota; class Alphaproteobacteria; order Sphingomonadales; family Sphingomonadaceae; genus Sphingomonas. The sequence continues at coordinate 56,056 of NZ_CAJYHX010000017.1, read as the reverse complement.
GCGGACACAGCGTCACGCTCCGCGGCATCTCGCTGGTCGCGAAGGTGAAGCGCGACCATGCCCAGGCCAGGCTTGACGCGCGTTGGAAGACCTCGCTGCCCGCGGCCAAGTGATCCGGCGCCCCCTGGCCAAAAAACCAGGGGGGTCCGGGCTAGGCGCGGGGCGCGCGGCGTCCTAGATCAGGCGCATGACGGATCTCAACACGCTCGTTCAGCCCGATCGCGGCCAGCCCGCTCGCACCATCCACCTGATCGACGCCAAGGGCTACGACGCCTGGCTCGCCGCCCAGCCGCCGCGCCACCGCGCTGCCGCTGCCGCGCAAAAGCTCAGCGGCTCGGCCTTCTCCAGCGCGGTCCTGCCCGGCGACGCACCCGAGGACTGGTCGGTCGTCTCGGTCGTCGCCGATACCGAGAAGCTTGGCCCCTGGTGCCTCGCCAAGCTGGCCGAAACGCTCCCCGAGGGCAGCTACCGCGTCGAAGGTGTCGAGCCGGGCAAGGCGATCTATGGCTGGCTGGTCGCGCAGTACAAGTTCGATCGCTACAAGAAAGCCGATCCCAAGGCGCAGGGCCCGCGCGTGCTGCTCACCGCCGATCCGGTGAAGATGGAAGAGGCGGTGCGCATGGCCGCCGTCACCTTCAAGCTGCGTGACCGGATCAACACCGGCGCCAATGACATGAGCCCGGCCGACCTCGAAGACGCCGGCGCCGAGCTCGCCAAGGCCTATGGCGCCACCTTCTCGGTGGTGAAGGGCGACGAGCTGAAGCAGGGCTACGGCATGCTCCACGCCGTTGGCCAGGCCGCCGGCAAGGGGCGCGAGCCGCGGCTGATCGAGCTCGAATGGGGCAATCCCGAACATCCGCGCATCGCGATCATCGGCAAGGGCGTCTGCTTCGACAGCGGCGGTCTCGACATCAAGCCGGCGGCCGGCATGCGGCTGATGAAGAAGGACATGGGCGGTGCCGCCCACGCCCTCGCGCTCGCCGAACTGGTCATGCAGAACAAGCTGCCGGTAAGGCTCCACATGCTCGTCCCCGCGGTCGAGAATTCGATCTCGGGCGAAGCGACGCGGCCGGGCGACGTGATGATCTCGCGCAAGGGCATCACCGTCGAGAACAGCAACACCGATGCCGAAGGCCGCCTGATCCTGGGCGACGCCCTGACCAAGGCGGAAGAGAAGAATCCGGAGCTGGTGTTCGACTTCGCAACGCTGACCGGCGCCGCCCGCGTGGCGCTCGGCGCGGACCTGCAGGCGCTGTTCGCCAATGACGACACGCTGGCAGCCGAGATCCTTGCGGCCGGCGAGGAAGAGGCCGACCCGATCTGGCGGATGCCGCTCTACGATCCCTACAAGGATCTGCTGAAGTCGGATGTGGCGGACATGGTCAACGCGGCCGAGGGTCCGTTCGGCGGCGCCATCACCGCCGCGCTGTTCCTCAAGGAATTCGTGCCGGCCAAGGCCCAGTGGGCCCATTTCGACATCTTCTGCTGGAACGGCAGCGCCAAGCCGGGCCGCCCCAAGGGCGCGGAAGCGGTGAGTCTGCGCGCCACCTGGAAGGTGCTCAAAGACCGGTACGGCGGATAAGTGCTTCGGCCGCCGGCGGCATCACGCCGTCGGCGAGCCAGCGCTCGACTTCTTCCTTGTCCATCGGTCGGCCGAACAGATAGCCCTGCCCCTGCGCGCAGCCCAGCGCGCGCAGCATCTCGGCCGCTTCCAGCGTCTCTATTCCCTCGGCCACCACGGGCAGCTCCAGCGTGCTGGCCAAGCCCAGGATGGCGCGGACGATCCGCAGCTTCTCGGTGCTCTCGCTCAGCGACTCGACGAAGGAACGGTCGATCTTGATCTTGTCGAACGGCAGCATGCGGAGATGCTGGATCGAGGCGTAGCCGGTGCCGAAATCGTCGAGTGCCAGCTGCACGCCCTGGTTCTTCAGCGACTCGATCGCATGGTGCGCCTTCTCGGCATCGACGATCAGCGCGTTCTCGGTGATCTCCACGGTCAGGCGCTGCGGCGGGAAGCCGGTGCGAGCGAGCACGGAGAGGATCTTGTGGCTCAGCCAGTCGTCGCGCAGCTGGCCGGGCGAGATGTTGATCGCAATGCTTGCCGGCACCGGCCAGTCCCGCGTCTCCGAACAGGCACGGTCGAGCAGGTCGAGCATCAGCGTGTTGAGCAGCCCGCATTCCTCGGCGATCGGGATGAACTGGTCGGGCCCGATCTCGGCGTCCTCGCGGCGCCAGCGGGCGAGCAGCTCGAAGCCGGTGACATGGCCGGTGCGCAGGTCGATGATCGGCTGGTAGCGCGGGTAGAACAGCCCCTGGGTGAGCCCGTCGCGCATCTCCGCCTCGATGGTCGAGCGGCGTCGGATCTCGGCATCCATCTGGCTGGCAAAGGCACAATAGCAGCCGCGCCCGGCCTCCTTGGCCTGATACAGCGCAACGTCGGCGCGGCGCATCAGCGTGTCCGCGTCGCGCGCGTCCTCAGGATAAAGCGCGATACCGACACTGGCGCCGATATGGTGCATGCGCTCGTCGATCAGAAACGGCCGCGCCACCTCACGCACGATGGCGTGGGCGACGCTGCGCACCCGATCGAGATCGTCGCCGTCGAACGGCAGCGTGATCGCGAACTCGTCGCCGCCCAGCCGGTAGCTTCGACCGCCCTCGCCCACCACCCAGCTCAGCCTACCTGCGACGGCGCGGAGCAGCTGGTCGCCGATCGGATGGCCATGCACGTCGTTGATCGACTTGAAGCGGTCGAGATCGACCAGCATCAGCCCGAAGCGATGCGGCTCAGCGTCGCGCAGATATTCGGTGAGCGCGCGGCGATTGGGCAGGCCCGTCAGGGGATCGTGATAGGCTAGCTGGTGCGCGCGCTGCTCGGCCAGCCGGGCGCGGCGCTGGCCGGCCGCCATCTCGGCGCGCGAGGCGAGCACGTCGACGAACCCTGCATGGGTCGCCCCGAACATCCGCAGCACGACGGCAGAGACCAGAATGATGTTGATGCCCAGCCCGACCAGGAACCGGTCACCCGAGACGATCAGACAGGCGATCACTGGCGAGGCACCGCAGGCCATCACCAGCCAGGCGGCGATCGGGAAGGTCTGCAAGCAATAGCAACACGTGATCGCACCGATGAAGATGTAAAGCGCGATGCAGGTGCGCCGCGCCAGATCCGCCTCGACGAACAGCACCAGCGCCCATCCGCCGAATGCGAGGCTGAGGATGGCGGCCGCGACGATCGTGCCGACCAGATAGCGGCGAATCCGGCGAAGGCTCGGTATCGAATCGCCGCGTCGTGCAACCCACAAGAGGCTGCGCACCGCCGCCGCGATACCCAGCAGGATGGGCGCGACCACGCTCAGCCGCGTCGACACCGACCCATAGGAAGCGAAGCCGAGGAACACCGCGTCGAGGAAGACGAGCGTGTACATCAGCGGAATCTGCTGCCCGAGCACCCGATACTGCTCGGTCAGGATCGCTCGATCGAGCTTGGTCCTTCCCGAACGTACAAGGTGAATCCGCGGCAGCATGGAGGCCTTGTAGCGCCAGACCCCCGCCAACAGGTTAATCCGCCGTCGCTATTTGCGCCGCCGCCTCGATGATCGGCACGAACTTAGCGGCGGTGAGGCTCGCGCCGCCGACCAGCGCACCGTCGACATCCTCGACTGCCAGTATCGACGCCGCGTTGGCGCCGCTAACCGATCCACCGTAGAGGATCCGCATCTCGTTGGCCGACAGGCCGATCATGCCGCGCAGCTTGGCGCGCAGGATCGCGTGCATCGTGGCAATTTCGTCGAGCGTCGGCGTCTTGCCGGTGCCGATCGCCCAGCGCGGCTCATAGGCAATGGTCAGCCAGTCGGGCGAGGCACCGTCGGGCAGCGACTTTTCGATTTGCGACTGGACGATGCGCTCGGCGCGACCGGCATCGTGCTCGGCCTCGGTCTCGCCGCAGCACAGGATCACGTTCAGCCCGTGTCGGCGCGCGGCCGCGGCCTTGGCCCAGGTGTGGTGGCTGGTCTCCGCATGGTCGGCGCGGCGCTCGGAATGGCCGACGATCACCACCCTCGCGCCCGCCTCGACCAGCATCGGTGCCGAGACGTCGCCGGTATGGGCGCCCTGGTCATTCTCGTGCACATCCTGCGCGCCGATCGTGAAGTCGGGAGCGATGTCCGCGGCGGCGGCGATCAGGGTATAGGGCACGCAGAGCAGGGCATCGACCTGGGGATGTGCCCGCGCCGCAGCAGCGATCGCGTCGATCTCCCGCAAGTGCGAACGCATGCCGTGCATCTTCCAGTTTCCGGCGACCAGCTTGCGGCGCATCCATCACTCCCCGAATGTTTCGGCACAGTCGATACCGATTGCGCCGCGCGGCACAAGCTTGAAGGCGCGCGACACCGGCCCTAAAGCGGGCCCAAATTCCTCGAACGAACGGCTCTCCATGCTCAACGCCTTCCGGAACTTCACCAAGTCGCGCTACGGCCTGATCATCGTCTTCATCTTCCTGGGCCTGCTCGCGATTGCCTTTGCGGCGAGTGACGTCACCGGCATGCGCCAGGGGATCACCGGCAGCAGCGGCGCGCTGGCGACCGTGGCCGGCGAGAAGGTGACCGAGCAGCAGGTGCGCGAGCGGCTGGAACGCTATGTCCGCAACGCACAGCAGCAGGGCCAGAAGGTCACGATGGCGCAGGTGCTGGCGCAGGGCGGGTTCGAGGCCGCGCTGAACGACGCCGTCAACACCGCCGCGATCGAGGCATTCGCGAACCAGAACGGCATGGCAGTCGGCAAGAAGCTGATCGACACCGACATTGCCAACAATCCGCAGTTCGCCGGCATGGACGGCAAGTTCAGCCAGCAGACCTTCGAGCAGTTGCTCGCGCAGAATCAGCTCACCCCGGCGGCGTTCCGCGAGGGGATGACGACGCAGCGCTACGCCGCCTGGCTGGTTGGTCCGGTCGCCCTGCGCGCGCCTGCCCCCGCCGGCGTGGTGACCCCCTATGTCGCGACGCTGCTCGAGCGCCGCACCGGCATCGTCGGCTTCGTCCAGTCGCTGGCGATGGACCCGGGCCCCGCACCCGACGCCAATACGCTGGCCGGCTATTACGCGCAGAACCGCAGCCGCTATCAGGTGCCCGAGCGCCGCATTGTCCGCTACGCGCTCGCCCAGCCCGACGCGCTGAAGGCACAGGCCGCGCCGACCGAGGCCGAGATCGCCGCCGCCTACAAGAAGGATGCCGCCAAATACACCGCCAGCGAGAAGCGCGGTGTCGAGCTGGTCCAGGCGATCAGCCAGTCGGTCGCCGCCAAGGTCGCTGCCGCCGCCAAGGGCGGAGACCTGGCCGCAGCCGCCAAGGCCGCCGGTCTGGAGGCCCGCACCATCGACGCCAGCGACAAGACCGGCATCGCCAAGCAGGTCTCGGCATCCTTCGCGGATGCCGCCTTCGCCGCCCCGGCGACTGCGATGCAGGGCCCGGTCCAGCTCGGTGGCGCCTGGTTCGTCTACCGCGTGACCAAGGTTGAGAAGATCGCCGCCCGCAGCCTCGACCAGGTCCGCGGCGAGCTGACCGAGGAAGTCGCCAAGCGCAAGCTCGCCGCGCTGCTCGCCGATTCGCGCCAGGCGATCGAGGATGCCGTCGGCGACGGCGCGACCTTCGACGAAGCGGTTGCCAAGGCCAAGCTGACTGCGGTGCGCAGCCCCGCGCTGATCGCCAACGGCACCGATCCGGACAATGCCGCCTATCAGCCGGACGCCACCGCCGCGGCGGTGATCAAGGCCGGCTTTGGCTTCGAACAGGCCGGCGACGAGCCGCAGGTGGTGCCGGTCGGCCAGGACGGCAGCTTCGCGCTGGTTTCGCTCGAGAAGATCGTGCCCGCCGCGCCGCGTCCGCTTGCGCAGATCACCGAGAAGGTGAAGGCCGATTATCTGCTCGACCAGGCGCTCGCCAAGGCGCGCAGCGCTGCAACCGCAATGCTGCCCAAACTGCAGAAGGGCGTGCCGATGGCACAGGCGCTGGCCGAAGCGGGTGCAACCAAGGGTGCGCCGCCCAAGTCGTTCGACTTCAAGCGCAGCGAGCTGCGCGGCAAGGAGAACTTCATCCAGATGGCGTTCGACATGCCGGCCAAGACCGCGCGCCTGGTCGAGGCGCCGAACCGCGGCGGCTATTATGTCGTCTATGTCGACACGATCCAGCCGGGGAGCCTTGCCGGCGATCCGCAGGGCCCGCAGATGCTTCAGTCGATCACGCAGGCGCTGGGCCAGGTGGGCGCGCAGGAATATGAGCGCCAGTTCGCCGCCTCGCTGGTAAGCGCGCTCAAGGTCCGTCGCAACGAAGCGGCAATCGCCCGCCTCCGCGCCGACCTGCAGCGCACGGGCGCCAGCGGCCAGTGATCCAGGGCCTCGACGCCGCCCGCGCCGCGCTCGCTGCCGGCCGGCCCGCTTTGGTCTGGCGCCAGCAGGTCGCCGATACCGAGACGCCGGTCGCCGCCGCGCTCAAGCTTATCGAGCCGGGCCGGGGCGACTTTCTGCTGGAGTCGGTCGAGGGCGGATCGGTCCGCGGGCGGCACAGCCTGATCGGGCTCGCGCCCGACCTGGTGTTCCGTGCGACCGGCACTGAGGCCGAGATCAACCGGCAGTGGCTCACCGATCGCGCTGCCTTTGAGCCGCTGTCGGACGACCCGCTCACCGCCCTGCGCACGCTGGTCGCCGATTGCCGCATGGACGTGCCGGCCGAGCTGCCGCGCGCGCTGGCCTGCCTGGTCGGCTATTTCAGCTATGAGACGGTGGGGCTGGTCGAGAAGCTCCCCCGCCCGCCGCAGAGCCCGGTCGGCGTACCCGACATGATCTTCGTGCGGCCGACGGTGCTGCTGGTGTTCGACCGGCTGGCGGACACGCTGTTCTTCGTCGCCCCCGTATGGCCGGGCGCCGATCCCGAATGCGCGGCCGAGCGCATCGACGCGATTGCCGCGCAGCTCGCCACCGCCGCCCTGCCCGCCCCCGTCCGCGCCGATCCGCTGGCGATCCAGCCGACGCCGGTCCTGCCGGAAGGCCGCTATGGCGAGATGGTCGCGGCGGCGAAGGAGTATATCGCGGCAGGCGACATCTTTCAGGTGGTGCTGGCCCAGCGCTTCACCGCGCCCTTCCCGCTGCCGCCGTTCGAGCTCTACCGCGCGCTGCGGCGGATCAACCCCTCGCCTTTCCTCTACCATCTCGACCTGCCGGGCTTCGCGCTCACCGGATCGAGCCCGGAGATCCTGGTCCGCGCCCGCGACGGCGAGATCACCATCCGCCCGATCGCCGGCACCCGGCCGCGCGGCCGCACCGCTGCCGAGGACGAGGCCAACCGCACCTCGCTGCTCGCCGATCCCAAGGAGCGCGCCGAGCATCTGATGCTGCTCGATCTCGGTCGCAACGATGTCGGCCGCGCCGCTGCGCCCGGCAGCGTCAAGGTCACGGACAGCTACACGGTCGAGTTCTACAGCCATGTGATGCACATCGTGTCGAACGTGGTGGGCAAGCTGCGCAAGGATGCGGACGCGATCGACGCGCTGTTCGCCGGCTTTCCGGCGGGCACGGTCAGCGGCGCGCCGAAGGTGCGCGCCTGCGAGATCATTGCCGAGCTGGAAGCGGAGACGCGCGGCCCCTATGCGGGCGGCGTGGGCTATTTCTCGCCTGACGGTTCGATGGACTCGTGCATCGTCCTGCGCACCGCATTGGTGAAGGATGGCGTGATGCACGTGCAGGCCGGTGCCGGCATCGTCGCCGACTCCGACCCGGCCTATGAGCAGCGCGAGTGCGAGGCCAAGTCCGGCGCGCTGTTCGCCGCCGCGCGCGAGGCGATCGCGCGGGCCAGCGAGGCGGGTTTCGGGCAGTAAGGAAGCAGCAACCGCCGAATGCGGCCGCGACAACGGCATCACCCAAAACCGACGTCATTCCCGCGAAAGCGGGAATCCATTGCCCTGTGCGCCGGGGGAAGGAACCGCGGCATCAGCGCCAATGGATCCCCGCCTTCGCGGGGATGACGGCTAGTTAAAAGTGGGAAAGGCCACGATCAGGGAACGCGCGACGCCTTCGCTTCCTTGTCCAGCTTGTCCTGATACCATTGCTGCAGCATCTGCCGCGTGCAGCCGGTCTGGCCGCCGGTGCCGACCGCCGAGCAGGTGTTCGGCAGGCCGCGGCTGTTAACTTCCTCCACCACTTCCATCCGGCGCGACCAGCTGGTCGAGGGCGCGTCTTCCTTGGGCTGGTCGCGGAAGCGCTTGGGGATGCGGTAGGGCGAATCACCCGCGTTCGAGCAAACGACGATCTCGTCCGGATTGGCCGGCTTGGGGCAGCTCTCCTGCCCATAGAGCAGGATGCTGCGCACCCGCTTGGGCGGGCCATCGGCGGTCGTCTGATCCTGGGTCTGGGCGAACGCCGGTGCGGCGAGCAGGGCGGTGGCAAGCATCAAACGGGCAAGCATGGGAATACTCCTGGAGGCGACACAACGTCCCTGCCCCATCAGCGGTGCCGCGGCACTGTGGCACCCGCAAGGCCGGATTGTGCATCGGCGCCCGAGCGCCTAGGTCTGCGCCATGATCCTCGTTCTCGACAATTACGACAGCTTCACCTGGAACCTCGTCCACTATCTGATGGAACTGGGCGTGGAGGTGCAGGTGGTGCGCAACGACGCGCTGACCGCAAACGAAGCGATCGCCAGCAATGCGCAGGGTTTCCTCATCTCCCCCGGCCCATGCACCCCGAACGAGGCCGGGATCAGCCTCGATCTGGTCGCCGCCTGCGCCGATCAGCGCAAGCCGCTGCTCGGCGTGTGCCTGGGGCACCAGGCGATCGGCCAGCATTTCGGCGGCAGTGTGGTGCGCGGCGGGCTGATGCACGGCAAGACCTCCCCGGTCACGCATGATGGAACAGGACTGTTCACCGACCTGCCCTCGCCCTTCACCGCGACGCGCTATCACTCGCTGATCGTCACCGACATTCCCGACAACCTGGTGGTGAACGCCACCGCCGAGGACGGATCGGTGATGGGCTTCCGCCACGCTTCGCTGCCGATCCACAGCGTACAGTTCCATCCGGAAAGTATCGCGACAGAGCATGGCCATGCGATGCTCGCCAATTTCCTGCGGCTGGCCGGCATCGAGGCGACCGCCACGGCCTGACTTTCGTCAGGCTCGGTTCATCGCGGATGTGCTAGGAGAGTCGGCATGAAGACGATCCTCGCTACCCTGCTCGCCGGTGCCGCGCTGCTCGCGGCGCCCGTCGCCAATGCCCAGCGCCACCGCGCAACGCCCGAGGAGAAGCTTGCCAAGCTGCTCGACGGCCGAGTCGCGGGCAAGCCGGTCGATTGCATCAGCCTGGATCGAACCGGATCCAGCCAGATCATCGACGGCAAGGCGATCATCTATACCGTTGGCAACACGCTGTACGTGAACCAGCCGCGCGGCGGCGCCGAGCAGCTCGACGACAATTCGATCCTGGTGACCAACACCTTCGGATCGCAGCTGTGCAGCATCGACACGGTGCGGCTGATCGACCGCAATTCGTTCTTCCCCCGCGGCTTCGTCTCGCTCGGCGAGTTCGTGCCCTATACCAAGCCGAAGAAGAGCAACTAAGCCACCCCAAGCAGGATTTGCTCGACAGGCTGGCCCCGTCCCGGAATAGAGGCGGCGTGACCAGCCTGAGCCTGCTTCCCGACCCGTCCTCCCCGCTTGCCCGCGAAACTGCCGCGCAAGCCTTTGCCGACATTCTCGACGGCACCGCGCCCGAGGCGGAGATCGAGGCGTTCCTCATCGCGCTTTCCGTGCGCGGCGAGACCAGCATCGAAATCGCCGAGGCCGCCCGCGCGCTGCGCAACCGGCTGATCCCGATCACCGCCCCCGAGGGGGCGATCGACGTGTGCGGCACCGGCGGCGACGGGCATCACACGCTCAACGTATCGACCGCAGTAAGCCTCGTCGTGGCGGCTGCCGGCGTGCCGGTGGCGAAGCATGGCAACCGCGCCGCCTCGTCCAAGGCCGGTGCCGCCGATACGCTGGAGGCGCTGGGGCTGAACCTCGACCGGGCCGCGGCGCGCGCGGAGGAGAGCCTGCATGAAATCGGCATCGCCTTCCTGTTCGCGCAGCACCATCACCCGTCGCTCGGCCGCATCGCGCCGATCCGGCGGCGGATCGGGCGGCGGACGATCTTCAACCTGATGGGCCCGCTCGCCAATCCCGCGCATGTCCGCCACCAGCTGATCGGCATCGCGCGGCCTGACTATGCCCCAGTCTATGCCGAGGCGCTGGAGCAATTGGGCGTCGAGGCGGCGGCGGTCGTCTCGGGAGAGGATGCGCTCGACGAACTGTCCACCGAGGCAGCAAGCGTCGTTGTCAATGTCGGCCGCGCCAAGCTGCCGACCCGCATCACGCCCGAGGATGCCGGCCTGCCGCGCCATCCGCTGGCCGCGATTCGCGGCGGCGATCCCGAATACAACGCCCTCGCCCTGCGCCGCCTGCTCCAGGGCGAGCACGGCGCCTATCGCGACGCGGTGCTGCTCAACGCGGCCGCCGCACTGATGGTCGCGGGCCGCGCCGATGACCTACGGGACGGGGTGGAGGAAGCCGCCGAGATGCTCGACAACGGGCTTGCCAACGCCCTTCTCGACTGCTGGATCGCCTTCGCATGAGCACCATTCTCGACACGATCATCGCCACCAAGCGCACCGAAGTCGCCGCCCGCAAGGCGGCGCGGCCTGCCTGGCCGACGCCCACCGCGCCGCGCGGCTTCAAGGCAGCGCTCGATGCGCGTGCCGCGGCCGGCGGCTATGGCCTGATCGCCGAGATCAAGAAGGCGAGCCCGTCCAAGGGGCTTATCCGCGCCGATTTCGATCCGCCCGCCCATGCCCGCGCCTATGCTGCCGGCGGCGCGGCATGCCTTTCGGTGCTGACCGACCAGGAGTATTTCCAGGGGCACGAAGACTATCTGATCGCCGCGCGTGCCGCGTGCGACCTGCCGGTGATCCGCAAGGACTTCCTGATCGACCCTTGGCAGGTGGAGGAATCGCGCGCGATCGGCGCCGACGCGATCCTGATCATCGTATCCGCGCTCGACGACGGCCAGATGGCCGAGATCGAAGCGGCCGCGAGCGAGCAGGGCATGGACGCGCTGGTCGAGGTCCATGATGCTGACGAACTGGAGCGCGCGCTCAAGCTCAAGTCGCGGCTGATCGGAGTGAACAACCGCAATTTGAAGACCTTCGAGGTCGACGTGCAGAAGACGTACGATCTCGTGCGGCATGCGCCCAAGGACTGTACCTTCGTCGCCGAGTCCGGGCTCAACAACCGCGCCGATCTCGACGCGATGGCCGAGCATGACATCCGCTGCTTCCTGATCGGCGAGTCGCTGATGCGGCAGGCCGATGTCGAGGCAGCGACGCGGGCGCTGGTCGGGTGAGCGGGCTTACCCATCTCGACGAAACCGGCGCGGCGCACATGGTGGATGTCGGCGGCAAGGCGGTCACCGCGCGCGAGGCGCTGGCGCGGGGCCGCATCACCATGTCGGCCGAGGCCGCCGCGGCGATCCGCGATGGCAGCGTGAAGAAGGGCGACGTGCTCGCCACCGCGCGCATCGCCGGGATCATGGCGGCGAAGAAGGCCTCGGAGCTGATCCCGCTCTGCCATCCCCTGCCCCTCACCCGCGTCGCGATCGACCTCGACCTCGACGAAACCGGCATCACCGCCACCGCCACCGCCGCTACCGAAGGCAAGACGGGCGTGGAGATGGAGGCGCTCACCGCCGTGTCGGTGACGCTGCTGACGCTCTACGACATGGCCAAGGCGCTGGATAAGGGCATGGTGCTGAGCGACATCCGCCTGCTGACCAAGACCGGCGGCAAGTCCGGCGACTGGCGCGCGGAAGGCTGAGGCGCGAACGGCAAAGAATCCCTTAGCCGCCCCAAACCGATCCTCCATTGCCCTGCCGCAGCCACCGGGCCATGTGCGGCATCATGGCAACGCTTCTCGACCCCAACTCCCGCGGCCGCGTGATCCTCGTGGGCGCGGGCCCCGGCGACCCGGGCCTGCTCACCGTCCGAGCCGTCGAGGCGCTGAAAGCGTGCGACGTGCTCGTTCATGACGGGCTGGTCGACGATCGCGTGCTCGATCTGGCCCCCCAAGCGCACCGCATCTCGGTCGCCAAGCGTCGCTCGAAGCACACGCTGCCGCAGGAATCGATCAACGCGCTGATCGTCGCGCATGTGAAGACCGGCGCGGTCGTCGTCCGGCTCAAGGGCGGCGATCCGTTCATCTTCGGCCGCGGCGGCGAGGAAGTGGAGGCCGTGCGCGAGGCCGGGCTGCCGGTGGAAGTGATCCCCGGCGTCTCCGCCGCGCTCGGCGCCGCCGCCGAGGCGATGCTGCCGCTCACCCATCGCGACTGGTCGAGCGCGGTCAGCTTCGTCGCCGGCCAGTGCAAGGGGCTGACCGACCAGGACTGGTCGGGCCTCGCCGGCAAGGGCCGCACGCTGGTGATCTACATGGGCGTGGCCACCGCCTCCGCCATTGCCGACAAGCTGATGGCCGACGGCGTCGCGCCGGACATGCCGGTGGCGGTGCTCGAGCGCGCCACGCTGGAAGGCCACCGCGCGATCCGCACGCTGCTCGCCGATCTCGGCCCGATGGTCGAGCGCGAGGATGTGCAGAGCCCCGCGATCATCGTCGTCGGCGAGGTGACGCTGCTCGCCGATGCCGAGGACAAGCTCGCCCGCTGGGCGCGCACCGCCGAGACTCTTGGGGAAGACCAGGCATGAAGCTGCTGACCGGCAATGATCTCGCCACCGGCGATGTGGTCTGGTGGACCGGCGAGAGTTGGTCGCGCCACCTCGCCGAGGCGGTGGACGTGGGCGACAAGGGCGACGTGCTCGCCGCGACCGAAGAGGCCGCGCGCCGCGTCAACGTACCCTATGTGATCGATGCCGAGGCGACGCCCGAAGGTCCCCGCCCCGCGCACATCAAGGACCGCATCCGCGCGCTCGGCCCCACCGTTCGCCCCGACCTGACCCTCAAGCCCGCCGACCCGCAGGCCGGAAGCTGGGTGATCTGAACCATGTACAAGTACGACGAATATGATGCCTCCATCGTCGCCGCGCGCGTCGAGGAATTCCGCGACCAGGTCCAGCGCCGCCTCGCCGGCCACATGACCGAGGATCAGTTCAAGCCGCTGCGGCTGATGAACGGGCTGTACCTCCAGCTGCACGCGTACATGCTGCGCGTGGCAGTGCCCTATGGCACGCTCAACAGCCGCCAGATGCACCTGCTGGCCCACATCGCCCGCAAGTACGACCGCGGCTATGGCCATTTCACGACCCGCCAGAACCTCCAGTACAACTGGATCAAGCTGGAGGACGCACCCGACATCCTCGCCGAGCTGGCGACGGTGGAGATGCATGCCATCCAGACCAGCGGCAACTGCATCCGCAACATCAGTTCGGACCAGTTCGCAGGCGCGGCCGCCGACGAGATCACCGATCCGCGCCCCTGGGCCGAGCTGCTCCGCCAGTGGAGCACCTTCCACCCCGAATTCAGCTATTTGCCGCGCAAGTTCAAGATCGCGGTGATCGCCAGCGACACCGATCGCGCGGCGATGCGTCTGCACGACATTGGAATCCAGATCGTGCGGAACGACGCGGGCGAACTCGGCGCGCGCATCTATGCGGGCGGCGGCATGGGCCGCACCCCGATGATCGCCGCGCTGATCAAGGAGTTCGTGCCCTTCGCCGACTTCGTGAGCTATCTGGAAGCCTGCCTGCGCGTCTACAATCGCCACGGCCGGCGCGACAATATCTACAAGGCGCGGATCAAGATCCTCATCCACGCGCTCGGCGCCGAGGAATATGCCCGCCAGGTGGAGGAAGAGTTCCAGGCGGTGAAGGCGCTCGGCATCGACCCGCCCCAGGCCGAGTTCGACCGCATCGCCGCCTATTTCGCGCCCCCGGCGTTCGAGGCTGATGCTCCCGACACCCTGGATCGCAGCGACCCTGATTTCGCCGTGTGGCTCGACCAGAACGTCCACGCGCACCAGGCGCCGGGCTATGCCGTGGTCACGATCAGCCTCAAGCCGATCGGCGGCATCCCGGGCGACGCCTCGGCCGACCAGATCGACGTGATGGCCGACCTCGCCGAGCGCTATAGCTTCGACGAGCTTCGCGTCACGCATGCCCAGAATATCGTGCTGCCGCACGTCCGCAAGGCGGACCTCTTTGCAGTCTGGACGGCGCTGCGCGAGGCCGGGCTGGCCGAGGCCAATCTCGACCTGATCAGCGACATCATCGCCTGCCCGGGCCTCGATTATTGCAGCCTCGCCAATGCCCGCTCGATCCCGCTCGCGCAGAAGATCAGCGAACGCTTCGCCGATCCGGCGCGCCAGCGTGACCTGGGCGAGCTCAAGCTCAAGATCTCGGGCTGCATCAATGCCTGCGGCCACCATCATGCCGGCCATATCGGAATCCTCGGCGTCGACCGGAAAGGCACCGAGAATTACCAGCTGCTGCTCGGCGGCTCGGGCGCGGAGGATGTCAGCCTGGCCGACATCACCGGCCCCGGCTTCAGCGAGGATGGCGTCGTCGACGCGATCGAGCGCGCGACCGACGTCTATGTCCGCGAGCGCACCCCCGGCGAGCGCTTTGTCGATACCTACCGCCGCATCGGCATGGCACCGTTCAAGGAGGCCATTTATGGTTGAGTTCCTGCGCTACCGCGACGACGAAGCGCATGACGAGCCCGCCGTCACGCTCGACAGCTTCTTCGGCCAGTCCAACGCCACCGCGGTGCGGATCGAATCCGGCGAAGATGCCCGCGCGCTCCTCCCCCATCTGGATCGCATCGCGCTGATCGAGGTGAGTTTCCCGAGCTTTCGCGATGGCCGGGGCTATTCCTCGGCCCGTATCCTCCGCGAGGCCGGATATACGGGCGAACTCCGCGCTCAGGGCGACGTGCTGGTCGACCAGATCCCGCTGATGCGCCGCTGTGGCTTCGACAGTTTCGCACCCAATGCACCGATCGACGCGGCGACGCTGGAAGCCGCACTGAGCCGATACGGCTTCCGCTACCAGGCGGCGGCCGACACTGTCGTGCCCGTCTGGAAACTGCGCCATGGCTGAACCCGCGCGCCAGATCGACCGGATCGACGTGACGCCCCGCTTCACCGAGGCGGATGCGGTGCGGCTGAACACGCGGTTCCTCGGCGTGCCGACGCTGGAGATGCTGCGCACGGTGCTGGCCGAGAAGCTGACCGGGGAAACGGCGATCGTTTCCTCGTTCGGTGCGGAATCGGCGGCCCTGCTGCACCTCGTCGCCAGCGTCGATCGGTCCGTGCCGGTGTTGTTTCTCGATACCGGCAAGCATTTCCCCGAGACGCTCGCCTATCGCGACCTGCTGGTCGAGAGCGTGGGCCTCACCGACTTCCGCAACCTGCAGCCCGATCCCGAGCTGCTGGCCAAGCGTGACGGCACCGAGCTGCGCTGGTCCTATGATCCCGACGGTTGCTGCGAGATCCGCAAGGTGCTGCCGCTCGAGGCGGGCCTGGACGGGTTCGACGCGACGATCACCGGGCGCAAGGCGTTCCAGGCGAGCACCCGCGCCGCTCTGCCCCGCTTCGAGCTGGACGGCGAACGGCTGAAAATCAATCCGCTGGCGGATTGGACCAAAGCCGATCTCGACACCTATTTCGCCGCGCATGACCTGCCGGTGCACCCGCTGGTCGCGCAGGGCTATCCCTCGATCGGCTGCGCGCCTTGCACCAGCAAGGTGAAGCCAGGCGAAGACCCCCGCGCCGGGCGCTGGCGCGGCTGGGACAAGACCGAGTGCGGCATCCACACCCCGACGAGCGACGACGACGCCAACCAGCCGGTGTTCTGACGCCGCCTCAGAACCCGCCGTGGAACCGAACGGCGAACACATTGGCCGGGCCGCGATCGCGGTTGTAGCCCGGATTGGCGATGAACTGATAGTCGAGAGTCACGTCGAAGCCCTTGCGCGGCTGCCAGTCGTAATAGGCTTCCGCGATCGCCTCGCTGCCCGGGTGCGGCAGCTTGCCGTCGCCGACCAGCACGCCCAGTCCGCCCGCATCGAGATAGCTCTGGTGCGCGCGCGAGATGCCGTTGACGATGCCAACCAGCCCGATTCGGTCGTTCGCGCGGCCCCAGCCCGCGCCGTTCAGCGACGCGCCGAACTGCGCGGTGCGATCGATGTCGGTGAAGTCATAGGGTTCGATTGATCCGTCGGCGAAGCCGGCTCGGGCGAACAGGCCCAGCGTCGAGGTTACCGCCTGCTCCGCATTCACCCCGATGCCGGTCCGGGTCGTGCGCTGGCGGACCAATGCAGTGTCTGCCACTTGTCCCTGCGCTGCGGCCAGCGCCAGCGCGTCGTCGAATCGCCCGAACTGCCCGCGATTGCGGAAGCCAGTAACGCGGATCGCGCCGGGCTGCCCGCCGAGCATGTGCCGATGCTCGACCTCGACGTCGACCTGATACTGGCGGAAATCACGCTCCAGCGTCTCGCCATTGGGCACCTTGGAGAGATTGAACAACCCGGCGCGGAGCGTCCAGGCGCCCTGATACCATTCGGCCGCTGCGCCCGTCGAATAGCCCCAGGCATCCGCAGCATAATCGAAGCTGCCGGTATCGACCGCAGACCAGTTGAGGAAATCGCCTCGCGGATCATGGGCATAGCGGTTGGTGTCGAACACATCGCCGACGCCGAACTTACCCAGCGTCAGCACCAGCCGGTTCGCGGCCTGGGTGCCGCCCAGCACGTTCATCGCCGGGGCGACGGCGCTGCGCTCCCCTCCCAGCGCAATCGTCTGGCGGAAAAACGCACGCTGGAGCCGGAGATAGGGCTCGTCCTTGCCCACCTTGTACGCCTCGGCGCTGGGAAAACCCGCCACGCCCAGCGTGTTGGACAGGCCGAAGCCCTGGTCGATCTCCGGGTTCAACCACAGCTCGCCGCCCGCCCAGGGCCGCACGCCGGCATAGAGCGTAACGTCGATCGTCTCTCGGACCTGATCGGGTGCGAGGCTGTTGGCGCCACGATAGGGATCGCTGAAGCCGCCGACGCCCTGCACCACCATGGTGGCCTGTCCATGGAGCGCGAAAGGCTGCGGGTCGCCGCTATCCTGCGCCCGCGCTGCCGCCGGCAGCAGGAGGAACGGCGCTGCCGCAACCGCGACAGCCTTGGAGAAGGCGTAGACCATGAGCGTGCACCTCGAATGACGGCGGACATCGCCGACTCGACGGCGGCGCCCCTATACCCTAGGGGGGTATCGAGCAAGCGAAACGGAAAGGGCCGGCGATGAGCCATGTCGCGCGCGAGAAGCAGAAGCTGCGCAACCGATTGAAAAGGCTGCGCGGCCAGATAGAGGCAATCGAGCGCGCGGTGGATGCCGATGCCGAATGCGCCCGCGTGCTTCAGCAGGCCACTGCCTGCCGGGGCGCGCTCGACGGCTTCATCGCCGAGGTGATCGAGGACCATATCCGCGAGCACATGCTGGAACCCGATGCCGCGTCGGACGATCCCAAGGTCCAGGCGGCCGAGGAACTGGTCGCGATCGTGCGCAGCTATCTTCTCTGAGTGGAGCGGCCCCATGCAGACCAGCCTCGTCGATCGCGCCGCCGCCCTGCTCGGCAGCCCCGTTTCGGGTGCGGCGGCACTCGCCGGCGGCGACCTGTCGGCGGTCCACCGGCTCCGCCTTGTGGGTGGCGGCAGCGCGATCGCCAAGCAGGGCCCGCTGGTGTCGCTGGAAGCCGAGATGCTACGCGCCATCGCTGGGAGCGGGGCACCGGCGCCCAAGGTGCTGGCGGTCACCGAAGACCTGTTGCTGATCGAGGAGATGCCGAACGACGGTCCTCTCGCAACCGGCTGGGACGATCTGGCACAGGTGCTGCAGACGCTCCACGCCTCGACCGGCGGCGCCTATGGCTGGCGCGCCGACTATGCCTTTGGCCGGGTCGCCATTCCCAACGCAGCCACGCCCGACTGGCCGAGCTTCTGGGCCGAGCGGCGGCTGCGCTGCCACGTGTCGCACGTACCCGCGGCACTGGCGCGGCGGCTGGAACGCCTCGCCGATCGCCTGGCCGGCCTCCTTCCGAGCAACCCGGCGCCGGTGTTGCTGCACGGCGACCTGTGGGGCGGGAATGTCCTGGTGTCCGGCGGCCGGGTAAGCGCGCTGATCGACCCCGCCTGCTATCATGGCGACCGGGAGGTCGACGCCGCGATGCTCACGCTGTTCGATGCGCCGCCCGCCCGCTTCTTCGATGCGCTCGCGCTCACGCCGGGGTGGCAGGAACGGCAGCCGATCTATCGGCTGTGGCCTTTGCTCGTGCACCTCCGGCTGTTCGGCAGCAGCTATGCCGGCGCGGTGGAAGCGGCGCTCGTGGAAGTGGAGTGATGTCGATCCTCCCCCGCCGGGGGAAGGATTCAGCAGCTACCCGAACAGCCTGGCGAGGCTGCGTTCCAGCATCACCAGCTGCCACAGCGTGCGGCCGTGCTCGGCGCGGCCGGCGCGGTGGTCCTCGGCCAGCCGGGCGATCGTCCGCGGCTCGAACCAGCCGCTCTGGAGCAGCAGCGGCGAACGGGCGAGCGCCGCCGCCTCCTCGGCCAGCGCGTGGCGGAACCAGGCGCTGATCGGGGTGACGAAGCCCATCTTGGGTCGATAGAGGATCTCGCGCGGCAGCCAGGGCTCCAGCGCCTTCTTCATCAGCCACTTGCCCTGCCCACCGCGAAGGCGGAGCGACGGCGGCAGGCTCGCCTCGAACTCGACGAGGCGGTGATCGAGCAGCGGCTCGCGTGCCTCCAGGCCCACGGCCATGCTGGTGCGATCAACCTTGGTGAGAATGTCGCCCGGCAACCAGTGGCGGATATCGGCATATTGCGCGCGATCGAGCGCATCGCGCGCGGGCGCGTGCCGCATCGTCTCCACATAGCGCGTCTCGGCGCGATAGCCATCGAGCGCCGCACGCGCGGTGTCGCTGTAGAGCTGGTTGCGGAGCGTCGGCGTGGTGACGCCCACCGCCTTGGCATAGGCCTCCGCCCCATCGTCGGCGAGCGCGAGCAGGGTCGTCTTGGCGCGGAACGGCCGCGGCGCCCAATCCGCCTTGGGATAGAGCGTCCCCAGCCGCCCGAAGAGCCGCGCCCGCACGTCCGGCAGGAGGAGGCCGCGCACCCGCTCCTCGACGGCGAAGAAGCGGTGGCGGCGATATCCGGCCAGCGCCTCATCAGCCCCGTCGCCGGAAAGGGCGACGGTCACGCTCTCGCGGGCGAGTTGGCAGACGCGATAGGTCGGCAGTGCCGAGGCATCGGCGAAGGGCTCATCGAAGGCGGCGACCAGCGTGTCGATCAGCCCGTAATCCTCCGCCCCCACGGTGCGGGTGCGATGGCTGGTGGCGAAGCGCGCCGCAACCTTCGCCGCATGGGCGGTCTCGTCGAGCCCGGCTTCGTCGAAGCCGATCGTGCACGTCTTCACCGCTGCCTTGCTGCGCTCGGCCATCAGCGCGACGACCGCCGAGCTGTCGACACCGCCCGACAAGAACGCGCCCAGCGGCACGTCGGCGATCATCCGCGAGCGGACGGCGGTGCGCATCCGCTCGATCAACTCGGCCTTGAGGTCACGCGTGCGGCCGGTGGCGCGGCGGGTGAAGTCGATATCCCACCAGCGCACCGGCTGCGGCGCCGGGCGGCCACGCTGGAGCAGCAGGAAATGCCCCGCCGGCAGCTTGTGCACGCCCGCGACGATGCTGGCGTCGTCGGGCACATAGCCGAGCGCCAGATAGTCCTCGACCGCGCGCAAATCGGCGGCGCGGCGGAGCAGCGGATGCGCAAGCAGGCCCTTCAGCTCCGAGGCGAAGGCGACCGCGCCGTCGGCCAGTTCGGCATAATGGAGCGGCTTCACCCCGAAGCGGTCGCGGGCGAGGAACAGGCTCTGGCCGGGCGCGTCGTAGAGTGCAAAGGCGAACATGCCGTTCAGCCGGGCGAGCAGGTCCGGCCCCCAGGCGCGCCAGCCGTGAAGCAGCACCTCGGTGTCGCTGTCGGTGACGAAGCGGGCGCCCAGCGCCTCCAGCTCGGCGCGGACCTCGCGGAAATTGTAGATCTCGCCGTTGAAGGTGACGGCGAGGCTCTGGTCTGGCAGCGCCATCGGCTGGACGCCGCCTTCGAGGTCGATGATCGCCAGCCGGCGATGGCCGAGCCCGACCCCCGCCACGCACCACACGCCCGAGCCGTCGGGTCCGCGGTGCGCCTGGGCATCACTCATCGCGACGATGCGGGCGGGGTCGATCGGCTTGGGGAGCCCGGGATAGAAGAGGCCGGCAATGCCGCACATCAGCGCATGCCCTCGCGGTCGCCTATCCGTCCCCTATCGTCGCCGTTCATGATCCGCATCGTAGCGGCCCGGTACCAAGCGATCGGCATCTGCGCCACCCCGCTGATGGAGGTGGCCTGCAGGCGCCTCGAGGAGCGCGTCGAGCGGTGCCAGCCGCGCGTCCCAGCTGTAGCGGGCGATCACGCGCGCGCGGGCAGCGGCGCCGAGTGCCGCGGCGGTATCGGGGTCATCGAGCAGGCGCAGCACGGCGCCGCCGAACGCATCTGCGCCCTCGGCGACACAGAGCGTGCCGGCATGGTCGACCCCCTCGGCCGCGGCCGGCGAGGCAACCACCGCCCGCGCCATCGCCATGCCTTCGAGCACCTTGTTCTGAATGCCCCTCGCCAGTTGCAGCGGCGCCACCACCAACGCGGCGGCGGCGAGCCAGTCGCGCACATCGGGAACGCTGCCGGTGACGAGAACGCCGGGTCGCTCCGCCAGCGCCTGGACCGCCGGGGTCGGCGCGCGGCCGACGACCGCGAGCCGCGCGTCGGGATGGGCGCGTCGGACGCGGGGGAACACCTTTTCGGCGAACCAGCGGATCGCCTCGATGTTCGGCCGGTAATCCATCTGCCCGGTGAAGACGAGCAACGGCCCCTCCCCGCCGAGCGGCTCGAAGCGGCCGGCGGGATCGTAGAACACCGTGTCGATGCCGTTCTCGATCGCATGTACGCGGGGGGCGTTGGTGCGCTCCCGGAACAGCGTCGCCTCGGCGTCGCTCACGAACAGGCTGGCATCGGATAGGCCAGCGACGCGGCGCTCATGAGCGAGCAGCAGCGACGCCTCGCGCTTGTGCACCCAGGCCATGGCCCCACGCCCGCCCTTTGCATAGGCGGCGAACTTGGCCGAATCCATGTCGACAAAGTCCATGATCACCCGCTGCTTGGGAGCGGGCGGCAGATACTGTGCCATCTGGCTGGAGAAGAGGAAGATCGTGTCGATCGGCTGCGCTTCCAGGAGCGCATTCACCGCACGTCGTACTGCCGGGTCGGCAAAGGCGACCAGCGATACCGGCCGGCGCTGCAGCAACGCGCGCGCGCCCGTCCAGACGGTCGGCGCCTTCCGCCAGACGATCGTGCGTGTCGCAGTATGAGCCGCAAGGCCGTCCTGGTGCTGCAGGTCCTCGGGATCGTCGGCGAAGGCGACGAGATGGATGCGGTGGTCGCGGGCGAGATGGCGCAGCAGGTGATAGGCCCGGATCTTGTCGCCACGATCCGGCGGAAAGGGCATGCGGTGGGCGAGGAACAGGATGTCGCCCATCAGCCGAGCCCGCGCGAGAGCAGCGGCCCGATGCGGTTGGCCGCCCAGAGCGGCAGCCGCTTCCATGCCGCGATCTGCAACCGGAACTTCGGATCGAGCGGGTTGATGCTGCGCGGTGCGGCACCCTCGGCATGCCGCGAGAAATAGACTAGGGACTCGGGCGCGAAGCCCCAGTTCTTCTTGAACGCCGCCGCGCCGGTGCCGGCCTTGGAGCGGCCGAAGTCGAACCGCGAACAGCCGCGCGCGCGGGCATGGGCCATCAGCGCGAAATACATCCGGTCATTGGCGCGCAGCCCCCGCGCCGCCTCGGTCCCGCCGCCCCAATAGGGATAGACGGTGCCGCGCCAGTAGAGGCTGAGCACGCTCGCCACCGCGCGGCGCTGGTGCCGGACGGTGAGGATGTCCGCCTCCGCCCCGAACGCCTCCAGCACCGCCGCGAACAGCGCCGACGGAAAGACCGGGGTGCCGAGATTGCGGACGCTTTCGGCATAGACGGTGTAGTGCGCGCGCCGGGCGGCCCGGTCGGCTGCAACCTCCACCGCCAGATCGGCGGCGAGCGCCTTGCGCAGTTCGGCGCGCTGCTTGCGCGGCACGGCGAGCAGTTCGGCTTCGTCATCGGCCGCTAGCCGGCGGACGAAGCCCAGATAGGTCGTGTCGTCGCGCGCCCAGTCCTCCCCCGGACAGGGGCCGCCGCGCAGGTCGAGGCTCGGGCAGCGCAGGCGCGTGGCGAGGCTCCAGGCGGCCTGCCCGAGCGCGGCGACCGCAAACCCCTGCTCGGCGAGAATGCCGCCGCCGACGCCGAAACCGGTCGAGACCAGTGCCCGGCCGAACAGCGACGAGACGACGGCCGTCAGCGGCAACACCCCGACGATCCGCCCGCCCGCGCCCTCCGCCACCAGATAGTGGCTGCGCTGGCGGCATCCCTTCGCCACCGCCATGCTCCATTCCGGCAGGTGAAACGGCGTGGCATCGGCCTGCGCGTCGACCCAGGCGGAGAGCCGCCCCCACTCGGCCGCATCGTGCAGGTCGGCCGTGCGGACGGACAGGCTCACGCCAGCCGCTCCGCCGCCTGCGCGGCGATGGCATCCACCCGGCCCCAGTCGTGCGTCCCGAGCAGGGTCCGCAGCTTGCCCTGCATCGCACCCAGTCGGGCACAATGGCGCAGGCGCGACTTGAGCGGCGCCCCGCGGACCCGCGGCTGGCCGGGGTCGATCTCCCAGGGATGGAAATAGAACATCGCCGCCTCGCCTCTCCCGTTGGCGGCGCGGATCGCGCGGTCGGTGACGCCCTGCGGCAGCAGCCGGAAGAAGCCGCCGCCTGCGGTGACCTCGCGCCCCAGCACCCGCGCGATCGTGATCGGCAGCTCGATCAGCCCCGCGTCGGGCAGCGGCCGGAACGGCGCGCGCGGCGCATCGGGCCAGCCATAATGGTCATGCGCGATCGGCGCGATGCTCGACGAGTAGCAATAGTCCGCCTCGGCCAGCACCGCATGCGCCCAGGGGGTGCGCCGGTCGATCGAGAAGCTCGGCGCGCGATAGCCGTTCACCGCGACGCCCGCGGCATCCTCCAGTGCGGCGCGGGCGCGGGCGAGATCCTCGCGGAACTGGTCGGGGGTCAGCGTGAAGACGCGGGCATGGTCCCAGCCATGGCTGGCGACTTCGTGCCCGGCCTCGGCGATGCGGCGAATCAGCTTCGGATGACGCTCCGCCACCCAGCCGAGCGTGAAGAAGGTGCCCAGCACCCCCGCTTCCGCGAACAGCGCCAGCACGCGATCGGTATTGGCCTCGACGCGCCGCTCCAGCCCGTCCCAGTCACCGCGCGCGATCGTGGTCTCGAAGGCGCCGACCTGGAACCAGTCCTCGACGTCGACCGACAGGCCGTTGCGCACGCCCATGGCTCAGGCAGCACTACCGCGCAGGGCGTCGAGATCGATGCCGCTGCGGCCCTCATCCTTCTCCACCCAGTCAACCAGCAGCGAGAGCACGCGGCGCAGCGCATCGGACTGCGAGGCGACCTGCGCCTCCAGCTCGGCGACGCGGCGCTCGAGCGCCCGAGTCTCTGCCGAGCCCTCCGGCACCGCGCGCAGCGCGGCAACGCGGCTCGGGCGCAGCGGGGCGGATTCGCCCGTCGGCTCGGCGGCCGGTTCGATCACGTCCTCCTGCTCGATATCCTCGATCACCGCGGCGACATCGGGCGCGCCGAAATTCTCGATCTGCTCGACCGCGCCATACATCAGCACCCGGCTCGCCAGCTGGTTGAGCCGGCGCGGGATGCCGCCCGACCAGCGGTGCATCGCCGCCAGCGCATCGGCGGTGAAGCGCGGGCGGCCGCTCCAGCCGACCAGCATCAGCCGGTGCATCAGATAGGCCTCGACCTCCTCCACCTCCATCGGGGCGAGGTGGTGCATCGCGATCACCCGCTGGCGCAGCTGCTCGAAGGCGGGCTGCTGGAGCACCAGCCGAAACTCGGGCTGGCCGAGCAGGAAGATCTGGAGCAGCGGATAGCCGCCGGCCTGGAAGTTGGAGAGCATGCGCAGCTCGTCCAGGCTCTCGCCCGGCAGTGCCTGCGCCTCGTCCACCACCAGCAGCGTGCGGCGCCCGGCGCGGGCGACCTCGTGGAGCCCGCGCTCGATCGCCAGCAGCAGCGCGGCCTTAGAGAGATCATCCCCCGGCAGACCGAGCCCCTGCGCTACCAGCCGCAGCATGTCGTCGGCGCGCAAATGGGTGGAAACGATCTTGATCACGTTGAGCCGTTCGCCGTCCAGCTCTGCCAGCAGATGGCCGAGCAGCGTGGTCTTGCCCGCGCCCGGATCGCCGGTGATGACGACGAAGCCCTCCCCTTGGCTGAGGCCATAGCCGAGATAGGCCATCGCCTTGCCGTGCGTGGCGGTATCGAACCAGAAGCGCGGATCAGGGGTCAGCTGGAACGGCCGGCCGCGCAGCCCGTAATGATCGTCCATCATGCGTGCAGTCTCTCAAAAACCATAGCGCGCTCCGATCAGCGCCTGTGCCGATGCCTGGTCGGGGCCGTCGCGCATCGAGCCGTAGATGCCCGCCGTTGCGGTGAGGCTCAGATGCCCCAGGCGGCGGGTATAGGCGGTATTGGCGCCCCAGCCGAACACCGCGGTGCTGCCGGGGATGTCGCCGTCATAATAGCTGGCGAGCAGGTTCAGCCCGACCGTTCCGTCCCGGCCAGCGGCGAGCGCGGCAAAGGCCTGGGCATAGAAGCTCTCGTCCCAGCTGCCGCCGGTTGCGTTCGCGGCAATGGGGGTGAGGAAGTCACGTCGGGCAAAGCCGCCGCCCACGCCGAGCCGCGTCGTGCCGCGGCTCCACACCGCATTGGCGGTCATCCCGCGGCCGCGATAGGCTGCGGTCGCCGCCGAGGAGAAAGCGCCGGCGATGCAGCCGCCCGCCGCCGCGCCGCTGGTGCCGTAGATGCAGGCGCCGGCCTGCACACCGAACGGATCGGCGGTGGTGACGAAGCCTACCGGCAGCGCCGCGAGGCTGCCGCCGACCTGTTGGCCATAGGTCTCGACCGTATCGTACACCGCGACCTGGATGCCGCTGCCGTTGTTCCGCTGGAAGGTGAAGCTGCCGGTATAGCGCATCGCCCCGTAGCGGCGGCCGATCCGTACCTCGAGCGCGGTCCGCCGGCTCGGACGCCAGAGCACACCGCCGTCCCAGAACATGCCATCAAAATCATAGGCGATCCGCACGGGCGATGCCGGATCGGTGACATAGCGCCCCGCCCCGTCGACCACCGGCCTGCCGTCGGTGCCGAGCAGCGGATCGCGCTGACGGACGGTGATCTGCTCGTACCCCGCGCCGCCGACCAGCGCGACGGTGCGGCTGATCGGCGCGATCGCGTCGCCGCGCCCCGAACTGCTGGCAAAATGCTGGTCGAGCTGGCTGGCATTTTCGCGCACCAGCCCGCCGGTGACGCTGAGCCCGATCGGTAGGACGGCGCCGGGCTTTGCGCCGATGCTGGCATTCACTGCGTGCGAGGTGGAATGGTCGAAGCGATCGACCTGCGGCAGCGTCGCGGAAACGCCGGCCGCAGTACCGTCGTCGACCTTGGTAAAGCCGAAGCGATAGGCGCCCTGCACGAACAGCGGCCCGGCATGGGTGTCGAGCTTGGGACCGATAGTGCCCGAATAGAGCTGGCTCAGGTTGCGCGCGTTGGCGGCGTTGCCGGTCAGCGCATCGCCGCGCGCATCGGTGCGGGTACGGGTGGCGACGGCACCGGCCTCCAGCGTCAGCCCGCGGGCGGCGGTGATGCGCGCCTGGGCGAGGCCATTGTGACTGTCGCCCGATTGCAGGCTGCCCTTCTCGGTGAAGCGGTGCTGATACTGGTAGCTCACCTGCAACTGCACCCGACGCGTACGGATGCTGCCGTCGAGCCCGGCACCGAGCTGCGAGTAGGTCAGCGTCTCCCCGCCGTTGAGTTCGGCGGTGGCGACCTGGCTCACCTCAATATAGGGGGTGACGGTCGCGCGCCGCTGGGCGGCCGCGGGCACGATCGCGGCGGCGCAGACGGCCAGCACGATCGCGCCACGGATCACCGGCCCGCCTGCGCGTAATAGCTGCCGAAACGACGGCCCGAAGGCTGGAATGACACCGCGTTGAGGACGAGCTGGATATGCTCGCACCCATCGAGCGCAGCGACCGCGGCGCGCAGGTCCTCCTCGCTGGTGCGGTCGGCGCGGACCACCATCATCGTCTGGCCGACATGCAGCGCCAGCACCGAGGCCGGGGATGCCGCGAGCGCCGGCGGCGAATCGAAGATCACGATGCGGCGCGGATTGGCCGCCGCCAGACGATCGAGCATCGCCCGCGCACCGTCGCTCGCGAGCAACTCGGTATCGCTCACGCTACGGGTGCCGGCGGGCAGGATCGCGAGCTGCGGCACGTCGGTATCGACGATGCAGGCCTCGACATCGATCTGGCCATCGAGCGCATCGAGCAGCCCCGGCCCCTCGCCCATGCCGAGCCGCTTGGAGACGTCGGGCTTGGCGAAATCGGCGTCGACCAGAAGGATCTCGACATCCTTCTCGGCCGCCATCGAGAGCGCGAGATTGATCGCGCAGAAGGTTTTGCCTTCGTCGGGCTGGGCCGAGCAGACCAGGATCATCCGCGCGCGATCGGCATCGACGCCGGCGACGCCGCGCGCGGTGAGCAGCAGCTGCCGCTTCACCATGCGGAACTCCTCGGCGAGCGGGGTGATCGGGCCTCCGGGCACCAGCATGCCGGCCGCGGCCAAACGGTTGCGGTCGATCGGCACCATCGGGCGATCCTGCACGGGTGGTGCCGACTGCGACTTGGCGGGCGCCTCCTCCGCTGGCAGTGCCGGCATCATCGCGATCGCGCGCTGGATCAACGAGCCGGTGAAGCGCTTGGGGCTGTGTTCGTTCATCGCTCAGGCCCCCGCAGCATGGTGAAGCATGCCGACCAGCAGGATCGCGGCATAGGCGACGCCCAAGCCTGCTACGCCGCCGAGGAAGTGCTGGAGCTGCTTGCGGCGACGCGCCCGCTGCCGGGGCGTGACCACCTCGCCGATCGAGCCGATCACCGGCATCCCGCTGGCGCGCTCGAGCCGTGTCGCAGTGTCGAAGGTGGTCCGCAGTTTGGAGAGCAGGAATGCCGCCGCCACGCCCGCGCCCAGCCCCGCGACCAGCACGGCGGTGAGGAGCATCGGCCGGTTGGGCGAACTCGGGCTGCGCGGCTGGGTCGGCGGGTCGATGACGCTGAACTTCACCGCATCGGTCTGGCTCTGCGCCTGGCTGCTGATCCGCAGCTGTTCGCGATCGGCGAGCAGCTTGGCATACTGGTCCTTGAGCACCTGATAGTCGCGGTCGATCTGCCCCTGCTCGGAGGCCGCCTGCGGCGCCTGGGTCAGCTTGGCGTTGAGCGCCGCGAGATCGCCCTGGATCTGCGCGCGGCGTTGGCTGAGGGCTGCGACCTGCGCGGCCTTGTCGGCCTGCATCGAACGCAGGCTGAGGTAGAGCGGATTGGCGAAGCTGCCTCCGCCCCCAACACCGCTCGGCTCGCGCGCCGCGGCGGCCTGAGCCCCTGCAATCTGCCGCTTGAGTGCGACCACGTCCGGATGCGCCTCGGTGAAGCCACGCGCGCGGGCATCGGAAAGCTGCGCCTGCAGGTCCGCGAGCCGGGCGCGCGCCGGGCCGGTTCCTACCGGACCGCCACCCTGCCCCGCCACGCTGGCCGGCGTCCCCGCCATCTGCGCGTTGACGGCGCTCAGGCCGCTCTGCGCCGCCGCGAGATCGCTTTCGATCTGCTGGAGCTGCTGCTGCGCCGCGCCGATCCGGTCGTCGAGCGAGCCGGTGCCCGGCAGGCTGCCGAGGAAGCGCGACTGGAATTCGGCGCGCTTGGTCTCCGCCGCCTGCAGCGCCTGCTGGCGCTCGGCGAGTTGCTGGTCGAGAAAGGCGAGCGACTGGCTGCTCTCGTCGCGGCTGTCGGCGAGCTTGTTGTCGCGGAACAGCGCGATCAGCTTCTCGACGACCTGGCGGCAGATCGCCGGATCGGCGCCGGTCACCGCGATCTCGAACAGATTGTCCTGCTGGGCGGTGAGCTTGATCGCCTTTTGCAGCCCGGCAATGCGCGCGGCCAGATCCGCCGGCTTGGTGATCGTCTTCGCCAGATCGGTGCCGCGGACGACCTTTTCGAGGTTCACCGAACTGGTGAGCGTCTGGCGGATGCGGTCGATGTCCTGCTGCTGGCCCGCGGCCGCCACGCCGCCATCGTTCGGCAGCACCTGGCGCAGCTCGACGAGCACGCGCGCCTTGGACTCATAGCTGTCCGGGATGCGCGACACCGCCACCCAGCCGACCACGCATACCACCCAGGCGATCGCCAGCGCGAGCGTGCGGCGCATCCACACCGCGTGGATCGCGCTGCGGACCTCGTCGAACAGGCTTCCCATCAGAACATGCTCTGCGGGATGATGATCACGTCGCCCGGCTCCAGCCGGACGTTTGCGGAGGTGTCGCCGTTCTTCAGGAGATCGGAGAGGCGGAGCTTGAACTCGCGCTGCTTGCCGGTCTGCGGATCGTAGCGCACCAGCCGCGCGCGGTTACCTGCAGCGAATTCGTTGAGGCCGCCTACCGCGATCATCGCGTCGAGGATCGACATGTTGGCGCGGTACGGCAGCGAGGCAGGCTTCTCGGTCGCGCCGACCACGCGGATCTGCTGGCTGAACGTCCCCGAGAAATTCTCGACGATCACCGAGACGATCGGGTCCTTGATATATTCGCTGAGCGCCAGCTTCAGGTCGTCGGCGAGCATCGCGGGGGTCTTGCCCACCGCCGGCATGTCGTTGATCAGGGGCGTGGTGATGCGGCCATCGGGGCGCACCTGGACCTTGGTCGAGATCTCCGGGTTCCGCCACACGAAGATGCTGAGATGGTCGAGCGGGCCGATGACATATTCGTCGCTGGGCGCTTCCCTGGCGCCGACGAAGCCCGCGGCGGGCAGCTCGGGACGCGGTCCGCCGCTGCCGCACGCCGATAGCTGCGCCATCAGCGCCAGCGTCGCCGCCGCCTTGATCCCGAACGAAACCGCCATTGCCGTGCCTCCAAGCGGCAGCGAGGCGGCGTGTCGCGCGCCCGTGCCGGACGGCGAGCTATGGCGCAGGACGCGTAAATTTAGCGTTAGGCGTCAGGCTCCTGCCAGAAGCTCGCGAACCGGCGGGTGGCCGAGGAACGCCTGCGGGCTGGCGCTGGCGCCGTACGCGCCGGAGGCGAAGATCGCGATCAGGTCGCCTACCTCGGCACGGGGCAGCGCCACGCGATCCGCCAGCCGGTCGAGCGGCGTGCAGAGCGGGCCGACCACGGTGACCACCTCCTCCGGCGCGTCCTGCATCCGATGCGCGACGGCGACGGGATAGTTGCGACGCACAACGGTACCGAAATTGCCGGTCGCGGCGAGATGGTGGTGGAGCCCGCCATCGACGACGAGGAAGGTCTCGCCCTGGCTCTCCTTGCGGTCGATCACCCGCGCCAGATAGATCCCCGCCTCGCCGACCAGCCAGCGGCCGAGCTCGATCGCATAGTGCGTGTCTAGGCGGTCCAGTTCGCCGGCAAGCGCCGCGCCGACCGCCTCGACATCAAGCGGCAGGTCGCCGGGGAAATAGGGGATGCCGAAGCCGCCGCCGAGGTTGACCAGCGGCGGCAGCGCGCCCGCCTCGTCCGCCAGCCGCGCGGCGAGGCCGATGGTGGCGGCTTGGGTCTCGATTACCGCCTCGGCCGACAGCGCCTGCGAGCCGGCATAGATATGGAAGCCCCGCCAGTCGGCGCCGGCTGCCACCAGCCGCCGAACGAGCGCGGGCACCTGCGCGGCGTCGATCCCGAAGGGCGAAGCGCGGCCGCCCATCTTCATGCCGGAGCCGCGCAGCTCGAAGTCCGGGTTCACGCGGACCGCCAGCCGCGGCGTGATGCCCAGCCGATCGCCGATCGCCAGCGCGCGATCGGCTTCGCCCTCGGATTCAAGGTTGAGCGTCACCCCTACGCGGATCGCCGCTTCCAGCTCCGCATCGCGCTTGCCCGGCCCGGCGAAGCTGATCGCCGAGGCGTCCATCACCGCCAGCGCCTTGTCCATCTCGCCCGCCGAGGCGACGTCGATGCCGTCGACCTCGGGAGCGATGGCGGCGATCAGCGGCGGAAAGGGATTGGCCTTGATCGCATAGTGCAGCGCGATCCGGTCCGGCATCGCCGCGCGGAACCGCGCGATCCGCGCCTGCACTGCGTTCGCGTCGTACAGATAGAGCGGCGTACCCGCTTCCGCCCAGTCGCGGGCGCTGCGGCCGGAGATCTGCAGCACCGATTGCACGGCATAGTCGGCGGGAATGGGTCCGGTGGGCTTCGCGTTCATAGGATCTCCGTCTTCAGCCCGGACCGATCGAGCTTGCCATTGGCGTTGCGCGGCAGGCTTTCCCGCCAGACATAGCGCGCCGGTTGCTGGAAGCTCGGCAGTTCCCGCCGCAGCCGCGCGCGCAGTTCGTCCTCACGGCTGCCGTCGCCGCGTACGACGACCAGGATTGCCTGGCCAAGACGCGGGTCGGGGACGCCGAACGCCACCGCCTCGCTGGTCTCGCCCCCAGCGACCACGGCCTCCTCGATCTCGGTGGGGCTGATCCGGTTGCCCGAGGATTTGATCATCTCGTCGTCACGGCCGACGAAGCGCAGCAACCCCTCGGCATCCTCCGTCACCGTATCGCCGGACCATACCGCCATGCCCTGGCGCTCGGCGAAGGCCGGTGCCGGGCGGAAGCGCAGCGCGGTCCGTTCGGGATCGCGCCAATAGCCTTTGGCGACCAGCGGCCCGGCATGGACGAGTTCGCCCTGCTGCGCGCGACGGCCCTCGGCATCGACGACAAGGATCTCGGCGAAGGGAATGGCGCGGCCGATGGATTCCGGATGCTTGTCAACCAGTCCTGGATCGAGATAGGTCGAGCGGAACGCTTCGGTCAGGCCGTACATCGGATAGAGGTCGGCGCCGGGGAAACGCGTCCGCAGTCCCTGCACCAGGGGCCGGGTCAGCGCGCCGCCGGAATTGGTCAGCCGCTTGAGCGAGGCCGTGTTCTCTTCCGGCCATTCCGCCTCGAGCAGTTGCACCCAGAGCGGCGGCACCCCCGCCAGCGTGTTGATGCCGAACCGCCCGACCGCCTTCACCACGTCGCGCGCGGTGAGATAGTCGAGCGGCACCACCCGCGCGCCCGCCGCCCAGGTCGAGAAAAGCTGGTTCTGGCCATAGTCGAAGCTCAGCGGCAGCACGCCCAGCACCCGGTCCTCCGGTGCGAGCTTCAGGTAATGCGCGACGCTGATCGCCCCGAGCCACAGATTGGCGTGGCTGAGCATCACGCCCTTGGGCCGCCCGGTCGACCCCGACGTGTAGAGGATCGCCGCCAGCGCATCGGGTTCGCCGCTCGCGAGCGGCAGGGCGTCGGTGCCGACCAGTTCCTCTTCGGTGACGATCAGGCAATCGGCGGGCACGTCGCCGGGCTCGAGCGCCGCCAGCCGCGCCTGCTGCGTCACCAGCAGCCGCGCCCCGCTGTCCGCCAGGATGTGCGCGACCTGCGCGCGCTTGAGCGCAGGGTTGATCGGCACATGGACGAGTCCCGCGCGGGGACCGGCCAGCGGCAGCAGGCACGCGGTGCGGGTCTTCGGCAGCCAGCTCGCCACCCGCTCGCCCGCGGGCAGGCCATGCGCGGCGAGGGCATGCGCCATGCTGCCCACCGCCGCCTCCAGTTCGGCATAGGTCAGCGTGCCTGCCTTGTCTTCCAAAGCAACGGCGTCCGGCGCGCCACGCAGCGGCAGCGCGTCTATAAGATGCGGGGCAGGATCGAGCGCGATCATGCACCACCCATAGTCTTGGCAGCGCCGCCGCCAAGCCTTACGGAAGCGCAAATTTCTTGCAGGGGAACCCCATTGCGGCCTGAAGCCATGCTCGACATCGAAACCACCGTCCGCGGCGTGCTGCGCGACGTGCTCGGGTTGAGCGACGATCGCGTTGCCGCGTTCGACGAGACCACGCCGCTGTTCGGCGCCCTGCCCGAACTCGATTCGCTCGCCGTCGCCGGCGTGCTGACCGAGATCGAGGACCGGCTAGGCATCCTGATCGAAGACGACGAAGTCGACGGCGAGATGCTGGAGAGCTTCGGCACGCTCACCCGCTTCGCCGCGCAAAAGGTATTGGGGTGATCGAACCCTATGACTGGGCAGGCGGCCGCGAAGCGATGGTGCGCTTCGGTCCCGGCAGCGGCCCCGTCGTCATCGCGGCGTTGCCGCTGTTTGAAGAGGCGAACCGGATGCGCGGGTTCGCCGCGACGATCCTCCGGTCGCTCGCCGAGAACCACGGCATCGCCGGCGTGCTGCCCGAGCTTCCCGGCACCGGCGAGAGCCTGATCCCCAGCGAGCGCATCGCCATCTCCGATCTGCGCGCGGGCTTCGCGGCGGCAGCGCGCACCGCCGGCGGCCGCGCCTACTCCATGGCCATCCGCAGCGGCGCCCTGCTTGACGGCAGCGTGGTCATCCGCCGCCGCTGGCACTTCGCGCCGCAACCCGGGGACGCGCTGCTCCGCGCGCTCCGCCGCATCCACCGCATCGGCGACGCGCCCGGTTATGGTGGCCATCGCCTGCCCGACACGTTCCTAGAGGAACTGCCCGACTGCCATGTCGAGCCCGCCCGCACGCTCCGGCTGGAGGGCGACACCCGTCCGGCCGATCGCCTCGTCCCCGGCCGCGCGCTGTGGCGCGAGCCGACGCCCGACAACGACCTCGATCTCGCGACGCTGCTTGCCGACGACCTCGCCGCCTGGGTGCGCATGTGCGAAGCCTGATCGGCTTCCCCTGCCTGGGCGACATGCTGGTCGGCACGCTGGACAGCGCGTCGGGCGCTACCGGGCTGCTGATCGTGTCGAACGGCAACGAAATTCGCAGCGGGCCGCATCGCAGCATGTCGCAGCTGGCGCATCGCATCGCGGCGGCGGGCTATCCGGTGTTCCGCTTCGATCGCCGCGGCGTCGGCGATTCGGCGGGCAGCAACCAGGGCTTTCTGGAAAGCGCGCCGGACATCGTTGCGGCTGCAAGCATCTTCCGGCGCGAGGCGAAACTGCGGCGCGTGGTCGCGTTCGGCAATGGCGACGGCGCGACGGCGCTTGCGCTGTTCCATGCCCAGGCGCGGATTGACGCGCTGCTGCTCGCAAATCCCGTTATCGTCGCCCCCCTCCCCCCGCCGGAAGAAGCCGAGGAGGGAGAAGCGGCGCGCGGCTGGATGCGGCAGGTGATCGGCAGAGTCGCGACACGGCGGCCGGAAACCCATCGCAACCTCGGCAGCGAACTCGCCGCCGCGTTCACCGCGGCGGAGGTGCCGATGACGGTACTGCTCGCCACCCGCGACAAGATCGCCGCGGACTTCGCCGAATTCCTGCACAAGCCGGCCTACGCCGCCGCCGGCACCCGCGTGCGCCGCAAGCAGTTTGATACCGCCAGCCATGTTTTCGCCGGCACTGCCGACAAGGCCTGGCTATACGAGCGGGTGATCGAGGCGCTCGCCGAGCAGCGAGCGCCCTGACCTCTCGTTATTCGGCCGCCTGCGCGACCGTCTCGAAATCCGCCGCCGCGAGGAAGCGCTCGGCGTCGAGCGCGGCCATGCAGCCGGTGCCGGCGGCGGTGATCGCCTGGCGGTAATGCTTGTCCATCACGTCGCCGCAGGCGAACACGCCGGGCACGCTGGTGTTGGTCGTGCCCTTCTCGACCTGGATATAGCCGTCGTCGTCGAGCGCGATATGGCCGCGGAACAGCTCGGTCGCCGGGTGATGGCCGATCGCGACGAAGCCGCCATCGACCTCCAGCGTCGAGAGCTCGCCGGTCACCGTGTCCTTCAGTTCGATGCCGACCAGGCCTTCGGGCTGGCCGCCCCCGATGAAACGCACGACTTCCTTGTTCCACGCCATGGTGATCCGCTCGTTGGCGAACAGGCGCTGCTGGAGGATCTTCTCGGCGCGCAGCGAATCGCGGCGGTGGATCAGCGTCACGTCATGGCTGTGGTTGGTGAGGTACAGCGCTTCCTCGACCGCGGTGTTGCCGCCGCCGATCACTGCCACCTTCTTGCCGCGGAAGAAGAAGCCGTCGCAGGTCGCGCAAGCGCTGACGCCCTTGCCCTTGAGCAGTTCCTCCGAATCCAGCCCCAGCCAGCGCGCCTGCGCGCCGGTGGCGATCACCAGCGTGTCGCCGGTGTAGACGGTGCCGCCGTCGCCGACGAGGCGGAACGGGCGCTGGCTGACGTCGATCTCGACGATCGTGTCCCACATCATCTGCGCGCCGACATGCTCGGCCTGGGCCTGCATCTCCTGCATCAGCCACGGGCCCTGGATCACCTCGCGGAAGCCGGGATAATTCTCGACATCGGTGGTGGTGGTCAGCTGGCCGCCGGGCTGGATGCCCTGGACGACGATCGGGGCGAGGCCTGCGCGCGCGCCGTAAATGGCGGCCGAGAGGCCGGCGGGGCCCGAGCCCAGAATCAACATGCGGGTAGAATGGGTGGCGGTCATGCTCTGCTTTCCGACGAATCTTCGATGCCGCTTCTAGAGACAGGGCATCGTCGGAAGCAACATGGCGTCGCGGGACATATCTGCAACGCCGTGCCGGAACGGAAAAGCTGTTACGCCACCAAGACGAACTACGCGCCGATCAGCGAAGGATCCACACCGCCACGCTCGCCCAGAAGAGCACGCTGCCCATCGCCATGATCAGCAGGCTGCGCGATGCAGCGGGATCCACACCCCGGCCTTCGACCTGCTCCGGCGGCAATTCATGTAATGCACGCATTATACGGCGACTCCGTTCAAGCGACCCTCTTCCTGTTCTTGCTTATAGACGATCCGGAATCGCGTGCCGTTCCGGTATTATGCCTAATTTGTTACAGGGACCGGCGGGTACAAGTCCAGCGACGGAATCGCGGTAGGCGAATCTTCCGGCCGGATGAATCCCACGACCTTGTCCTCCTCCGTTCCGACGTCGAGCGCCAGAGTTCGTGGAGTTAGCGCGCTGTCCTCGGCAAAGGAGTGGAAGACCAGCAGCCGCGTCCGCGTCGCCCGCCCGCCATTGTCGAGCACCAGGGCCAGCCGGTCCGAGGCGAGCCGCACCAGCATGCCCGGTGGGTAGAGGTTGATGCTGCGCATGAACTGGAACAGCAACTCCCTGTCGAAATGTCCGTCCCAGCTCCACATCGCGCCCAGCGCGCGGGCCGGGAGCCACGCATTCTTGTAGGCCCGATGTGAGGTCAGCGCATCGTACACGTCGCAGATCGCGCCCATCCGCGCGGGCAGGCTGATCGCGTCGGCCTTCAGCCCGTGCGGATAGCCGTTGCCGTCCCAGCGCTCGTGATGGTGAAGGCAGACCTCCATCGCCAGCGCCGGCATCGCGCCATCCTCGCGCAGCAGCGCCGCGCCCTTTTCCGGATGGGTGCGCACCACCGCAAATTCCTCGGGCGAGAGCCGGCCGGGCTTGTCGAGCACGGCATCGGGGATCGCCACCTTGCCGACATCGTGGAGCAGCCCGGCCAGCCCCAGCGTGCGCACCGCCTCGTCGTCCATCGCCAGGTGCCGCGCCAGGTTGACCATCAGCGTGCACACCGCGACCGAATGCAGATAGGTATATTGGTGCTTGCTCTTGAGCTGGAGCACACGGAGCAGCGCCGAGGCATTGCGATCGAGCTGCCCGGCAATGTCGTCGACCAGCGCGGCGACCTTCTCATGTGCAACCGCGCGCCCCAGGCGGACATCGTCGAACGTACCGCGCACGGTATCGAGTGCGCCCGCGACCAGCGCCGCGGCCTGCGCCTGATCGGCGGAAAAACGGGCTGAGGGGGATTCGGGAAATTGCCTTTTCGCGTTCGCCGGCGGTGAAACAGCAGATGTTTCCGCCCCCTCCCCGCCCCGCGCGGCGGCTGCGGCGGCGGTCGCATCAAGATCCTGCGCGGGCTCCTGCGACCGCGCGACATCGATGATCACGCCGCCTTGAAACGCACGCAGTTTCTGGAGATCCTCAAGCTCTGTGAGCAGGAAGCGGGTCCGCCAGAACGGGTGTTCCCACCATGACCCCTCGAAGCCGTGGATGAACATCCCGAGCCGGACCTCTGCCGCCGGCACGGTCTTCAGGGCCGCCATGGCAGACGCCCTGCGCAATCCGTTCCGGGCGCTCCCCGAGAGCGCCTCTCCCCTGACACGTCGCCAAGCCTCCCAACGACTTATGGTCCTCGCAGGCTAAACCGCACGACCTAATCGACTATATCCAGATATCGTTAGCCAGGTGCTAACGGCGCGCACGACGTTGCCCCGCTGCGCTGGCACCGCCGATTACTTGCCCAGCGCGAGGAAGGCGCCGGCTGGTCCGGGCGCTTCCGCACCGGGACAACAGCTGCGCGTAACGGCGCGTCAGACCGACGCAAGAACGCTCCCCCCGCGCAACGTTGGAAAGCAATGCCAGGCGCGAAAAATCAACGAGGAGGAAATCCTGCAACTTCGTGCCATCGTTGCGCTGACGTGACGTGTGCCGCCATCGAGAATTAAGCGAAAATTATCGCGGAAGACCACTGAAGACTGCAGCCGGAACCTTCAGTAACCCTTCGATTCGCCAGCGATATTTTTAAACCCTCCTTAACTTCGCCGATGATAGCTGCTCCCTCGCAGCTCCGTTGGATTGGATCGAAACGACAAAAGTCGTTGCTGCGCTAAAAGGGAACAGCTTCATGATTTTGATGGATTCCGCGCGTTTTCTGAACCTGCGGTATGGCATTTCGACCGCCGCGCTGCTGACCGCTATCGCAGCTCCGGCCTATGCCCAGAACGCGGCGCCCGTACAGGCGGCCGACGCTCCCGCAAGCGCGGTTGAAGCGTCGCAGGACCCGGCCGCGCCCGACGCGCAGGACCAAGCCGCTCCGGCCGATCAGGCCCCCATCGTCGTCACCGGCACGCTGTTCCGCAATTCGAACGCAAGCTCGATCTCGCCGGTAACCGTGCTGAGTTCGGAGACGCTGCAGCGCGCCAACATCACCACCGCGCAGGACGCGATCCGCTCGGTATCTGCGGACAGCGCCGGGTCGATCTCGACCGGTTTCCGCAACGGCTTCTCAGCCGGTGGCGCCGCCGTATCGCTGCGCGGCCTGGGCGTGTCGTCGACCGTCGTGCTGATCGACGGGCTCCGCTCGGCGAACTTCCCGCTTAACGACGATGGTCACAATTCCTATGTCGACCTGAACTCGATCCCGTTCAGCATCGTCGACCGCATCGAAGTGCTGAAGGACGGCGCGTCGTCGACGTACGGTGCGGATGCAATCGGCGGCGTCGTCAACCTGATCAGCAAGAAGAATGTTCAGGGGATCGAAGGCTCGGTCCAGGGCGGCACGACCGAACGTGGGGACGGTTCGCACTATCGTGCGACCCTGACCGCCGGCGTGGGTGACTACCAGGAGAAGGGCTTCAACTTCTATGTGAATGGCGAATATACCTATGACGGGTACATCACCAATCACTCGCGCGGCTACCCCTTCAACACGCTCGACCTGACGCCGAGCGGCCTGCTCGATCGCAATCGCAACGACGACAGTTTGACCACGCCGAACCCGCAGGCCGTAGTCACCCGCGTTCGGCAGACGGATCTCAATAACCCCCTGGCCGGTCAGGTCGGCGCGCCGCTGACCAACCAGTACCAGCTGCTCAATCCGAATGCGTGCGCGAACGGCACGTTCACGGTGACGTCAGGCGCCGCGCAGGGCACCGGCTGCAAGCACAATCTTCCCGATGAATATTCGATCATCCAGCCCAAGCAGCAGCGCTATTCGACCACGGCGCGCCTCACCGCGCGTCTGAGCGACAATCTGGAAGCGTTCGCGAGCGGCAGCTACTCGCATTCGGAAGTCAGCATCACGGGCACGCCGTCGGGCATTCGCCAGACCCAGCCGTTCGGCGGCTCGGCCTCGATCGCATCCAGCAGCCCGGGCATCGTGCTGCCGATGTATGTCTGCGCCTCGGGCGTGAACTGCGCCACCGCCGCCGATCGCCGGCTCAATCCGAACAACCCCTATGCCGTCGCCGGCGCCGACCCGACGCAGAACGCAGCCCGCATCTACTATCTGTTCGGCGACATCCCCGCCGGCAGCTTCCGCTATGTCGATGTGTTCCGCACCACCGCCGGCATTTCGGGCAAGTTCGGCAACGGCTTCACCTTCCGCCTCAACGGCGTTTATGCCCGCGACAATTTCAGCGTAACGCAGCGCGGATTTATCAATATTCAGGGCCTGTTGAACGCGATTAACACGGGTTCGTATAATTTCGTCAATCCGGAGCAGAATACTGCAGCGGTGCGCAACCAGATCTCGCCGGAGCGCACCACGCCGTCTTACTCGACCGTGGCGACGATCGGCGGCTCGCTGATCAAGTCGGTCATGTCGCTGCCCGGCGGCGATCTTAATGTCGGCGGCGGCTTCCAGATCCGTCGTGAGACGCTGATGAACCGCAACCAGAATGCGGATCTCAGCTACTACGCGCTGAACACTTCGTCGGCGCAGGGTCGTCAAACCGTCACTGCCGGCTTCTTCGAAATCGATGCGCCGTTCCTGAAGACCGTCGATCTGAACGTGTCGGGCCGCTACGACCATTATTCGCAGGGCTATAGCCACTTCTCGCCCAAGGTTGGCGTGAAGTTCAACCCGACCGAGCAGATCGCGTTCCGCGCCACCTACTCGCAGGGCTTCCGCGCACCGACCTTCGCGGAGTACAATCCGGCAAGCAGCTATTCGGGCTTCTCGTCCTACACGCCGCTCGCGCCGTTCGTCGCAGCCCACCCGGGCAATCCGGCCTATTCGGGCACCTACAACATCGGCAGCGGGGCCACCGGCAACCCGAACATCCTGCCGGAAAATTCGCAGAGCGTCACCATCGGGACGATGCTGAAGCCGACGCGCTGGTTCAACGTCACGGTCGACTATTACAACATCAAGAAGTCGAACCTCATCGTCAGCGGTCCGCTGCGGGCCGATGCGATCAAGGCCTATTACGGCCAGACCAACGCCGCCGCCGCCTGCGCCGCGCTGGCCGCGGTCGGGCCTGGCTATCAGTGCAACGTCGTCGACGCACCGGATCCGGTCAACCCGACTGCCCTGCCGCGCCTGCTGGTGTTCAACGTGCCCTATGTGAACGCCAACTATCAGGTCAGCTCGGGCCTCGACATGCAGGCGACTGCGAACATTCGCTTCTCCGACAATGTGCGCCTGATCAGCCGCGTCGACCTCACCCGCGTTCTGCGCCTCGATCTGGTCACCCCGACCGGGGTCGTGCAGAAATATGCCGGTACGCTCGGGCCTTACGAGCTGTCGTCGGGTGGCGGTACCCCGCGGATGCGCGGCAACTGGCAGAATGCGCTGGAAGTCGGCAAGTTCTCGCTGACCGCGACGACCTACTATGTCGGCCGCATCAAGCAGGTCGCGGCGGACGAAATTTCAGCAGCGCCGAACACCGTGGTGGATCTGTCGTGCTCGCACACGCTCGCGCCAATCGCCCGTCCGGAGGATGCCGCGAAGTTCTGCTACATCCGTCCGTTCATCTATGCCGATCTGAACGCGGCGGTGGAGGTAAACGACAAGTTCCGCTTCTTCCTCAACATCCAGAACTTCACCAATGCACGCGCGCCGCTTGCGGCCGGTGCCTATACCAGCAATCCGAACTATCTGAGCAGCTGGCACTATGCTGGTCTCGTCGGTCGCAACTTCAGCGCCGGCGCGAACTTCAAGTTCTGATCCCACACCGCCGAACATCGCGCATCGGGAGGGCATCTGCCCCTCCCGATGCGTCGTTCGGTCGTTGTCACACCGGGATGGTGCGTCGCGTGAGGCTCGGGCGGCGCGCCCAGCGGGCGATGGCCGGGAAGGCGTCCTTGAACACCAGGATACGCTTCTCGATCACGTGCCAGGAGAAGACCGCGAAGCACACCATCGCCAGCAGCGACAGGCCGAGGGTCTCGAAGAACTTGCCCGGGCCGATCAGGTGCACCACCGTCTGCTGGATCGGATAGGCATAGAGGTACAGGCCGTAGGAATAGTCGCCGCCGAAGAGCAGCTTGGGACGCCACATGCGATTGCAGCCGAAAGCCGCAATCGCATAGGCCGCCGGGAAGCTGGCGACATATTGCGCATTCGGGAAATACAGCAGCAGGCACGCGACGGCAAAGGCGGCGAAGGCGACCGCGAAGCCACCCGGCAGCGCGTGCCGATACCGATACACGACCATGCCGGCGACGAAGCTGAGCGTCAGGTTGAACTTGTCGACATTGAACCAGAGCGGCGCACCGGTCGCCATCTGGCGCCACGTCAGAAGCGCGACAGCGAGAATATAGGTGGCGGCGAGCAGCTTCGGTCGCTTGGTGAATCCGATCAGGAACAGCACGCTGATCGTGATGTAGCATTCCAGTTCCGACGGCACCGTCCATAGCGAGCTGTTGACGATGCCCGACACGGGATTGTCGAGGAACACGCCCGGCAGCCGGAAATGGATCCAGCCGATGATGTTGACCATATACTGGAAGAACTCGCGGTGCGTGAAATAGGTGGCGAGCGAAACCGTGGTCAGCAACGGCCCCAGGATCAGCGCCGACAACAGCACTTCCACCGTCAGCGCAGGAAAGATGCGCAGCACGCGATGCCAGAGGAACACCCCGAGGTTCGGCGCCCGCTCCAGGCTGGAAGAAACCAGGAAGCCGCTGAGCGCGAAGAACATCGGCAGGATGACGCGCACGAGCACCATGATCGGTTCATGGACATGCGGCAGCAGCGCCTCTGTCGACATCGTGACCGGAAAGGTGTGCCAAAGCACCACTGCCAGCGCGAGCACGAGCCGCGCATAATCGAAACCGGTCGTCGCGCGCGCGGCGAACCGTTCCCCCAAACTTGTCATTCTCGCCCCCTGCTGCAAATCAGCCGATAGGAATCGCCCGATGAGATTCCCGGTTCGGGCCTCAACATGAATTTGTCTTGAAATCAACGCGCCGAGCGCGAGCAGATGGTGCCCAAGTTCCAAAATGGATCAATACGCCATCTTACCCCGCGCAACTTGCACTATGCTCCGCGCAGCCACCCATTATGAGCGGAACCGACGCTGGGGGGGGGAAAGAGGCATGAAGGGCTCCGGGAAACCGAAGAGCGACGAGTCGTTGATGGTCTGGTACTTCGTCGTTGCGCTCGGGCTCGCCCTGATGCTGCGCTTCATGGTGACGGACGCGCTCGGCATCACCTCGCATGACGAACCGAGCACGGCTTTCGCGTCCAGGACCTTAGGCCGATAACCGCGGCCGCCGGCCATGGATGCCACGCCGGCGCAGCGTTCTACTTCCTGAACTGGCCGCCGATGCGGTTTCCGGCGGGCCGCATGCTCTTCTTGCTGTTGATGTAATATGCCGGCGCCACATTGTCTTTGACCGCGGCCGGCGCGTCCACGCGAATCCACGGCGTGAAATTGGGGCCCGCGATCACCTCGTTGGAGCGGATGACGACGTTCTTCGGCCCGCTGTAGATATTGATCGCGTGCCACATCGTCATGAAAAAGCGATTGCCGCTGATCTCGATATTCTCATAGCCGCCGACGCGGTCTTCGTCGCCGAAGAACACGCCCTGCGGCTCGTGGCCCGGGCTGCCGAGTAT
This sequence comes from uncultured Sphingomonas sp., assembly GCF_913774285.1. Taxonomy (GTDB): domain Bacteria; phylum Pseudomonadota; class Alphaproteobacteria; order Sphingomonadales; family Sphingomonadaceae; genus Sphingomonas. The sequence goes on along the minus strand of NZ_CAJYHX010000017.1, from coordinate 14,221 downwards.
CTGGTTGCGGAGGATCCGGACGTTCTTGCAACCGGAAGCTTCGCGCGTCGTCCAGCACTGGATCCCGTCGGGATGGATGCCGGGGTTGGTGCGGAAATCGTGGAGCTTGTTCCCCGAGATGGTGATGCCGTCCGACCCGGGGATCTCGATCGCATCCGAGCCGATGAACCCGATATCGTTGTTGTCGATCAGGACGTTTCCGCCGCGATCCGTCTTGATGCCCGCATTGATCTCGACGAAGCGCGAATTGATGACGCGAAAGCCTTGCACGCCATAGGCGGCAACGCCGCTCGCATCCCCGGCGACATTGCCGTCGATCACGCCGTGAACGTACAGATTGTCCAGCGTGACGTTTGAACCATTGTTGACGCGAATCATCACCTGCGAATTGCCTTCGCCCGGCTTGGGCGCGTAGGACACCTCGATCCGGGACAGCGTCAGGTTTTGCGGGTTGTTGAGAACCAGGCGGGTGAAAAAAGCCCGACGCCGGGGATCCGCGCTCCGGATAGTGACCATGGTGTCGTACCGCGCATCGTTCAGGACGACCGTCCCGTAGCGGCCGGGCTTCAGCAGGATGACGTCGCCGCCCCGCGCCGTCTTGAGCGCCGCCTGCAGCTCGGCGGGCGTTGCGACGGCGATGGCGGCGGCAAAGAGCAGAAGCATAAGGTCCTCCGTGATCGGACGACGATCTGCCAGATCGACGCGAGCGTGTCCGCCGGCTCCCAGGCGCCAGCCGATATGAACCTCCGCTGGACGTATCGGCAAGCACCGCGTGGGTATGAGGCGAACCGTGGCGGTCCGGTGCTCCCCCGAACCCGCCTCGTCCCATCGACATGATAGCGCCCGGACCGAACATGTGCATGAAACGCAACTCTTCTCGTGGGCGTTGCGCTTGCGACTCGCCGGTGCCGCTGCGATGTTGAGGCGATGGAAAATTTGGACGCTTTCATCGCCGGCCTGCCCAAGGCCGAACTCCATCTCCACATCGAAGGCAGCCTTGAGCCCGAGCAGATGTTCGCATTCGCCCGCCGCAACGGCGTGGCGATCCCCTATGACAGCGTCGAGGCGGTGCGCGCCGCCTATCAGTTCTCGAACCTGCAGGACTTTCTGGACATCTATTATGCCGGCGCCGACGTGCTGCGCACCGAGGCCGATTTCCGCGACCTCGCGCTGGCCTATTTCGAGCGCTCGGCCGCCGACGGCGTCCGCCATGCCGAGATCTTCTTCGACCCGCAGACCCACACCCATCGCGGCATCGCGATGGCCACGGTGGTCGAGGGGCTGCTGGCCGGCATGGCCGAGGCCGAGGCGCGCTTCGGCATCACCTCGCAGCTGATCCTCTGCTTCCTGCGCCATCTCGACGAGGAAGATGCGTTCAAGACGCTGGCCGAGGCCGAGCCGTGGCTCGATCGCATCGCCGGCGTGGGCCTCGATTCCTCCGAACTCGGCCACCCGCCGTCCAAGTTCGCCCGCGTCTTCGCCGCCGCCGCCGAAAAGGGCCTGAAGCGCGTCGCCCATGCCGGCGAGGAAGGCCCGGCCGCCTATGTCCACGAGGCGCTGGACCTGCTCCGGGTCGACCGGCTCGACCATGGCAATCGCAGCCTCGACGATCCCGCGCTGGTCGCCAGGCTGGCGCGCTCGGGCATGACGCTCACCGTCTGCCCGTTGTCCAACGTCAAGCTGTGCAATGTGGAGACGATCGACGCGCACCCGATCGACCGGATGCTCGAACTCGGCCTGCGCGCGACGGTGAACTCGGACGACCCTGCCTATTTCGGCGGCTATGTCGGCGAAAATTATCGCGCCGTCGCCTATGGGCGCGGCCTCAGCAAGCAGCAGCTCGCCACGCTGGCCCGCAACAGCTTCCTGGGCTCCTTCCTGCCCGACGAAGCGGTGGCAAAGCACTGCGCGGCGATCGACGCCTGGGTGGCGGAGGCGGCGTGATGGGCGACATCGTCTTCACCCATTTCACCCATGACCAGCTCGTCGCCGGCGTGCATGCGATTGCAGGGGCTGTAGCGGACTGGTCCCCTACCCTGCTCGTCGGCGTCGGGCGCGGCGGGCTGACGCCTGCGGTGTATCTCTCGCACCGGATCGGGCTGCCGCTGGTCTCGATCGACTATTCGACCCGAATCGCCCAGTTCGGCGACGAGCTGGTCGCGGTGCTGGCGAAGCGCACCCGCGACGGCGAGCGGCTGCTGTTCGTCGAGGACATCAACGACAGCGGCAAGACCATCGGCGAACTGCGCGCCGCGCTCGCCGCCGAGGGCGCGGTGGCAGACCGGGTGCGCTTCGCCGTGCTGCTCGACAATGTCCGGTCGTCGCAGCGGGTCGACTATGGCGCCGAGACGATCGACCGCGACGTGCAGAAGGACTGGTTCGTCTTCCCTTGGGAGGCGATGGCGCCGCAGACCAGCCTCGACGCCGACGCCCGCGAAGTACCCGATCGGCTGGCTTGACAGCTGCTGTTCAGCAACCGTCAATCGTATCCATGCCACGCCTCACCGCGTGAACGCGCGGGAGAGTTTCGCCGGCTCGTGCGTTCGAGGGGCATTCGGCGACGTTTACTGTTTGGAAGTGTCGGAGGAACAATGCCAATTTCATCACAGAAGGGCCGGCGGCTAGCAGCACTCGGCCTGATGGTCGCGGGCAGCCTCTCGCTCGCATCGTGCATGACCGCCACGCCGTATCAGCCCGCTTCGGCGAACGGATCGGTGCGCAACGGCTATTCGGACGAGCAGATCGAGGACAATCGCTTCCGGGTGAGCTTTTCGGGCAACAGCCTGACCTCGCGCGAGACGGTGGAGCGCTACCTTCTCTACCGGTCGGCCGAGCTGACGCTGCAGAGTGGCTATGACTATTTCCTGCTCGCCGATCGCGACACGGAGAAGAAGACCCAGACCTATGCGACACCGGGCATCGGCGGCCCTGCCTTCGGTGGCCCCTGGGGCTATTGGAACCCGTACTGGCGCTATTACAGCCCGCGCTGGGGCTGGCGCAGCTGGGATCCCTTCTGGGGCGATCCCTTCTTCGACCGCAACGTCGATATCCGCACGGTCGACCGCTACGAGGCGATGGCCGAGATCGTGATGGGCAAGGGCCCCAAGCCCGCCGACAACATCCGCGCCTTCGATGCGCGCGAGGTGAAGGAACGGCTGGGTCCGAAGATCCAGATGCCGCAGACCCGCTGATCGCGGACAAGCGGAGAAGCAGAGAGGGCGGCGCCGGGACCACCGGCGCCGCCCTTCTCCGTTTCGCTCCCCTCCCGCTTGCGGGAGGGGTCGGGGGAGGGATCGACGTGGAAGAAGCGCGTTGCCGCTCCGTCCCCTCCCCTAGCCCCTCCCGAAAGCGGGAGGGGAACCAGCAGCCCTTACGCCACCTGGCCGTGGCAGTGCTTGTACTTCAGCCCCGAACCGCACGGGCACGGCGCATTGCGGCTGACCACGCCCTCCCACTGCGACGGATCGGTGCCATAGTCGTCGCCCGCCGGCTGCGGGATGCCGAGCGGTGGCAGGCGGGTGGTGACCAGACCCGCCGAGCCGCCGTCCCAATCATTGGTATTGTCCATGCCGGTCAGCGGATCGATGTGGGTGGTCAGAAACGCCGGCAGCTCGGGCAGTTCCGGCGGCGGCGCCATGCGGAACTGGGCAAAGGCCATGGTGCGCGTCACGTCCTCGCGGATCGTGTCGAGCATCCGCTGGAACATCGAGAACGCCTCGTGCTTGTACTCGTTGATCGGCGTCTTCTGCGCATAGGCGCGCAGGTGGACGACCTGACGGAGCGCGTCGAGCATCGCAAGATGCTCCTTCCAGTGATGGTCCAGGTTCTGGAGCAGGATCGACTTCTCGATCGAGGTCCAGGTCTCCGGCTCGAGGTCCGCGGCCTTTTCGGCGATCGCGGCATCGGCGGCCGCGCGGATGCGCTCCTCCAGGATTTCCGGATCGATCGCCTCCTCGTCCTTCACCCATTGCTCGATCGGCAGGTCGAGGTTGAGCGTGTCGGCAAGGCGCTCCTTGAGACCGGCGATGTTCCACTGTTCCGGATAGCTGTTCGGCGGGCAGGCCTCGCCGACGATCGCGTTGACCGTCTCGTGGCGCATGTCCTCGACGACCTGGCCGACGGTGTCGGCATCCATGATGTCGGCGCGCTGCTCGTAGATGACCTTGCGCTGGTCGTTCATCACGTCGTCATATTCGACGACCTGCTTGCGCACGTCATAGTTGCGCGCCTCGACCTTGCGCTGCGCGGTCTCGATCGCCTTGCTCAGCCAGCGCGACGGCGGCATCGCCTCGCCATCCTCCAGGCTGGAGCGCATCATCCGCGAGAACAGCGTGTTCGAGCCGAAGATGCGCAGCAGGTCATCGTCGAGGCTCAGGTAGAAGCGGCTGAGGCCCGGATCGCCCTGGCGGCCCGAGCGGCCGCGCAGCTGGTTGTCGATGCGGCGGCTCTCGTGGCGCTCGGTGCCGAGCACGAACAGACCGCCCGCGGCCTTCACCTGCTCCTTCTCGGCGGCAACCTCGGCCTTGATCCGCTCGATCGCGGCGTCGCGCTCCGGACCCTCGGGCATGTCGCGCAGTTCGTCAGCGACGCGGAACTCGACGTTACCGCCCAGCTGGATGTCGGTGCCGCGGCCCGCCATGTTGGTCGAAACGGTGACCATGCCCAGACGACCCGCCTGCGCGACGATGTGCGCCTCGCTCTCATGGAAGCGCGCGTTGAGCACCTCGTGCTTCACGCCCTCGCGGTGGAGGAATTCGGACAGCATCTCCGATTTCTCGATCGAGACGGTGCCGACCAGTACCGGCTGGCCGCGCTCGGCATGCTGCTTGATCGTCTTGGCGATCCCGGCGAACTTGTCCTCGGTCGACTTGTAGAACACGTCCTCCTCGTCGACGCGCTGCACCGGCAGGTTGGTCGGGATGGTGACGACGTTCATCTTGTAGATGTCGTAGAACTCGGCCGCTTCGGTCGAGGCGGTGCCGGTCATGCCGCCCAGCTTGGGGTACATGCGGAAATAGTTCTGGAAGGTGATCGAGGCGAGCGTCTGGTTTTCGGGCTCGATGTTCACGCCTTCCTTGGCTTCCACCGCCTGGTGCAAGCCGTCCGACCAGCGGCGGCCGTCCATCATGCGGCCGGTGAACTCGTCGATGATGACGATCTTGCCGTCCTTGACGATGTAATCGGTGTCGCGCTTGAACATCACGTTCGCGCGGAGCGCCTGGTTAAGGTGGTGGACCACCTGGGTGTTCTCGAAGTCATAGAGATTGGCGCCAACCAGCACCCCGGCATCCTCGAGCAGCCGCTCGACCATCTCGGTGCCTTCTTCCGTCAGCACGACGGTGCGCTGCTTCTCGTCCTTCTCATAGGTCGAATCGTCGAGCTGTTTCACGACCGCGTCGACCTTCATGTACAGCTCCGAACGATCGTCGGTCGGGCCGGAGATGATCAGCGGGGTGCGCGCCTCGTCGATGAGGATCGAGTCGACCTCGTCGACGATCGCATAGGCGAACGGACGCTGCACCATGCTCGCGCGATCGTATTTCATGTTATCGCGCAGATAGTCGAAGCCGAACTCGTTGTTCGTGCCGTAAGTGATGTCCGAGGCATAGGCGTCGCGGCGCTGCTGGTCGGTCAGGTTCGGTACGATCACGCCGGTGGTGAGGCCGAGGAAGCCATAGACCTGCGCCATCCATTCGGCGTCGCGGCGGGCGAGATAGTCGTTGACGGTGATTACGTGGACGCCGTCGCCCGGCAGCGCGTTGAGATAGGTGGCGAGCGTCGCCACCAGCGTCTTGCCCTCGCCGGTGCGCATCTCGGCAATTTCGCCGCGGTGGAGCACGATGCCGCCGATCATCTGCACGTCATAGTGGCGCTGGCCGATCACGCGCCGTGCCGCCTCGCGCACCGTGGCGAAAGCCTCGGGCAGCAGGTCGTCGAGCTTGGCGCCGTTCGCCAGCTGCTCGCGGAACTTGATCGTCTGCTGGGCCAGCGTGTCGTCGTTCATCGCCTGGAGCGTCAGCTCGAAGCTGGCGATCTTCTGGACGATCGGGTTGAGCGACTTGACGTAGCGATCGTTGGACGAACCGAAAAGCGACTTGGCAATACCGCCGAACATGCGAATTCCTGACCTGTTTGGATGGGATGCGCGACGGCTGCCGGACGAAGCGGAGCCATCACGGGCGCACCGCGCACACGCGCGGCGACGAAAGGAAGAAGGGCCCGAACGCGCGGGCCGGAAAGGCTATTCGCGCCGCTGCTCGAAGGCGAGGCGAAGCGGCGGCCGCGGAGCGGTGGCGACGTGGAACACCGGGATCGTGACGAGCCGCACCAGCGCGGGGAGCGCCGCCGCAGCGGCGACGATGTGGCGCGACGGGGCGACCGCCGCCTGCGCCGCTTCCGCCACGCGAACCACGGCCACGCCCTGAACGGCGCGCAGCCCACGCTCGCCCGACACGCCGGTCAGGCTCGCGAAAAGCGCAGTGAGGAGCAGCAGCAGTTCCAAGCGAAACCCTGTGGTACACGGTGGCAATGTCGCAACCGACGGGCGGCAACGCACGACACATAGGGATCGCCGCACGGTTCGTCTAATCAAAAGCGGGGGACGGCCGGCCGACCCATTGGCGCGGAATGAGACGCGCATTTTGTGACCGCGCGCGCCCCCGCCCAGATGCGGTTTGCGAGCTCTACTTTGGGACGACCGGCTACGCGATCAGGTCGCGCGGCCGACCGACACGCAACACGCGCCGCGAATCTCAGTGGCACAGTTCGGCCTGTGAATTGAGCCGAGAAGAGTGGATCGCCGAGACTGGATGCTCTTGCGCATCCGATCGGGACCGCCGACAAAGCCAAGCAAAGGGGGAATTCTATCTTATGCGTTATAGTTCGGTCAGTGCGATTTCGCTGTCTCTATTCGCCCTCGCGGGGTGCAACCAGTCAAACGGCAACGGCGCCGGCACGGTGATCCTGCCCAGCCCGACCCCGACCCCGACTCCGACCCCCGCACCGCCGAGCCCGACGCCAGCACCCAGCCCGACAGCCTCGCCGCTGCCGACGCCGCCAATCCCGACGCCCACGCCGACACCGCAACCCAGCCCAACGCCCACACCGACGCCTACGCCAGAACCTAGTCCAACGCCCTCCAGGACACCGGTACGCTGGACGTGTCCAGCAGACACGATGTTCGACCGCACCTTCTACGCGTCCAGCGCCATGATGCAGTATCGCAATGCTGTTGATGGCGTGCATGATCTCACGTCCGCGGATCCGGTGATGGCCCAGGCCTTCAGCTACGCTGCTGCAACCCAACGCTACACCCTTCGTGTAGCGTCCAATCCCCTTTTCTCCGACCTCGACGAGAGCATTTCGTTCGGTCCCGAGAACGTGCTGGCCAATCGCTCCAATGCCCACACCATCGTGTACAAGCGCAGTTGTTCCGACGGACTACAGCCCAAAGAGGGTGCCTTTCAGGCGGAACTTGAGCTCTTTAGACCTGGCGCAGACAATGACCTGCTTGCACTCGACTATGCAAGCTTCGGCATGTACACCGTCAACTTCTCACAGCCGCGATCCTATGACCTATATGATCGTCGTCTATTTGCATATGGGGTGAGGACAGCGGTATCGGATCTGCCCCGCACCGGCGTATCGACCTATACTGGTATCGTCTCGGGCTTCGCGACGCGAAACGACTCCGTGTATCCGCGAAAATATTCGATCAGTGGAAGGATCCAGATTTCCGTAGACTTCGTGGCGCAGACGTTCACCGGCACGCTCACCCTCAAGGCGACATCGGGCGAATCGGCGCCGTACGACATAATCATCCCCTTGACGCAAACAGGTGGCGCATCGCTTACGCAACTGAGTGGCGCCGCGGGCCAAGGCCGCTTCGCTGGTTTCCTTGCCGGTCCTGCAGCACAAGAGCTTGGTGGCAGCTTCTCTTTGCAGATCCCCGATCCAGCCGGACCGGATTATGCCGGTATCATCAATCCAGTAACCTTGGTGGGAGCCGCCGCCGCTAAGCGCTGAACCATACCCTCGGTCACCCGCTTTCGTTCGGCTGCCAGTAGATGAGGTTGCTAACCGGCCGAGTGGGAAAAATAATTGGCGTCCCAACGTGCGATTAACTTGCCACATTGAAAGAAAGAGCTAGGCCGCCTCCTATCGTTCGAAGGTCGGGCGAACGCATCGAATTGGGGGATCAGGAATAATCATGCGATTCGGTATTGGCCGCGGAACGTCTGCTGCACTTCTTCTGCTAGGCGGCTGCGGTGGAGGCACGACCGGGGGAGCCGGTACGGTAATCGTGCCGACCCCCACGCCGACGCCTACCCCCGCGCCGAGTCCGACACCGGCGCCTGCGCCCGCGCCCTCGCCGCTGCCAACGCCGCCGATTCCGACGCCAACACCGACGCCCACGCCGACCCCGACGCCGACGCCCACTCCGGTGCCGACACCCACGCCCACGCCCACGCCCACGCCGACATCGACGTTAGGCACGGCCCCGGCTACCTATACCTGCCCTGCTCCAGACACGGTCTTCGATCGCACGTTCGACACGGCGAGCACGCTGCTGCAATATAGCAATTACGGCGCGATCACGTTGTACAAGACCGCCGATCCGACCCTGGCGGAGGCATTCAGCTATGCCAGCGCGACACAGCGCTATACGATCCGCGTCGCATCCAATCCGCTCTACTCGGGGGTCGACGAAAGTGCGTCTTTCGGGCCGAGTGACATCGATTCCGCCAGATCCGACACGCGCTACCTCGTATATTCGCGTCGCTGTTACCCGGGCATCGGCCGGACGAGCTACTACCAGACGCTCGAACTGTTTCGATCGGGCAGCAGCAACGATCTGCTCGCGCTGAGCTATGCCAGCTTCGGCCTGTATACGTTCTCCGTGTCGGACACGAGCGGCGAAACCAACGATCGTCGCTACTTCGCGTTCGGCGAGAAGACGGCGACGACCAGTGTGCCCCGAAGCGGCACCGTCACCTATAACGGCGTGGTCTCCGGCAGGGCGACGCGAACGAAGCCGCTGGATGGAATCGTCTATGCGGTAAGCGGCACCTTGCAGGTGACCGTCGACTTCGCGGCCCAAAGTTATCGCGGGACGCTCACGCTGAAGTTTACCGCGAAGAGCGCCCTCGAAAGGAATACCGGCGCCAGCTACGACGTGACCATCCCGCTGACCCAGACCGGCGGCGCAAGCCTCGCACAACTGAACGGTACCGCAGGCACGGGCAGCTTTGCGGGCTTCCTTGCAGGTCCGGCAGCAGAAGAGCTTGGCGGTAGCGTCTCGCTGCAGCTGCCCGATCCTGCCGGGCCCGATTCCACCGGCGTTGCCCAAATGGTGACGCTTGCCGGCGCTGTCGCGGCCAAGCGCTGAACCGCGTTCGCACCAGACCCGCTTGTCCTTCGGGAAGGGCGGCGTATGAAGCAGGGGATGTCCACAAGCACCTCCCCGCTCGCGCTGCCCTTCCCCGCTATGCCCGCGATTCCGGGCGTAACGCCCCGCGTCGCCCGTGCGCGGTACAAGAATTGGGATCGCTGCGACCTCACCTTCGTCACGCTCGACGAGGGCACCAGCGTCGCCGGTGTGCTGACCAGCAGCAAATGCCCCTCGCCCGAGGTTGAATGGTGCCGCAAGGCGCTGGTGCTCGGCAAGGCGCGTGCACTGGTGGTGAACGCCGGCAATTCCAACGCCTTCACCGGCAATCGCGGCCGCGCGGCGGTGGAGGCGATCGCCGCCCGCACCGCGCAGCATCTCGGCTGCGATCCCTCGGACGTGTTCGTCGCCTCCACCGGGGTGATCGGCGTGCCGCTGCCGATCGACAAGGCCGAGGCCGGGCTCGATGCCGCCTACACCGCCGAAGTCTGCGCTTGGGAAGACGCCGCCGCGACGATCATGACCACCGACACCTTCGCCAAGGGCGCGGTGACCACCGCCGTGGTCGACGGCCGCACGGTGACACTGGCCGGCATCATCAAGGGATCGGGCATGATCGCGCCGGACATGGCGACGATGCTTGGCTTCGTCTTCACCGATGCGGCGGTGGACCCGGTGTTCCTGCAGCGCGCGCTGAGCGATGCGAACGGACACAGCTTCTCCTGCATCACGGTCGACGGCGACACCTCGACCAGCGACACCGTTCTCGCCTTCGCCACCGGCAAGGCGGGCAATGCACCGCTGACCAGCGACGAGGATGCCGGCGCCGACGCCTTCCGTGCGGCGCTCGCCGATCTCTGCCGCCAGCTCGCGCTGCTCGTGGTGCGCGACGGCGAAGGCGCGCAGAAGCTGATCGAAATCACCGTCGAGGGCGCCGAGAGCGATCGCAGCGCGCACCGCATCGCGATGTCGATCGCCAATTCGCCGCTGGTCAAGACCGCGATCGCGGGTGAGGACGCGAACTGGGGTCGCGTGGTGATGGCCGTCGGCAAGGCCGGCGAGCCTGCCGAGCGCGACAGGCTCGCCATCCGCTTCGGCACCACCCAGGTGGCGCAGGGCGGCCTGGCGGTGGAAGGCTATGACGAGGCGCCGGTCGCCGCGCACCTCAAGGGCCAGGAAATCGAGATCGGCGTCGATCTCGGCCTCGGTGAGGGCCGCGCGACGGTTTGGACCTGCGACCTCACCCATGGCTATATCTCGATCAACGCCGATTACCGGAGCTGACCCGCTTGCACCCGCATCATGACGCGGTCTCCGCGCTGATCCGCCGCGTCGCCGAGACCGTCGTCCTGCCGCGCTTCCGCAACCTTGCGGCGCACGAGGTGCTGGAGAAGACGCCGGGCGAGCTGGTCACCATCGCCGATCGCGAGGCCGAGGAACGGCTGACCGAGGGCCTTGCCGCGATCGCCTCCGATGCAGTGATCATCGGCGAGGAAGCCTGTGCGGCAGACCCGGCGCTGGTGGATCAGGCGATGGCGGCCCGCGCCTGGGTCATCGATCCGATCGACGGCACCGGCAATTTCGCGGCCGGCGAACCGCCTTTCGGCATCATGATCGCGCTGATCGAGGCGGGCGTCATCCAGGCGGGCTGGATCTACGATCCGGTCGCCGAGCGGATGTGCCATGCGGCGCTGGGCGGCGGTGCGTTCGTCAACGGCGCCCGGGTCCATGCCCGACAGAGCGATGGCCCGCGCCCGCATGCCTCGGTATCGAAGGTCGCCCAGTCCGAGGCCGAGCATGCCGAGCGGATGCGGCGATTCGAGCAGGATTTCGAACTCTGGGCGATGCCGCGCTGCGCGGCCGAGAATTATCCCCGGCTGGCGCTGGGGCAGAACGACGTCGCGGTGTTCCGGCGCACGCTGCTCTGGGACCATGCCCCCGGCGTCGTCTTCCTCGGCGAGGCGGGCGGCTATGTGGCGCATTGGGACGGCACGCCCTATCGCGTCGACGGCAAGGGTGTGGGGCTGATCGCGGCGTCGACGCCCGAGCTGGGTCGCCGCGCTACCGAATTGCTGTTCGGCTGATGCAGTCGCTCCCCTCCCGCGTGCGGGAGGGGAAAGCGGAGGACGCGATCAGATCTCGCGTTCGATCCACTGCTTGATCGCGCTCTTCGGCAGCGCGCCGACCTGGGTGGCCGCCTGCTGGCCGTTCTTGAACAGGATCATCGTCGGGATGCCGCGCACGCCATACTTGGTCGGCGCATCGGGATTGTCGTCGATGTTGATCTTCACGATCTGCACCTGCTCGGCCAGCTCCTCGGCGAGCTCTTCGAGCGCCGGGGCGATCATGCGGCACGGGCCGCACCATTCTGCCCAGAAATCGACGAGGACGGGCTTGTCCGCCTGCAGCACGTCGGTTTCGAATTTGGCGTCGGTGGTCGCCAGAGTGGCCATGTCGGTATCTCCTGAACTTCGTGTTGGTCGGCTATCTATGATCGCCGGGGCCATTGCTCAAGCGCAGGACCCAAAGCTTTGCTCCTACCCCGCGTAGCCCGGCTTGTGCTCGGCGAGAAGGGCCTCGGGCAATGCGTAGAGCACGGGACCGGCAGAATATAGGAGGGCGGCCTCCACCGCCCGCTCGGGGAAGATCACGCGGAGCGCGGCGACATAGGCCGCCATCTGGCGGAGGTGGTAGGGCGGTACGTCGGCAAGCGACGCCGGCGCGCGGCGGCCGGTCTTGAAGTCGACCACCCGTACCCGGTCAGGTGTCACCACCAGCCGGTCGACCGTGCCGGAGACCACCACCCCGTCCGCCACCACCGCAGCGATCGGCGCCTCGCCCAGCGCATCGGGGCCGAACAGCTCGGCGAAGCGCGGGTCTTCGGTGACGGCGAGCGCGGCATCGATCAGCGCGGTACGCTCGGCCGCATCGGTGAGCCCCCCCGCCCCCGCCAGCCAGCGATCCGCTGCCGACCGCCGCGCGTCCGGGGCGACGCCCGGCAAGCGCTCGAACAGCGCGTGGAGCAAGCGGCCGCGTTCGGCAGCGGCGCGCATCGCGGGACCCGGCGGCGGATCGGCGACGCGGTCATCGCCCAGCGACGAAGGTGCCAGCGGGCGGGGCGGCCGGGCTTCCTCCGGCGCACGCGTGTGGAGCCAGTCGGGCAGTAGCGGCGCGGGCTTTGCCTCGACCACCGGCGGCGCCGCAACCGGCCGCACCGGCGCCTGCGGGACCACGCCGTGGAACTCCCGCACCCCGGCCTCGTCGACCGGCACGCCCAGCGCATCGAACGCGGCGGCGCTCGCGGCATACCAGCTCGCCTTGGGCGGCTCGCCCTTGGCCTGGGGGCCGAGCGCGCCCGCGATCACCAGCCGTTCCTCGGCGCGGGTGGCGGCGACGTAGAACAGCCGCCAATGCTCCTGCAACTCGCGCGCATCGGCCTTTTCCAACGCCTCGGCCAGGACGCCGTCGCGCTCGGCACTGCGGGGACGAAAGATCGGGAAGGCATCCTGATCTTCCTCCAGCGCCCATTTGAGGAAGCTGCGCGGGCTGCGCGTCGGGTCCACCGTCGCGTCCGCCAGGATCACCAGCGGCGCCTGCAGTCCCTTGGAGCCATGCGCGGTCATCACCCGCACCGCGGGCTGCGGCTGCGCGGCATCGCGGACGATCTCGACATCGCCGCGATCGAACCAGTCGAGGAAACGCTGGAGCGAAGGCGTCGTCGTGCTTTCGAAGGTCAGCGCGGCGTTGAGCAGTTCCTCGATCGGATCGCGCGCCTCGGTGCCCAGCCGCCGGATCAGCTTGCGCCGTCCATCAAGCGGCCCCGACAGCAACTCCTCCAGAAACTGGTAGGGCGTCGACACATCGGCCCGCGCCAGCATCTGGCGCAGGGGCGCGAGATCCTCGGGCGGCAGGGTCCGCGTCAGATGCGCCCAAAGCGATCCCCGCTCGCGGTGCCCGGCCGTCATCAGCCGATCCTGCGACCAGCCGATCAGCGGCGACACCAGCAGCGACGCCAGCGACAGGTCATCCTCGGGCTGAAGCGCGAACCGCACCGTCGCCAGCAAGTCCTGCACCGCCAGCGGCGCATTCAGCCGCAGCCGGTCGACACCCGCCACCGGCACCCCCTCGGCATAGAGCCGTGCGACGATCAGCGAGGCGAGGTCGCCACGCCGCTTGACCAGGATCATGATGTCCTGCGGCTCCAGTCGACGGCCCTTGCTCTCCAGCATGACGCCGTCGTCCAGCCAGCGACGGACGGCGCGGGCGATGTCGGTCGCGACCTTGCGCACCGCATCGTCGATCCAGCCTTCCTCATCCTCGTCGCTGCCGCCCGCCACCACCGGCGGCCAGAGCGTGACGCGGCCGGGGCCTTTCACCTCGCTGGCATGGCGTTCGACCTCGCCTGCCATGCCCATGCCGGGTTCACCCAGCGCCTCGATTGCGGCATCGACGAACTCCAGGATCGGCGTGGTCGAGCGGAAGCTGTGGGTCAGCGACAGCTGGTTGAACGGCAGGCCGCGTTCCTCGGGCGGCCATTCGTCATCGCCCGCCACCTCGTCCGCCCGGCGCGAGAAATGCAGCTCGGCCGCCTGGAAGTTGATCGGGTCGGTGCCCTGGAAACCGAAGATCGCCTGTTTGTGATCGCCCACGGTGAACAGCGTCCGTGTGGACGGCGCATAGAGGCCGCGCCCGACGAAAAACTCGTCGGCCAGCGCACGCACGATCCGCCACTGATGCGCGTTGGTGTCCTGCGCCTCGTCGATCAGGACATGCTCGGTCACTTGGTCCAGCTTGTAGCGGACCCATTCGCCGATGCCCGGCCGCTCCAGCAGT
>NZ_CAJYHX010000016.1 GCF_913774285.1 uncultured Sphingomonas sp. | reverse complement strand
TTTTCTCGGGGCGGCCGCTGCGCCTGAATTTCGGTGACCGTCGCTGCGTTCCGGTGTGGAGCACCGCGTCGGTGGAGTGGCTTCTATGCCCGAGCCCCCCACCCGTCAACGAGAAAATGAAACTTTCGGTCGTTTTCGTGACAGGCAGCCCTGAAACCCGCAGAAAACTGCGGTTTACGGCTTCTCAATCGGGGCATGCGATATGCTCCTGGTGACCGAATCAACGCTCGAATCGCCGAATCAGGCCCCGGAATCGCTCCGGAATCAGGTGCGAAAGGCCGTGATCTGGCGATCGGGCACGCAGATTCTGGGGCAGCTGCTCACCTGGTCGTCCACTTTCCTCGTCATCCGAATCCTCGCGCCCGCCGATTACGGGCTGTTCGCGATGACCCAGGTGGTGCTGGTGCTGCTCAACATGCTCAACGGCTATGGTCTGGCGAGCGCGCTGATCCAGCGCGCCGACGCCGGGCACCGCGCGCAGCGCCAGTTGTTCGGGATGCTGTTGCTGCTCAATGGCGGGCTGGCGCTGCTACAGGTTACCGCCGCGCCGCTGGCCGCAGCCTATTATCGCCAGCCGATGGTCGCCGAGCTGCTGCGGGTGCAGGCGCTGCTCTATCTGTGCACGCCGTTCATCGCGCTGCCCTATGCACTGCTCGCCCGCTCGATGGATTTCGCCAAGCAGGCACAGGTCAATTTCGTCTCGGCACTCGCTGGCGCGATCACCGCCCTTACCGGCGCCTATGCCGGCTGGGGCGTATGGACCCTGGTCGCCGCGCCCATCGTGCTGTTCGCCACCCGCGCGATCGGCATGACGGTGGCGGCGCGGGCGCTGGTGTGGCCGAGCTTCGACTTTCGCGGCGCGGGCGACATGGCGCGCTATGGCGGGGTGATGGCGGCAGGGCAAGTCTTCTGGTTCCTGCAGAGCCAGGCCGACGTGTTCATTGCGGGCCGCATGTTCGATCCGCACCTGCTCGGCATCTATACGACGAGCCTGTTCCTGACGCAGATCTTCGTCTCCAAATTCGTGCCGCCGCTCAACGAGGTGGCCTTCTCGGCCTATGCGCGGATGCGCGACGATCCCGCGGCGGTGGCGGCGGCGTTCGTACGCGGTGCGCAGTTGATCCTGCTCGCCGCCATGCCCTTCTATGTCGGCCTCGCCGCAACCGCCGAACCACTGGTCGCGGTGGTGCTCGGGCCGAAATGGGCCGAGGCGGCGCCGGTGGTCCACGGGCTGGCGCTGGTGATGCCGCTGATGACGCTGCAGATCTTGTTCGCGCCGGCCAGCGATGCGCGCGGACGCCCCGGCATCAGCGCGCGCAACGGCGCGACCGGCGCGCTGTTCCTGCCGATCGCCTTCCTGATCGGCGTGCATTGGGGCATCCTGGGCCTCGTCGCCGCCTGGTATGTTGCCTATCCGCTGTATCTGGCGCTGTCGGCGCACCGGACGCTGCCGGCGATCGGCGTCAGCTATACGCGGCTCGGTCGGGCGATCGCGGCGCCGGTGTTCGCGGCGCTGGCGATGGGACTGATCGTCACCCTCGTCGACCGCGCGCTACCCCCGCTCGCCCCCCTGCCCCGGCTGGCGCTGCTCGTGAGCATCGGCGCCGCGAGCTATGGCGCGCTGCTGTTCACCTGTGCGCGGGAGACGCTCGCCGGGGCGATCGCGCTGGTGCGCAACCGCGCCGGCTGAGTCGCGTCAGGCCGCCTGAATATAGGCGCGCATCGCCTCGGCTTCGGACTCGATGCGGTCGATCCGGTACTTGACCAGATCGCCGATCGAGATGAAGCCGACCACCGCCTGCCCGTCGAGCACCGGCAGATGACGGATGCGCCGCCGCGTCATCAGCGCCAGCGCGCCGAGCACCGTCTCTTCCGGGCCGACCGTGATCGGCGGCGCGGTCATCACCCGCGAGACGGGCAGCTCGAGCCCGATCGCGCCTTCGCGCTCGATGCAATGGATCACGTCGCGCTCGGAAAAGATGCCGACGACTTGCCCGTTTTCGAGGACCGGCACCGCACCGATCCGGCGGGCCGCGAGTAGTGCAACCGCCTCCGCGACGGTGCTGGTCGAGGCGATCGACACGATGTCTCGCCCCTTGCCTTCGAGGATTGCCGCGATGGTCATCGCCTTCTCTCCTTGGCTTTCATTTTTTAGGCGTTGTTTATCCCACGAATCAGCCCAACTTGCAAAGCGATGGAACAGCCAGACGGACTCGATGATCCAGGTTATGCCGCCTTCGCCTGGGGGCGGTTCCGCCGCATCCTGTGGGGGATGGCGGTGGTGGCGGTGTTGGCTGCCGGCGTGGCCGAATATTGGCTGTGGGCGACGATGGGCGAGCTCCATATCGTCACCGCGATCGCCACCTTTCTGGGCGTGTTCTTCACCATCATGATGGCGGCGGCGCTGATGGGGCTGATGTTCCTCAGCTCGGGCAGCGGCCATGACGCGCAGGTGGAAGACCCGCTCAAGGGAGAGGTCGACCTCGACTGAAGCTTCAGCGTGCGCGCTTGAGGGTGAGCTCCAGGCTGGCGGTGCCGTTGGCCGGCACGGTCACCCGCCAGGTGGGCACGCCCTTGTGCGAGACGAGCGGCGCGCCGGCCTTGGCGTCGCGATAGGGGATCGGCAGCTCGAAGGTGACGGGGGTGGCGAGCGCGTTGGTCACTTCGACCCGGTAGTTCGCGCGCCGCTTCGAGCCCGGCTCGCCAACGATGGTGTAGCGGACCTCGCTGCTGTCGCCCGGGCGCAGCTCGATCTCATCGCCGATTGCGCGATCCTGGAGCGCCGACTCGCCGAGCAGCACCGGCTGGTCGCGCCGCGCCGCAAAGAGGGCGACCGATCCGGCCGGCAGGGGGAGCCCCAGCCCGACGCTCGTCCGATTCTCGGCGCGCAGGAGGATGGCGGCCGGTTCGCTCTCGGCGTCGCGATCGGGATCATAGGCGAAAGGCCGGAACGTCCCCGCATAGATCCGCGTCATCTGCACGCGCCCGCGGTGGAGCAGCGCGACCTGCTTCGTGGCGTTCGCGGCGACACTCACCGGCTCGGGAACGCGGTAGAGCTTGAGGTCGCCCAAATCCTCCTGTTCGGCCATCATCACTGGCGCGAAGGCGATGCGCGATCCGGTGACGATGATTTCCGTCGACGGCGCGGGCGGCGGCGGCGGCGGTGGCGGTGCGCCCGGCGCGTTCATAAACTCATATTGAGGATCACCATCGCTGGTCGTCCCCATCGGCCAGCATTCCAGCCTCAACGCGGTCGCGGCACCGCGCGGCAGCCGTGCCGCCTTCTCCTTGTTGGGCTGCCCCGCCACCGCGCTGGTGCGCGCATCGGCAAAGCCCTGGCTGCCGCCGTTCACCACCGTCATCCAGCCGAACAGGTCGAGCGAGTCGTCCGCGCCCAGCTGCGCGACATAGTTGGCCGACCAGTCAAGCCCCTGCGCCAGATAGGAAAGCTGCACCGTCACCGTCTGCGCGCGGGGACTGTCGGTTGTTACCGACAGCGTCGGCTTGGCGGCGAGATCGGCCGGCACGCCGGGATAGACCAGCGTCTCCGGCAGGCCCGAACAGCCGAGTGCCTCGACCCCCTGATCGGTGGTGAGCAGCACGCCGCCTTCGGGTCCGGCCTGAATCACCGCTTCGCTTTCGCGGACCTTGCCGGTGGCGCGGTCGGTGCGCCGGACGGTGACGCGGCGCTTGAGATAGGCGTCGACCAGCGTCGCCGGGCCCAGCAGCCGGGCGTCGCGGTTCTTCTCCCCCACCCCGCGCGGCAGGCCGGTGACGATCGCGGTCTCCGGCATCATCCCCTCGGACACGCCGACGAAGCGGATCACCGCCGCGCCGGCAGGGAGCTGCAGCGTCCGCGTCTCGGTGACCAGCGCATAGCCGCCGGGCCAGCCTTGCCGGATCGCGCCTTCGCTGCGGTTGGGATCACGATAGACCGTCACCGCCACGGCATCGGGCTTGTCCGAGACGACCAGCGTCTGCGCCGCCGCCGGCAGGGCGACGAGCAGGGCGGCGAGGGCAAGGGCGATGCGCGCGAGCATCGGATCAGTAGCGGCTGTCGAACACCATGGTCACCGATGCCTTGCCATTGGCGGGCACCGGCACCTTCCACTCCATCCGATCGGCGGAGACACGCTCGCCGGCGAGGGTCTGGTCGGTGACGCGGACATCGCCCCACAGCCCGGTCTGGGCGAGGTCGAGGGTGACCGGCTCGGCACGGGCATTGGTGAAGTCGTAGCGCATCGTCGTTTTCCAGCGCCGCGCGGAGAGCTTCTTGCGCTCTACCACCACTGCGGCGCCCTTCACGTCGAACGCCTCGCCGGTGCGGATCGACATCGCCGAGCCCATCGGCGCGGCATCGACCCGGCTCTCGCCGATGAACTGCGGCTCGCCCTTGCGATCGCGCATATAGACGCGGATCGTGCCGCTCGGCAGCTGGTCGCCCAGGCCGCCATTCTTCGACGTCGAGAATTTGAGCACCGAGGATGCGCTGCGCGGATCGGTGTCGGCGCCGAGCCAGCCATTGACCCATTCATAGGTCTTGCGCGCGGGCGCGGCCTTCACGTCGAGGAAGCTGACCTGCTTCTGCTGGGCGTTGGCGATCGTGGTGCGCTGGGCGAGCGGGTAGAAGATATAGTCGCCTAGCCGCTCGCGCGGGCCGGTTTCGGTACCCGGCTGGTCGATGGTCGCATCGTCGCCAGCGAGCCGGCCGAAAGCCTTCGCACCGCTGGGGGCCCCGGCGACGAGCGTCACCGCGGCATTCTGGTAGGACGTGCCGGTATCGTTGGTGAGCGTGATCCAGCCCTGCATGTCGATCGCACTCTTCGCCTCATCGAACAACATCACATAGTCGCTGGTCCAGCCGAGCCCCGGGGTAAGATAGCTGAGCGTGGCCGGCACCCGTCCGCCGCTCGCCACCTGCAGCGTCACCGAGAGCGTGGGCCGGGCGCGGAGATTCTCGGGCACCTTGTCGAAGATCACGCGGACCGGCAGCCCGTCGTCGCGCAGCACCTCGATGCGCGGGCCGATCTGGAGGACGATGCCGCCATTGGCCGAAAGCACCCGCGCCTGCTCGCGCGTCTCGGCGCCGGTCGCGGGGTTGGTGCGGACGATCGTCACCACCGAGCCGACCGCCTTTTCCATCAGCTTGTAGGGGGTGAGCAGGTCGTAATCGAAATTCTGCTCGACGATGCCGATGCCGGGGCCGGCGAGCGTCACCGTCTCGGGCCGGATCTTGGCGGAGACATCGGCGAACTCCTGGCGGGTGCGGCCGGCGGCGAGGTCCAGCGTGCGGGCATCCTGCACCAGCGCCTGGCCGTTCTGGTAGATGGTGATGGCGAGATCGCCCTGCGCGGTCTTGTCCGGAGCAGGAAGCTGCTGGGCCTGCGCGAGTGCCGGCCATGCCGCCGCCAAGAGCCAAACCGCACGCCGCATCCTCGTCCTCCCCCTTGGTTGCAAGGATCGTAGCAGATCGAGGAGCGGCGGCTAGTGTTTCCTCCCCCGCCAGGGGGAGGCGCACTGGAACCTCCAAGTCGATCGTCATCCCGGCGAAAGCCGGGATCCATTGCCCTGTGCGCTGGGGGAAAGAACCGCCACATCAGCGCGAATGGATCCCGGCTTCCGCCGGGATGACGAGGTCTTTTTTCTGGGGGATCGCTCTCGCCGGCGCACCCTACAGCGTCACGACCACGCGCCGCCCGTCATACACCACCTCGCGCCCGGCCGCTTCGGCGAGCCCGGTGCCGACACCCGGCGCCACCGTCACCACCCGGAACCGGCGCGTCTTCGCCATGCCCGGATAGCGGCCAGCGCGCGCGCCGATCGTCAGCGTCCCTGCCTTGTCGTCCAGCGCCAGCGCGATCGTCGTGCGCTCGCCGCGGCGCCAGCCCTGGCCGTCGCCGGCATCGTCATAGAGGGTGAAGCGGCCATCGGCGCCGCGATAGACGCGCAGCTCGATCGGGCGATCGGGGGACTGGTCGGCATATTGGACCGGCGAACCCAGCGGCAGGATCGTGCCCGCCGCGACCTGGACCGGAATCTGCCCGATCGGCGCGGCTACTTGGAGCTTGGCGCCCCCCTTGTGCCGGGTGCCGGTCCAGAAATCGATCCACTCGGTACCCGCCGGGAGGTACACGCTGCGCGACGTGGCGCCGGGCTCGATGACCGGGCTGACCAGCAGGTTGCGCCCGAACAGATATTGGTCGCGCAGGTCCTGCGCCGCGCGGTCCTCGGGGAACACCATGCCGACAGGATAGAGGAAGGAGGCGCCGCGATCGGCGACCTGCCAGCTCTGCGCATAGAGAAAGGGCAGCAGCCGGTAGCGCAGCGCCACCGCATCGAGCAGCGGCTGGCGGACGGCCTCGGGGAAGCTGTAGACTTCCTTGCCCTCGCCGGTGCCGTGGATGCGGAACATCGGGTTGAACACCGCGAACTGCAGCCAGCGGGTGAACAGCTCCTGATAGGCCGGATCCTTGGGGCTGCCGCCGAAGAAGCCGCCGATATCCGCCGACCAGAAGGGATTGCCGGTCATCGAGAAATTGACGCCCGCGGGAATCTGCTTCGCGAACACGTCCCAGCGCCCGCTGACGTCGCCCGACCAGGTGAAGGCGCCGTTGCGCTGCTGCCCCGCCCAGGCCGAGCGGGTGAGCAGGAGCGGGCGCTTGGCGGCATAATCCGCGGCCATGCCGTCGTGCACCGCGGTGGTGTGCATCAGCGGATAGGCGTTGAACACCAGCGCGCCGGGGCCTGCCGCAGTGTTCACCTCGGCCATCTCGCCCCAATGGCCGCCCAGCTCGGCCTCGCTCCCGTCGAGCCAATAGCCGTCGAACCCGGCCCTGCCGAGCCGATCGGAGATCTGCTTCCAGTATAGCGCGCGGGCCTTGGGGGAGAAAGCGTCGTACCAGCGGCCCTCGCCCGCCGGATACACGTTCGGGTAGGTCTTGGGGTAGAGCCCGCCGATCGCGTCGAGCGCGCGTGTGTTCTCCAGCCCCACGTCGAGCCTCGGCCAGACCGAGACGATGCTGTGGACATTCTCCCGGTGCAGCGTATCCAGCATCCCCTTGGGATCGGGATAGCGCGCCGGGTCCATCTCGTGGCTGCCCCAGCGTCCTTCCGGCCAGTACTGCCAGTCCTGCACCACCGCATCGAGCGGGATGCCGAGACGGCGATATTCGGCCGCCACGCCCAGCAGCTCGGCCTGCGAGCCATAGCGCTCCTTCGACTGCCACAGCCCCCAGGCCCAGCGCGGCAGCAGCGAGGCGGCGCCGGTCAGCTGGCGATAGGCGCCGATTACCTGGTCGACATCGGGACCTGCGAACAGGAAATAGTCGACGCCCTCGCCCGCCGCCGAGCGGAACACGATCCGGTTGCCCGCCTGCGGCGTATCGACCGCCACCTCGGTGACCGAGGCATTGTTCCAGAACAGCCCGAAGCCGGCGGGCGACACCAGCACCGGTACGCCGACATCGGTGTTCGCCTGCTGCAGCCGGACGATATGCCCGCGATAGTCGAGCAGCCCCGCCTGGTGCTGGCCGAGGCCATAGACCGCCCGGCCCTCCGGCATGGTGAAAGCGGTACGTATGGCGCCGTCCGCATCGGGCGTGCCGCCCAGCCTGCGGCGATAGAGATCGGTTTCGCCGACCAGCGGCTTGTCGTCAGCACCGAGCAGCGCAACCGCGCTGGTCTTGCGGTCGACGCTGATCCGCATCTCCGGGGTCGCGATCAGATAGCGCTCCGCCTGCTGCTCGAGCGTCCAGCTGGTCTTCGCGGGCTGGCCGACCAGCGCGAGATCGGGCGCGCGCTCGGCGCCTTCGCGCAGCATCGTCACGCGGAGGATGCGGTCGCCCCAGATGGTGAGGGCGAGCACGCCCTGCGCGGTGCGGAAGGTGGCGCCGGTCTCGCTCTTCGCGAGCAGCGTTGCGCCCTCGCTGGCTTGCACCTGGATCGGCGCAGCCAGGGCTGCAAAACTCGGCGCAATGCTCGCGGCAAGCGCTGCGCCCAGCAGCAGAAGCGACTTGGCTTTCACGAACACCCTCTCCCCTGACACGACGGTCTTGCCGCCGATCTTGTCAGACAAGAACGGGTGTGCCTAGCCCTTTGGGGTCTTAGTGTCCGCCGCCCGCCAGCCGCAGCCCGGCGATGCACGCGACCAGGCCGAAAATGAGCAGGATGCGCACCGCGCTCACCGGCTCGCCGAACCAGAGCATGCCGACGATCACCGTGCCGAGCGCGCCGATCCCGCCCCAGACGGCGTAAGCGGTGCCCAGCGGCACCGTGCGCGAGGCCATCTCGAGCAGCGCCATCGACACCGCGATGAAGCCAAGGAAGGCCAGCGTCCAGGGGATGTTCCGGAAGCCGTCGGTGAAGCGCATGCAGGTGGTGAACCCCACTTCGCACAGCCCCCCGAGCAGCAGGTAGATCCAGCCCATCAGCGGCCGGCCAGCGCGAGCAGTGCGTCGCCGGTCACCCGCTGCACCGTCCATTCGTCCATGCCCATTGCCCCCATCGCGCGGTAGAAATCGATCGCCGGCTGGTTCCAGTCGAGCACCGACCATTCGAACCTGGCATAGCCGCGCGTGACGGCGATATCGGCCAAATGGCGCAGAAGCGCCTTGCCGACGCCTGCGCCGCGCGCGGCAGGGGTGACGTACAAATCTTCCAGATACATGCCCGGAAGCCCGGTCCAGGTGGAGAAGTTCTGGAAGAACAGCGCGAAGCCGAGCGGGGTGCCGTCCGCGGCTTCCGCGATCACCGCCTCCGCCGCCGGGCGCGGGCCGAACAGCGCGGCTTCCAGCATCGGCTCGGTCGCGAGCACCGCGTCGGGCTCGCGCTCGAATTCGGCGAGTTCGCGGACGAAGGCAAGGATCTGGGGCACGTCGGCGGGCGTGGCGAATCGGATCTGGGTCATGCGGCGGCCTCGGTCTGGGGAGCGGGGGCGACACGGCCGCGGATCGCGGCGAGGCACCCGAGGATGATGAGCAGCGCGCCCGCGACCGTCCAGGCCGAGACGCGCTCGTCGAACACGACATAGCCGAGCAGCGCGGCCCACACGAAGGCGGTATATTCCACCGGCGCCAGTACCTGCGCCTCGGCATGGCCATAGGCCCAGGCGAGCAGCACCGCGGAGATCGAACCGACCAGCGCCGCGCCGAGGATCCACGGCCAAAGCGCGAGCGACGGCATGGCGGAGAACCACGGGGCGCCCGGCAGCATCACCAGCGCGAGAACGAGGCTGGTGAACAGCGCGACTTCGATCGGGTCCGCCACCTGCGCCTGCCGGCGGAGCAGGATCAGGCTGCCGGCATAGAGGATCGAGGCGGCGAACACCGCGATCGAGCCGAGCACGACCTCGGTCGAGGCATGCGCCTGCGCCTGTCCAGCGGCGATGGTCAGCACGCCGAGGCTGGCGACGAGTGAGCCGCCGATCGCCGCGCGGCGGATCCGCTCGCCGAGAAAGGCGGCGGCGAGGAACATCGCGATCAGCGGCGCGAGGAAGGTGAGCGCGATCCCCTGCGCCATGGTGACGCGGGCAAGCCCCCAGAAGAACAGCACCACCGAACTGCCCGCCAGCACCCCGCGCGCGAAGTGGAGTTTCAGCGCATGGGGACTCGGCCAGGGGGTCCGCCGCAGCAGGAAGATCGGCCCGAGCAGCACGATCGCCCCGACCGAGCGCCACAGCACCGCGCTATAGGCGCCGTGCGCGATCGACATGCCCTTCATCACCGCGTCCATCACCGAATAATTGGCGATGCCGAGCGCAGCGACGAGAAAGGCAAGGCGGGGCGAACGGGACATGGGGGTGCGGGTAGCGGCAGGTTCCCGAGATTGCGAGCCTTAAACCCTGACCTTCACCTTCCGGGATCCTGCTCGCTCCGTGTCAAATACACCGTCATCCCCGCGAAGGCGGGGATCCATTGGCGCTGATGCCGCGGCCCCTGCCCCCAGCGTCCTGGCAAATGGATTCCCGCCTTCGCGGGAATGACGATGGCGGGTGGAAACGGAAGTCCTGCCGACCAAGCGTTGCCCCGCCCGTCAGCCCTTCCCCTCGGCATATGCCTGCGTCCCGCGCGTAATCACCCCATCCCCCGGCAGGATCGCCGCGATCGGGATGTCCGGCTGCGCCAGGATCTCCGCATAGAGCGGCGCGAAATCGGTCTCCACCGTCTCGCGGAGCAGCGCCTCGAAGCTGGGGATCACGAAATAATTCTGCTGGAAATCGTCGATCCGATAGTCGGTGCGCATCACCCGCTTCATGTCGAAGCGGATGCGGTTGGGGCTGTCGCTGTCGAGCGCGAACACGCTCTCGGCCGAGCTAGACACGATGCCCGAGCCATAGATGCGCAGCCCTTCGGCCTCTTCGACCAACCCGAACTCCACCGTGTACCAATAGAGCCGGCCGAGCTGCTTGAGCGCCCCCAGCTCCAGCGCGCGCATGCCGCCGCGGCCATAGGCTTCCAGATAATCGGCGAAGACCGGGTCCGCGAGCATCGGCACGTGGCCGAACACGTCGTGGAACACGTCCGGCTCCTGGATATAGTCGAGCTGGTCCGGCCGGCGGATGAAGTTGCCTGCGACGAAGCGGCGGTTCGCCATATGATCGAAGAACACGTCGTCCGGCACCAGCCCCGGCACCGCGACGACCTGCCAGCCGGTGAGCTGCATCAGCCGTTCGGACAGTTCCTCGAAATCGGGGATGCCCGACTCGGACAGCCGCAGCGCCTCCAGCCCCTTGAGATAGGCCGAGGAGGCGCGCCCGGGCAGCAGTTTCGCCTGCCGCGCGAACAGCTTGTCCCAGGTGGCGTGTTCTTCCGCCGTATAGGCGGCCCAGTCCTGCGGGATCGTCCAGTCCGCCGCCGCGCCCTCGGGCGGCCGCTCCAGCACATGCGTTTCCTTCTTCATGGACGGGATATAGCAGCCCGCCCGAAGGAGCGAAACGTCAGCCCAGCGCCTCGTCGAGCAACTTGGCCAGGCGCAGCCCGCCGCGCACCACCTGGTCGCGCGCGACCGGCACCAGCTTGGCCAGCGTCGCCTCGTCGAGATGCGCGGGATGGTCGCCCGGCGTGCACACCGCCGCGCCCGCCGCGCTCGGATACACGACGTCACGCGCGACCTGCCAGCTCTGCCGGCTCCAGTCCTCGACGCTACCGCCCCATGCCGCGTTGCGCTCGGCGGCGCTATAGGCGCGCACCGGCGAGGGCGGCTGCGAGATCGCGCGCTCGGCCAGATAGCCGTCCCACACCGAATGGAGGTTGAGCTTGGCGCTGGTGAAGGCGCCGTAGTTGGTCTTCACCTTGTTGCCGCCGAGGTCGCTGTGATCGCCCGCATGGAGCGGCTGGTGGAGATCGCCGACGAAGTGGACGAGGAACACCAGCGCCATTACCCGCTCGCGCACCGGCACCTTGCGGTCCTTGAGCAGCTTCACGTCGCGCTCGATCTGTGCGGAGACGCAATTGCCGTCGCGGCACGGCGGCTTCAGGTCGAAGGGCTGGCAGATGTCGATATTCTGATAGTGCCAGGAATAGGCGTAGCTGAAGCGCGGGCCGAGCGTCTTGACGCAGTCCGCCCAGACCGCCGCCTGCTCGATCGTGTTCGCCGGGCAGGTCGGCGTCTCGAGCAGCGCCTGGCGCTTGAGCAGCGCGTCGATCTTCGCGCGCACCGCCGGCGTCACGTTGCGATAGGCGATCGCGCCCACCGTCTCGTGGCCATATTCCCAATAGGCGGAAGCGGGCGAAGCGGCGCCGAAGCCGAGCAGCGCGGCGAGGACAAGCAGGATGCGACTCATGGCGTGCGCCCTAGTCCTGCAGGGCTTCGGCTTCAACGGCTTAGCGCTGTCCAGCCGGCTTCCCCTCACCCACATTGCGGCGCGCCCCAAACCGGCCTAATAGCCGCGCCCAAATGGCACGTATCCAGACCCCCCAGCGCATCCGGGGCACCCAGGACATTTTCGGCGAAGACCAGCGGCGTTTCGCCGCGGTGCTCGAGAAGTTCGACCAGGTGCGCAAGCTCTATTGCTTCCAGCGGCTCGAGATCCCGATCTTCGAGGCGACGGGCGTGTTCGCCCGCTCGATGGGCGAAACCTCGGACGTCGTCTCCAAGGAGATGTACACCTTCGACGATCGCGGCGGCGATTCGATCACGCTGCGTCCCGAATTCACCGCCGGCATCGCGCGGGCCTATATCAGCGAGGGCTGGCAGCAGTTCGCGCCGCTGAAGCTCGCGACCTCGGGCCCGGTGTTCCGCTACGAGCGTCCGCAAAAGGGCCGCTATCGCCAGTTCCACCAGATCGACGCCGAGATCCTCGGCGCGCCCGAACCGGCCGCCGATGTCGAGCTGCTGGTGCTGGCCGACCAGCTGCTCAAGGACCTCGGCATTGCCGAAGGCGTGACGCTGCAGCTCAACACGCTGGGCGATGCCGCGACGCGCGATGCCTGGCGCACCGCGCTGGTCGCGCATTTCGAGGCGCACAAGGGCGAACTCTCCGAAGACAGCCTGGCGCGGCTCGAGAAGAACCCGCTGCGCATCCTCGATTCGAAGGACCCGCGCGACCGCCCGATCGCCGACAGCGCGCCGGACATCGACGCCTATCTGACCGACGAAGCCGCCGCCTTCTTCAAGGCGGTGACCGACGGGCTGGATGCCGCCGGCGTCGCCTGGACGCGCAATGCGCGGCTGGTGCGGGGGCTCGATTACTACCGCCACACCGCCTTCGAGTTCGTGACGGACCGGCTGGGCGCGCAGGGCACGGTGCTGGCCGGCGGCCGCTATGACGGGCTGATCGGCTCGCTCGGCGGCCCCGAGACGGCCGGCGTGGGCTGGGCGGCCGGGGTCGAGCGGCTGGCGATGCTGATCGACGAGCCTGCGGAAGATCAACCTGTTGTTTCCGTGATTCCCTGGTCTCCTGAGGCTGAATTCACCGCCATCGGGGTCGCCGCCGAACTGCGCCGTCAGGGCGTTTCGACGCACATCGCTTTCAAGGGCAACGAAAAGCGCCGGTTTGAAGCGGCGTCAAAAGCGAAGGTTCGCGCTCGCGTCGTCGTCGGCCCACAATTCGGTGATCAGGCAATCCCTGCCCGCCGCGGGATTCCGGTTCGTGTGAACGAGGTTGGATCGTATGCCAGAGCGGGTGAAGACCTGCGCGAGCTAATCTTGGAAGCGCTCTCACGCTCGTATGAGGTCTCCCGCGTCGAGCCAGCTGACGGTGGGTTCAACCCAGATGCGCTTCTGCGTCCGCTAGCGAAATGACCCGCATCCCGCCGGACCGCATCGCGGCGATCGAGGCGCGGCGCGACGAGTTGCAGGCGCTGATGGCGTCGGGCGAGCTCGGCGGCGATCGTTTCGTCCAGGTCTCGAAGGAATATGCCGAGATCGAGCCGGTCGCGGTCGCGGCGGGCGATGTGCGGCGGCTGCGTGCCGAGGGCGAATCGCTCCAGCAGATGACGCAGGAGGCCGATGACGAGCTGCGCGCGATGGCGGTGGAGGAACTCCGCGCCAACGAGGGCACGCTCGCGGAGGCCGAACGCAAGCTGGCGCTGGCGCTGCTCCCCAGGGACTCGGCCGACGAGCGCCCGGCGCTGCTCGAAATCCGCGCGGGCGTGGGCGGCGACGAAGCCGCGCTGTTCGCCGGCGATCTGCTGCGCATGTACCAGCGCTATGCCGATCGGCTGGGCTGGCGGACCGAGCTGATCTCGGCGAGCAGCTCGGAAGCCGGCGGCTACAAGGAAGTCGTGGTCGGCATCACCGGCACCGGCGTGTTCGCCAAATTGAAGTTCGAGAGCGGCGTGCACCGGGTGCAGCGCGTGCCGGCGACCGAGGCGGGCGGGCGCATCCACACCTCCGCCGCCACCGTCGCGGTGCTGCCCGAGGCCGAAGAGGCCGATGTGCAGATCGACGACAAGGACCTGCGCATCGACATCTACCGCGCCTCCGGCCCCGGCGGCCAGGGCGTCAACACCACCGACAGCGCGGTGCGGATCACGCACTTGCCGACGGGCATCGTCGTGATCCAGCAGGACGAGCGCTCGCAGCACAAGAACAAGGCCAAGGCGATGAAGGTGCTCCGCACCCGCCTGTACGAGGCCGAGCGCGAGCGGCTGGCGGCGGAGCGCGTCGGCGCGCGGCGCTCGATGGTGGGCTCGGGCGATCGTTCGGAGCGGATCCGGACGTATAATTTCCCGCAAGGTCGGGTGACCGACCACCGCATCAACCTCACGCTGCACCGCCTGCCCGAGATCCTGGAAGGCGAGCTCGACGAACTGGTCGGCGCGCTGGTCGCGCAGGACGAGGCCGACCGGCTTGCCCAGCTGGATGGCTGACCTATCCGCCTATGTTCCCCTCCCGCGTGCGGGAGGGGCTAGGGGAGGGACTGACGTGGACGGTGCGCAATGACGCTGCCATCCCCTCCCCCAACCCCTCCCGCAAGCGGAAGGGGCGTTCGGGCCGCCCTTGCGGATGCGACCCGCCAGCTCGACGCCGTGTCCGACACCCCCCGGCTCGATGCCGAGCTGCTGATGGCGCACGCCCTCGGCACCACGCGCGACAGGCTCCTGCTCGGCCGGCTGGACGATCCCGCGCCCGAAATATTCGCCGCGCTCCTCGCCCGCCGTCTGACCCACGAGCCGATCGCCTATATCACCGGCACCCGTGCCTTCTGGACGATCGACCTCGCCGTCGGTCCCGGCGTGCTGATTCCCCGCCCCGACAGCGAGACGCTGCTCGAAACCGCCCTGGCCTGGTTCGGCACCCGCGCGCCGTCACGCATCCTCGACCTGGGCACCGGCCCCGGCACGCTGCTGCTCGCCGCGCTCGCCGAATGGCCGGATGCGCAGGGTCTGGGCGTCGATGCATCCGAAACCGCGCTCGACTATGCCCGCCGCAATGCGGAAGTGCTCGGCATGGGGGACCGCGTCCAATTCCGCCTCGGCGACTGGACCACGGGCATCGAAGGCAAGTTCGACCTGATCCTCGCCAATCCGCCCTATATCGGGACAGACGAACCCCTGCCCCCGCAGGTGCTCGACCATGAACCGGCGGAGGCGCTGTTCGCAGGCAGCGACGGGCTCGACGACTATCGCCGCATCGTCCCCGCCCTGCCCGCGCTGCTCGCACCGGGCGGCGCGGCGATCCTCGAGATCGGATGGACGCAGGCGCAAGCAGTTTCTTTGCTCGGCCAGGAACAGGGCCTGTCTTCAAGCGTCTATAAAGACATGGGTGGACGGCCGCGCGTGGTCCGGCTGACTTGAAACTACGCGCAAACGTCACATATTTCTGCTTGGAGATTGGTACGCCAGCGGCTAGAAGAAGGCCGGGGCGAGGCACCTTCAACCAAGTTGTTGAGATAAAGGGCTGAGGCCCGACTCCATGGTCATGTGTGCCGCTGCAGTCCGGCGGCCGTGGCAAGCGGATGGTTCTGGGCACGCCCGGAACCCCCCGCGAATGTAACCCTGCATCCGGAACCTCGATGAATCGACGGACGGCTTTGTAAAGACAGGACAACGAGACCTTGATGAACAATCGTCAGGCCGGCCGCCGTCGCGGTCGGGGCGGCCAGCAACAGCGCCAGGGCGGAAGCTCGAACAATCAGGGCAATGGTAGTCGGATCGATAACCGCGCCCGTGGCAATGCCGCCCAGCTGCTTGAGAAATACAAGAACCTGGCGCGCGACGCGCAGATGCAGGGTGATCGGGTCAACGCCGAATATTATCTGCAGTTCGCCGATCATTATTTCCGCGTATTGAACGAGAACCGCTCGCGCTTCGAAGAGCAGAACCAGCAGCGCCGCCAGCGCGAGGAATTCGACGGCGACGAGGAAGAGTTCGAGATGGAAGGCGAAGCCGGCCGCGAGGACGAGGGCGACGCCCCCCGCCAGCAGCAGCAGCCCCGTCGCGAGCGCGAACCCCGCTACGAGCGTGAAGCTCGCGAACCGCGCGGCGATCGCGAGCCCCGCGGCGATCGCGAACCCCGTGGCGACCGCGAACCCCGTGGCGACCGCGAAGCCCGTGAGCCGCGCGCCGAGCGCGAGCCGCGCAGCTATCGCGAAGATCGTCGCGAGCGCAGCAACGGCGCCGCGAACGGCCATGCCAACGGCAATGTTGCCGAGGCCGCGCCGGTTCAGCCGAGCGCGCCGATCGAAGCGCCGGTGAGCGAGGACGTCGCCGAGGCACCCCGCCGTCGCGGTCGCCCGCGTCGCGAAGCGCCGGTCGAGGCCGAAGCGGCGCACGGCATCGACGCCGCGATCCTCCCGCCCGCGATCGGCAGCGATGCCGCACCGGCCGCTGAGGAGGAGGCGCCGAAGAAGCCCCGCCGCCGTCGCACCGCGAAGAGCGACGAGGCCGAGGCACCCGCCGCCTGAGGCAACGGCCAACCGGCACAGCAAAAGGCCCGCTTCCGACGAGGAGGCGGGCCTTTTTCGTTTCTCCCGAACGAGCCTTACGGGATCAGCCGATCCGCGCGCAGCCGCTCGAACAGCGCGAAGAAGGCGTCGTCGGTCGGCTGATAGGCGGTGAAGCCCATGCGGCGGCTCTTCGACATGTCGGTGACAACTTCGATCGGGCGGCCAAGATCGGCATCGGTGTGCCAAGGCGAGGCGAGGCGGGCGAGGTTGGGCTCGGCCAGCCCTTCGCGTTCGGCGATGGTGCGCCACAGGTCCGCGTCGTCCGCCATCTGCTGCTCGAGCGGCTGGACGCTGCCATCGAACGGCGCCGGTTCGAGGCCGAACCATTCGGCGATGCGCGCCCACATCCATTGCCAACGGAAGACATCGCCATTGACGACGTTGAACGCCTCGTTCGCCGCCGCCGGCGTCTCTGCCGCCCAGAGCAGATGCCGGGCGAGCTGGCCGGCATCGGTCATGTCGGTGAGTCCACTCCACTGCGCCGGCGAGCCGGGGAAGCGGAACGGGCGGCCGGTCTCGCGGCACAAGGTCGCGTAGACGGCGAGCGTGGTGCCCATGTTCATCGCGTTGCCGACGGCCTTGCCGATCACCGTGTGCGGGCGGTGCACGCTCCAGGTGAAGCCGTCGCGCTCGGCGGCGGCGAAGACCTCGTCTTCCTGGGCATAATAGAAATTGTCGACGTCGAGCCGGTCCTGCTCCTCGCGGAACGGCGTCTGCGGCAGGCTGCCCTTCCCGTATGCTTCGAAGGGCCCGAGATAATGCTTGAGCCCGGTGACCAGCGCGACGTGGCGCGGGCCCGTCGGCTTGGACAGCCCGTCGAGCAGGTTGCGCACCATCGCCGAATTGACGCGGATATTCTCCGCCTCGCTGTCCTGCCGCAGCCAGGTGGTGATGAACACCGCATCGGGGTTCATACCCGCCAGCGCCTCCGCCGTCGCGGCTGCATCGGTGAGGTCGGCGGCGACCGGCGCCACGCCCGCCTGCTCAACGGGCCGGCGCGCCAGTCCGTGCACCGTCCAGCCCTGCGCCACCAGCAGGTCCGCCGTCGCGCTGCCGACGATGCCGCTTGCGCCTACCACCAAAGCCGTCTTGGCCATTTCTGCCTCCATTAAGCGTTGGAGGCCGAGCTAGGCAGCCGTGCGTGCGGCTTCTAGACGGCACCAAATCGGAACCTAGGCACCAGAAGGTACCCACATATGCGACCCGGCACGGCGGATTCGGAATGGCGAGAGGATTGCGCGCCGCGCCGCGTGCTGGCGCTGTTCGCCACCAAATGGACGAGCATGGTGCTCCACACGCTGCATGCTCGCCATGGCGGCGCCGCGCGCAGCGGGGTGCTGCTGCGCAGCCTGCCCGGCATCTCCAAGAAGATGCTGACCCAGACGCTGCGCGAGATGGAAGAGGTCGGCCTGGTCGACCGGATCGTGCAGAACGCGGTGCCGCCGGCGGTGGAGTACCAGCTGACACCGCTGGGTGACCGCTTCGTCGAGCCGGTCGAACTGCTCTATGCCTGGGGGCGCGACAATGCCGATGCGCTCGACCAGCTCGGCAGCAGGCCCACCGCCCGCCGGGCGTGATTTCGGGAGGCGAACCCTTCCCCACACGTCATCCCGGCGAAAGCCGGGATCCATTTGCCACTCGGTCCGAGCAAGAGCCTCGACGGAGGCGCCAATGGGATTCCGGCTTTCGCCGGAATGACGACCTTGATGGGTCGCGGCGACCAATCAGTGGCTGTCGCGCGGCAGGCCCTTGGTCTGGGCGATGCGCTGATACTTCACCGCATTCTCGAACACCGCGCCGCCGTCGAACTGGCCGACCAGCCCGCGATGAATCTCCTGCCACGGCGTCTGCGACTCCGGCACATAGTCGATGCCCAGGTCCGCCCGGCGCTGCGCCAGTTCCTCGTCGCTGACCAGCATGTTCGCCGAACGCGTGTTGAGGTCGATGCGAATCCGGTCGCCGGTGCGGACCAGTGCGAGCCCGCCGCCCACCGCGGCTTCCGGCGCGGCGTTGAGGATCGAGGGGCTGCCGCTGGTGCCCGACTGGCGGCCGTCGCCCAGGCAGGGCAGCGCATGGACGCCTGCCTGGATCAGCGCCACCGGCGGCCGCATGTTGACCACCTCGGCGCCGCCCGGATAGCCGACCGGGCCGGCCCCGCGCATGATCAGGATGCTGTTCTCGTCGATGCCGAGCGCGGGATCGTCGATGCGGTGATGATAGTCCTCAGGCCCGTCGAACACGAACGCGGTACCTTCGAACGCGCCGGGATCCTCCGGGTTGGAGAGGTAGCGCGCGCGGAATTCGTCCGAGATCACGCTGAGCTTCATCACCGCATTGTCGAACAGGTTGCCCGACAGCACGGTGAGCCCCGCCGCCGGGCGCAGCGGCGCGGCGAGCGGGCGGATCACGTCGCCGTCCTCGATCTGCGCCGTGCCGATATTCTCGCCGATGGTGCGGCCGTTGACGGTCAGCGCGTCGTTGTGGAGCAGCCCGGCGCGGTACAGCTCGCCCATCACCGCGGGCACGCCGCCGGCGCGGTAGAAATCCTCGCCGAGATATTTGCCCGCCGGCTGCAGGTTGACCAGCAACGGCACGTCGGCGCCGTAGGATTCCCAGTCTTCGAGGCTGAGCTCGACGCCGATATGGCGCGCGATCGCGTTCAGGTGGATCGGCGCGTTGGTCGATCCGCCGATCGCGGAATTGACGCGGATCGCGTTGAGGAAGGCCTCGCGGGTCAGCACATCGCTGGGCTTGCGATCCGCCAGCGTCATCTCGACGATCTGGAGGCCGGTACGATAGGCGCATTCGGCGCGGTCGCGGTACGGCGCCGGGATCGCGGCCGAGCCCGGCAGCGACATGCCGAGCGCCTCGGCCATCGAGTTCATCGTCGTCGCCGTGCCCATGGTGTTGCACCAGCCGGTCGACGGGGCCGAGGAGGCGACGAGCTGGATGAAGCCCTTGTAGTCGATCTCGCCGGCCGCGAGCATCTCGCGCGCCTTCCACACGATCGTGCCGGAGCCGGTGCGCTCGCCCTTGAACCAGCCGTTGAGCATCGGCCCGACCGACAGCGCGATCGCCGGGATGTTCACGGTCGCGGCGGCCATCAGGCAGGCGGGCGTCGTCTTGTCGCAGCCGATGGTCAGCACCACGCCGTCGATCGGGTAACCATACAGCGTCTCGACCAGGCTGAGATAGGCGAGGTTGCGGTCGAGGCCCGCGGTCGGCCGCTTGCCGGTTTCCTGGATGGGGTGCGTCGGAAATTCGATGGCGATGCCGCCCGCGTCGCGGATTCCCTCGCGTACCCGCTTGGCGAGTTCGAGATGGTGGCGATTACACGGGGAAAGATCGCTGCCGGTCTGGGCGATGCCGATGATCGGCTTGCCCGATTGCAGCTCCTCCAGGCTCAGCCCGAAGTTCAGATAGCGCTCGACATAGAGCGCGGTCATGTCGGGGTTATCGGGATTGTCGAACCAGGCCCGCGAGCGCAGCGCCGCGCGACGAGTTCCAGCTTCTTCGGTCATGATTCCTCCGCTACGGCGCAACTTGGGGCGTATCTGCGGCTCTTGATAACCGCAGCCCGCGTCCATAGGAAGCATATATATCTTATAAAAGGATGGCCTGATATGTCGGAGCGGATTCGTCTGGGGTTGGTGGGCATCGGCAAGATCGCGCGCGATCAGCATCTGCCGGCGCTGGAAGGCGATGACCGTTTCGAGCTGGTCGCCACCGCCAGCCGCAACGCCTCGGTCGACGGGGTGGCCGCGCACAAGGACATCGAGTCGCTGATCGCCGGCGGGCATGACCTCACCGCCGTGTCGCTCTGCACCCCGCCCGAAGGTCGCTACGACCAGGCGCGCATCGCGATCGAGGCCGGGCTCAACGTGATGCTGGAGAAGCCGCCGGCCGCCACGCTCACCGAGATCGCCGACCTGGCCGAGCGTGCCCGCGCAAAGGGCGTGACGCTGTTCACCACCTGGCACTCGCGCGAAGCCGCCGGGGTCGAGCCCGCCAAGGCCTGGCTCCAGGGCAAGCAGATCAAGGCCGCGCGCATCACCTGGCGCGAAGATATCCGCCGCTGGCACCCGGGGCAGGAATGGATCCTCGCGGCCGGCGGCTTCGGCGTGTTCGATCCGGGCATCAACGCCCTGTCGATCGCGACCAAGATCCTGCCCGACGCGTTGCTGCTCGATTCCGCCTGGATGGAAGTGCCCGAAGGCCGCGCCTCGCCGCTCCGCGCCAAGCTGCACATGCGCAGCGGCACTGCGGTGGTGACTGCCGACTTCGACTTCCTCCAGACCGGCCCGCAGACCTGGGACATCGAAGTCGACACCGATGCCGGCACGCTGCGCCTGGGCATGGGCGGCAGCATCCTGCAGTTGCCGGGCGAGGACGAGCAGAAGGCGCCCGACCGCGAATATGCCCGACTCTACGCCCGCTTCGCCGAGCTGGTGGCGGCCAAGCAGAGCGATGTCGACGTGCGTCCGCTCCAGCTGGTGGCCGATGCCTTCCTCGTCGGCGAGCGCGCGATCGGGGAGACGTTCGCCTTCTGATTCCAACCGGCGCCCGCTGGGCCGGGCGCCGGCATTTTCGAACGATCCCGAACAAGTCGCTACGCCGTTCGACATATTTTGCGACAACCTTTTTGTGGCACCACGGCACCGCGCCATCTAATGGCGAGTTTGGCAGTGACCGGTGGTCCGGCATTCCTCGGGCCACCCCTAAGCGGGTTCTGAAATTTGAACGCTCCGACCAGCTATGGCCGTTCGGGCCTGATCGTGTTTGCATCGGCCCTGCTTCTTGCTTCGTGCAGTTCCGGCGACGGTTCGGGCAAGCAGCAGGCGGGCGGTCGCCGGGGCCCCTCGGGCCCGCCGCAGGTCGGCTATGTGGTGGTGCAGCCGAGCAGCGTACCGGTCACCACTGAGCTCGCCGGACGCGTAACGGCCTATCAGTCCTCCGAGGTCCGCCCGCAGGTGGCCGGCATCGTCCAGCGCCGCTTCTTCACCGAAGGCACGATCGTCCACCAGGGCCAGACGCTCTACCAGATCGATCCCAGCCTCTACCAGGCGAGCGCCGCGCAGGCGCAGGCCAATCTCCAGAGCGCGCAGGCCAATCTCGAGGCCGCGCGGATCAAGGCGGATCGCTACAAGCCGCTCGCGGCGATGCAGGCGGTGAGCCAGCAGGATTATACCGACGCCGTCGCCGCCTCGCGCCAGGCCGCCGCGCAGGTGGCGCAGCAGCGCGCCGCGCTGCAGACCGCGCAGATCAACCTGCGCTTCACCAAGGTGCCCGCGCCGATCACCGGCCGGATCGGCCGCAGCCTCGTCACCGAAGGCGCGCTGGTCACCACCAACCAGACCGACCCGCTGACCACCATCCAGCGGCTCGACCCCATTTATGTCGACATCCAGCAATCGAGCGCCGACATGCTCGCGCTGCGCAAGGCGCTCGCCAAGGGCGGCGTCGCTCCCGCCAGCGCCGCGGTGCGGCTGAAGCTGGAAGACGGCAGCGACTATGAGATGACCGGCACGGTCGAGTTCTCCGAGGTCGTCGTCAACGAAAGCACCGGCACGGTCACGCTGCGCGCGCGCTTCGCCAACCCGCAGAACATCCTGCTGCCGGGCATGTTCGTCCGCGCGCTGTTCGCGCAGGCGATCGATACCCAGGCCTATCTGGTGCCCCAGGCCGGCGTGTCGCGCGATCCGAAGGGCAACGCGACCGTCTATGTCGTGGGACCCGGCAACAAGGCAGTGGCGCGCACCGTCGTCGCCGATCGCACCATCGGGCAGAATTGGGTGATCACGCAAGGACTTGCACCGGGCGACAAGGTGATCGTGCAGGGCACGGCCAACCTCAAGCCGGACATCGACATCAAGCCGGTGCCCGCCAACACGCCGCAGAAGATCGAGCCGCCCAAGAAGGGCCAGGGGCAAGGCGGCGCCCAGACCAAGGGCGGCAGCCAGGCCAAGGCGGGCTGAGCCCCCATGTCGCGCATCTTCATCGACCGGCCGATCTTCGCCTGGGTGCTCGCCATCATCGTGATGCTGATGGGCCTCGCCGCGATCTTCTCGCTGCCCATCGCGCAATATCCGGACATCGCGCCGCCGCAGGTCAACATCCGCGCCACCTATCCCGGCGCCTCGGCCGAGACGGTCCAGAACAGCGTCACCCAGGTGATCGAGCAGCAGCTGAGCGGCATCGACGGGCTGCTCTATTTCAGCAGCTCGTCCACCTCGCGCGGCCAGGTGTCGATCTCGGCAACCTTCGAAAAGGGTACCAACCCGGACATCGCCCAGGTGCAGGTGCAGAACAAGGTGCAGCAGGCGCTGTCCCGCCTGCCCACCCAGGTGCAGCAGCAGGGCCTGACCGTCACCAAGTCGAACCCCGACTTCCTGATGATCGTCGGCGTCTATGACTCGACCGACAAGAAGACGAATCTGGACGTCTCGGACTGGCTCGCCTCGAACCTGCAGGATCCGCTGTCGCGCATCGAGGGTGTTGGTGACACCAACGTGTTCGGTGCACCCTATGCGATGCGCATCTGGCTCAACCCGGCGCGGCTCGCCAGCTACGGGCTGATCCCCAATGACATCATCACCGCGATCCAGGCGCAGAACACCGAAATCGCCGCCGGCGAGCTTGGCGGCCAGCCGATGCCCGACGAGCAGATGCTCAACGCGACGGTGACCTCGCAGTCGCGGCTGCAGACCCCCGAACAGTTCGCCAACATCATCGTGAAGACCGATTCGACTGGTGCCGCGGTGAAGCTGCGCGACGTGGCGCGCGTCGAGCTCGGCTCGGACAATTACAACTCGTCGAGCCGGATCAACGGCCATCCCGGCGCCGGCCTCGCCATTTCGCTGTCGCCGGGCGCCGACGCGCTCAAGACCGCCGATCTCGTCAAGCAGCAGGTCGAAGCGGCGTCCAAGGGCTTCCCGGCCGGCTTCAAATACGCCTACGCCAACGACACCACCGGCTTCATCAAGCTCTCGATCGAGGAAGTGGTGAAGACGCTGGTCGAGGCGATCATCCTCGTAGTCATCGTCATGTTCGTGTTCCTGCAGAGCTGGCGCGCGACGCTGATCCCGGCGATCGCGGTGCCGGTGGTGCTGCTCGGCACCTTCGGCGTGTTCTACGCGCTCGGCTTCTCGATCAACACGCTCACCCTGTTCGGCCTTGTCCTCGCCATCGGCCTGCTCGTCGACGACGCGATCGTTGTCGTCGAGAATGTCGAGCGGCTGATGGAAGAGAATCCGGAGATGACGCCGCGCGAGGCGACGATCCGGTCGATGGACGAGATCCAGGTCGCGCTGGTCGCGATCGCGCTGGTGCTTTCGGCGGTGTTCCTGCCGATGGCGTTCTTCGGCGGCTCGACCGGCGTGATCTACCGCCAGTTCTCGGTCACGATTGTCTCGGCCATGGTGCTCTCGGTGCTGGTCGCGCTGGTGCTGAGCCCGGCGCTCACCGCCACGCTGCTCAAGCAGAAGAGCGAGGAAAAGGACATCGAGGACACGTGGTTCGCGCGGCGGTTCCCTTGGGTGGGGCGCGGACTGCACACGGCCAAGACCAAGTTCAACAACGGCTTCGATCGCGGCGTCGAGCGCTACACGGCCTGGGTCCAGGCAGTGATCGATCGCAAGTGGATCTTCCTCCTCGTCTATGTCGCGGTCTGCGCGATCCTCGTGCTGATGTTCGTGCGCCTGCCCACCGGCTTCCTGCCGACCGAGGACCAGGGCGCCGCTTCGGTGCAGTTCCGCCTGCCCGCGGGCGCGACCATGTCGCGCACCAAGGAGATCCAGCTCGCGGTGGAGAAATACTTCCTGACCAAGGAAGCCAAGAACGTCTCGGTGATGTTCTCGGTCGCCGGCGGCGGTGGCGGGGGCGGCCCGGCCGGGCAGAATACCGGCCAGGGCTTCCTCAACCTCACCGACTGGTCCGATCGCAAGGGCAAGGACAACAGCGCCGACGGCATCGTCAATCGCGCGGCCGGCGCCTTCCGCAACTTCCGCGACGCGCAGGTCTTCGCACTGGTGCCCCCGGCGATCCGCGGCCTCGGCCAGTCGACCGGCTTCACCATGGAGCTGCTCAACACCAGCGGCATGAGCCGCGACCAGTTCGTCGCCGCGCGCGACAAGCTGCTCGCCGCCGCCAATAGCGATCCCGAGCTGGCGCAGGTCCGCCTGACCGATCTCCCCGATGTGGCGACGCTCAAGGTCGATCTCGACCAGCAGAAGCTCGCCACGCTGGGCCTCAGCCAGACCGACGTGAACTCGACGCTGTCGACCGCCTGGGGCGGCCGCTACGTCAACGACTTCATCGATCGCGGCCGCGTCAAGCGCGTCTATGTCCAGGGCGACGCGCCCTATCGTTCGGAGCCGGGCGATCTCGCCCAGTGGTTCGTCCGCAGCAGCAACGGCCAGATGGCGCCCTTCACCTCCTTCGCCTCGACCAGCTGGGCGACGGCGCCGACCTCGATGGCGCGGTTCAACGGCGTTCAGTCGTTCGAGTTCAGCGGCCAGGCCGCCCCCGGCAAGAGCTCTGGCGACGCGATGAAGCGGATCGCCGAACTCGCTGCGCAGATTCCCGGCACCAGCGTCGCCTGGGCGGGCCTGTCCTATCAGGAGCGGCTCTCCTCGGGCCAGGCGCCCCTGCTCTACGGCGTGTCGCTGCTGGTCGTGTTCCTGTGCCTTGCCGCGCTCTACGAGAGCTGGTCGATCCCGATCGCAGTGCTGCTCGTCATTCCGCTCGGCCTGGTGGGCGCGATCTTCGCGGTGACGCTGCGCGGCCTGCAGAACGACGTGTACCTGCAGATCGGCCTGCTGACGACGATGGGCCTCGCCGCGAAGAACGCGATCCTGATGATCGAATTCGCCGAGCAGGCCGAGAAGGAAGGCAAGCGCGTCATCGAAGCGGCGCTGGAAGCCGCCCGCATCCGTCTGCGCCCGATCCTGATGACCAGCCTGGCCTTCATCTTCGGTGTGCTGCCGCTGGCGATCTCGACCGGCGCCGGCGCCAACAGCCGCATCGCCATCGGCACCTCGGTGATCGGCGGCATGCTGACCGCGACCATCCTCGCGATCTTCTACATCCCGCTGTTCTTCGTGCTCGTCCGCCGCGGCGTCCGCGACGGGCTGGCCGCGCTGCGCAACCGCCGCCATCGCAACACTCCGGAGGCTAAGGCATGAAGCGCGCGCTGACGCTCCTCACCACCGTGGCGCTGGCCGGCTGCTCGATGGCGCCGAAGGACGTGCGCCCCGCCGCCCCGGTGCCGCCGAGCTGGCCGGTGGGCGATTCCTATCTGCGCACGAGCGAGGCGACGCTGCCCGCGCTCAGCTGGCGCGACGTGTTCCGGGACGCCCGGCTGCAGAAGCTGATCGAGCAGGCGCTCGCCAACAATCGCGACCTGCGCGTGGCGGCGGCGAACATCGCCGCGGCACGCGCGCAGTATCAGATCCAGCGCGGCGCCCAGCTCCCCCAGGTCGATGCCAGCCTCGGCATCACCGAGCGGCGGGGCAACGTGACCAATGTCGGCAATGGCTTAGGCAACGGCACCGGGAGCACCGGCAATACGGGCAACATCGGCGGGAATGTCGGAAACGTCGGCAATGTCGGCGGCGGTGTGCGGACCAACTATTCGACCCAGGTCGGCATCACCGGCTTCGAACTCGACCTGTTCGGCCGCCTCGCCTCGCTCACCCGCGCGCAGCAGGAGACCTATTTCGCCACCGAAGCGGGCGCCCGCGCGACCCGGCTGACCCTGGTGGGCGACATCGCCACCGCCTGGCTCACCTACGCGTCGGACGCGAGCCTGCTCGAGGTCGCCCGGCAGACCGCCAAGAGCGCCGAGGACAGCGTTCGCCTCACCCGCGCCCGGCTGGAGGGCGGCGTCGCCCCGCGCACCGATCTGCGCCAAGCCGAGCAGACGCTCGCCACCGCCCAGAACGACGTCGCCCGCCAGACCAGCGCGCTGGCGCAGGACGTCAACGCGCTGCGCCTGCTGGCCGGATCGGACATCGACCCGGCGCTCCTCCCCGCCTCGATCGAGCAGGCGGCCCCCACCATCGCGGCGGTGCCGGCGGGGCTCGATTCGAGCATCCTGCTGCGCCGGCCGGACGTGGTGCAGGCCGAATACCAGCTGCGCGCCGCCAACGCCCAGATCGGCGCGGCGCGCGCGGCGCTGTTTCCGCGCATCAGCCTGACCAGCGTGCTCGGCTTCGCGAGCACCGCGCTGTCGAGCCTGTTCGACGGGGACGCCTTCACCTGGCAGGCGGGCGGCACGGGCAGCTATTCGATCTTCCGCGGCGGCGCGGGCCGCGCCAATGTCCGGCTCAGCGAAGCGCAGCAACAGGCGCAGGTCGCCAATTACGAACGTGCGATCCAAACCGCCTTCCGCGACGTCGCCAATGCGCTGGCGGTGCGCGGCACGATCGACGCCCAGCTGCGCGCGACCCAGCTGCAGGAAGAGGCGGCGGCCGACACCTATCGGCTGAGCGAGGCGCGCTATCGCGGCGGCATCGATACCTTCCTGCAGAGCCTGGTCTCCCAGCGCTCGCTCTACGCGGCGCAGCAGCAGCTGGTGACGGTGCAGCTCACCGCCGCGACCAACCGGGTGAATCTCTACCGCGCCCTGGGCGGCGATTCGCAGCTGGAGGTCACGCGCGAAGGGCCGCAGCCGGTCAACGCGAGCGGAACCGCGCCAACGCCGGGCAGTTGACCGCACGCCCCTGCTTGTGGCAGGCGCATGCGTACCGGGCGGGTATAGCACAATGGTAGTGCAGCAGCCTTCCAAGCTGAATACGCGGGTTCGATTCCCGCTACCCGCTCCACCTCTCGATCCCAGAACATCCCATATCGCTTCGTAACCCGCAGCAACCTGCGGTGTTTTTCGGCCTGCCCGGTTCGGAATCGCACGTGCCGTCGCATCAACGCGCAAGCCCCCGTGGCGCCGTTTCGCCAAGGACGGCGGACATGGAGAGGAAGCGCGGTTGAGGCGCCTGTCCGGTGGAGGGTCGGGCCACGCCACATGGGCGCGAATATGCCGCCCGCCCCGTGGCAGATCTCCATATATCCGCTATACTGGATATATGGAAACCGATTCGGCAATCGCCGCGCTGGGCGCGCTCGCCCAGGGGACGCGCCTCGATGTATTTCGCCT
The DNA here is from genome assembly GCF_913774285.1 of uncultured Sphingomonas sp. GTDB lineage: Bacteria > Pseudomonadota > Alphaproteobacteria > Sphingomonadales > Sphingomonadaceae > Sphingomonas. Next base: position 11,494 of record NZ_CAJYHX010000016.1, on the reverse strand, counting down.
GCTGGTGCAGCAGGAGCCGGACGGCATCGCGGCGGGGGAGATCGCCCGCCTGCTGGACGTGCCGCAGAACACCATGTCGGCGCATCTCGGCATCCTCGCGCGCGCCGGCCTGATCCGATCCGAGCGAAGGAGCCGCTCGATCCTCTACCGGGCCGATCTGGCAGGCCTGCGCGCCCTGACGCTGTTCCTCGTCAAGGATTGCTGCGCGGGCAGCCCCGCGTTGTGCGCGCCGCTCGTCGCCGAACTCGCCCCCTGCTGCTGAAAGGACGCGCGATGGCCGTCGACATTATCCTCTATCACAATCCCGAATGCGGCACGTCGCGCAACGTGCTCGCCATGATCCGCAATGCCGGCATCGAGCCGCATGTCGTCGAGTATCTGAAGACGCCGCCCAGCCGGGCGATGCTGGTCGATCTTATCGAACGCGCCGGAATTTCTCCGCGCGACCTGCTGCGCGAGAAGGGCACCCCCTATGCCGAGCTGGGCCTTGGCGACACCGCGCTGTCCGACGCGGCGCTGGTGGATGCGATGATGGCGCACCCGATCCTCATCAACCGGCCCCTGGTCGTCTCGCCGCTGGGCGTGAAGCTGTGCCGTCCCTCGGAAGCGGTCCTCGATCTGCTCCCCGCCGGGCAACGCGGCGCCTTCGCCAAGGAGGACGGCGAGCAGGTGGTGGATGCCGGCGGCAACCGGGTGCGCTGACGCCATGTCGACGACCACTCCACCTGCAGACGCTGCGCCTGCGCGTCCCGGCATCGGCACCTTCGAGCGTTATCTGACGCTGTGGGTGGCGCTCTGCATCGCGGCCGGCATCGGCCTCGGGCAGTTGCTGCCCCATGTCTTCGCATCAATCGCGGCGGCCGAGGTCGCGCGCGTCAACCTGATCGTCGCCGTGCTGATCTGGCTGATGATCATCCCCATGCTGCTCAAGATCGACTTCGGCGCGCTCGGCGCGGTGCGTCGGCACTGGAAAGGCGTCGGCGTCACCCTGTTCGTCAACTGGGCGGTGAAGCCCTTTTCGATGGCAGCGCTGGGCGCGCTGTTCATCGGCTGGCTGTTCGCCCCGCTGCTGCCGGCGGGGGAGGGACCGTCCTACATCGCCGGCCTGATCCTGCTCGCGGCGGCGCCGTGCACGGCGATGGTGTTCGTCTGGTCGAACCTCTGCGACGGCGAGCCGACCTATACGCTGTCGCAGGTCGCGCTGAACGACGTGCTGATGGTGTTTCTGTTCGCGCCGCTGGTCGGGCTGCTGCTCGGCGTCGCCGCGGTCACCGTGCCGTGGGACACGCTGCTGGTCTCGGTGCTGCTCTATATCGTCGTGCCGGTGATCGCGGCCCAACTCGCTCGCCGCGCCGTGCTGGCGAAGGGCGGGCAGCGCACGCTCGACCGGCTGCTGGCGCGCCTCGGCCCGATATCGCTCGTCGCGCTGCTGGCGACGCTCGTCCTGCTGTTCGGCTTCCAGGGCAAGGCGATCGTCGCACAACCGCTGGTGATCGCGCTGCTGGCCGTGCCGATCCTCCTCCAGGTCTATCTGAACGCCGGCCTCGCCTATTGGCTGTCCCGCAAGCTCGGCGTGGCCTGGTGCGTGGCGGCGCCGGCGGCGCTGATCGGCGCGTCCAACTTCTTCGAGCTCGCGGTTGCCGCCGCCATCTCGCTGTTCGGCCTTACATCGGGCGCCGCGCTGGCGACGGTGGTGGGCGTGCTGGTGGAAGTGCCGGTAATGCTGTCAGTCGTCTCGATCGTGAAGGCGTCGCGGGGCTGGTATGAACGGGGAGCGGCTGCCTGATGCGGGCAGCGGCGGGTTCACGGCGACGCTCAAGCTGCTATAGCGCCTCAACCTGCTCGCCTCTGCGCTTCGCACCCGATGGACGAAAAGGGCGTGCGGCCTGACGGGTGGCGCCCTATCTTCGCGCCACCGCGATACGCCGTCGAACGGGAATCGCTCTGGTAACCGTTAGAGTTCGCTATTTCTTGCAACGCATGACAGCCGATCCCGCCCCGCTCGCACTCTATGTGCATTGGCCGTTCTGCGTGTCCAAATGCCCCTATTGCGACTTCAACAGCCATGTCCGCGAAAGCGTCGACCAGGCGCGGTGGCGCGATGCGCTGCTGGCCGATCTCGCGCACGAGGCGGCGGTGCTGCCGGGGCGGCGGCTGGGGTCGATCTTCTTCGGCGGCGGCACGCCCTCGCTGATGCCGCCCGAGACGGTCGCCGCGATCATCGATGCGGCCGCCAGGGCCTGGACGTTCGAGGACGGCATCGAGATCACGCTGGAAGCGAACCCCTCCTCGGTGGAAGCCGCGCGCTTCGCCGACATCGCCAGGGCCGGGGTGAACCGCGTGTCGCTTGGGCTGCAGGCACTCGACGACGAGGCGCTGGTCTTCCTCGGCCGCGCGCACGGCGTCGACGAAGGGCTGGCGGCGCTGGCGACCGCGCAGGCGGCATTCCAGCGCGTGAGCTTCGACCTGATCTATGCCCGCCCCGGCCAGTCGCTCGACGCCTGGGAGGCCGAATTGCGCCGCGCGATCAATTTCGGCACCGAGCATCTCTCGCTGTACCAGCTGACCATTGAACCGGGCACCCGCTTCGCGACGCTGGCGGCCAAGGGCCAGCTGACCATCCCCGATGCGGACATGGGCGCGGACCTGTTCGAGATGACCCGCGCGATCACCGCCGCGGCTGGGCTGCCCGCCTATGAGATTTCCAACCACGCGCGGCCGGGGGCGGAGAGCCGGCACAACCTCACCTATTGGCGGTATCGCGACTATGCCGGCGTCGGCCCCGGCGCGCATGGCCGGCGCGGGGGTCTCGCAACGCTGCGCCACAAGAAGCCGGAGAACTGGCTGGCGGCGCTAGACCGCAACGGCCATGGCATGGAGCGCGAGGATCGCCTCGATCCCTCCGATCGCGCGATCGAAGCACTGCTGATGGGGCTGCGGATCGGCGAAGGCGTCGATCTCGATCGCATTGCCGTGCTGGCGGAGGGGACGCCGCCGATCGACGCCAGGGCGCTAGAACGGATTGTCCAGCAGGGACTGGCCGAGCGCGACGGCAAAAGGCTGCGGATCACCGAGGCGGGCATGCCGGTGCTCGAAGCCATCCTGCGCGAGATCGTGGCCTGAACTCCACAACCGTCATCCCGGCGAAAGCCTGGATCTATTCGCCACTCCGTATCAGCGTAAGCCGTAACGGCGACCCCAATGGATCCCGGCTTTCGCCGGGATGACGGCTTTGGACGTCAGTGCCTTCTTACTGCGCGCTGGCAGGGGCCGCCGACACGGTGACGATAGAGCCGTCGCGCACTTCCTGCACCTCCAGCGCACGCGCAGCGATGCCGTCGCGGCCGAAGCGGAAGGCGCCGTCGACGCCGCCGAAATCATGGTCGACCAGCATCGAGGCCGGGAAGTCGGTGTTGTTCTTCCAGTCGCGCGCGATGCGCACGGTCAGCAGCACCGCATCATAGCCGAGCGCCGACAGGCGGTAGGGCGCCGCGCCGAAGCGGTTGCGGTACTTCACCGCGTACTGCCGGTAGACGCCGTCGGGCACGCTGGCGAACCAGGAGCCGTTGAGCACCGGCCGGCTGGCGATCGCCGAATCGGTGTTCCACAGCTCGGTGCCAAGCACCCGCGCCGCCTTGCCCGCGCCCGAGCGTCGGATCGCCGGCACCGCCAGCGTCGCCGAGCCGGCGCTGCCCGCGATCAGGATCGCCTGATAGGGCACGCCCGACAGCTTGGCGATTGCGGCGTTCATCGAACCCGGCCGCGCATCGTAATTCTGCATCGACAGCACCTTGCCGCCGGCACTCTCCACCGCGCGGAGGAAGGCGGTCGAGCTGCGCTGGCCGTAGACGCCCGAGGGGATCAGCCCGGCGAACTGGGTGATGCCGTTGCCCTTGGCATAGTCGACCACGCGCTCGATCGACTGGGTCGGCGAATAGCCAAGGAGGTAGACGCCGTTGCCGGCGGCACTCGCGTCGTTGGAGAAGCTGAGCACCGGCACCCGCGCCTTGCGGGCGATCGGCGCGACCGCGCGGGCATCCTCGCCCAGCAGCGGCCCGAGGATCAGCTTGTTGCCTTCCGCCACCGCACGCTCGGCCGCAGCGATCGCTCCGCCGGGACCGGCGGTATCGTAGCTGGTGATGCGGATCGCATCGGTGTTGGTGTCGAGGATCGCCAGCTGCGTCGCGTTCTGCAGCGAGCGGCCGAGCCCGGCATTGGTGCCGGTCAGCGGCACCAGCAGCGCGACCCGGTGACGCGCGACGTCCTGCGGCAGCCCCTGCTGGATCGGGGTGCTCGGGCGCTCGGCCGGGCGCTCGGCGGGGGCGGTCGGCGCGGTCGGCGGACCGCCGCGCGGCGCGACGCAGGCGCTGGCCAGCAGGGCGAGACCGGTCACGGCCAAACGAAGGGACGCGACGCGTCCCGGTTGCGATTTGCCGCTGCCCTCTGCCATGACACTCCCCGATGGAAAACACGCTTGCGCCCGGCCTCTATATCGTCGCCACCCCGATCGGCAATCTCGGTGACCTGTCGCCGCGCGCCAGCATGATACTCTCACAAGCCGATGTGGTTGCAGTGGAAGACAGCCGGGTGACCGCCGGGCTGCTCCGCCATATCGGGGTGAAGCGCCCGATGCAGCCCTATCACGACCATAATGCCGATGCCGTGCGCCCCGGCCTGATCGCGCGCATGGGCAGCGAGGCGGTGGCGCTGGTCTCGGACGCCGGCACGCCACTGATCTCCGATCCCGGCTACAAGCTGGTCCGCGATGCCCGCGCGGCGGGCCACACGGTGGTGACGATCCCCGGCCCCTGCGCCGCGATCGCTGCGCTGACGCTGGCCGGGCTGCCGACCGACCGCTTCTTCTTCCTCGGCTTCCTGCCCAGCAAGACGCATGCGCGAGCGGAAGCGATCGCCGAGGTCGCGGCGATCAAGGCGACCTTGGTGCTGTACGAATCGGGTCCGCGCCTCTCGGCCTGCCTCTCGGCGCTTGCCGAAGGCCTGGGCGACCGCGAGGCGGGCGTCGCGCGCGAGATCACCAAGAAGTTCGAGGAATGCGTGACCGGCACCCTCTCCACCCTCGCCGCGCGCTATGCCGAGGCGCCGCCCAAGGGCGAGATCGTCATCATCGTCGGCCCGCCGGGGGAAGCGCCACCCGCGACGCTGGAGGACGGCGAGGCGGCGCTGGTCGAGGCGCTCACCCGCCTCCCCGCCTCCAAGGCGGCGGGCGAAGTGGCCAAGAAGCTGGGGCTGGACCGCAAGGCGCTCTACGCCCGCGCGATGGAACTGAAGGGGTGACACGCCACCCCGCTTCAACCGTCATCCCCGCGAAGGCGGGGATCCATTGGCGCTGGTGCCGCGGTTCTTGCCCCCAGCGTCGCGGCGAATGGATTCCCGCCTTCGCGGGAATGACGGCGCGTTTTGCGGCGATGGACGGGAGCAGATGAAGAGCCCCAAGCGCCAGGCCGCCGAGCTGCGCGGTCGCGACGGCGAGCGTCGCGCCGCCTGGTGGCTGTGGCTCCGCGGCTGGCGCATCCTCGACCAGCGGGTGCGAACACCCGCCGGCGAGGTCGACATCGTGGCGAAACGCGGCACCCTGATCGCGTTTGTCGAGGTCAAGACCCGCAAATCCGCCGCCGAACTCGATTTCGCGATCGACGAGCGCCGCCTCGCCCGCGTCGCCGCCGCCGCCGAACTGCTGATGCCGCGCTATGCCGCGCCCGGCGACGATATCCGGGTCGACGTGATCCTCATTGCCCCGCGCACGCTGCCTCGCCATATCGAGAACGCCTGGATCGGGTGACCTAGCCCGGCAAGACACCCAAGGAGGCCGCATGCTTACCGTCGCCGTGCAGATGGACCCGCTCGATTCGATCAACATTGCAGGCGATTCGACCTTCGCGCTGATGCTCTCCGCCCAGGCGCGTGGACACAAGCTGTTCCACTATGCCCCCGAGGACCTGAACTACAGCGCCGGCCGCGTATGGACCAAGGCGCATCCGGTCACGGTGCAGCGCGTGGCAGGCAACCACTTCAACTTCGGCGAGCCGGTGAAGCTCGATCTGGGCGACGAGGCCGATGTCGTGCTGATGCGCCAGGACCCGCCCTTCGACCTCGGCTATATCACCGCCACCCACCTGCTCGAGCGCATCGCCGATCGTACCCTGGTGGTGAACGACCCCGCACAGGTCCGCAACGCGCCCGAGAAGGTGTGGGTGCTCGATTTCGCCCAGTTCATGCCGCCGACGCTCGTCACTCGCTCGGTGGACGAGGCCAAGGCCTTCCTCGCCGAACATGGCGAGATCGTCGTCAAGCCGCTGCACGGAAATGGCGGCAAGGCGATCTTCAAGATCGGCCGCGACGGCGCCAACCTCTCCTCGCTGATCGAGGTGTTCAACACCGCCTATCGCGAGCCGCACATGGTGCAGGCCTTCCTCCCCGATATCGCCAAGGGCGACAAGCGCATCGTGCTGGTCGACGGCGAAGTGGCCGGCGCGATTAACCGGCTGCCCGGCGAGGGGGAGATCCGCTCCAACCTCGCGGTCGGCGGATCGGCGGCGAAGACCGAGCTGACCGCGAAGGAGCAGGAAATCTGCGCCGTGCTCGGGCCCGAACTCAAGAAGCGCGGGCTCCTTTTCGTGGGTATCGACGTTATCGGCGGACAATGGCTGACCGAAATCAACGTCACTTCGCCCACGGGCATCGTCGCGATCGACCGGTTCAACGGCACCGACACGGCGGGCATGATCTGGGATGCGATCGAGGCCCGGGTGGCCGCACGCGCCTGATCGGGGCCTGACGCGATGGGCGTGATCCTCGGCTGGGGCTATTGGGGCATCTTCCTGCTGATGGTGCTGGAGAACGTCATTCCCCCGGTCCCCTCCGAGGCGATCATGGGGATGGCGGGCATCGGCGCGGCGCGCGGGCATTTCGATCCCGTGCTGCTGGTGCTGGTCGGCACGCTCGGCACCTTGCTCGGCAATCTCTTCTGGTGGGAGATCGGGCGGCGGCTCGGCTATGAGCGGCTGCAGCCCTTCGTCGCGCGCTGGGGCCGCTGGCTCACCGTCGAGTGGCACGATGTCGAGCGGTTCAAGGGCTATTTCGACCGCTGGGGCGGGCCGACGATCTTCGTGTTCCGCTTCATGCCGTTCGGCCGCACGATCATCTCGCTGCCCGCCGGGCTGATGCACATGCCCTTCTGGAAATTCTGCCTCTACACGGCCGCGGGCAGCGCGCTGTGGAACGCCGCTTTGGTCGGCGTCGGCTATGGCCTCGGGGCTGCGATCGCCGAAATCGACCGGTTCGTGACCCCCGCCATCATCATCGGCGTGGTGGCGATGCTGATCTTCTATATTTGGCGCGTACTTACCTGGAAGCCGCGCGCCGCCTGACCGTCGGCGCCACCCGCTCCGAGCGCCGCGCCACCAGACCCACGCAAATCCGCGCAAATCGCCCGCTATTGCACTTGCGAACGATTTGCAAAGATATTCCTGCGCCTAAGCCGAATCCCGGGTTGCAGCCTCGCTATTATAGGCCTATCCCGCCCTCGCTTTCGCGGCGCATGTTCACGCGACCGCTTTGCTTGGAACCAACCAAGGAGATTCCATGGCCCGCAAGAAGATCGCGCTGATCGGCTCCGGCATGATCGGTGGTACGCTCGCGCACCTCGCCGCCATCAAGGAACTGGGCGACATCGTCCTTTTCGACATCGCTGAAGGCACCCCGCAGGGCAAGGCGCTCGACCTCGCGCAGTCCGCGCCGGTCGAAGGCTTCGACGTCACCCTCAAGGGTGCGAACAGCTATGAGGACATTGCGGGCGCGGACGTCTGCATCGTCACCGCCGGCATCCCGCGCAAGCCGGGCATGAGCCGCGACGACCTGCTCAAGACCAACCTGGGCGTGATGAAGGCCGTGGGCGAAGGCATCGCCGCGCACGCGCCTGACGCGTTCGTGATCTGCATCACCAACCCGCTCGACGCGATGGTGTGGGCGCTCCGTGAATTCTCGGGCCTGCCGCACCAGAAGGTCGTCGGCATGGCCGGCGTGCTCGATTCGGCACGCTTCCGCCACTTCCTCGCCGAGGAATTCAACGTCTCGGTCGAGGACGTCACCGCCTTCGTGCTCGGCGGCCACGGCGACACCATGGTCCCGGTGATCGAATATTCGACCGTCGCCGGCATCCCGGTGCCCGACCTGATCAAGATGGGCTGGTCCACCCAGGAGCGCATCGACGCCATCGTCGCCCGCACCCGTTCGGGCGGCGGCGAGATCGTCGCGCTGCTCAAGACCGGCTCGGCCTATTATGCGCCCGCCACCAGCGCGATCGCGATGGCCGAGAGCTATCTGAAGGACAAGAAGCGCCTGCTTCCCTGCGCCGCGCACCTTACCGGCCAGTACGGCGTCGATGACCTGTATGTCGGCGTGCCGATCGTGATCGGCAAGGACGGCGTCGAGCGCATCGTCGAGATCGAGCTGAACGCCACGGCGAAGCAGAATTTCGACGTCTCGGTCGACGCGGTCAAGGAACTGGTCGCGGCATGCAAGTCGATCGACTCCTCGCTCGCCTGATCCTGCCCGCGCTCGTCGCGGTGCCGGGCGTCGCTTCCGCACAGGAAGCGATCGCCACGGCACCGACCGAGCCGGTGGCGCTGTTCCGTGCCGTGTGCATGGGCGGCAGCGCCAGGTTGACTCGCGGCATGTCCGAAGCGGCGACCTATGCGACGCTGCCGCTGCCCGCGCGGCGCGCGATCGGCATCGGTGCCGCCGCGACCGCGAATGCCGCCGATGCGCTGAAGGCGCCCGCGCCCGAACCGGCCGCGGTGCCCAACAGCATCTATCGCATCGCCGGCGGCAACACCTATCTGTTCGTCCCCAAGGCCGGCACCGGCACGGGCACCCTCGCCGAAAGCTGCATGGTCCTGTGGATCGGCGGCGGCGACGATTATCTCGCGGCCCGCAAGATCGTGCTGCCGAGCGAGGAAAAGGTGCCGCTCTATGCGCGCCCCGAATCCAAGCCCGACCGCGCGACCTTCACGGCCGCTTCGTTCGGAACGACGCAATATTCGCTCGCCACGTTCGGCGGCTGGATTGCGCTGCGCTCCTTTACCCCTCCTCCCAGCGACCCGGAAAAGGCGAACTGAATGAGCATCCTCGTCGACAAGAACACCAAGGTCATCGTCCAGGGGATGACCGGTGCCACCGGCACGTTCCACACCGAGCAGGCGCTTGCCTATGGCACGCAGATGGTCGGCGGCGTCACCCCCGGCAAGGGCGGTAGCACGCATATCGGCCTGCCCGTGTTCAACACGGTCGCCGAAGCCAAGTCGAAGACCGGCGCAGACGCCAGCGTGATCTACGTGCCGCCCCCCTTCGCGGCGGACTCGATCCTCGAGGCGATCGACGCCGAGATCCCGCTGATCGTCGCGATCACCGAAGGCATTCCGGTGCTGGACATGGTGAAGGTTAAGCGCGCGCTTTCCGGCTCCAAGTCGCGCCTGATCGGCCCGAACTGCCCGGGCATCCTGACCCCCGGCGAGTGCAAGATCGGCATCATGCCGGGCAGCATCTTCTCCAAGGGCTCGGTGGGCGTCGTGTCGCGCTCGGGCACCCTCACCTATGAGGCGGTGTTCCAGACCACCAACGCAGGCCTCGGCCAGACCACCGCGGTGGGTATCGGCGGTGACCCGGTCAACGGCACCAACTTCATCGACGTGCTCGAGCTGTTCCTCGCCGACGAAGCCACCCAGTCGATCATCATGATCGGCGAAATCGGCGGCTCGGCGGAAGAAGAAGCGGCGCAGTTCCTGATCGACGAGGCCAAGCGTGGCCGCAAGAAGCCGATGGCCGGCTTCATCGCGGGCCGCACCGCGCCTCCGGGCCGCCGTATGGGCCATGCCGGTGCGATCGTCTCGGGCGGCCAGGGCGGCGCCGAAGACAAGATCGCAGCCATGGAAGCCGCTGGCATCCGCGTCTCCCCCAGCCCCTCGCTGCTCGGCGAGACGCTGATGGAAGTGCTCAAGGGCTAAACTGCAACGGTAGCGCTCCTATATAGGTGGGTATGGGAGCGCTAACACGAACGGAAGCATGATCATGGGCTATGAAGGCCTCGACTTCGACGACATCGCCGGCGGCGTGAGCCCCGGCTTCGTCGAGACCCTGTACCGGCGCTACAAGAGCGATCCGGCCTCTGTCGAACCGAGCTGGCGTGCCTGGTTCGAGGGTCTCGAATCCACGGCCTCCGGCCCCAGCTGGCAGCGCGCCAACTGGCCGCTGACCGAAACCGACGCGCTGACGGCCGGGCTCGACCCCACCCAGATGGAGCCCGCGCCGAAGCCCGCCAAGGGCGGCGCGCCGGCCAAGCCGGCCGCCCCGGCCGCCTCGACGGCGGACGTGACCAAGGCCGCGGAAGATTCGATCCGCGCGATGATGCTGATCCGCACCTACCGGGTGCGCGGCCATCTCGCCGCCAATCTCGATCCGCTGGGCCTCGCCCGCCAGAACCTGCCCGCCGATCTGACGCCGGAATATCACGGCTTCTCGGGCGCAGACCTTGATCGCCCGATCTATCTCGGCGGCGCGCTCGGCCTGCAGCACGGCACGGTGCGCGAGATCGTCACGATCCTCCAGGCCAATTACTGCGGTAATGTCGGCCTCGAATATATGCACATCGCGGATGTGGAGGAGCGCCGCTTCCTTCAGGACCGGATGGAAGGCCAGGACAAGGCGATCGACTTCACGGTCGATGGCAAGAAGGCGATCCTGAACAAGGTCATCGAAGCCGAGCAGTGGGAAAAATTCCTCGGCAAGAAATATGTCGGCACCAAGCGCTTCGGCCTGGACGGTGGCGAGTCGATGATCCCCGCGCTGGAATCGGTCATCAAGTACGGCGGCCAGATGGGCGTGCGCGAGATCGTGTTCGGCATGGCGCATCGCGGCCGTCTGAACGTGCTGGCCAATGTCATGGCCAAGCCGCTGCGCGTGATCTTCCACGAGTTCGCCGGTGGTTCGGCCAACCCCGATGACATCGGCGGTTCGGGCGACGTGAAGTATCACCTCGGCACCTCGACCGATCGCGAGTTCGACGGCCACAAGGTCCACATGTCGCTGGTCGCCAACCCCTCGCACCTCGAGGCGGTGAACCCGGTCGTGCTGGGCAAGACCCGCGCGATCCAGACGATCGCGGGCGACCTGGAGGATCACTCGGCCTCGGTGCCGGTGCTGATCCATGGCGACGCCGCCTTTGCGGGCCAGGGCATCGTCTGGGAATGCCTCGGCTTCTCCGGCATCCGTGGCTATAATACGGGCGGCTGCGTCCACTTCATCATCAACAACCAGGTGGGCTTCACCACCAGCCCGCAGTTCGCGCGCTCGTCGCCCTATCCGTCGGATGTGGCCAAGGGCGTCCAGGCGCCGGTCTTCCACGTCAATGGCGACGATCCCGAGGCGGTGACCTTCGCCACCAAGATGGCGATCGAGTTCCGTCAGAAGTTCCACCGCG
>NZ_CAJYHX010000015.1 GCF_913774285.1 uncultured Sphingomonas sp. | reverse complement strand
GTCCGAACCGGCGTTGACCGCCTTCTGGTTGATGAAGGTGTCGATGGCGACGGCAGTCTTGCCGGTCTGGCGGTCACCGATGATCAGCTCGCGCTGGCCACGGCCCACGGGCACCAGGGCGTCGATCGCCTTGAGGCCGGTCTGCACCGGTTCGTGCACCGACTTGCGCGGGATGATGCCCGGCGCCTTGACTTCGACGCGGCGGCGCTCGGTGTACTCGATCGGACCCTTGCCGTCGATCGGGTTGCCCAGGGCGTCGACCACGCGGCCCAGCAGGCCCTTGCCGATTGGCACGTCCACGATCGTGCCGGTGCGCTTGACGGTGTCGCCTTCCTTGATCTCGGCGTCCGAGCCGAAGATCACGACGCCGACATTGTCGGCCTCGAGGTTGAGCGCCATGCCCTGCACGCCGTTGGCGAATTCGACCATCTCGCCGGCCTGGACATTGTCCAGCCCGTGGATGCGCGCGATGCCGTCGCCGACGGACAGCACCTGGCCGATTTCCGAAACCTGCGCTTCGGTGCCGAAATTGGCGATCTGGTCCTTGATGACCTTCGAGATTTCTGCGGCGCGGATATCCATCTTCTTAGCCTTCAGCCTTTCATCGCGTGCGCGAGGGAGTTCAGTCGGGTCTTGATCGACGAATCGATCATCTGGCTGCCGATCTTCACGACCAGGCCGCCGAGCAGCGAGGGGTCCACCGACAGGTCGACCGAGACCTCGCGGCCGATACGGGTGCGGAGCTGCTGCTTGAGCGCATCCACCTGTTCGGCATCGAGCGGGTGCGCCGAGGTCACTTCCGCGGTCGTCTCGCCGCGGTGGCGGGTGGCCAGCGCGCGGAAGGTGCGGATGATCGCCGGCAGCTGTGCCAGACGGCGGTTCTCGGCAAGCACGCCGAGGAACTTGGTCGTCGTCGCATCCAGGCCCATCGCGCCCGCCGCAGCGGCCACGGCCTTGCCGGCGGCCTGGCGGCCGATCAGCGGGCTGGTGGTCAGCGCCTTGAACTCGGGCGATTCGTCGAGCGCCGCCCGCACGGTCGCAAGGCTGGCTTCGACGGCCTCGATGGCCTTGGCGTCACGTGCCAGCTCGAACAGCGCGGTTGCGTAGCGTCCGCTTAGGCTGGCCTGAATACCGCCGGAATTCTCCACGCGATTCGTTTCCTCTCGGAGGGTCGGAAGTGACCCCATGCACAAAAGGGGGGCGACGCAAACTGCGCCCCCGATGGGTTGCCGGGCTGCTAGCATCGCGCTTGGCCGTATGCAACCCGAGTCGCCGAAACGTCACACGCTGGTTTCATGTTTGGGTTTCGACGTGTCTGGAAGCGCCCAAGAAAAAGGGCAGGCGATGCGCTCGCCTGCCCCGAAATCATGGGATTAGCGAGCGTCAGGCGACTCGCAGCGCCGCCGCGCGCTTGCGCCGGAACATGCCGCCGACCAGCGCGAAGCCGCCGATCATCGTCGCCCAGCTGGAGGGTTCGGGAACCGCGCTCAGGAACACCTGGCTCTGCTGGTCCTTGGAGAAGAGCAGCTGCAGCTTGTGCCCCGCGATCGCGGTCCAGCCGCCGGTGGTGATCTGGGTGAGATAGCTGTTGGCCAGCGCGCGGGCATCGTCGCTGTTGCCGCCGACGGTGTAGAATTGGCCGCTGGTGGTGTCGTAGCTGCCGCTATGCTCCTCGAGGATCTCCCACACCGCGAGCTGGGTAGCGGCGGAGATGGTCTTGCGCGCGAGCAGGTCGCTGGTGTTGCCGCGCAGGACCTGCGAGTTGGTGAGCAGGGTGAGCAGCTGCTGCTGGCGGGTGACGTCGCCGAGCACGGCGGAAATGCCGGTGCGCTCGAAGCTGCCGGTGCCGATCGCGGTGAAGGCGTCAGCGCAATAGGTGAGGAACTCGACCGTCTTGCCGTTCTCGGTGCCGGTGAAGCGGAAGCGGCTCATGCCCGGCCAGTTGCCGACGAAACCGGTGGGGGTGTAGATCATCTGGTCGGCGGCGAGATAGCCGGGATCGTCGTCATAGTCGGTGATCACCACCGTGGCATGGGCGGCTGCCGGCACCACCGCGCCGAGCGCCAGGGCTGCGGCCATCAGGGCATTGCGCATCGTCTTCATGTTCCCACCTGTTGTGGGGACGAGCGCTAGCGGGCGCGCGGGGGGCGGGGCTAGCTTATTGAAATTGGTGAATGACCGGCTTTGGCACAGCCGTGCCGGAGTGGGACGGATACCCAAATTCCTCCCCGGTACGGGGAGGGGGACCATTTGCGCGAGCAAATGGTGGAGGGGCCGCCGCGGCACGCGGCGGTGCCCCCGGCCTCAAAACGCGAAAGACCGCGCCTTTCGGCGCGGCCCCTCCACCATGCTGCGCATGGTCCCCCTCCCCGTGCCGGGGAGGAGTTTAGGTGTCAGCGCGCGCGGCCCTGACCGCCGCCGCCCTGGCCGCGATTGCCGCCGGGGCGACCCTGGCCGCTGCCGGCCGGACGCGCGTTGAACTTGCGCTTGGGCGCACCCGGACCGCGACCGGCACCGGCGCCCGCACCGGCATGGCCGGCACCTTCGGCGCGACGCGGCTGCTCACCGCGCGGACCCTCGGCCCGGCGCTGCTCGCCACCCCGCGGCGCATCGCCACGCGGGCCACCACGACCACCGCGCGCCGGCTGGCCGTCGCCACGACGCCCCGAGGCATGCTGCATCGCGCGGCCGTTGCGGCCGTTCTGCTCGTCGCGGCTCGCCGGCATCGGCGAGCGGGTCGCCTTGATCTTGTCGGCCTCGGCCATGAAGTTCTCCGGCAGCGGCTGCACGGTGAGCTTCTGGCGGGTCAGCCGCTCGATGTCCTTCAGATACGGACGCTCGTCATCGGCGCAGTAGCTGATCGCGATGCCGTCGGCGCCGGCGCGCGCGGTGCGGCCGATGCGGTGGACATATTGCTCCGGCACGTTGGGCAGCTCGAAGTTGAACACATGGCTGACGCCCGACACGTCGATGCCGCGCGCGGCGATGTCGGTCGCCACCATCAGCTTGACCTTGCCCGAGCGGAACTCGCCCAGCGCCCGCTCGCGCTGCGGCTGGCTCTTGTTGCCGTGGATCGCGTTGGCGGCGATGCCGTTGCCGGCGAGCAGCCGCACGACGCGGTCGGCGCCATGCTTGGTGCGGGTGAAGATCAGCGCGCGGTCGATCTCGAGGCTGCGCAGCTGCATCGTCAGCAGCGCCTGCTTCTCGGTCTGGTTCACATAGGTGACGAACTGCTCGACGCGCTCCGCCGTGGTGGCGACCGGGGTCACCTTCACTTCCACCGGGTTGTGGATGAACTGGCTGGCCAGCTCGCGGATCGACTTGGGCATGGTCGCCGAGAAGAACAGCGACTGGCGCTTGGCCGGCAGCTCCTTCACGATGCGGCGCAGCGCATGGATGAAGCCGAGGTCGAGCATCTGGTCGGCCTCGTCGAGCACCAGGATCTCGATGCCCAGCAGGATCATGTAGCACTGGTCGAGCAGGTCGACGAGGCGGCCCGGCGTCGCGACGAGGATGTCGACGCCGCGCGCCAGATCGGTCTTGTTCTTGTGGACCGAGGTGCCGCCGAACACGGTGGCGATGCGCAGGCCGGTGCCGCTGGCGTAGTGCTTGGCATTGTCGGCGATCTGCGCGGCGAGCTCGCGGGTCGGCGCGAGGACGAGCATGCGGCAGCCGCGCGGCTGGGCGCGCTTGCCGCTGGCGACGAGGCGGTCGATCGACGGGAGCATGAACGCGGCGGTCTTGCCGGTGCCGGTCTGGGCGATGCCGAGCAGGTCGCGGCCTTCGAGCAGCGCGGGGATCGACTGCGCCTGGATCGGCGTAGCCTCGTTATAGCCCTTCGCCGCAAGCGCAGCGAGGACGGTCTCGGAAAGGCCGAGGTCTTTGAACAACATGGGAATACCTTACGAATAGATGCCGGCGCACGCGCATCTTCGAAAGGCGCGGGCGTAGGCGGGGTCAACAAGTGACGCCCCGCGTGATTTGGGAAGCCGGTAAGAACGAGGCAGAGCCGAGCGGCGCTTTTTCCCTTCCGGGCCTGCGCCGCCGATCACGCTGCAAATAAATGCCTCGTCGTGATGGCGCATATGGCAGCGATGCTGCGCCGCGTCAAGAAGCGTGGCGGCGTTGGTCAGGCGTTAACCCCGTTTGCGGTAGAAGCCCGGGTCTGGGGCAAGGGAACAGGCACGAGTGCTCGTCGCGCGACTGGAAGTTTGGGGAAGCATGGACGCGCGCGGCGCGGTGCGCTTCCTGGTGAATCGGGAAACCACCGTGCGCGGCATGGACGGCCGCCCGTTCGACGCGGTGGTCGAGAATTTCTCGCGCACCGGCTTCCTGTTCAACGCCGATGTGGCGCTGCCCGAGGGGACGCTGATCTGGATCGGCATGTCCGGCGCCGGCGCGCGCGAGGCGCGGGTGGTGTGGCGCGAGGACACCCGCCACGGCTGCGAATTCCTGATGCCGCTCAGCCAGCGTGACCTGCAGCATGCGTTCCGCAGCCGGGAGCGGATGGTGGAGGATCTGGAGGCGCGGCTGCGGCGGGCGAGCATGTTGCGTGAGGGGGAGTAGGGCGAACCGCCCCCTGCCTTATTCCCCCAAGCGGAAGTCCCGCACGCTCGCCGGGGTGAACGAAAGCCCGCTGAACGCGGCCTCCGTTCCGGTTCCTGTCGGTGACTGGGCACTCAGCCCCAGCTGCAGCGCGGCAGGATAGTCGTTCCGGAACACCCGAACGAGCTGCCAGGTCTTGCCGTCGATGGAGTAATAGAAACCGATCGACTTGGTGTCCGAGGAGAGCTTCAGGAATGCCGATGGCGCGCCGACCGCGTCATGATTGTTGTCGTCAGACGTGCCGTTGGTGCGGACCGTCACGATACGGGCGAGACCACGCTCATCACGTTCCAGCGCCATCTTCAGCCAGTGCTTGTCGTCGACCCAGACATAGGCGGCAGCGGCATCATAGGTGCTCGCCAGCTTCGGCGCGACCCGAACCACGAAGGTGAACGGCTTGGTGTTGTCGATCCGCGTGAGCACGACCGGCGCGTTGCCATAGATCGTGGTCCCGTCGACCTCGTTGAAGAAATCGGTCTTCGGTCCCGCAGCGATCGTCAGCTTGCCGTTATCGAGTCGGGCCTGCTCGATGCCACCGTTCAGCGCACCGTCGAAGCGCAGTCCGCCGAACGACAGCGCCGCTGCAGCCCCGCGTTGCTCCTGCGCCATGCTTGCACCGGCGAACGCAGCCACCATTACGATCGTGGATGCGAGCAGCAGTTTTCCGGTGCGCATGATACTCCTCTCTGGCAGTTCTTTTGGGGAAGCTTCACCCCGAAACGAACGGAAGGCAATATCGATCGTACGCCGGTTTTGCCCGCCTCAGCCCGCCGTCGAATCCACCACATACTCTCGCTCGCGATACGCGAACCAGTCGAAGTCCGCCGGGGTGCCCGTGCCGCCCATGTCCTGGCAGGCCATGCCGATGAACGCGCCTGTGAAGTTGGGCAGGCCGGGGGCGCTCGCCTCGTCGGAGAGGATCGAGGCATCGAACAGCTCGGGGAGCCAGTGCCAGGCCTCCGCCCCCGCCATCCGCCAGCCGAAGCGCAGCCGCTCGTAATCCATTTCGCAGCGCAGCTCGATCGGCCCCGCCGGCAGCGGGATCGGCGCGGTGAAGGCGTCGCCCTGGGGGGCGTCGGGCAGCGCTGTCATCACGCGGAGGTGGCGGCCCACGTCCTCGTCATGGCTGACATGCAGGTAGTGGAACTTGGTGCCGTTATAATAGGCGACCAGCCCCGCCGCCTGCTGGAAGTCCTGCGGTTCGAAGTCGAGCACGCAAGTCGTCGAGGTGCAGAAGGCCTGGAGCCGCCGCGCGACCAGCGCCTGGGTGAAGACGCTGCCGATCGTCTCGCGCCCGAACAGGCGGAGATGGCCGGGCCTGGCGGTGAGGCTGAAGATCTGGTCGGGCTCGGGGGTGCGCAGCCATTGCAGGTCGATCGGCAGCGTGGCCGAGTCGAAGTCGTGCCGCTCCTCGGTCTGCCGCCCCGGCGAGAGGGTGTTGCTGAGCGCGGGCACCTCCAGCTCGGGCAGGCCGCGGCCGTCGCGGGTGTAGAGCCAGCCATCCTCGGCCCAGCGCATCGGCTGGATCGCGGTCTCGCGGCCGAGCACGCAGCGGCCGCGATTCGGCAGCGGGCGCCCACACAGATAGGCGAGCCAGGGCTCCCCGTCCGCCGTGTGGACCAGATCGGCATGGCCCGCGCGTGCCAGCACCGCGTCGGGGCGGGTGCGGCTGGAGAGGATATAGGTGTCCGGATGCAGCTCGTACGGCCCGGTGATCGCCCGCGAGCGCGCCATGGTGACGGCATGGTTCCAGCCGGTGCCGCCCTCGGCGGTGAGCAGATAGTAGAAGTCGCCGCGGCGATAGAGGTGCGGCGCCTCGGTCAGCCCCAGCGCGGTGCCCGGGAAGATGTTGGTGCGCGTGCCGACCAGCTTCTCCGACGCCGGATCATATTCCTGCAGCACGATCCCGGCGAAGCGGTTGCGGCCCGGGCGATGGTCCCAGAGCTGGTTGACCACCCATTTGCGGCCGTCCTCGTCATGGAACATCGAGGGGTCGAACCCGCTCGAATTGAGGTGGATCGGATCGGACCACTCCCCGTCGATCGTCTCGCAGGTGACGAGGTAATTGTGGAAGTCGCGCAGCGACGCGCCCGAGGCGCCGCCCATGGTCGTGCGGCCGTAGCGCTTCACATCGGTGTAGAGCAGGTGGAAGCGGGCGCCGTCATGGGTGAGGCACGGTGCCCACACGCCGCAGCTGTCCGGATCGCCGCGCATGTCGAGCTGCGACGCGCGCACCAGCGGCCGGGCGACCAGCGTCCAGTTGGCGAGGTCGCGGCTGTGGTGGATCTGCACGCCGGGGAACCACTCGAAGGTCGAGGTCGCGATGTAATAGTCGTCGCCGACGCGGCAGATCGACGGATCGGGGTTGAAGCCGGGAAGGATCGGATTGCGGATCATCGGGGCGCCTTGACGAGGGTCCAGAGAAGAAGGGCGGCGACGAGGTCGAGCAGCCCGAGGGCGATGAAGAAGGGGCCATAGCCGAGCGAGGCGACCAGCCCGCCGATCAGCAGCGAGAAAATGAGGATGCTGCTGTTGGCGAAGGTGCCCGCCAAGCCGGCGACGGTGCCGAGCTCGTTGCGCGGGAAGAGGTCGCTGGCCATGGTGATGACGGTGACCGAGAGGGTCTGGTGCGCGAAGCCACCGAGGCAGAGGAGGGCTACCGCCAGCCAGGCGCTCTCGACGCTGGCGACGAACACCATGCCGGTCATCAGCAGCGCGCCGAAGGTGAAGGTCCAGCGCCGCGCGTTGATCAGGCTGATCCCGCGCCGCTGGAGGAACAGCGCGAGGGCGGGGCCGAACATGCAGCCCAGATCGGCGGCGATGAAGGGCAGGAAGGCGGAAACCGCGATCTCGCCCAGGTTGAAGCCGCGCACCTTCACTAGATAGAGCGGCATCCAGAAGGTCAGCGTCCCCCAGGTCGGGTCGGCGAGGAAGCGCGGCAGGGCGATGCCCCAGAAGTTGCGCTGGGCGAGCAGGCGCAGCGGCGAGGGGCGCTCGCCGCGTTCCTGGATATGCGCTTCCTGGCCGCTGAGGATCAGGTCGCGCTCTTGGCTCGAGATGCTCGGATGGGTCTGCGGGGTGCGATAGTTGAGCAGCCACAGCAGCGCCCAGAGCAGCGCCAGCACCCCGGTGACGACGAAGGCCGCGCGCCAGTTCCACAAGGCGATCGATCCCGCGACCAGCGGCGCCGCCAGCGCCGCACCGGCCGAGGCGCCGAGATTGTAGATGCCGCCGGCAAAGCCGCGCTCGCGCGCCGGGAACCACTCGGAGACGACCTTGAGGCCACCGGTGTGCGAGGTGCCTTCGGCAAAGCCCAGCATCCCGCGCAGCGCGAACAGCCATTGCCAGCTGAAGGCCAGGCCGTGCGCCATGCTCAGCAGGCCCCAGCCGGCGGCGAACAGCGCCATGCCCGAGCGCAGGCCGACCACGTCGAGGATATAGCCCACCACCGGCTGCAGCATGATGCCGCCCTGGAAGGCTGCGGTGATGTAGGAATATTGCTGCTCGTCGATGTGGAGATCGACCATGAAGCTCGGCGCCGCGACCGCCAGCGTGCTCCGCGTCAGATAGTTGAGCATCGTGCCCAGCATGACGATGCCGATGATCCACCAGCGCAGCGCGCCCGTGCGGTGCCAGAAGGACATGCACTCTCCAAACTTCCGCGCCGACACGCGTGTTAACGTTAACGTTGCCAGCAAAGCGCGCCGACTGCAAGAGCCGGGGCGGCTTTGCGCGCAAGCGGCGGGATGCCGCAACTACGCCAATGGGCGTATAGCGATGGCATGACCTATGCTGCTGCCCTGCACGATGCCCGCTGGAACGCCTTCGCCGCGCGCGACCGGGCGCAGGACGGCCGCTTCGTCGTCGCGGTGACCACCACCGGTATCTACTGCAAGCCGAGCTGCCCGGCGCGGCGGCCGCGGCCGGAGAATGTCCGCTTCTTCGATGCCGGCGCGGACGCGGCGGCGGCGGGGTTCCGCGCGTGCCTTCGCTGCAAGCCGGACGAGGCGGCGCGGGATGCGACAGCGGTTGCGCGCGCCACGGCGCTGCTCGATGCGGCGGAGGAGATGATCGGGCTCGAGGCGCTGGCCGCGGCAGTCGGCTATGCGCCGCACCATTTCAACCGGCTGTTCAAGCGCGCGACCGGCGTGACCCCCGCCGCCTATGCCCGCGGCCTGCGCGCCCGCCGGGCGGCGGCGGCACTCGACGAGGAGGACAGCGTGACCCGGGCAATCTATGCCGCCGGCTATTCGGCCCCCAGCCGCTTCTACGCTGAGGCGGGGGCGCGGCTCGGCATGGTGCCGAGCGCATGGCGTGCCGGCGGGGCGGGGGTGACGATCCGCTGGACGCTGGCGGAGACCAGCCTCGGGCCCCTGCTCATCGCCGCGACGGACAAGGGCCTGTGCCGCATCGCCTTCGACGAGGATGCGGAGATGCTCGCCCGCCGCTTCCCTGCGGCGACGGTGGTGCCCGGCGATGCCGACTTCGCCGCGCTCGCGGCGCACGTGGTGGCGCTGGTTGAGGATCCCAATCGCCAGCGCGACCTGCCGCTCGACGTGCAGGGCACCGCCTTCCAGGAGGCGGTGTGGCAGGCACTCCGCACGATCCCGCCGGGCGAGACGCGGAGCTATGCCGAACTCGCGGCGATGGCGGGCAATCCCGGCGCGGTGCGCGCGGCGGGCACGGCGTGCGGCGCCAACCCGGTCGCGCTCGCCATCCCCTGCCACCGCGCCCAACGCGGCGACGGCAGTATGGGCGGCTATGCCTATGGGCTGGAGCGGAAGCGGGTGCTGCGGGCGCGGGAAGGCGTGAGGGAGCGGAAGTAGCTCACTCCGCCCCGTCGGGCGCGCAGTGATAGACCAGCTTCTCGTTATACGCCGGCGGCAGCGTGGCGCGCATCAGCTGCTGGAGGCTGGCGAGGCTCGCGCGCTTGGCCTGGTCGGCGGTGCACTGGTTCACCGGGACGGTCGGCTTGACGTCGCGCACCTTCTGCATGTCCGCGGCCGACAGGAAATAGCGCGTGTCCGTGAGCGTACCGCTGTCCGGATCGAACTCGCGCACCGTCACCGTCTGCTCGTCGGCGGGAACGAGCACGCGCTGCCAGCGGCGGCCGGATTCGGCGTATTGCGTGCCCCCGTCGAAGCAGCCGTCGAGCCCGACATTCAGCTTCACCGCTTCGCCCGGCGAGACGGTGATCCGGCTGCGATCGGGCTGGAGCGTGCAGACCAGCGGACCCTCCGCGGCACCCGCCGGGAGTTTCGCCTCGGCGGTCTGGTTGTCCTCGGGCGGGGCGGCGATGCTCGCCTCGTCGAAGCTCGGGCGCAGCACGAACAGCGCGACCGCGCCGAGCAGCAGCGCACCGCCGCCCACCGCGGTCCAGATGCCCGGGCGCTGCCGGTCGCGCGAGAGCAGCAGGCCCGCCGCGCCCAGCGCCAGTGCGCCGAACACCAGCAGCACCGCGGCACCCGCCATATAGGTTTCGCGGGCGGACTCATTCGCTGCGCGCGCTTTGTCGATCGCGGCTTCGCGGGCGCGCGCCGCGGCCGATTCGGCCTGCGCGTTGCGGTTGGCGATGTCGGCGCGGTCCTTCTCCTCGGCCGCCTTGTCGAGCGCGTTGCGCTGCTCGACGCTGATGCACGGAGCGGCGATCGAGACGAAGGGCTGCTTGGCCTGGGTGAGGAAGGCAGTCAGCTCGGGATAGGAGATGGCGAACGCAAAGGTCGAATCGCCCTCCTCGCTGTTGGTGATCGCCGAGTTGACCCCCAGCACCCGCCCGCACGCATCGAGCAGCGGCCCGCCCGAATTGCCGCGGGCGATGCTGGCGGTGTGGAGCAGCACCGAAATGCCCTCCAGCGTCCGCGTGCCGGCAAAGCCGCCCTGCGAGCGCACCGGCGATTGCGGGGTGATGAAGTCCGCCGCCGAGCGCGCCGTCGCGATGTCGACATTGCCTGGATAGCCGAGCGCGATCAGCGTTTCGCCGTCGGTCACCGCGCCGCTGGACAGCGCCAGCGTTGGCAGCTTGGCGCCGCTGAACTCGATCAGCGCCAGGTCGCGCTTGGTGTCGATCGCGATCAGCTTGCCCTGGAAGGACTTGCTGCCCTCGGACGGCACCACGCCGATCACGACGTTGCCGGGATAGCGCGAGGCAAGCTCGACGACATGCGCGTTGGTGACGACACGGTTGGGCGCCACCGCGAAGCCACTGCCATGGCCGAAGCCGACCACCTCGTCGTCTGCGACCGCGATGGTGACGATCCGCACCACCCCGCGCCCCGCCGCGGAGATGTCGTCGGCACGCGCCGGCACACTCCAGGCGAGCAGCATCGCCACCAGCATGATCACCTGCCGCATGCGCGGAAACGCCCCGGTTCTAGCCATGGCCCGCGCTTTCGGCGAAAAGCGGCGCCGGTTCAAGCGCAGCGGCGCCATGGTTGTTATTTCGCGGGCGCGGGCGCGGGCGCGGTCGCTGGTGCAGGCGCAGAAGCCGATGCTGCGCCGGCCTTCATCTGCGCATCGATCGTGTCGATCATCTTGGATGCGGCTGTGCCGATGCCCGAGGCGTGTGGATCATAGGTAAGCACCAGCAGCATTGCCCGCGCCGTGGCCAGCTTCTTCTCGCCTATCAGCATGTCGGCGGCCTGCATCCGCAAGCCGCGATCCTGCGGCGCGAGTTCATAGGCGTGCATCAGGCCGTCGCGCGCGATCTCGGGCGGCCATTGGCGGCGCTCGGCATAGCTGCGGAAGAACAGGATCAGCGGCCGCGGATCCTCGGTATCGAGCCGGTTGGCACGCCCGATGGTGCGACGAATCTCGGCCCAAGTTTCCGGCTTCTCGTCCTTCGCGGCTTCGGCGATCGCCATCTGCGCCATCGCGCGGTAGCAATGCGCCTCAACCAGCTTCGGGTCCGCCGCGATGGCGCGATCGGCGGCGGCGAGCGCGGCGGCATGGTCGCCCGCGTCATAGGCGGCCTCGGCCAGCGCGCGCTGGACCTCGGGATCGTCAGGGAAGCGCGCCGCGATCTTCTTGGCGTCGGCATAGACGGCGGGGGCGGTCTTCTCGTCCACCCCCGCGTCGGAGCGGATGCGTACCGGCATGATCGCGGCTTCGCCCGGCCGCAGCAGGCGCAGCGTTACGGGCGGGATGGCGAGGTTTTCCGCCCGGACGCGAAAGCCGCTGATTTTAGGCTGCTGGAGGAAGCGCTCCAATTCCTTGTTCAGCGCGCGGAGGTCGCCGAACGCGGCGACGGCCGCCGCCTCGGGAGATTTCCGTTCCTTGGTGATCGCGTCGAGATAGGCGCTCAACTGGCCTTTGCGGCTCGGCTCGAAGGTCAGGTAATGGACCAGCGCCCAGCCGCGCCCGTACAGCGCGTCGCGCTGATCCGCCCGCAGCTTGCCCGCCGCCCCCGCCAGGATCTGCTGGATCGGCAGCGGATTGCCGGTGAGCAGACCATAGGCGCGATACATAGGTGCGCCGCCGAACTGCATGCTGCCGTCGCGATCGAAGCTGGCGGTGGCGTGGAACTCCGCCCAGCCTTCGGACACCCAGGACGGGAAGGCCGCGTCCGGCCAAGTGGTGAACATGAAATGATGGGCATATTCATGCTGCAGCACCTGCTGCGAACCGAGCGCGAGCGGTCCGTCGCCGGACAGGTCGCCCGGCACGAACGCCACCGAGGCACCGGCGCGCGGAATGTAGAAGCCCGCGACGTCCGCGCTGCCGGCAAGGGCTGCGACGCGGTCTTCGCTGCTGACGAAATAGACCGTCACCCGCCCGGCCTTGCCAAGCGAGGATTCCGGGATGCCGCGCGACAGGCGCAGCGCCTTGTCGAACTTCTCCAGCCGTTCGGCATTGCGGCGCAGCGCCGCTTCGGAGGCGTTGGCATAGACGATGAAATGTGCGGTTTCGGCTACGCGCCAATCGGCGCATGCCGGGCCCGCGATGAAGCTCGCCAGAGCCGACGCCAGCAAAACCAACCACTTCATGCCCGTTCCCCATCGTCCCCAGGGTGCCACGATATCGCGCGCGGGGGCGATGGCAAATCGAATCGGCGCGCTCAGACAAAGCTGTAGGGGTCCACGTCGACCGCGACGCGCACCCGGGCGCTCCAGCTCAGCCCACCCAGCCAGTCGCGGATCACGTCCTGCACGTCGAAGCTGCGCTTGGCGTGGACGAGCAGGCGGAAGCGATGCCGCCCGCGCAGCATTGCCAGCGGCGCAGGCGCGGGGCCGTAGACGTGCATCTCGGCCAGCTCGGGCGCCGAGCGGCCGATCATCCGCGCGGTTTCCTCCGCCGAGGCCTTGTCCTCCGAGGACACGATGATCGCGGCATAGCGGCCGAAGGGCGGGGCATCGGCTTCGCGTCGCGCTTCGGTCTCGGCGGCGTAGAAGGCCTCGGCATCGCCCGAGATCAGCGCCTGCATCACCTGTGCCTCGGGGGCGTGGGTTTGGATGAACACCGTGCCCGGCTTCTCGCCGCGGCCGGCGCGGCCTGAGACCTGCATGATCTGCTGGAAGGTGCGCTCGGACGCACGCAGGTCGCCCCCGTCGAGCCCGAGATCGGCATCGACCACGCCGACCAGCGTCAGGTTGGGGAAGTGATAACCCTTCGTAACGAGCTGGGTCCCGACGACGATGTCGATCGCGCCATGCTCCATCCGCGAGACGAACTCGGCTGCCTTGGCGGGGGACCAGAGCGTATCCGAGGTGACGATCGCCGTGCGGGCATCCGGCCACAGCGCCGCCACTTCGTCGGCAATCCGCTCAACGCCGGGGCCGCAGGCGACCAAGGTGTCGTCGGACTTGCACTCGGGGCACATGCTTGGCGTCGGCATGGTGTGGCCGCAATGGTGGCAGGACAGGCGGTGGAGCAGCCGGTGCTCGACCATCCATGCCGTGCAGTTCGGGCACTGGAAGCGGTGGCCGCAATGCCGGCACAGCGTCAGCGGCGCATAGCCGCGCCGGTTGAGGAACAGCAGCGACTGCTCGCCGCGCTTCAACGTCTCCTCGATCGCCGCCACCAGCCGCGGGGCCAGCCAGCGGCCGCGCTCCGGCGGCTCGCGGATCAGGTCGATGGCCTCGATCTTGGGCAGCTGCGCCGCACCATAGCGCCCGGGCAGCTTGAGCTCGGCATAGCGGCCGACCTCCACCTGGTGCCGCGTCTCGATCGCCGGGGTGGCGGAGGCGAGGACCACCGGGCAGCGCTCGAACATGCCGCGCATCACCGCCACGTCGCGCGCGTGGTAGTGCACGCCGTCTTCCTGCTTGAAGCTGGTCTCATGCGCCTCGTCGACCACGATCAGGCCGAGCTTCGGATAGGGCAGGAACAGCGCCGAGCGCGCGCCCACCGTCACCAGCGCCTCGCCGCTCGCGATCGCACGCCAGGCACGACGGCGCTCGGAGCTGCGCAGGCCCGAGTGCCACGCCACCGGCTCGCAGCCGAAGCGGCCGGCGAAGCGGGTAAGGAACGGTTCGGTCAGCGCGATTTCGGGGAGCAGCACCAGGGTCTGCTTGCCGGCCGCGATCGCCTCGGCGACGGCTTCGAAATAGACTTCGGTCTTGCCCGAACCGGTGACGCCGTCGAGCAGGAAGGGCTGGAAAGCGGCGGTTTCCACGGCGGTGCGCAGTCCGCCCGCCACGGCTGCCTGGGCGGGATTGAGCGCGGGCGGGGCGAAGGCCGGGTCGGGGAGCGGGTAGGGGGCCTGGGTGTCAACCGTAACCGCCTCGATCGCACCGGTCTTGACCAGCCCGCGAATGACGGCGTCAGAGACCTCGGCGATGGCGGCAAGTTCGCGCACCAGCCCCTGCCGCTCGCCGATCCGCTCCAGCGCCTGCGCGCGCTGCGGAGTCAGGCGATCGGGGACCTGCCCGGTCGCGCGATATTCGGTGATCGTCGGCGCTGCCTCGAACGCCGCCGAGGTGCGCAGGGTCATCGCCAGCACCGAAGAGGGCGGGGCGAGATAATAGTCCGCGGTCCACTCGATCAGCCGCCGGACAGGCGCGGGGATCGGGGGCGCGTCGGCAACGGCGAGGATGGCGCGAAGCCGATTGTCGCCGATCTCCTCGGTGGGCAGCCGTTCGGGTTCCCAAACGACGCCTGCGAACTGGCGCGGGCCGATCGGCACGATGACGATGCTGCCGGGCTCCACCGTCATGCCGTGCGGCACGCGATAGTCGAGCGGCCCCAGAGCCGGATGGAGGACGAGAATGCGCGCGCGGGACATGATCGGCCCCTCATATGGGCATTTTCGGCGGAACGGGAATCCCGTATCGCCGGTTCGTCGTCTGAGGAGACCCGCCGATGCTGTTGCTCGCCCTGCTGCTTGCCCAGACTGCGCCCGCCCAGGCGACCACCGCGTGCAAGGCGCCCGACGCCAGCCTGCCGACGACGCTTGCCGGCTGGAGCACGCCGGGCGACGAGCTGGTGGCCGACAAGGCGGTGTCGCTGGCGACGGTCGACGCGTCGACGCTCAAGGGCCTGCCCAAGGGCGCCAAGCCGGGGCGCGCCGCGATGATCGAGTTCCGCATCGCCAAGGCCGGCACCTATGGCATCGCGCTCGACCAGCCGGGCTGGGTCGATGTTGCGCCGGGGGCGGCGGGCGGCGAGGCGCTCACGTCGGTGGCGCATGGGCATGGGCCGGACTGCTCGACGATCCGCAAGATCGTGCGGTTCGAGCTGGCGCCGGGCACGTACCTCGCGTTCGCCAGCGGTCTGCAGCAGGCCAAGGCCAAGCTGATGCTGGTGCCGAACTGAATCGGCTTGTTCTGCGTTCGGAACGAATATAGAACAGCGACTCGCTGAACAGGGAGTCGGCGATGCTGATACAGATAGCTGGACTGGCCATGGCGGTGCCGCAGTGCACCGAGCTTCCGCGATCCTTGTCGGGCTGGGAACGTAGCGCCGACGGGCTCGATACCCGCCACGCGACGACGATTGCCGCGAAGAACGGCGCGGCGGAAACGCAGGTGACGATCCGCAAGGCCGGCACCTTCGGCATCGCCGCGGACCAACCCGGCTGGATCGACGTGGCCAAGGGCAGCGGCCGCCCGCTGCGCATGGCCTCGCGCGCGCCGGGTATCATGTGCGCAAAGATCGAAAAGATCGTGTACTACAAGCTCGAACCCGGCACCTACCGCGTCACCATCGGCAAGCTGCAGAAGCCGCAGGTGAAGCTGATGCTGGTCTATGGCAATCGGTCGCAGGGATTTGCCCGGCGGGGCCGGGTCGGCTAGGCGGGCGGCAACGCTCCACTGGAAGGTTCTGCCATGAAGTTCTTCGCCGACACCGCCATCATCGACGACATCCGCGACCTGGCCGATGCCGGGCTGCTGGACGGCGTCACCACCAACCCGTCGCTGATTGCCAAGTCGGGCCGCAACTTCCTCGAAGTGGTGGCGGAGATCTGCGAGATCGTCGACGGCCCAGTCTCGGCCGAGGTCGTCGCGCTCGATTTCGAGGGCATGATGCGCGAGGCGGAAATCGTGCGGAAGATCGCCGACAATGTCGCGGTCAAGCTGCCGCTGACGATCGACGGGCTCAAGGCATGCAAGGCGCTGACCGACGACGGCACGATGGTTAACGTGACGCTCTGCTTTTCGGCCAACCAGGCGCTGCTCGCGGCCAAGGCGGGTGCGACCTTCATCTCGCCCTTCGTCGGCCGCCACGACGATATCGGCTTCGACGGCATGGACCTGATCGAAGACATCCGCCTGATCTACGACAATTATGATTTCGGCACCGAGATCCTGGTCGCCAGCGTCCGTCACCCGATCCATGTGCTGCAGGCCGCCAAGATCGGGGCCGACGTGATGACCGCGCCGCCGGCGGTGATCAAGCAACTGGTCAAGCACCCGCTGACCGACAAGGGCATCGAATCGTTCATGGCCGATTGGGCCAAGACCGGCCAGACGATCGGCTGAGGCTGGGGTGAAGCGCACATTCCCCTCCCGCTTGCGGGAGGGGTTAGGGGAGGGACTGACGTGGAGCCTGCAGCACGTCCGGGGAAGTTCAGCCCCTCCCCCGTCCCCTCCCGCAAGCGGGAGGGGTGCGCAGGGGGCGAGCCCTGGGCACGGCCATGACCGACCTCCCCCTTCCGCGCCGCTTCGCTGAGCATCTCGGCCGCGACCGGCGGCGATCGGCGCACACGATCCGCGCCTATGAGGCGACGGCGATCCGGCTGCTGGGCTTTCTGCAGGGGCATTGGGGCGGCCCCGTCGCGCAGGAAGCGCTCGCCAAGGTCGGCGCTGCCGATCTCCGCGCCTATCTCGCCCATCGCCGCAATGAAGGCCTGTCCAACGCCTCCGCCGCGCGCGAGCTTTCCGCGGTCCGCGCCTTTCTGAAATTCGCCGGCGGCGACGATGCCCAGCTCCCCCGCCTGCGCGGACCCAAGGTGAAGAAGGGCCTGCCCCGCCCGATCGCGCCGCACGAAGCCGTCGCGCTCGCCGAATGGGCGTCGGACGAGGCGAGCGAACCCTGGATCGCCGCGCGCGACTGGGCCGTGCTGCTGCTGCTCTACGGCGCGGGCCTGCGCATCGGCGAGGCGGTGGCGCTGACCGGCGCGGCCTTGCCGCTCGGCGCGACGCTGCGCGTCACCGGCAAGCGCGACAAGACCCGGGACGTGCCGCTGCTACCCGAGGTCCGCGCCGCGATCGAAGCCTATGTCGAGGCATGTCCGTGGGGCACCGCGCGCGACCTGCCGCTGTTCCGCGGTGCCAAAGGCGGGCCGCTGCCGCCGGGGGCGATCCGCAAGGCGGTGCGCTCGGCGCGGACCAGCCTGGGGCTGTCCGATCGCACCACGCCGCATGCGCTGCGCCACAGTTTCGCGACGCACCTGCTGGGGCGAGGCGCGGACTTGCGCGCGCTGCAGGAACTGCTCGGCCATGCGAGCCTCAGTTCGACCCAGGTCTATACCGGGGTCGATGCGGCGCATCTGCTCGACGTCTACCGCGCCGCGCACCCGCGCGCCTGATCGCGGGAAGGTTGAGGGTCAGGCTGGGGCAGGTCCTGCCCGCCCCAGCCCGAATCGCCTAGCGCTTGGCCGAGTCGGCCGCCGCGCGCTTGGCATAGTCGCCGGCGAGCACGTCGAAGGCGAGCTTGTGCTGGCCGGTCTCGGAGATCAGCCCCTTGCGGTTCCAGCCCTGCTGATAGATCGGGTGCTGGCGCCGCGGCGAGCGGAAGTCCTTGAGGATCCAGGGGCTCATCCCGCGCAGGAACGGCACCTTGGCGGCCATGGCGAGCGTCGCCCGGTAATAGTCCGCCTGATATTCCTCGCTGTACTTGTGCGGGCTGGCGACCGGATCGTGATAGCCGGCGCGCGCATCCGCCCCAAATTCGGAGAAGATCAGCGGCTTGTTCGCGGGCCCGCGCCATTCCTGGCTGGCGAGATCTTCCAGCGCATCGTCGGTGTACCAGCCATTGTACGTGTTGATCGCCATGACATCGAGATCGGCGGCGAGCGGATCGTCGATCTTCATGATCTTGTTGCCCTCGCGGCCGCTCAGCAGCGCGGCGGTGACCAGGCGGCTGGGATCGAGGCTGCGGACATCGCCGATCATCGTGCGCAGGAAGGCGTTGCGCGCATCGTTGGTCGGCGTTTCGTTGGCGACGCTCCACAGCACGATCGCTGCGCGGTTGCGGTCGCGGTGGATGTTCTCTGACAGGATGCGGCGGGCGTCGGCCAGCGTATCCGGGTTGTTCCAGTTGACCAGCCAGTAGAGCGGGATCTCGCTCCACACGAGCAGGCCCATCTCGTCGGCGAGGCGGGTGGTCAGCTCGCTGTGCGGATAATGGGCGAGCCGCACGAAATTGCCGTGCAGGCCGTATTTGATCTCGCTGAGCAGCGCGCGCGCGGCGGCGGGCGTCATCGCGCGCACCGGGTTTGCGCCCAGTTCTTCCTCGTGCATCGAGATGCCGCGCAGGAAGATCGGCTTGCCGTTGAGCAGGATATCGGTGCCCTTCACCGCGATGGTGCGGAAGCCCATCCGGTCGGCGAAGTGATCGGCGCCGGCATCGATGGCGATGTCGTAGAGCTTGGGGTTCTCGGGCGACCAGCGGACGAGATTGCGCGGCACCGGCAGCGTCGCTTCCCACTTGCCTTCGCCATCGGTCTTGCCGTCGAGCGTCGCGCCGAGCGTCGGGATGCGGAACTTGACGGCGGTGTTGCCCGCCTTCGGCCCTTCGAGCTTCACCGAAACCGCGATGTGGCTGCCGTCCGGCGTCAGGCGGACAAAGGCGTCGTCGACATAGGTGTCGGGCACGGTGACGAGCGTGATGCTGCGGGTGATGCCGCCATAGGTCTCCCAGTCGGTCACCGGAGGCGGCACGTCGTTGGCGGTGCGCACCGAATCGACGCCGATGGTGATCTGGTTGCGGCCCGGTCGCAGCAGCTTGGTCACCTCGAAGGCGAAGGGGGTGTAGCCGCCGCGATGCTCGCCCAGCGGCTTGCCGTTGAGATAGACATAGGAGCGATATTCGGCCGCGCCGATGCGCAGGAACACGCGGGTCCCGGGCTTGGGTGCGGTCGCCGGGAATTCGCGCTGGTACCACACCAGACCCTGATACAACCGCATCTCGGGCGAATGGCCGATCCACGAGCCGGGCAGGCTGACCACCGGCGATAGCTGCATGTCTTGTTCGAAGAAGGTGCGTGGCTTGGCCTGCATGACGTCGGCGGCGATCACGTCGGCGGCGCGGTTGGTGCGCGCGTTCGGGGGTTCGCCGTGGAAGCCCGCGAGGCCGTCGCGATACGGGTCGATCGACCAGTGCCACGGGCCGTCGAGGCTCTGCTGCTGGCGCAGATCCGCCGCGACGAGCACGGGCTGCGCCCAGGCCGAGGATATTCCGAGAACCGCGAGCCCCATGGCCGCGAGCAGGCGCAAAGGCCGCATCATTGTCTCCCTGTTCCTCCGGGAAATCCCGGAGCCCTAGGGCATTTTAGAAGCGCGGAGTTGGACTTACAACGTGGTCTGATCAATCTGCTCCATGGCCCTTGGCGAGATAGTCGTCCGATTGCATCTCGAGCAGGCGGGACACGGTGCGCTCGAACTCGAAGCGGCCGTCGCCGCTTTCGTAGAGATGCTCGGGCACCGCATCCGCAGCGGCGAGCAGCTTGACCTTGTGCTCGTAGAGCGCGTCGACCAGCGTGACGAAGCGCGCCGCCTCGTTGCGGTTCTCCGGCCCCAGCTTGGGGATGCCGACCAGGATCACGGTGTGGAAACGCCGGGCGATGGCGAGATAGTCGGGCGCGCCGCGCGCCTCGCCGCACAGCCGCTTGAACGAGAAGACCGCGACGCCCTTTACGCATTTGGGCACGTGGATCTGCCGCCCGCCGGGGATCGGCACCTCGCAGGTGGGCACGCGGGTACGGTCCTCGACCGGATAGTCGGTGAGGCGGAAAAAGGCGGCGGAGAGGGTCGCGGTCGCCTCGGGCCCGTTGGGCACCAGCCAGGTATCGACGCTGCCGAGCCGGTCGCGCCGGTAGTCAACCGGGCCGTTGAGCGCGAGCACGTCCATTCGCTCGCCGATCAGGTCGATGAAGGGCAGGAACAGCTGGCGGTTGAGCCCGTCCTTGTAGAGGTCCCTGGGCGGGCGGTTCGAGGTTGCGACCACGGTAAGCCCATGCGCCATCATCGCGGTAAACAGCCGCGAGAGGATCATCGCGTCGGGCGGATTGTTCACCACCAATTCGTCGAAGGCGAGCAGCCGCGTGTCGCTGGCCAGTGCATCGGCGACCGCGACCACCGGATCGGCGGTATCCTTCTGCCGCTCGACGTTGAGCCGCTCGTGCACTTCGAGCATGAACTCGTGGAAATGGACGCGGCGCTTGCGGCGGATGTCGAGGCTGTCGAAGAACAGGTCCATCAGCATCGACTTGCCGCGGCCGACATCGCCCCACAGGTACAGCCCGCGCGGCACCGCCGGCTTGCGGCCGGTGAGCTTCCACAGCACGCTACCCTTGCGCGGCGCGGCCTGCAGTTCCTCGGCCAACGCGCCCAGGCGGGCGGCAGCGGCTTCCTGCTCGCGATCGGGGCGAAGCTCGCCGGCGGAGACGAGGGCGCGGTAACGATCGAGAACGCGGGTCATGGGGCAGGTCTACCAACGAAAACGAGCTGCCGGGCCGGAGGGCCAGGCAGCTCGGTGTCTCTCAAAATCGTGAAGAAAGCGCGTTCAGAGCACGCGCTCGGCGGCCATCTTCTTCACTTCGGCGATCGCCTTGGCCGGGTTCAGGCCCTTGGGGCAGGCGTTCGCGCAGTTCATAATCGTGTGGCAGCGATACAGGCGGAACGGATCCTCGAGCTGGTCGAGCCGCTCGCCGGTCATCTCGTCGCGCGAGTCGGCCAGCCAGCGATAGGCCTGGAGCAGGATCGCCGGCCCCAGGAACTTGTCGCTGTTCCACCAATAGCTCGGGCACGAGGTGGAGCAGCAGGCGCACAGGATGCACTCGTACAGGCCGTCGAGCTTTTCGCGGTCCTGCGGGGTCTGCAGCCGCTCCTTGCCCGAAGGCGTGGTGGTGACGGTTTGCAGCCACGGCTTGATCGAGGCGTACTGCGCGTAGAAGTGCGTGAAATCGGGGACCAGGTCCTTGATCACGTCCATGTGCGGCAGCGGGGTGATCTGCACCTCGCCCTTGATGTCCTCGATCGCGGTGGTGCAGGCGAGGCCGTTCTTGCCGCCGATGTTCATCGAGCAGGAGCCGCAAATGCCTTCGCGGCACGAGCGGCGGAAGGTCAGCGACGAATCCTGCTCGCCCTTGATCTTGATCAGCGCGTCGAGAACCATCGGGCCGCAATCGTCGAGGTCCACCTCGAACGTGTCGTAGCGGGGATTCTCGCCCGAATCCGGATCGTAGCGATAGATCTTGAACTTCTTCACCCGGATGGCTTCGGGGCTCGCCTTGTGCTCCTGGCCCTTGGTGATACGGCTGTTCTTGGGCAGGCGGAATTCGGCCATTCCTGAAACTTCCTCTTTCGCTTCGGCGCGACGCGTCGGTTTTGCGGCGCGGGCTATGCCTTTCGCGGGCGCAGCGCAAGTGTCCTTTGGACTACGGCCCTCAGATGACGTCCAGCACCAGCCCCAGATCGCGAGCCTCTTCGGCCTCGATATACCAGTTATAGGGCGCGCGGCGGCGCAGCTCCTCGAAATCGACGCGCGAGCCGGCGACCAGCGCGCGGAAGCCCTCTTCCTCGATCGCGATCGAATGCTCGATCTCGTTCAGTTTGGCCTTGAGGATCGCCGGCAGCATGCGCAGCGGGCCGGACAGGTCGATGCTGGAATGCATCTGCCGCTCGTGCAGCATCAGCCGGGTGCCGCCGGTGAGGAAGCGCTTGTCGACCGGGAAACCGGACATGAAGGTGGCGCCCGCCGAATAGACCGCGACCTTGCCGAGGAACAGCAGCTCGCGGCCCGTGGCTTCGCGGAGCAGACGGAGCTCGTCGGCCATGAGCCGGGCGACCTCGGGATCACCGCCGAGCGTGGAAAGCGTGACCACCAGTGGGCCTTCGCTGGGCGCGCCGAGCAGTTGGTCGCGGAAATGCTGGTACATCGCGTCGTCCACCGTGCCCTGCAGCCGCACATGCGGGGTGGCGAGCAGCGGGTAGCGCTGGAGCGGGCTCTCGGAATCGGACATGCACGGCCAACCGGCGAGGCGCGGGGGAGTTCCGCTCCTGCTAAATACCCCTCCCGCTTGCGGGAGGGGCTAGGGGAGGGTGTGTCGTGGAGGCTCTTTCTGGAACGGCATCGCCCGCTAGCCTTACTCACCCTCCCCCATCCCCTCCCGCAAGCGGGAAGGGGGGACAAGGTTCAAGGCTTCAGCGCATCCGTCGCCGGCGCGCCGACCGGCGCCGTGGCCGTCTGTGGCATCCGCGCCTCCAGCGGCGCGAGCCAGACCCCTACGCCGTCGCCGATCGTCACCTGCGGCATGGACGGATCGAGCCGCCCCGCGCGTTCCCAGCCGATGATCGTCTTGCGCGCCTCCGAAGCCGCCTCCGCGAGCGGCTGGGGCTTGCGCAGGGCGTGGTTGACCAGCGCGTCGCCGAAGAAGGTCCAGTCATTCTCCGCCCGGCACCCGAACGAAGATCGGGTGGCGGAGGCGGCGGTGAGGATGGCGGTGGTATCGCTTAGCAGCCGCTTGACGAAGGCGCCCGAATAGCAGGCGGAAATCAGCAGCAGCCGATTGCGGAAGCCGAGTCCGTCGAGCAGTTCCGCGAGCCGCTTCGGCGGCAGCACGCCGAACCCCTGGTCGCCATCGTGATAGGCGATGCCGGCGTCGGGCGCGCCATGCGCGGTGACGTAGAGGACCAGCACGTCCTGGTTGCGGTCCATCAGTTCGGCCACGCGGGCGAGCGCCAAGCTCAGCGCGGTAAGGCTGCCAGCGGGGAGGGTAGGGCCGCCGCGCCCGTCCGGGCCGGCCAGCACCAGCGTCCGTCCCTCCGCATCATAGCGGCTGGCGAGCACGCGGCCGCTCTCGCGCGCCTCGCGGGAGAACACCGGATCGCTGTCGAGCGCGACGCTCAGCACATAGGCGTCGACCACGCCCTTGCGCTCGGGCTGAAGCGCGGCGAGCGCCGCGCCCAGCCGCCGCTGCTCCGCCAGCATAGCCTGGGGATCGCGCCCGCGCTGCAGTTCGGGGCCGCTCTCGAGCCCGTCGATGCCGTCGTCGCCGGAGACGAGCCCCGGCCATTCGGTGCGATGCTCGGGCGGCTGTTGCTGCGCCGAGGCGGGAGCGACGCCGCAAAAGGCCAGCACCACGGCAGACGCACGCAACCAGAACCGCATTCGGGCCGATCCCCCGGAACAGGTGAGCCGACACTCTTGCCCGGCGCAAGGCGAAGTCAAGCGCGACCCGCAGAATCGCATTGGATTCGCGCGCGCCGACCCCTATCGCTGGGACCATGCTCAAGCGCCTCCTGATCGCCCTCGCCATCCTGATCGTCGCCGGCGGTGCCGCCTGGTACTGGCTCAGCCGCCCGGACATCGCCACGCTGCCCGAAATCGCCGTCACCGGCCGCGCGCCGGAAATCAGCGAACCCCGCTACCAGAACATCCCCACGGTGGGCGTCGCGAAGGCGGTCGGCTGGCCGGCGGGCGCCACGCCGAAGGCGGCGCCGGGCCTCAAGGTGCAGGCCTTTGCCGACAAGCTGGATCACCCGCGCTGGCTGTACCAGCTGCCCAATGGCGACATTCTGGTGGCGGAGAGCAACTCGCCGCCGCGCGACAAGGGCGGCATCACCGGTTGGGTGATGGGAATCCTCATGAACAAGGCGGGCGCGGGCGGCGCTTCGGCCAACCGCATCACCCTGCTGCGCGACAGTGATGGCGACGGCGTGGCGGATCTGCGCACCGTGTTCCTCACCGGGCTCAACTCGCCGAGCGGAATGACGCTGGCGAACGGCGCGCTCTACGTCGCCAATACCGATTCGCTGGTTCGCTATCCCTATCTGGAGGGGCAGACCAAGATCACGGCCAAGCCCGAAAAGATCCTGTCGCTGCCCGGCGGCGGCAATCACTGGGCGCGCAACGTGGTGGCCTCGCTCGACGGCAAGAGCCTGTATGTGAGCATCGGTTCGGCCTCGAACATCGCGGAGGACGGGCTGGAGGCCGAGGGCCCGATCTACAGCGCCGACAGTCCTGCGCAGATGGCAGCCGCGGCCGCGCAGCCGACCAACCGCGCGGTGATCCTGGAGGTCGATCCCGCGCGCAAGACCAGCCGCATCTTCGCTTGGGGCATCCGCAACGCCAACGGCATGGCGTTCGAGCCAAAGACTCAGGCGCTATGGGCGGTGGTGAACGAGCGCGACATGCTCGGCTCCGACATGCCGCCGGACTATATGAGCCGGGTCGATATGGGCGGCTTCTTCGGGTGGCCCTGGCAATATTGGGGGGGCTATGAGGACAAGCGGGTCGAGCCGGGCCGGCCGGACCTGCGCGAATATGTCCGCCGCCCCGACTTCGCGCTCGGCGCGCACACCGCGCCGCTGGGCCTGACCTTTGCCGACGGCGCGCGGCTGGGCGGGGCCTATGCGAACGGCGCGTTCGTCGGCCTGCACGGCTCGTGGAACCGCCAGCCGCCCTCGGGCTACAAGGTCGTGTTCGTGCCGTTCGGCGACAACGGCTTCCCGGCCAAGGGCGCCAAGCTGCAGGACGTGCTGACCGGCTTCCTCAACGCCAAGGGCGAGGCGCAGGGCCGGCCGGTGGCGGTGATCACCGGCGCGGGCGGGGCGCTGCTCGTGGCGGACGATGTCGGCAACACGATCTGGCGGGTGAGCGCGGCGCGCTGACCCGCAGCGGGCGCCTCAGGCGAGCAACCGAGGGCCTTCCTTCGCCAGCATTTCGCGGACCTTGCCCGCGAACAGGGCCAGCATGCCGGGTAGCGCGATCTCGGCATGGACCTGCGTGTCAGCCACGTCGAGGCGACTGACCACCTGCTGGCCCATCGCGGCGACGGTGAAGTGGAGGCTGTCGCCTTCCCAGCGATGCTCGACGGTCGCGCCACCGGGGATCTTCTCGGCAAGCCGGCCGATCTTTGAATCGATCCGGGCGCGGGCACCCTCGCGGCCGAGCTGGTGCGGAATGTCGACGCTAATCGTCTGCGGGATCATTTTGCGAATACCATGGCGTCATTGGCGAACGCCTTGAATTCCAGCGCGTTCCCGCTGGGATCGCGGAAGAACATCGTCGCCTGCTCGCCGGCCTGGCCCTGGAAGCGGATGTGCGGTGCGATGCCGAAGGTGACGCCGGCGGCCTCCAGCCTGGCGGCGAGCGCGTGCCAGTCCTCCATCGTCAGCACCACGCCGAAATGCGGCACCGGCACGTCATGGCCGTCGACCGGGTTGGTGGTCGCAACTGGCTTCGCGGCGGGATCGAGGTGCGCGACGATCTGGTGGCCGTACAGGTCGAAGTCGATCCACTGCTCCGACGAGCGCCCCTCGGGGCAGCCGAGCAGATCGCCGTAAAAGGCGCGTGCGGCGGCGAGGTCGTGGACCGGGAAGGCGAGATGGAAGGGGCGTGGCATGGCCCTGGCTTAGCCGCGCCCGGCGGCCCCGACAACGCTCAGACGTCGGCCGCAATCTCGCCGCGATGCCAGCGCCGCAGGTTCGCCCGCGCCTCCTGCACGAACGCCGAGCGGCGCAGCACGCCGAGCAGCGTATCGGCGATCCAGCGGCCGGGGTTGCGGAGCGGCCGGCGGAACTGGATCAGCAGCACGATGCGGGTGTGCGCGCTGTCGTTCCACACCTCGTGGTCATAGGTGTCGTCGAACACCAGGGTCTCGCCCTCGGCCCAGCGGATGGTGCGGCTGCCGATCCGCATGCGAACATCGCCGTCGCGCGGCACGACCAGCCCCAGATGGCAGGTGAGCAGCCCCTTGGTGACGCCGCGATGCGCCGGGATGTGGGTGCCGGGGGCGAGGATCGAGAACATCGCGCTGTTGAGGCCGGGCACCTGCTCGATCAGCCGCGAGGTGTGGGGGCAGCGGGCGAGATTCTCGTCGACCCGGTAGCCATAGCCGCACAGGAACAGGCTCCGCCATTTGCCAAGAGGCGCGATCGCGCGGTGATCGGGCGAGATGGCGGCGAGCGACGGCGCGCCCGGCTGGGTGCCGATCGCCGCAAGTGCCTCGTCGCGGATCGCCTGCCAATCCGCCCGCAGCGCCCCGGTCCACGGAAAGGCCCGCATGTCGAGTACCGGCGTGTTGGGGACGAGCGAGGAAGTGGCGATCAATCGA
Source organism: uncultured Sphingomonas sp. (assembly GCF_913774285.1). Lineage (GTDB taxonomy): Bacteria > Pseudomonadota > Alphaproteobacteria > Sphingomonadales > Sphingomonadaceae > Sphingomonas. The sequence goes on along the minus strand of NZ_CAJYHX010000015.1, from coordinate 83,725 downwards.
TCGAAGGTGCCGCGCAGATGCTTGCCCCAGCGGAGCAGCAGCGGCCGGGGGCGCGGGCGAGACTCGGCGAGCGGAGCGATGTCGCCCATTCGCCCGACCGGCGCCTCGCTGGTGGCAATGTCCACGCGCAACTTCCCCGCAGCTTCCACGTTACGCCCGCAGTTCGGTGCTGCAACGCAACAATCCATGCCCCCGGTCTAGGCCGTCACTTGGGTCCAAAACATGGCGGGTCCATGGATTCTTGTGGCGTACATCCGGCAGAAAGGTTGCCGGTGGCATGCCGCGCCACTCGCCTCTAGAAAGGGCTGCATGTTCTCTTCTCTGCGCACCCCGCGCTTCGCCCTGCTTCTCCTCGCACTCGCCGCCCCGTCGCTGCCCACCCCGGTGCTGGCGCAAGGCCGGCCCGAGGGCGTCCAGACCGCCGAGGATCCCTGGCTCTACAAGGGCAGCGACCTCGTCCATGACGACAAGTGGAAATTCGGGCGGCTTTCCAACGGCGTGCGCTATGCGGTGCGCAAGAACGGCGTGCCGCCGGGGCAGATCTCGATCCGAGTCCGCATCGACGCCGGCTCGCTGATGGAACGCGAATCGGAACGCGGCTTCGCCCATCTGCTCGAACATCTCAGCTTCCGCGGATCGACTTATGTGCCCGACGGCGACTCGAAGCGGATCTGGCAGCGCCTGGGCGTCACCTTCGGCTCGGACAGCAACGCCGCGACGACGTTCATCAGCACGACCTACAAGCTCGATCTGCCCAATGCGACGCCCGAGGGCCTCGACGAGAGCTTCAAGATCCTCTCCGGCATGATGGCCAACCCGGCGATCACGCAACAGTCGCTCACCGCCGAGCGCCCGGTGGTGCTGGCGGAGGGCCGCGAGCAGCCCGCGCCGCAGAAGCGGATGCAGGACGCGCTCTACCAGCTGATCTTCGCCGGCCAGCTGCTCGCCGATCGCGAGCCGATCGGCACGGTGGAAGCGCTCAACGCTGCCACCCCGGCCAGCGTGCAGGCCTTCCACGATCGCTGGTATCGCCCCGAACGCGCCACGGTGATCGCGATCGGCGATGTCGACCCGGCGGTGCTCGAGGCGATGATCAACAAGTACTTCTCGAGCTGGCAGGGCAAGGGCGAGGCGCCCAAGACCCCCGATTTCGGCAAGCCCGAGGCCGATCACCCGATCGCCGCGAGCATCGTCGAGCCGGCGCTGCAGCCGGTGGCGCTGATGGCGATCGTGCGGCCCTGGACGGTCTATGCCGACACGGTGATCTTCAACCAGAAGCGCATGATCGACATGGTGGCGATCCGCATTCTCAACCGCCGCCTCGAATCGCGCGCGCGCTCGGGGGCGTCGTTCATCGGGGCGGGGGCGGATCTCGACGATATCGCCCGCTCGGCCAATGTGACGACGCTCACCGTGCTGCCGACCGGCGACGACTGGGAAAGCGCGCTGCGCGACGTCCGCGCCACCGCCGCCGAGCTGATGGCCGCACCGCCGAGCCAGGCGGAGATCGACCGCGAACTCGGCGAGATCGACGCGGTGATGCGCAACCGCATCTCCACCGCGCCGGTCGAATCGGCGGTGTCGCTGGCGGACGACCTCGTCCAGGCGGTCGACATCAACGAGACGGTGACGACGCCCGAGGCGTCCTACGCGATCTTCAAGGGCGCGATCGCGGCGCGGATGTTCACGCCGGCGGCCGTTCAGGCCTCGGCCAAGAAGGTGTTCGAGGGCACCGCGACGCGCGCGCTGGTCAACACCCATGCGCCCGATCCCGATGTCGTCCGCAAGGTGACGACGGCCCTCCAGGCGGACGTTAAGGCGGCGGCGATGAAGCGCCGTGCGCTCAACGTGAAGTTCGATCAGCTGCCGCGCATCGGCGCGCCGGGCAAGGTCGTCGAGCGCAAGCGCATCGACCCCGATCTCGCGATCGACGAGGTCACCTATGCCAACGGCGTCAAGCTGCTGATGCGCGAGGATACGTCCGAGACCGGCAAGGTCTGGGTCAACATTCGCTTCGGCCGCGGTCTGCGCGCGATGCCGGGCGACAAGCGCGTGCCGGGCTGGGCGGGCAAGACCGCGCTGATGGCCAGCGGTATCGGCAAGTTCGGCCAGGAGGAGCTCGACGCGCTGACCGGCAACCGCCAGATCGGCCTGGGCTTCGACATCGAGGAAGACGCCTTCGTCTTCCAGGCGCAGACCAACAAGCAGGATCTTGCAGACCAGCTCCGGCTGTTCGCGACCAAGCTCGCGGCGCCCGGCTGGGATCCCAACCCAATTACCCGCGCCAAGGCGGCGACGCTCGCGTCCTATGCGGGCCTCTCGGCCTCGCCCGACGCGGTGCTCGGCCGCGACCTCGACGCGCTGCTCCATGACGGCGATCCGCGCTGGGGCGTGCCGAGCCGCGAGGAAGTGGCAGCGCTCACCCCGCAGGCGTTCCGCGCCTTCTGGGAGCCGCTGCTCCAGACCGGCCCGATCGAAGTGGAGATCTTCGGCGACATGAATGCCGACGCGACGGTGCAGGCGGTGGCGGCAAGCTTCGGCGCGCTCAAGCCGCGCGCTCCGGGTGCGGAAAGCGGCGCGCCGGTGCGCTTCCCGGCGCATGTCACGACCCCCGTGGTGCGCACGCATACCGGTGCGGTGGACCAGGCTGCGGCGGTGATCGCCTGGCCGACCGGCGGCGGTAGCGCGGGTCTGGCCGAGAGCCGCAAGCTGGAGATCCTGACCGCGGTGTTCCGCGACCGGCTGATCGAGCAGCTGCGCATCCAGGCGGGCGTGAGCTATTCGCCCAATGTGATGAGCGACTGGCCGCTGGGTCTCTCCACGGGCGGCAAGATCGCGGCGCTGGGCATGGTGCCGCCGGACAAGACCGACTTCTTCTTCAAGCTCGCCCGCGACATCGCGGCGGACCTGGTGGCGAAGCCGATCGACGCCGACGAGCTCAACCGCGCGCTGACCCCGCTCAAGCAGCAGCTGCTGCGCATGTCGAGCGGCAACATGTTCTGGATGAACCTGGTCGAGGGCGGCACGCAGGACCCGGCGCGGATCGCGGGCATGCGCAGCCTGGCGAAGGACTATGCGGCGACGACGCCGGCCGAGCTGCAGGCACTGGCGGCCAAGTATCTGCGGCCGGACAAGGACTGGACCATGGTGGTGCTGCCGGAGAAGGCTGCGAAGTAACATCGCCGACGAATAGGAAGGGCCGGGCGCGAGGGGATCGCGTTCGGCCTTTTCGTGTCAGCCGCGCGCGAAGCGGACGAGCTCGGGCAGCGCGTCGGCGAGACGGTCCATGTCCGCCATGCTGTTGAACAGCGCGGGCGTCACGCGCACGCAGGCGCCGCCGGCAATGCCGTCGCGGTGGACGGTGAAGATCTTGTGCTGGTCGAGCAGCCGCGCCGCGAGCCTGGCATTGGCCCCGCTGCTGGTGACGCCACGCGCCCGGAACGAGGTGATCGCGCCATGCGAGGCCGGATCGTCCGGCGTCAGTACTTCGATCCCGTCGACCTGACGTGCGCGTGTCACCCAGCGGTCCCGCAAGGCGCGTAGCCGCTCGGCCCGGCGGGTGCTGCCGATCGCCTGCTGGAAGGCGAGCGCTGCCGGCACGGTGAGGCTCGCGGCGAAGTCATAGGTGCCGAGATGGACCTTGGAGAACAGCGTGTCCGGTCCGTTCGCTGCATTGGCGGGGTGGCGGTCGATCTTGCCGAGCGCCGCCTTGCGGACATGGAGGAAGCCGACACCCAGCGGCGCGCCGAGCCACTTGTGCCCGTTGATCGCGATGAAATCGCAGTCGAGGTCGGGCACCGAGAAGTCGAGCTGGCACCAGCTGTGCGCCGCATCGACGATCACGTCCGCGCCTTTCGCGCGCGCCAGCGCCGCGATCTCGCGCACCGGCAGCACCAACCCGGTGCGGTGGCTGAGATGGGTCAACAGGATCAGCTTGAGCCGCGGATTCGCCGCGAGCGCCGCGGCATAGGCGTCGATCAGTGCCTGGCGGCTGGCTGGCTCGGGCAGCGCGATCTTCACCAACTGCACGCCGCGTGAGCGGACGAGGCTCGCCATGCACGCTTGGGCGCTGTCATAGTCGAGATCGGCGATCAGCACCGCGTCGCCCGGCTGCAGCCGGTTATAGCCGAGGATCAGCGTCTCCAGCGCCTCGGTGGCGTTGCGGGTGAGGACCAGCTCGTCCGGCCCAACGCCCATTGCTGCGGCGGCCTGGTCGCGCACCGCCACCAAGTCCTTGGTCAGCCCGCGCCGGGCATAGAAGCTGGTGTCGCGGTTCACCCGGGCGAGCTGTTCCTGATAGGCGGCGAAGACGGGGCGGGGCATCATCCCCCAATTGCCGTTCTCCAGCTGGATCACGTCTGCCGGCGGGGTGAACTGGGCGGCGATTCCGCGCCAATAGGGATCGTCGTCCATCGCCCATGCTCCGCCGGGGAGGCCGAGGGCGGGAAGCGCGAGGCTCCCCGCGAGCAGCGAACGACGATCCATGCGGTGCATCAGAAGCGCAGCTCCACCCGGCCATAATATTGTCCGCCATCGGTATCATAGGGGGCGTTGCGCGAGTAGATCAGGCCGCGATTGGCCTGGTTGTTCGCCTCCGCCGGATAGGTGTCGAACAGGTTCTCCGCGCCCGCCCGCAGCGTGAGCATCTTGGTGACGTGGACGCTCACGGAGGCATCGAACAGCGCGATGCCGCCGAAGCGCTGGAACAGCTCGCCGGTGGCATTGCCGGTCACGTCGGTCCAGGCGCCGTAATAACGGCCGCGGAGCATCACGCCGACCTTGCCGAGATCATAGCTGAGCGTACCGGTCGCGTTGTGCTGCGGCAGCCGCTCCTGGAAGATGCGGCGCTGGGTATCGTTGGCGATCGACGCGCTGTTGCCGCCGCGCACCTTGGTCTCGTTATAATTGTAGGCGAGGCTGAGGTTCGCCTTGCCCGGCCCGACCGGCCGCGCATAGCTCACCACCACGTCGACGCCGCGGGTGCGGGTATTGAAGTCGTTGGTGAAATAGCTGACCGAGGTGAAGCGATCGGGGTTCGCGAAGCTCGCCGGCACCGCGAAGGTGGCCGACTGGCCGAAGCGATCGTCGACGTCGATCTGGTAGAGGTCCACCGTCGCGCCCAGGCCGAAATCGGTCTGGCCGACCAGGCCGGCGGTCAGCGTGCGCGACTTTTCCGGCTTGAGCGGCTTGGCGCCGAGCGCCACGGCGATCGGGTCGGTAGGCGACAGGCGGCCCTGGTTGAACACCTGCAGCGTCTTGGTGTCGAGGCCCTGCGTCACCTGGCGGGTGTTGAGCTGCGCCGGCGTCGGCGCGCGGAACCCGGTGGAGTAGGTAAGCCGCGCGGCGAGGCCATGCACCGGCTCGAAGCGGCCGGCGAGCTTGTAGGTGAAGGTGTCGCCGAACGCCGAGAAATCCTCGTAGCGGCCGGCGGCGCCCAGCGTCACCTTTTCGATCGGCGCCCATTCGAGATCGACATAGCCCGCATAGCTGCGTTGGCTCCACTGGCCCGCCTGCGCCGGGCTGAAGCCGGGGAAGCCGTTGGAGTTGGGCGCGAGGCCGGTCGCCGCGCCCGGGCCGACCGCATAGGAGGCGGGGTCGCCGGTGCCGACGCGGTAGGTCTCGACGCGCCGCTCGCCGCCGAACGCAACGTTCACCGGATCTCCGAGGCCGACCGGCAGGCGGTAGACGAAGTCGGCGTTGAGGTTGAACTCGCGCTGGGTCAGCCGACCGAGATAGAAGCTGGTCGGGCTGTTCGGACCCAGCGAAGCGTTGAGGCTCTCGCCCAGCGTATAGTCGATCCGGCTTTCGCCCTGCGACACGCTGAGGTCATAGTGGAAGCGGTCGCTGGCGTCCCCGCGGACGCCGCCCACCGCCTGATGGTCGGCGAAGCGGGTGCCGAAGCGCGGGGTGAAACCGGCGGGGTAGAGCTTGGTGAAGGAGAAGCCGGGGAAAGCGCTGCTCGCGCCGTAGACCGAAGCCGTGCCCGCCGGGTTGCGCCAGTTGAAGTCGGTCACGCCTTCGCCGCTCTGCGCGGTGCCGAAGGCGTAGAGCGTCGCGCCCTCGACCAGATCGACATGCGCATTGACCGAACCGGCGATCCGCTCCTGATCGGGCTGGCCCCAGCGCTGCACCGGCTTGGGCACGGCGAGCGTCGGGTTGACGGCCTGGAAGGCGATGGCGTCGGGACGCTGGCGGGTGCGCGAGGTCGCCTCGGCATGATCATACTGGCCGGTGAAGACGATCGAGCCGCGGTCGCCCAGCGCGATGCCGCCGCGCAAGCCACCCTGATATTCGTTGCCGTCGCCGGCATAATAGCTGGAGGCCTGGCCATAGGCCGACATGCCGGGCTTGTCGTCGAGCAGCATGTTGATCACGCCGGCGATGGCATCCGAGCCGTACTGCGCCGAGGCACCGTCGCGCAGCACCTCGACCCGGCCGATGGCATGGGCGGGGATCGCGGCGAGATCGGGCGCCTGCGCGCCGCGCGTGCCGAGCAGCGCCGAGCGGTGGAAGCGCTTGCCGTTGAGCAGCACCAGCGTCTGGTCGGCGGACAGGCCGCGCAGCGTCGCCGGGCGGACGAACGCCTGGCCGTCGGCGGCGGGAAGGCGCTGAACGTCGAACGAGGGCAGCAGCTGCGCCAGCGTGTCGTTGAGGTCGCCCGAGACGCTCGATTCGAGCATCGCGTTCGACAGCACGTCGACCGGGGCCAGCGTGTCGAACTGGGTGCGGGCGCGCTCGCGGGTGCCGGTGACGACGATCTGCTCGCCGCTATCCGGTGCGACCGCGGGTTCGGTCTGCGCCTGGGCGAAGGCGGCGGGCATGCAGGCGAGCTGCAGCGCGATCAGCGCGCTGCCGGTGCGGAAGTTCATCGGTTTCCCCTTGGTGGCCGGGGCGTCCTGCTGGACGCTTCTCAGCCCCGGCCGCTAGGCGTCCGCGATGACGACGACGCGACAGCACCAAGACGTTTCGATGAAATACCAATCTATGCCCAATTCGGGGCGGGCGCTCAGTACAGCCCGTCAAGCCGCTCCGCATACACCGCCTTGAGCACATGCCGCCGGATTTTCATGCTCGGGGTCAGCTGCTCATTCTCGATGGTGAAGGCCTCGTCGGCGAGGATGAACTTGCGCACCCGCTCGATCACCGAAAGGTCGCGGTTCACCCGCTCCACGGCCGCGCCGATCGTCGCCTTGAAATCGGCGTCGCGCGAGAGATTGCGGAACTTGCACGGCGTTGCCGTCTTGGCGCAGAATTCCTGCACCCATTCGGGATCGGGGACGATCACCGCGGTCATGTAGGGCCGCTTGTCGCCATAGATCATCGCCTGCAGGATCTCGGGCTGGAGGGTCAGCATGCCCTCGATCTTCTGCGGCGAGACATTGTCGCCCTTGTCGTTGACGATGATGTCCTTCTTGCGATCGGTGATCTTGATGCGGCCCTTGGCGTCGATCTCGCCGATGTCGCCGGTGTGGAGCCAGCCGTCTTTCAGCACGCGCTCGGTTTCGGCCTCGTTGCGCCAATAGCCGTGCATCACCAGCTCGCCGCGCACCAGGATCTCGCCATCCTCGGCGATGCGCACCTCGACGCCGTCCATCGGCGGGCCGACGGTATCCATTTTCAGGCCCACCTTGGGCCGGTTGCACGAGATGACGGGTGCCGATTCCGTCTGGCCATAGCCCTGGAGGAAGGTGAGGCCGAGCGATTCGAAGAAGATGCCGACCTCGGGGTTGAGCGGCGCGCCGCCCGAGACCAGCGCCTTGATCCGCCCGCCGAAGCGCTTGGCGAGCTTGGGGCGCAGCGTGGCATTGAGCAGCAGGTTCATCGGCGCGTCGGCGATGCCCGATTTGCCGGCGGCCTTGCGCCCGCCGATCGCCACGGCCTTTTCCAGAAGATAGGTGGCGACGCTGCCCTGCTTCTCGACCTGCTTGGTGATGCGGGTGCGCAGCACCTCGAACAGGCGCGGCACCACGACCATGATGGTGGGGCGCACTTCCTCGATGTTCGAGGCGAGCTTCTCCAGCCCCTCGGCGTAGTAGATCTGCCCGCCCAGCGCGATCGGGAAGAACTGGCCGCCGGTATGCTCATAGGCGTGGGAGAGGGGGAGGAAGGACAGGAACACCTCGTCCGCCCAGCCGAAATCCTCCGAGATGATCGCGGTGCAGCCCTGGCAATTGTGCAGGATCGCGCCGTGGTGCTGCATCACTCCGCGCGGCGATCCGCCGGTGCCGCTGGTGTAGATGATGCAGGCAAGGTCCTCGCGCCGGAAGGTCGCCTGCGCGGCGGCGGAGGCGGCACCGGTGGGATGGGCGGCGATCAGTTCGCGGAAGTCGTGAAATTCCAGGCTGCCCTGTTGCGCGAGGCGAACATCGTCGATGCCGATCACGATGCGCCCGGCCGAGGAGCGCAGCATCGCCGGCAGCAGCGTCTTGGCGAGCTTGGTGTTCGACACGATCACCGCGCATGCGCCCGAATTTTCGAGGATATGCTGGTGATCGCGCTCGGTGTTGGTGGTGTAGGTGGGCACGGTCACGCAGCCCGCCGCCATGATCGCGAGGTCACTGATGCAGAATTCGGGACGGTTCTCGGAGACCAGCATCACCCGGTCGCCGGGCTTCAGCCCGAGCGCCTTGAGCGCGGTGGCGAGGCTCGCCACCTGCCGCGCGGCCTCGGCCCAGCTGGTGGGGTGCCATTTCCCCCCGGCCTTGTGCCAGAGGAACGGCGCGTCGCCCTTCTCCGCTGCCCGCGTGAAGAACATCGCCACCAGATTATCGAAACGTTCGAGTTTGCGCATTCCTACTCCCCCTGCAGGCGCCCCATCTTGTTCCTGAGCGTCCCGCGTCATTCCGACGGGCGGTTGGGCCTGGCGCCCACCCGCTGTATAACCGTTACCGTGCCGTCCTGATCCATCGCCACGCCTTCGCTGCGCGGATCGGCGGCGCCGACCCAGCGGCCGCCCACGCGCTCGATCGCATTGGCCTTGAGACCCATCGGCGCGGTGCGGACGTCCTCGCCCAGCGCGCGCAGTGCCGGCAGCATCGCATCGAGCTGGGTGTCCTGCTCCGCAGTGGCGGTCTTGCCCGGCGCATAGAGCAGTCCGAGCCCGATCGCGTCCTGCGCGGAGAGCTTCCAGTCGACGACGCCGACGATCGCCTTTGCCACCTGCGCGATGATCGTCGAGCCGCCCGCGGCCCCGACCGCGAGCCGCACCTGGCCGTCGGCGCCGAACACGATCGTCGGCGCCATCGAGCTGCGCGGACGCTTGCCGCCCTCGACGCGGTTGGCGACGAGCGCGCCGTCCTTCACCGGCACGATGTCGAAATCGGTCAGCTGGTTGTTGAGGATCATGCCGTCGACGGTGAGGCCAGAGCCGAACGGGCCTTCCACGGTAGTGGTCACTTCGACGACGTTGCCGGCGCCATCGGTCACCGCCAGATCCGTCGTACCGGCGACCTCCTGCACCTTAGCCATCACACGCTTGGGCGCGCCCGGTGGCGACCCGGCGGCGATGCTGGTCATGGTCCTGGCGGGATCGATCAATTTGGAGCGGCTGGCGATATAGCGGCGGTCGAGCAGCCCCTTCAGCGGCACCTGCACGAAGTCGGGATCGCCGAGATACAGGTCACGATCGGCATAAGCGAGCCGCGAGCTTTCGGCGAACAGGTGCCAGGCGGTGGCCGAGTCCTTGCCGAGCTTCGCCATGTCGAAGCGTTCGAGCTGCGCCAGGATCATCAGCACGGTGATGCCGCCCGAGGAAGGCGGGCCCATGGAACAGACCTTGTATCCGCGATAGTGCCCGCACAGCACCGGCCGCGCCTTGGCGTCATAGGCGGCAAGGTCGCCGGCGGTCATCTTCGACGGATTCCGCGCTGCGCCGTTGACCGCCGTGACCAGTTTCGCCGCCTGCGGGCCGACATAGAAGCTGTCCGGTCCCTGGGTCGCGATGCGTTCGAGCAGCGCGGCCTGATCCGGGTTGCGCACCGTGGTGCCGGGCGGCAGCGGCTTGCCGTCCGTGCCGAAGAACAGCGCGCGATAGGCGGGATCGACATGGCCGGAGAACTGGGTGAGCGAATTGTTCATCCGCGGGCTGAGCACGAAGCCGTCCCGGGCAAGCCGGATGGCGGGCGCGAACAGCTTGGCCCAGGCAAGCTTGCCCGACTGACGGTGCGCGAGCGCCATCGCGCGCAACGCGCCCGGCACGCCGACGCTACGCCCGCCGGGCACCGCGGCGAAATGGCTCAGCGGCTGGCCATCGGCGCCGTAGAACCAATGGTCGTCGGCGGCCATCGGCGCGGTTTCGCGGCCGTCCACCGTCGCCATCGCCTTGGTCCTGGCGTTGTAGAGCACCATGAAGCTGCCGCCGCCTAGCCCCGAGCTCTGCGGCTCGACCACGCCGAGCGCCAGCATCGTCGCGATCGCGGCGTCGGTGGCGCTGCCGCCTTCCCGCAAGATCTCGACACCCGCCGCCGCCGCACGGGGATCGGCAGCGCTCACCATGCCCTGGGCATGGGCGAGCAGCGGCGTAAACAGCAGGAGGAGCAGCGCGACCGTTTTCTTCATGGGCCTAGGCGTAGCGCGCTTTGCCCCGGAGGCAAGCGGTCAGGCGAGCGCCCTGGCAAGCTCGCGTGCCAGACCGGCCCCGCGATAGAGCAGCGCCGAATAGACCTGGACCAGCACCGCGCCCGCCTCGATCCGGCGCTTGGCCTCGTCAGGACCGTCGATGCCGCCGGCAGAAATCAGCGGCAACTGCCCGCCCGAGGCCTCGCGCGCCTCGATCAGCTTGGTACGCGCGAGTTCCTTGAGCGGCCTGCCCGAAAGCCCGCCCGCCTCCCCGGCCTGGGGCGATGCGAGGGGCGGGCGGGAGATGGTTGTGTTTGAAACGATCAGTGCATCGACATGATGATCGATCGCCGCCCGCACCGCGCCTTCCAGCCCGGCGCGGTCGAGATCGGGCGCGACCTTGAGGAACAGCGGGGTCGTGCCGCGCGCGGCATGGGCGGCGGCCAGCAATTCGTCGAGCGCGGGGCGCGATTGCAGGTCGCGCAGGCCCGGCGTGTTGGGCGAGCTGACGTTGATCGTTATGTAATCGGCATGGGGCGCCGCCTTGGTGACGCCCAGCGCGTAATCGGCGACGCGATCGGTCGAGTCCTTGTTCGCGCCGACATTGATGCCGAGGATGCCCGGCCGTCGCTTCAGCCGCGCGATGCGCGCCAGCGCCGCATCGATCCCGCCATTGTTGAAGCCCATGCGGTTGATCACCGCCTCGTCCTCGACCAGCCGGAACAGGCGGGGCTTTGGATTGCCCGGTTGCGGGCGAGGGGTCAGCGTGCCGACCTCGACCGCGCCGAACCCGAGCCCGAACAACCCGGCGATCGCCTCCGCATCCTTGTCGAGTCCCGCGGCGAGCCCGACCCGATTCGGAAAGGTCAGCCCGGCAAGCGTCACCGGAGTCGCCGATTCGGGGCCGCCGCCGAAGGGCGCCCGCGCGCCGCCCCACAGCGCCAGTGCGCGAATCGCCGCGCGATGTGCCCGCTCCGGATCGAGCGCGAAGACCACGTTGCGAAGAATCTTGCCCATGAAAGCGCTCATGCATCGCGAGGCAAACGTCGTCAAAGGTCGGAATGTCGATTCCGTACAATACCGGGCCTCTCGAATCGGGTAGAGCATCCCTGCGACCCGAGGGGTTCCGCTTAACGGGGGGAACCCTTTCCTTTGGGCCCGACCGGGCAACCGGTCGGGCCTCTTTTCCGTTGCGCTTTACGCGCAGCCATGCTCCAGCTGTGCGACGAACCGAAGCACAGGGGAACAGCTTCGCATGCGTGGCACCGAAGAGGGCCAGGTTGCAATTGCCGCGCGCAGTGGCGCGGGGGCACGCACGCCGTTGAACATTCGCTTTCAGCCGTCCACCGGGCGGCTGATACCGCATGTCGAAAGCTTTTATCTCGCCCATATCGACGCACCGTGCATCGAGGGCGTCGAGCGTGTCGATCTCGGCCAGTGGCGCTTCTGCCTGCAGGGTGGCGGTTCGGTGAGGTTTCCGGACGGACATGGCGAGACAACGCTGCCGGTCATGGTCAACGGCCCCGGCACGGCGCACTGGACTTACCGAATCGAAGGGCCCTTCCGCTGTTTCGGCATCTCCCTGCGCGGCATCGGCTGGCGTACGCTGGTAGGCCGCCCGGCGGACCAGGTGGCCGATCGGCTGGTGGACGGCGGCGAGATCTTCGGGCCGGAGGTCCATGCGCTGCACGCGCAGCTCCGAGATCTCGATACGCTGGAAGCGATGGTCGCTGCCGTCGAGCCCTTCCTGCTCCGCCGGGTCGATACCGCGCGACGCGTGCCGAAGGCACACATCGCCTTCCTGCGCATCGTCCGCGAATGGGCGGCATCGGGCGATCCGACGATCGATGCACTGTATGATGCGATGGAGGCCGAAACCGGCATGGGCCAGCGCCAGGTCCAGCGGCTGTGCAAGGAGTATTTCGCAGGCCCGCCCAACCACCTGCGTCGCAAGTTTCGCGCGATCGGCGCGGCGATGCGCATCCACCAGGGTGCGCCGCTGGCCGAGGTGATGGCGCCCTTTGCCGACCAATCGCACATGATCAACGAGATCAAGCATTTCACCGGCCAGACGCCTGGGCTGCTGCGCGACGGCATCGATCCGGTGCTCGCCGTCACCCTGGAGAACGAGAAGTTCCACTTTCTCCCCGATGTGATCCCCGAGACAGTTGACCTAGGCGGTCGCTAGGCCCACATGCCCAATCGGATCAACTTTGTCCGATTGGGAGTCGATGCGTCTTTCGAGCCTTGCCGACTATGCCGTAGTGATGCTGGCCGCTGCCGCGCGCCACTGCGGCGCGTCGTGCCGGCTCAATGCTACGCTGCTGGCCAATGAGACCGGGCTGCCGCTGCCGACCGTGCAAAAGCTGGTCAGCAAGCTCTCCGCTGCCGGCCTGATCGAAAGCGCGCGCGGCACCGGCGGCGGCTTCCGCCTCGCTCGGCCCCCCGCAGCGATCAGCCTTGCCGATATCGTCGAGGCGATCGAGGGACCCATCGCGCTAACGGTGTGCGTCGATTCGGCCCGGCATGACTGCGCGGTGGAAGGCAATTGCCGGGTGAAGCCGCACTGGGGTGTGGTGAGCGATGCGGTGCGCTCGGCGCTCGCCCAGGTCAGCCTCGCTAGCCTCAGCAACCCTCCCGTGCTTGCAGCGCCGGCGATGCCGGTGCATGGGCGCACGCCTTCCGCTTCCGACCTTTCTTCTCCTTCTCCGGTGCTCGCCGGGGAAAGCCAGGTATCTTTCTGATGGCCACCAAGAATGCAGAGGCGCTCGCCGCCGCGAACAAGAAGTACGAATGGGGCTTCGCCTCGGACGTCGAACAGGAGTTCGCGCCCAAGGGGCTGAGCGAGGATACCGTCCGCTACATCTCGGCCAAGAAGAACGAGCCGGAGTGGATGCTCGACTGGCGCCTTAAGGCCTTCCGCCTGTGGCAGACGCTGGAGGCGCCGGACTGGGCCAAGCTCAACGTTCCGCCGATCGACTATCAGGACGCGTATTATTACGCCGAGCCGAAGCAGAAGAAGACGATCGCCAGCCTGGACGAGCTCGATCCGGAAATCCGCCGGACCTATGAGAAGCTCGGCATTCCGATCGAGGAGCAGAAGGTGCTCGCCGGCGTCGAGGGGTCGCGCAAGATCGCGGTCGACGCTGTGTTCGACTCGGTTTCGGTGGCGACCACCTTCCGTGCCGAGCTCAAGGCCGCGGGCGTCATCTTCCTGTCGATCAGCGAGGCGATCCGCGAATATCCCGAGCTGATCCAGAAGTGGCTCGGCAAGGTGGTGCCGCAGCGCGACAATTATTTCGCGGCGCTCAACAGCGCGGTCTTCTCCGACGGCACCTTCGTCTATGTGCCGGAGGGCGTGCGCTGCCCGATGGAGCTGTCCACCTATTTCCGCATCAACGCGGAGAATACCGGCCAATTCGAGCGCACGCTGATCGTCGCCGACAAGGGCGCGTACGTTTCCTATCTCGAGGGCTGCACCGCGCCGATGCGCGACGAGAACCAGCTGCACGCCGCGGTGGTGGAACTGGTCGCGCTCGACGATGCCGAGATCAAATATTCGACCGTCCAGAACTGGTATCCGGGCGACGAGAACGGCAAGGGCGGCATCTACAACTTCGTCACCAAGCGTGCGCTGTGCCAGGGGCGCAACTCGAAGGTGAGCTGGACCCAGGTCGAGACCGGCTCGGCGATCACCTGGAAATACCCCAGCTGCGTGCTGGCGGGCGAGAACAGCGTTGGCGAATTCTACTCGGTGGCGGTGACCAACAACCGCCAGCAAGCCGATACCGGCACCAAGATGATCCATCTGGGCAAGGGCAGCCGCTCGACCATCGTGTCGAAGGGCATTTCGGCTGGGCGCAGCGACAACACCTATCGCGGGCTGGTCCGCGTGGCGGCGAGCGCCGAAAATGTCCGCAACTTTACCCAGTGCGACTCGCTGCTGCTCGGCGACCAGTGCGGCGCGCACACCGTGCCGTACATCGAGGTGAAGAACCCGAGCGCACAGATCGAGCACGAGGCGACCACCAGCAAGATCAGCGACGACCAGCTGTTCTACGCGCTCCAGCGCGGGCTGGACCAGGAAGCCGCGGTGGCGCTGATCGTCAACGGCTTCGCCCGCGAAGTGCTGCAGCAGCTGCCGATGGAGTTCGCGGTCGAGGCGCAGAAGCTGCTCGGCATCTCGCTCGAAGGCTCGGTGGGATGATCCGCCCCGCTGCCCCCGCTCAGACTGCGCTCATCTTGGCTGACCTATTGACGACGCAGGGCCGCGTTCCGGGCCCGCAGGAGTATCGTGCATGTTGAACGCCCTTCTTGCCGCAGCCTTCGCCCTCCAGGGGGGCGTCGCGATCGACAGCGCGGCCCAGTTCGGCGCGGCGACCAACCATGCGCGCTGCATCGTCCGCGCGATCGGCACCGCGCCGGCGGACGCGGGCGCGCGTTCGGCCAAGGTCGCCAGCGCGATCAAGCAGTGCCGCGACTTCCTCGATTCCGATTTTCAGGCCGGCCGCCTGCTGCTCAATGATCGGCCGTACCAGCCGAGCGCCTGGCGCAAGCTGACCCCGGTGCTCGACGCGATCGAGGCCGACATCAAGGCCAGCGTCACGGCGCCCAAGCAGTACAAGATCATGTGGAAGCTGCCCGACGGCTCCCTGGTCGACGCCTATGACGCGGGCGCCCAGCCCAAGACCCTCTCTCTCGTGACCGTGGCGATCTGAACCCCATGCTGAACATCCAGAACCTGCACGCCGAAGTCGACGGCAAGGAAATCCTCAAGGGCCTGACCCTGTCGCTGAACGCGGGCGAAGTGCACGCGATCATGGGGCCGAACGGTGCCGGCAAGTCGACGCTGGGCTATGTCCTTGGCGGCCGCAATGGCTATGAGGCGACCAGCGGCAGCGTGACCTTCGACGGGCAGGACCTTCTGGAGCTCGAGCCGCACGAGCGTGCCGCCGCCGGTCTGTTCCTCGGCTTCCAGTACCCGGTCGAGATCCCCGGCGTGTCGAACGTCCAGTTCCTCCGCGAGGCGGCCAATGCCCAGCGCCGCAACCGCGGCGAGGCCCCGCTCTCGGGTGCCGAGTTCCTCAAGCTCGCCCGCGCCCAGGCGGCGGCGCTAGGCATGGATGCCGAGATGCTCAAGCGGCCGGTGAATGTCGGCTTCTCGGGCGGCGAGAAGAAGCGCAACGAGATGGTGCAGATGGGGATCCTCAACCCCAAGCTGGCGATCCTCGACGAGACCGACTCCGGCCTCGACATCGACGCGCTCAAGGCGGTGGGTGAGGGCATCAACCGGATCATGCGCGCGCCCGACAAGGCGGTGCTGCTGATCACCCATTACCAGCGCCTGCTCGACTATGTGCAGCCGGACTTCGTCCATGTGCTGGCGGGGGGGCGGATCGTGCGGTCGGGCGGGCCGGAACTGGCGCTCGAGCTCGAGCGCGAAGGCTATGGAGCGCTGGCGGCGTGACCGTACTCGATCTTCCCACGAAGAAGGCGGAGGCGTGGCGCTGGTCCGACATGGACACGCTGCGCGCCGCGGCCGAGAGCCCGCAGGCATCGGCGGGCGTCGATCCGACAAGCCTGTTCCTCGACATCGACGGCCCGCGGCTGTGCTTTATCGACGGTGTGTTCGAGCCTGCGCATAGCCGCCCGGGCCCGGTGGACGTCACCCGCCAGATCGCCGCGACCGACCATCCGCTCGGCAGCCTGGCGATCGGCGAGGGCTGGGCGCTCCATCTCGGGCCGGAGCATGCGGCGACCTGCATCCAGATCGTCCATATCGGCACCGGCGGCGAGAATCATGTGCCCGCGCGTATCCTGCTCGCCGACGATGCCGTGGCTTCGGTGGTGGAGACCTTTGCCGGCACCGGCTGGGCGAACCGGCTGACCGCGATCGCGCTCGGCAAGGGTGCGCGGCTGATGCGCTCGGTGCGGCTGGTGCAGACCGACGGCTTCGTCTCGATCCGCGACGAGGCGGAGATCGGCGAGGCGGCGAGCCTGGTGTCGATCTTCCTCGGCGCGGGCGGCATGGGCAGCCGGATCGACGGTGCGCTGACGCTCACCGGCAAGGGCGCATTCGCCGAAATGGGCGGTGCGCTGCTCACCAGCGGCACGCAGCGGCAGGAAGCCGCGGTTGCGGTGCGCCACGAGCAGGTCGAGGGCAGCTCGCGTCAGATCTGGCGCGCGGTTGCCGCCGACCAGTCGGTAGCCAGCCTCGCCGCGCGAGTGGAAGTCGCGCGCGGCGCGCAGCAGACCGACGGCGAACAGTCGCTGCGCGGGCTGTTGCTCCAGCGCACCGCGACGGTGAACCTGAAGCCCGAACTCGAAATCTTCGCCGACGACGTCAAGTGCGCGCATGGCGCAACCGTCGGCGAGCTCGATCGCAACGCGCTCTTCTACCTGCAGAGCCGCGGTATCCCGCAAGGACAAGCCAAGGCGCTGCTGACCCACGCTTTCGTCGCGGATGCGCTGGCGCGGATCGGCGAAGAGCCGGTGCGCGAGGCCTTTGCGGCGGACGCGGCGAAGTGGCTGGAGGCGGCGCTGTGAGCGTGGTGACCACGGCAGCCCCGCTCGACGTCCTCGCGGACTTCCCGGCGATCCCGGCCGGCTGGGCCTATCTCGACACCGCCGCCACCTCGCAAAAGCCCCGCCCGGTGCTCGACGCGATCGCGCGCGGCTATGGGGAGACCTATGCCACCGTGCATCGCGGCGTGTACCAGCGCTCGGCGGACATGACGCTGGCCTTCGAGGCGGCGCGGGCGCGGGTGGCCAGGTTCATCGGCGGCAAGCCGGAAGAAGTGGTGTTCGTGCGCGGCGCGACCGAGGGGATCAACCTCGTCGCGCAATGCTACGCGGCGACCCAGCTCAAGGCCGGCGATAGCATCCTGCTCTCGGCGCTCGAGCACCATTCGAACATAGTGCCGTGGCAGATGGCCGCCGAGAAGATCGGCGCACACATCGACGTGGTGCCGCTCACCGAAGACCACCGCATTGATCTCGATGCCATGGCGGCGATGCTCACCGATCAGCACAAGCTGGTCGCGCTCGCCCATGTCTCCAACGTGCTGGGCTCGGTGCTCGACGTGAAGCGGGCGACGGAACTGGCGCACGGCGTCGGCGCCAAGATCCTGATCGACGGCTGCCAGGCGGTCGCCCGGCTGCCGGTGAACGTCGCCGAGCTGGGCTGCGACTTCTACGTCTTCTCGGGCCACAAGCTCTACGGCCCGACCGGCATCGGCGTGCTGTGGGGACGATACGAGCTGCTCGACGCGATGCCCCCCTATCAGGGCGGCGGGTCGATGATCGACCGCGTGACCTTCGCCAAGACCACCTATGCGCCGCCGCCGGGCCGCTTCGAGGCGGGAACCCCGCACATCGTCGGCGTGGTCGGGCTGCACGCGGCGATCGAGTACGTGGACAGCATCGGTCTGAGCCGCATCCACGCGCACGAAACCGCGCTGGTCACCGAGACGCGCGCAGCGCTTGCAGGAATCAACAGCGTGCGGCTGTTCGGGCCGGCGGACAGCGCCGGCATCGTCAGCTTCGCAGTGGAGGGCGTGCACCCGCACGACGTCGCGACAATCCTCGACGAGGGCGCTGTCGCGATCCGCGCCGGGCATCACTGCGCCCAGCCGCTGATGGAGCTGCTGGAGGTCCCCGCCACCGCGCGGGCGAGCTTCGGCGTGTATAACGGGCCGGCGGATGTCGCCGCGCTCGTGCGAGGAATCGAACGGGTGACGAGGATCTTCGGATGAACGAAGAACGCAAGATCGTGGTGGAAGAAGTCGACGCGGTCGAGGCGCCGCCCAAGGCGCGTGTCAACGAAGCCGTCGAAGCGCCCGCCCAAGAGCGCAAGCGCGATTATCTCTCTGGCTTTCTCTCGCAGAAGCCCGTCGAGCCGGGTGCCGGCGAGCCGGGCGGGCCGCTGTACGAGGCGGTGATCGATGCGCTCAAGGAGATCTACGACCCGGAAATTCCGGTCAATCTCTACGATCTCGGGCTGATCTACGGGGTCGACATCACGGCGAACGGCCATGCCGCGATCACCATGACGCTGACCACGCCGCATTGCCCGGTGGCGGAATCGATGCCGGGCGAGGTCGAGCTGCGGGTGAGCGCGGTGCCGGGCATCGCGACGGCCGACGTCAATCTCGTCTGGGATCCGCCCTGGGACCCGCAGAAGATGAGCGATGAGGCGAAGCTGGAACTGGGGATGTTGTGATTTCTAGCCCCCGCCCGCGTGCGGGAGGGGGTTGGGGGTGGGCCCCCGGCACCCAATATCCGGAGCGCTCGCGGCGAGCGGGCGCTCACCCCTCGGTCCCCTCCCGCACGCGGGAGGGGAAGTAGGCAGGAAGAACGATGACCACCGCGACCACCGCCCGTCAGCGCCCCGCCGCGCTGCTCCTCACCCCCGCCGCCGAGGCGCGCATTGCCGCGCTGATGGCGAAGGCGCCGGAAGGCACGGTCGGCGTCAAGCTCTCCACCCCGCGTCGCGGCTGCTCGGGCCTCGCATATTCGGTCGATTATGTCAGCGAAGCCAAGCCGCTCGACGAGAAGATCGAGACGCCCGGCGGCACCTTCTTCGTCGACGGCGCTTCGGTGCTCTACCTGATCGGCTCGACGATGGACTGGGTAGAGGACGATTTCACCGCCGGCTTCGTGTTCACCAACCCCAACGCCAAGGGCACCTGCGGTTGCGGCGAAAGCTTCATGGTCTAATCGCCCCGGCTGCGGTACAGCCGCCGAAATGACTCAGGTTGCGGACGATGCCGCGCTGCCGATCTGCGTGGCGGCGCTCTATCAATTCACCCGGTTCGATGATCCGGCGGCGCTGCAGGGGCCGCTGGCCAAGCTCTGCTGTGCGCAGGGCGTGAAGGGCACGCTGCTGCTCGCGCGCGAGGGGATCAACGGCACGATCGCGGGCAGCGACGAGGCCATTGCCGCGGTGGTCGCGCATGTCCGCGCGCTGCCCGGTTGCGCCGCGGCCGACGTGAAATATTCCCGTGCCGCTGCGCAGCCCTTCTACCGGATGAAGGTACGCCTCAAGCGCGAGATCGTGACGATGGGCCAGCCGGACATCGATCCGCTCGCCAGCGTCGGCACCTATGTCGCGCCCGAGGACTGGAACGCGCTGATCGCCGATCCGAATACGATCGTGATCGACACGCGCAACGATTACGAGGTCGCCGCCGGCACCTTCCGCGGCGCGATCGACCCGCACACCAAGAGCTTCCGCGACTTCCCCGACTGGTTCCGTGCCCACCGCGAGGAATTGCTCGGCAGGGGCGAGACGCCGCCCAAGGTGGCGATGTTCTGCACCGGCGGCATCCGCTGCGAGAAGTCGACCGCCTTCCTCAAGTCCGAGGGCATCGAGGAGGTGTTCCACCTAAAGGGCGGGATCCTCAACTATCTGGAAAAGGTGCCCGAGGCGCAGAGCCTGTGGGACGGCGAGTGCTTCGTGTTCGATCAGCGGGTGACGGTGGGCCATGGCCTGGCGCCGGGCAGCTACGCGCTGTGCCACGCCTGCCGCCGGCCGGTCAGCGCCGAGGACCGCCGTTCGCCGCGCTACGAGGCGGGGGTGAGCTGCGCCGCCTGCTATGACGAGCGCAGCGATGCGGACCGCCAACGCTATCGTGAACGCCACCGCCAGGAGCGCCTGGCGGCCACCCGCGGCGAGCCGCATGTCGGCAAGGTCTATCCCGCCGACCCCGACGCCTGAGCGGAACTTCAGCGCCGGCAACACAGGGTTTCCCGCGCGCGGCTTGATCCGGCGCAAGGACGCGCCCATGTGAGCGGCATGCTGATCGAGACCGAAGCCACGCCCAACCCCGCCACGCTCAAGTTCCTGCCCGGCAGGATCGTGATGGAGGCGGGCACCCGCGACTTCGCGAGCCCCGAAGAGGCGGAAGCCTCGCCGCTCGCCACCGCGCTGTTCGCGCTGGGCGACGTGACCGGCGTATTCTTCGGCCGCGACTTCATCTCGGTGACCGCTGCGCCGGGCGTCGAGTGGCTGAGCCTCAAGCCCGACGTGCTCGGCATCCTGCTCGATCATTTCTCGGCCAACATGCCGCTCTTCCTGCAAGGCTCGGCCGCCGGCTTCAGCGTGCCGCCGGAGAGCGCCGACTTCGGCGACAATCCCGAAGATGCCGACATCGTCGCGCAAATCCGCGAGCTGATCGACACCCGCATCCGCCCGGCGGTCGCCAATGACGGCGGCGACATCGTCTATCGCGGGTTCAACGAGGGCAAGGTGTTCCTCCAGATGCAGGGTGCCTGCTCGGGCTGCCCTTCGTCCACCGCGACGCTGAAGAACGGCATTGAGCAGTTGCTCAAATATTACGTCCCCGAAGTCACCGAGGTGCGCGCGATCTGACGCGCGCGCCCGCTTCCCGCCTCCCCAGCACGAAAGGACCGCAGGCCATGGGCCAGCCGCTGAACGACGTCGCCCTCGATACAATCTTCCGCACCGCGCGGACCTTCAACGGCTATACCGACCAGCCCGTGACCCAGGCCGATATCGAGGCGATGTACGACCTGCTGAAGATGGGGCCGACCTCGGTCAACCAGCAGTCGGCGCGGTTCGTCTGGATCCTGAGCCAGGACGCCAAGGACAAGCTTGCCAGCCTGTCGAGCGGCAGCAATGCCGAGAAAATCCGCAAGGCGCCCGCCAGCGTGATCATCGGCTACGACATCAACTTCCACGAGCACCTGCCGGAATTTTTCCCGCACGCGCCCGAGGCGAAGAACTGGTTCCCGACCGAGGAAGGTCGCCGCGAACAGGCGTTCCGCAATTCCTCGCTGCAGGGCGCCTATTTCATCGTCGCCGCACGCGCATTGGGCTTCGACACTGGGCCGATGTCGGGGTTCGACAATGCCAAAGTCGATGAAGCCTTTTTTGCTGACCAGCCGGGTGTGAAGTCGAACTTCATTTCGACGCTGGGTGTGGGTGATCCTTCGAGCCTTCATGCGCGTTCGCCGCGTCCGGCATTCGTTCAGTTCAACCGGGTGATTTGACCTGCACCCAGTTCTTTGGCTAGCGCGGGACGATGGCTGAAGCCCCGCGACTGCTCGTGATCGAAACCGCCACTGCTGCCTGTTCGGTGGCGCTGCTAGCGGACAACGTTGTTCTTGCCGAACGGCATGAACTGGTCGGCCGCGGCCATGCCGAGCGGCTGATCCCGATGATCGGCGAGCTGCCTGGCGGTGGCCGCGCCGATGCGATCCTGGTCGATGTCGGCCCCGGCAGCTTTACCGGGGTCCGCGTGGGCCTCGCGGCCGCGCGGGGCCTGGCAATCGGCTGGGGCGTGCCGGTGCACGGCTATTCCTCGCTCGCATTGATCGCTGCCGCCGGGTTCGCGGGCGACACGACGCTGGCCCGGCTGTCGGTCGTGCTCGAAGGCGGCCACGGCGAAGTCTTCGTCCAGCATTTTGCAAGCCCGCTGGTCGACACCGCGCCGCTCGCCTCGCTGCAGCCCGAGGCGGCGTTGGCCGCGCTCGACGGCCGCGCTGCGTTCGGCAGCGGTGTCCGCCGTCTCGCCGCACTCGCCGAGGAGCTGGACCTGCGCGAGGTGCTGCCCCGCGCCGCCGACGCGGTGCTGCTCCCGCCTGCCTTTGCCACGCTACCGCCGCGCCCGCTCTATGGCCGTGGCCCCGACGCCAAGACGCTCGCCGAGCGGGGGCTCGCATGAGCGTCGCGCCCCAGCCGATCGAGCTGCGCGAAGGCGGGGTGCACGACCTCATCTCAGTCAATCGGATCATGCAGGCCGCCTTTGATCCGGAATTCGGCGAAGCCTGGACGCAATCGCAATGCGTGGGAATGATGGCGCTTTCGGGCGTGTGGCTCGTTGTCGCCAGCATAGGTGGTCGCGACGTCGGCTTCGCGATGGCGCGGGCAATGCTAGACGAGGCCGAACTGTTGTTGCTGGCGACCAGTCCAGGCGCGCGGGGAATTGGCGTGGGCGGAGCGTTGTTGCGCGCGGTGATCGCGGAGTCGCGCAATCGCGGCGCGACCAAGCTTCATCTCGAAGTCCGCGAAGGCAATGGAGCGATCCACCTCTATCAGCGCGAGGGCTTCGAGAAGATCGGCGAACGACGCGGCTATTATCGCGGTACTAGCGGTCTGGCGCTCGATGCTCTCACTTTGGCACGTCCGCTAGGGTAAAAATTGCAACCATTGCGACGTTGATCTCTTGCCAATGACGATGCTTCGCACGATAGGACGCATCAGGCGACATCCAGAATAGTCGCCATGAACGGGTCGAAAGGAATATCATGGAAGCTTCATCTGAAATTCAGGAAACCCTGATCGCGCTGACCGCGGATATTGTCGCTGCGCATGTCAGCAACAACAGCGTCGCCGTATCGGACCTGCCGCAGCTCATCCAGAACGTGCACGGCGCGCTTACCGGTCTGGGTACCGTGCAGCCGGAGCCGGAAGTGAAGCAGGAGCCGGCCGTTTCGGTGCGCGCTTCGGTGAAGCCCGACTATATCGTCTGCCTCGAAGACGGTAAGAAGCTGAAGATGCTGAAGCGTCACCTGATGACCCATTATCAGATGACCCCGGAACAGTATCGCGCCAAGTGGAACCTGCCGGCCGACTATCCGATGGTCGCACCGAACTATGCCGAGCAGCGCCGCAGCCTGGCGAAGAAGATCGGCCTCGGCACCAAGCGTCGCAAGACCCGCTGAGCCAACGTCCCCAGGGACAAGGCATGAAGCGCCGGCCCGGACTCCCGTCCGCGGCCGGCGTTTTCGCATTTGCTCGATCAGCATGACCGAGCGGCTTGCCCTTTTCCCCTGACGCCAATGGCGCTACAGCGGTGTCATGGTTCGCAAGATTGATCTCGAAGCGCTCTGCCACGAAAAGGGGCTGCGCATCACCGAACAGCGCAAGGTGATCGCGCGCGTGCTTTCCGACGCCGATGACCATCCCGATGTGGAAAAGGTCTATGAACGCGCCGCCGCGATCGATCCCGGCATCTCCATCGCCACCGTCTATCGCACGGTCCGCCTGTTCGAAGAGGCGGGCATTCTCGACCGCCATGATTTCGGCGACGGCCGCGCCCGCTACGAGCCGGCGCCAGAGGCGCATCACGACCACCTGATCGACGTCGAGAGCGGCAAGGTGATCGAGTTCGTCGATCCCGAGCTGGAGCTGCTGCAGAAGCAGATCGCCGAGCGGCTCGGCTTCCGCCTCGTCGACCACCGCATGGAACTCTACGGGGTTGCGCTCGAGCGCAAGAACTGAGCGCGCCCGGCGCCGCCGCGAGGAAGCGACCCAGGGCGTTCCGACC
Source organism: uncultured Sphingomonas sp. (assembly GCF_913774285.1). Taxonomy (GTDB): domain Bacteria; phylum Pseudomonadota; class Alphaproteobacteria; order Sphingomonadales; family Sphingomonadaceae; genus Sphingomonas. Next base: position 59,876 of record NZ_CAJYHX010000015.1, on the reverse strand, counting down.
CGGCTGACCGGGGCGGAGCTGGCACGCCTGTGGTTTCGTATCGCGCGGCTGGCGCTGGCGCTGCTGGTGCATGTGCCGCTGCACTACCTCTTCCGGCTGGTGCGGTTGCCCTCGCCCTGGCCGCGGCTGTTCCTGGGTAGCGCCGCGCGGATCGCCGGCGCCAAGGTGAAGTGTGTCGGCACGCCGCTCAAGCGCGACGTGTTCTACGTCTCCAACCATCTCAGCTGGATCGACATTTTGGCACTTGGCGGGGCGAGCGGGACCGCCTTCGTCGCCAAGGCGGAGATCGGCGCCTCGCCGCTGGTCGGCTGGCTCGCGAGCCTGAATCGCACAGTCTACGTCAAGCGCGAGAACCGGATGGGTGTCGCCGAGCAGATCAACCAGCTGCGCGAGGCGCTGGCGGAGACCTGGGCGGTCACCATTTTTCCCGAGGGGACTACCACCGACGGCAAGTCGCTGCTGCCGTTCAAGACGCCGATGCTCCGGGTGCTGGAGCCGCCGCCGCCGGGCGTGATGGTGCAGCCGGTGATGCTCGATTATGGCGCGGCGGGCGAGGACATTGCCTGGATCGGGCAGGAGCGGGGCCTCAACAACGCCAAGCGGGTGCTGGCGCGCAAGCAGCGCTTCCGGCTGCGGGTGCATTTCCTCGAACCCTTCGATCCGCGCGACTTCCCCGGCCGCAAGGCGATCGCGGCGGAGAGCCGGCGGCGGATCGAGGAGGCGCTGGTGCGCACGCTGGGCCAGCCGCTGCGGCCGTTCCGCTTCGCGGAGGATCCGATCGGCTACAAGGCGCCGGCGCAGGGCTGAAAGCACCGCCTGCGTTCCCCTTCCGCTTGCGGGAGGGGCTAGGGAGGGACTGAAACGGATCAGCCGCTTCTTCCACATCCGTCCCTCCCCCGACCCCTCCCGCGAGCGGGAGGGGAGCGCATACTTCTAGGGAGTCCCACAGGCCTGTTTTCTGCCGTCATTTCCGCGTATAGGCGCGCCGATCATGACCACCCCAAAGACCTATCACGTCAAGTCGTACGGCTGCCAGATGAACGTCTATGACGGCGAGCGCATGGGCGAGCTGATGGCCGCCCAGGGCCTCGTCGCCGCGGAAGCCGATCAGGCCGATCTCGTCGTCCTCAACACGTGCCACATCCGCGAGAAGGCGACCGAGAAGGTCTATTCGGAAATCGGCCGATTGAAGCTGCGCGAGGCGGGCAAGCCGATGATCGCGGTGGCCGGCTGCGTCGCCCAGGCCGAGGGCGAGGAAATCGCCCGCCGCGCCAAGGTGGACGTGGTGGTGGGGCCCCAGGCCTATCACAATCTGCCGGAGCTGGTGGACAAGGCCGCCAAGGGCCAGCTCGGCCTCGACACCGACATGCCGATCGCCAGCAAGTTCGGCAAGCTGCCCGCGCGCCGCAAGGTGGGGGCGAGCGCGTTCCTTACCGTGCAGGAAGGCTGCGATAAGTTCTGCACCTATTGCGTGGTGCCCTATACCCGCGGCGCCGAGGTCAGCCGGCCCTATGCGGCGATCGTCGACGAGGCCAGGGCGCTGGTCGATGCCGGCGCGCGCGAGATCACGCTGCTCGGCCAGAACGTGAATGCCTGGGCCGACGATAAGGGCCACGGTCTGCACGACCTGATCATCGCCCTCGATCGCATCGAGGGGCTGGCGCGAATCCGCTACACGACCAGCCACCCCAACGACATGGCCGAGGGGCTGATCGAGGCGCATGCGCATGTGGCCAAGCTGATGCCCTTCCTCCATCTGCCGGTGCAGGCGGGCAGCGACCGCATCTTGAAGGCAATGAACCGCAGCCACACGCGCGATTCCTATCTCCGCATCATCGAGCGCGTCCGCGCCGCGCGGCCGGACATCGCGTTGTCGGGCGACTTCATCGTCGCCTTTCCCGGCGAGACCGAGGCCGAGTTCGAGGAGACGCTGCAGCTGGTCGACGCGGTCGGCTATGCCCAGTGCTTCAGTTTCAAATATTCGCCGCGCCCGGGCACGCCGGCGGCCGATCTGGTCGGCCAGTATCTGCCCGAAACGGTCGCCGATGAGCGGCTCCAGCGGCTCCAGGCGGCGCTTGGCCGTCATTCGCAGGCGTTCAACGAAGCGAGCGTCGGCCAGCGCTGCGCGGTGCTGATCGAACGGGTGGGGCGTCGACCCGGCCAGATGATTGGCAAGTCGCCCTGGCTGCAATCGGTCCATCTGGAGACCTCGGCCAAGATCGGCGACCTGATCGAAGTCGAGCTGGTGAGCGCGGGACCGAACTCGCTTGCGGGGCGCGAACTGGAGCCAGTTTCCGCGTGACCGTAGGCACGCCACGCGCCTAGAAGCGTTTCGCCGGTAAGCGGCTGACAGGGGGGCGAAATTGGCGAGGCTGGTGCGGTATCTTCCCGCGGTTTTGCTGTCGGGCGCCGCGCATGCCCAAGGCGTGCTGCCGCCACCGGCCGAGGGGCTGACCTTCGCCGCCAGCGAGCGCGTGCGCTACGAGGCGATCGACGGGCAGGCACGCGCCGGCTTCAACGCGAGCGACCAGCTCGTCAATTTCCGGACCACGCTGCTCGTGCGCTACCAGCACGGCCCGGTGAGCGTCGTCGGCGAACTGTGGGACAGCCGCGTCTATAATGGCAATCGCGGCTCGCCGGTGACGACGGGCGAGGTCAACACGCTGGAGCCGGTGCAGGCCTATGTGCAGCTCGATCTCGGCGCGGCGCTCGGGGCGGGATCGAGGCTGAAGCTGCAGGCCGGCCGGTTCATGCTCAACCTGGGGTCGCGGCGCCTGATCGCGGCGGATGACTACCGTAATACCACCAACGGCTATACCGGCGTCCGCGCGGACTGGAGTAGCGGGCGCTGGGCGGCGACGGGGATCTACACCATGCCGCAGCGCCGGCGGCCCGACGATCTCGACTCGCTGCTCTCGAACGAGCCGGCGATCGACCGCGAGGGTGCGGCCTTGGTGCTTTGGGGCGGACTGATCAGCCGCGCCCGTACGATCGGTCCGGCGCTGGTCGAGACGAGTTACTTCCATCTCGGCGAGCACGACACGCCCGGACGCCCGACGCGCGATCGCTCGCTCGACACGGCCAGCCTCCGCATCGCCCGCGATCCCGCGCCGGCCAGACTCGACTTTGAAGTCGAGGCGATCGGCCAGACCGGTTCGCAATCGGTGAGCCTGGTCGCGGGAGCGGCGCGCCAATCGGTGCGCGCGTGGTTCGTCCATGGGCGGCTGGGCTATAGCTGGGCGGGCGCGTGGAAGCCCCGACTGATGGCGGAGTTCGACTATGCGAGCGGTGACGCGCCGGGCGGCACATACGGTCGGTTCGACACGCTGTTCGGCATGCGTCGCGCGGATCTCGCGCCTGCAGGGCTCTACAATGCGATCGCCCGCAGCAACGTCGTCGCGCCGTCGCTCCAGGCCGAGGCTGCGCCCGATGCGCGGACCGAGCTGATGTTGAGCTACCGGCCGATGTGGCTGGCGGCGCGCACCGACAGCTTCTCCAGCACCGGCGTGCGCGACGCGCGCGGTCGCTCCGGCACCTTCGCCGGGCACCAGCTGGATGGCCGCGTGCGCTACCGGCTGAGCAAGGCGGTGCGACTGGAGGCCGATGCGGTGCTGCTCGCCAAGGGGCGCTTCCTGCGCGATGCGCCCAACGCCCCACCGGGGCGCTGGACCAAATATGGCGCGCTCAACCTGATGGTGAGCCTGTAACCGGGCCGGGCGCGGCGTTGCCGCCCCGGCCTCCACGCGCTTCAGGCCAGTGCCGCCGGACGCTTGCGGCGGGCGCGGATCGCGCCGCCGGCGAGGCCGAATCCGCCGATCAGCATCGCCCAGCTCGCCGGCTCCGGCACCGCGCCGCCGGTGACGCCGTCAATCTGGACGCCGAGTGCCTGCTCGCGCAGCGAACGCCAGTCGCCGCCGGTGCCGCGCTTATAGGCGGCCAGCGGGTTGGTTGCGCCGCCGGGCATATAGGTGTCCGGGCCTAGCGCGCCCTGGAACACCACCCAGTAGGAACCCGCCTTCAGCGTCCAGTTGAGCGAGTCGTCGCCCTGCCAGGCGACCGGATCCGAAATCGAGAATCGTGTCGAATAGAGCCGGTCGGCCGGCGTGAAATCGATGTCGCTGTAGATGCCGGCGACGACGAGCCCGCCGCCATTGCAGCCGAGCCAGCCGCGAATGCCGGTGATCGTCACATCGTTCTTCAGCACGATGTACCCGGCCAGGTCGCGCCCGTCGGCGAGCGTCATCGCGCTGTCGATGCTGGCATAGCCGGCGCCGGTGTCGATGATCGGCGCGGCCTGGGCAACGCCACTGGCGGCGAGCAGCGTGGCGGTGCATGCTGCGATAGCGAACTTCATTTTTCTTTCCCCGTGTAAATAGACATCGAGAAACATGTACAAGCTGCGGCGATTGTGTTCGACGCCGGCGCTGTGGAAGTACGTCTCATCGATGTGGGCCTGCGTCTCATCGCTGTCCCATAGTGAGCTTGGATGCGGGATCTATGCGAGGGAGGAGCTGGCGTACAGCAGGAGCGCACATGCGAACGCGCCCCGAAGCAGATACTTCATGGGAAACCTTGGTTGTTACTGATGTGTGGCCGCGCAGATAGCGATGGAGGCGTGCATTTCCAACCCAAGGCTGGTGCCGCTCGTTCCCGTTTCGGCACGCGCGGGGCACGGGGCGTCAAGGGAGCGAGGCAGCGGGGTGTCGCAACCGCGTCACACGCGTGCGGCATTGCGGGGGCAATCCACACGCCCCCTGTGCAGCCGCGTCCGCGTCTGCCATCTTGTTTGTCGACATGCGCCAAGGAACCTCCGCACGATGCCAAGGTTTGCCCCTCCGGGGCCGCGTGATCCCCGCGCCCCGCGCCAACACCGAAAGGACCGCATGAGCCGCAAGCCTGTCCCAGCCCAGTCCGGCGAACGATCCCGGGTAGAGGTGACCTTCGACAAGCCCCAGCTCCTGCCGCAGCTCTTCGGAGAGTTCGATTCCAACCTGCTGATGCTCGAGGAGCGGCTGGGCGTGTACATCCACGCGCGCGGCCAGCGGGTGGTGATCGAAGGCGGCACTGAGGCGGTGGCCCATGCCCGCGAGGTGCTGCAGGAACTGCATGCTCGCGTGATCCGCGGCGAGGAAGTGGACGGCGGGCTGATCGACGCAGTGATCGCGATGTCGACCGAGCCGATGTTCACCGGGATCGTCCGTGCCGAGCCAACCGGCAACAGTGGCCCCAAGCCGTCGATCATGATCCGCACGCGCAAAAAGACGATCGTGCCGCGGTCGGTGACGCAGACGCATTACATGCGCGAGCTCGCCTCGAACGACCTGATCTTCGCGCTCGGGCCGGCGGGTACCGGCAAGACCTATCTGGCGGTGGCGCAGGCCGTCGCGCAGCTGATCACCGGCAGCGTCCAGCGGCTGATCCTGTCGCGCCCGGCGGTGGAAGCGGGCGAGCGGCTGGGCTTCCTGCCGGGCGACATGAAGGAGAAGGTCGATCCCTATCTCCGCCCGATCTACGACGCGCTCTACGACTGCCTGCCCGCCGAGCAGGTCGAGCGGCGGATTGCGAGCGGTGAGATCGAGATCGCGCCGATCGCCTTCATGCGCGGCCGTACGCTGGCCGACGCTTTCGTCATCCTGGACGAGGCGCAGAACACCACGCCGATGCAGATGAAGATGTTCCTGACGCGATTCGGCCAGAACAGCCGGATGGTGATCTGCGGCGACCCCAACCAGACCGATCTGCCCGGTGGGCCGAATGCCTCGGGCCTCAACGATGCGGTGAACCGGCTGGAGGGCGTGGAAGGCATCTCGATGGTCCGCTTCGGGGTGGGCGACGTGGTCCGCCATCCGATCGTCGGCCGCATCGTCGCGGCCTATGAGGGCGAAGGTTGAAGGCTGGGATATCCCGTCCTACATTCGGGATATCCCTTTCGGAGGCGCGGCGTGGCATCGCTCTACATCAAGGACCCGGACACTGCGGCGCTTGCCGCCGAGGTAGCGGCCGCGCTCGGCACCACCAAGACCGAGGCGGTGCGCGACAGCCTGTTGCGACGCAAGGCCGAGATCGAGGCCAAGGGGCGGGCGCAGGACGTGCTCCGCAAGCTCAATGCCCATCGGCGCGCCCATCCCCTGCCGCCCCCCACCGGGCTGCCGGCCGACAAGGCGTTCTTCGACGAGTTGTGGGGCGAGGTTTGACGCTGTTCGTAGACGCATCGGCGATGGTCGCGATCATCGCCGAGGAACCCGAGCGCGATCGGCTGGTGGTCGAGGCGGTCGAGGGCGCGCCGGCGATCTGGTCGGCGATGGCGGCCTGGGAAACCGTCGCCGCACTCTCGCGTTCGCGCGAAATGGATATCAGCGCCGCACGCCACGAAGCCGCGCTCTATGCGGATCAGATCGGGCTGACGCTGGTGCCGATCGGCGCGCGCGAGCTGGAACTGGCGCTCGATGCCTATCAGCAATTCGGCAAGGGCCGCCATCCGGCCGGACTCAACATGGGCGACTGCTTCGCCTATGCCTGCGCCAAATCCCATGATGCGCGTCTGCTCTACAAGGGCGACGATTTCTCCAAGACGGACCTCGCCTGATGCTCGACGTCGCCGCCCTCCTCGAAGCGCCCTGGCCGGAAGGCGATTGGGAAGCGCTTGCCCTGCGCGCAGCCGAGGCGGCGATCGCGCAGACGCCCTATGCCGAATGGAAGGGCTGGCCGACCGCGATCGAAGTCGCGGTGCGCTTCACCAGCGACGAGGAAGTCCATACGCTCAACCGCCAGTATCGGCACAAGGACAAGCCGACCAACGTGCTGTCCTTCCCGATGATTCAGCCCGATCTGCTCGACGCCGTCACCCAGAACAGCGATGATGGCGAAGTATTGCTGGGCGATATCGTGCTTGCGCACGGCGTCTGTTCGGTGGAAGCGGAAGAGCGCGGCATTCCCGTGGAAGACCATGCCACGCATCTGATTGTCCATGGCATGCTGCATCTGCTAGGCTATGACCATATCGAGGATGGCGAAGCGGAAGCCATGGAGGCGATGGAACAGGCGGCCATGGTGGCGCTGAACCTACACGATCCCTATCCCGTACGCGAGGACTGACCACCAACATGAACGAGGGCCCTAGTACCGGCTCGCCCGAACACCGACACGAAAATGGGGGCATCTGGCGCAGTCTGCGCGCGCTTCTGTTCGGCGAGGAACAGGAAGAGACGCTGCGCGAACGGCTCGAGGAAGCCATCGACGAGCATGAGAGTGACGGCAGCACGCCCCCGGCAGGCGACCTTGCCCCGATCGAGCGCCAGATGCTCAAGAACCTGCTGCATTTCGGCGAGCGCGATGCCGGCGATGTGGGCGTGCCCCGCGCGGACATCATCGCGGTGGAGGAGCAGACCAGCTTCGCCGATCTCGTCCAGCTCTTCGCCGAAGCCGGTCATAGCCGCCTGCCGGTCTATCGCGAGGAACTCGATACGATCATCGGCATGGTCCATATCAAGGACGTGTTCGAGATCCTCGCCAAGGGCGAGGCGCATCCGCCGAGCATCGCCGGGCTGATCCGCCAGCCGCTCTACGTGCCGCAATCGATGGGCGCGCTCGATCTGCTCGCGCAGATGCGGGTAAAGCGCACCCACCTTGCGATCGTGCTCGACGAATATTCGGGCACCGAGGGGCTGATCACGATCGAGGATCTGATCGAGGAGATCGTCGGCGAGATTGAGGACGAGCATGACGAGGCGCCCGCCGCGCTGATTGTGCCGATCGACGGCGGCGGCTGGGAAGCCGATGCCCGCGCCGAGCTGGAAGACGTCGCCGAGACGGTCGATCCGCGGCTGGGCGAGGTGGAGGAGGATGTCGACACCATCGGCGGCCTCGCCTTTGTGCTGGCGGGGCATGTACCCGAAGTCGGCGAGTGCCTGGAGCATGAAAGCGGCTGGAAGCTCGAAGTCATCGACGCCGACGAGCGCAAGGTGAACCGCCTGCGGCTGCATCCCCCCGAAGTGCGGGTGGAAGACGCGGCGTAGCCATCGCCCCCCATTGTCATTCCGGCGAAAGCCGGAATCCATTGAGGCCTACGCTGCGGCTCCTGCTGTGACCGAGAGGCAACTGGATCCCCGCTTTTGCCGGGATGACGGCGTTCTCTTACTCGAGTGGCTTAACCCGGTAGCCCGATCAGGCTGATCTGTCGTCCGTAATCGGGCTCGCCGCGATGCGTGGCGCGGCGGAAGCTGAAGAAGCGTGCCTCGTTCGCATAGGTGTCCACGCCCAGCGCCTCGATCGTCCGCAGGCCCGCCAATGCCAGCCGGTGGACGACATAGGCTTCCAGGTCGAACTGGAAATGCTCGGGCCGGCCATCGGCGAAGAAACGTTCGTTGGCCGGGTCCTCCTCGCAGAAGCGCTGGAAGAAGCGGGCGTCGACCTCGTAGCTGGCGCGGGCGATGCAGGGGCCCACTGCCGCCGCGATGCGCTCGCGGCGGGCGCCCAGCGCTTCCATCGCCGCGATCGTCGAGTCGGTGACGCCGCCGATCGCGCCTTTCCAGCCGGCATGTGCGGCGGCGACCACGCCTGCCTCGCGATCGGCGAACAGCACCGGCGCGCAGTCGGCGGTGAGGATGCCGAGCAGCAGCCCCGGCTGGTTGGTGATCAGCGCATCGGCCTTGGGGCGCAGTGCCTCGTCGAACGGGGAGATGACCGTCACCGCATCGGCCGAATGGACTTGGTAGACGGTGACCAGCCGCGCGCCGGGCAGAACCGCCTTTACCGCGCGGCAGCGATTCTCGGCTATCGCAGCAGGATCGTCGTTCGAGCCGGTGCCGACGTTGAGCCCCGCGACCACGCCCGTCGAGACCCCGCCGACGCGGCCGAGAAAGCCGTGCGGCACGCCGTCCAGCGCGCGGGCATGGGTGACCTCGACGTCGCTCACAGCGCCAGCCGCATCAGCCGATCCTCATCGGCATGGTTGCCTACCATGAAGGCATAGGGTCCGCGATCCTCGAAGCCGTAGCGCTGGTAGAAGCGCTTGGCGCGGTGGTTGTCGATATAGACGGAGAGCCAGAGCTCGGCCGCGCCGCGCGCCCGAGCGGTGGCGAGCGCCCAGTCCATCAGCGCCTGCGCCGCGCCGCTGCCCTTGGCGCGCTCCAGCAGATAGAGCTGGCGGAGTTCGATCGCCGGCCCCTCGGGGGATGCGGGCAGGCTGATCGGCCCGAGTTTGCAATACCCCGCGATGCCCTCCGCATCCTCGATCACCTGAAAGGCGAAGGCGGGATCGGCCAATTCCTCGGCCCAGCCCGCGACCGTAAACTGGTCGAGGAAGCTGGCGAGATCCTCCGCCGCATAGAGATGCGCGAAGGTCGCCTGGAAGCTCTCGCGGAACACCGCGTCGATCGCGGCGGCCCCGGCGGGGGTGGCGTCGCGATAGTTCATGCGAACCCCGCCGGTACCGGCCAGCCCGGCGCGGTGAGTGCGATCACCTTGAACAGCGATCCCATCTGGTCGTCGGCGACGAGGCGGTTGCGATCGGCCGCGATTGAATCGCCGCGCTCAGGTGCCGTGCGGGCAAGCGCACGGGCGCGCTCGTCGATGCCCAGCGCCTTGAGGAAATCGCCCTGCGTCACCGGGCCATGGACGGTCAGCCCCTCGGCCTCGGCGGCTTCCTTGAGCGTGCCGAAATCGACATGCGCGGTCAGGTCCGCCTCACCCGGCGCGTCGAACGGATTAGCGAAGGCATGGCCGCGCACCGCCTGCAGCGTGTCGCCGATCGCCGGGCCTTCATAGCCATAGTCGAGGATCAGCGCCGCGCCGCCCTGCGCGAGCAGCCGCTGGGCGAGCGCGCGCAGCAGCGAGACGCTGGCCGGCGACGTCTCGAGGATGGCGCCGGGCGCGGCATCGCGCAGCGCGGGCGGAATCACCGGATCGAAGCCGCGATCGCCGGTCACCGGCAGGAACAGCGTATCCTGGCAGGCGACCAGCCGCTCGCGCCAGCCCTGCGTGGTATGCACCAGCTGGCGGATCGGCAGCGCGTCGAAGAATTCGTTGGCGACGACGAGCAGCGGCGCGTCCTCGGGCAGCCCGATAAGGTCGAGATGCCATTCGGCGTGCGGCACGCGTTCCTTCTGCGCGGCGCGGAGCACCGGGCTCGTCTCGAGGAAATCGACCGGGGGCACGAACCCCGCCTTGCCCATCGCCCGCAGCGCATCGCTCGCCAGCGTGCCGCGGCCGGGGCCGAACTCGACATAGCGCGCAGCCTCGGGTCGTCCTGCGCGGTCCCACAGGTCCGCCAGCCAGAGCCCGATCAGCTCGCCGAACATCTGGCTGATTTCGGGCGCGGTGGTGAAGTCGCCGCGCGCGCCCAGCGGATCGCGGGTCGCGTAATAATGCGCGTTGGCCGCGCCCATGAACTGCGAGAGCGGGATCGGCCCGGCGAGGGTGATCGCCCGTGCCAGCCGCTCGGGCAGGGCGGGTTCGGCGGCGTTGTCGCGGCGTTCGTCGGGCTGGGCGTCGAGTGGGTTGGTCATCGCGGCCGGCTCAGGCGACGCTCGGCCCGGTGATCGCCTCAACCCGCTTGCGGCGGCCGGGCGCGGTGGCGATCAGGAACAGGCCGCCCGCGATCATCGGCAGGCACAGCCACTGGCCCATGTGCAGCCCGGTCAGATCGACCAGCCAGACGAGCTGGCGATCGGGCTCGCGGAAGAACTCGACGAAGAAGCGGCACATGCCATAGCCGAGCAGGAAGATGCCGGCGAGCTTGCCCGGCTGGTAGCGCGCATCGGTGCGCCAGAAGAAGAACCACAGCACCGCGAACAGCAGCAGGCCTTCCAGCCCGGCCTCGTAGAGCTGGCTGGGATGGCGCGCCGGCTCGGGGATGCCGGCCGGCACCGTGCCGCGGAACACGATCGCCCAGGGCACGTCGCCGGGCTTGCCCCAGAGTTCGCCGTTCACGAAGTTGGCGAGGCGGCCGAAGAACAGGCCGAAGGGCGCGCAGCACACCACATAGTCATGCACGCGCAGCCAGTTGAGCTTATTCTGCCAGGACAGGTAGATAATCGCCAGCGAGGTGCCGATCACCCCGCCATGGAAGCTCATGCCGCCTTCCCACAGCATCAGGATCTGCAGCGGGTTTTGGAGCATCTCCGGCGCGTAGAACAGCACATAGCCGATCCGGCCGCCCAGGATGATGCCGAGCGTCGCGTAGAACACCAGATCGTCGGCATGGCGCTTGGCCATCGGCGCGCCGGGCTGGGCCAGCAGCTTCATCAGATAGACCCAGCCGAGCAGGATGCCGGTAATATAGGCCAGCGAATACCATTTGATCTGGAAGAACCCCAGATTGATCGCCACCGGATCGAGGTGGAGATCGGTGAAATGCAGATGTCCGCCGGCAGCGGCAAGCAGGGTGGGCAGCACGGTAATCCCCGGCGTGAGAAGCGACTTTGCCCCGCGATAGAGCCAAAACGCCGCAAACCCAAGGGGGAGCGATCAGCCTGATCGAAAGCCCGTGCTGGCGTGGGGCCGCGGCGCGCGATAGAGCCGGGGCATGGCTGGCAAACCTCCATCCCGCATCAGGCTCGATCGGCGCAGGCTGTTGATCGGTGGCGGCGCGGGGCTGGGCCTGGTGGTCGCCTGGGGGCTGTGGCCGCGCAGCTACGCGCCGAACCTCAGCGCGGGCCCGGGCGAGAGCCTGTTCGGCGCCTGGCTCAAGATCGGCAAGGACGGGCAAGTGCGCGTCGCGGTACCGCAGGCCGAGATGGGGCAGGGGGTCTATACCGCGCTTCCGCAGATCCTCGCCGACGAGCTGGGCGCGGACTGGAAGCTGGTCGGCGTCGAACCCGCGCCGCTCAACCCGCTCTACGCCAATCCGCTGGCCGCGCAGACGCTGTTCGCCGCCGCGCTGGGCGGCCTGCCGGAGAAGGTGCAGCGCAACCATGCGGCGCGCGCCGACCTGATGCTCACCGCCGCCTCCACCTCGGTCCGCGCCTTCGAAGAGGATTTGCGCCAGGCGGGTGCTGCGGCGCGGGTGCTGCTGTGCAAGGCGGCGGCGCGGCGCTGGGGTGTCGACTGGCAAGCCTGCGGCACCGCGGGCAGCACGGTGATCCACGGCAACCAGCGGCTGGGCTTCGGCGAGCTCGCCGAGGCGGCGGCGCAGGAAAAGGCGCCGGCGCAGCTTCCCTTGCGCGGCGGCGAGGCCGGGCGGCTGCTCGGCCAGCCGCTGCCGCGGCTCGATGCACCGGCCAAGCTCGACGGCAGCGCCAACTTCGCCGCCGATGTGCGCCTGCCCAACATGGTCTTTGCCGCGATCCGCCAGGGACCGGTGGGCGAGACCGAACTGGTGCATGTCGATCGCGCGGCGGCGAGCCGCGTGCGCGGCATGCTCTCGATCGTAACCACCAAGCAATGGGTTGCGACGGTGGCGAGCAACTGGTGGGCGGCGGAGCGCGCGCTGCAGGCATTGCGGCCGCGCTTCCGCAACCCGGCGACGGTGGTCAATGACGACAGCATCGACGCGGCGCTTGACGCCGCTTTCGAAGGCGATGGCGCGCGGATCGAGGCGAAGGGCGATCTGGCCACTGAGTTTCGCGGCGCGCGGGTGGTGACGGCCGACTATCGCGTCGGGCTTGCCCCCCACGCTCCGCTCGAGCCGATGACCTGCACCGCCGACTATGCGCATGGCCGGCTGTCGCTCTGGCTGCCGACCCAGGCACCGGGGCTCGCGCGGGCGGCGGCGGCCAAGGCGCTGGGTATCGATCCCGCGCGGGTGACGCTGCATGCCATGCTCGGCGGCGGGTCGTTCGGGGAAAAGCTGGAGGTGGATGCGGCGGTGCAGGCGGCGCTGCTTGCGCAGTCGGTGCAGCGCCCGGTGCAGCTGACCTGGCCGCGCGACGAGGATCTGCGGCGCGACCGCTTCCGCCCCGCCGCCGCGGCGCGGCTCACCGCCAAGCTGGGGCAGGGCGGCACCGTCTCGGCCTGGCTGGCGAAGATCGCCGCGCCGTCGACCGGTCGCGAACTCGCCGCGCGGCTGCTTCCCGGTGATGCCGTCGCCGCGGCGGGGCTGGCGCTGCCGGGCAAGGAAGACCCCTTCGCAGTCGAGGGCGCTGCGCCCGCCTATGCCATCCCGAACCTCGCGGTGGACCATCACCCCGCCGAGATCGGCGTGCCGACCGGCTATTGGCGCTCGGGCGCACACAGCTACACCTGTTTCTTCGCCGAGAGCTTCGTCGACGAACTGGCCCATGTCGCCAATCGCGATCCGCTGTCGTTCCGCATGGCGATGCTCGGCAACCAGCCGCGGCTCGCCCGCTGCCTGCAGACCGCGGCGCAACTCGGCGGCTGGCAGGGCGGCGAACCCGGCAGCGGGCAGGGCATCGCCGCGCATGCCTTTCGCGGCTCCTACATCGCGGTGATGGCCGAGGCGCGTCTGACGCAGCAGCGCGAGATCGTCGTCGAGCGGCTGGTCGCGGCGGTCGATTGCGGGCGGGTGGTGAACCCCGATCTCGTCCGCCAGCAGATCGAAGGCGGGCTGTTGTTCGGCCTCGCCGCTGCGTTGGGCGCGCCGGCCACGTTCAGCGAGAACATCGCCGACGTGCAGACCCTCGCCGGCCTGAACCTGCCGACGCTGGCCAACACGCCTGACATTACGGTCGAGATCCTGCCAAGCGGATCGGACCCCGGCGGGGTGAGCGAGCTTGCCGTGCCACCGACCGCGCCCGCCATCGCTAACGCGTTACAAACCGCCACCGGCACGCGATTCCGTCGCCTGCCCCTGCTATCGGACGCCGAATGACCCTGCCCGCCGACCATCCGAAGATCCCTCCCGCCCGTATCGGCGTGCTGCTGGTCAATCTCGGCACGCCCGATGCGCCCGACCCCGGCGCGGTGAAACGCTATCTGGGCGAGTTCCTGTCCGATCGCCGTGTAGTCGAGATCCCGTCGCTTCTCTGGCAGCCGATCCTGCGCGGCATCATCCTGCGGACCCGGCCGAAGAAATCGGCCCATGCCTATAGTCAGGTGTGGCGCGAGGACGGCTCGCCGCTCGCCGCGATCACCAAGGCGCAGGCGCGCGGGCTGGAGGGCGCGTTCGGGGCGAGCGTGACGGTGCTGCACGCGATGCGCTACGGCAAACCTTCGGTGGGCGAGCAGGTCGCCGCGCTCAAGGCGCAGGGCTGCGAGCGTATTCTCGTCGCGCCGCTTTACCCGCAATATTGCGCGGCGACGACCGCGACCGCCAACGACGTCGCCTTCGCCGCGCTGATGGCGATGCGCTGGCAGCCGGCGCTGCGCACACTGCCGCCTTATTATGACGACCCGGCCTATATCGACGCGCTGAAGACCAGCGTCGAGGAGGGCCTCGCGGGGCTCGACTTCGAGCCTGACGCGGTGATCGCCAGTTTCCACGGCATGCCGCAACGGACGCTGGAACTGGGCGACCCCTATCACTGCCATTGCCGCAAGACCGGGCGGCTGCTGGGCGAGGCGCTGGGGCGCGAACTGATCGTTACCTTCCAGTCGCGCTTCGGCCGCGCCAAGTGGCTGGAGCCGGCGACCGATACGACGCTGGAGGCCTTGCCCGCCAAGGGCATTCGCCGCGTCGCGATCGTTGCGCCAGGGTTCTCGGCGGACTGCTTGGAAACGCTGGAGGAACTCGCCATCCGCGGCCGCGAGTCCTTCCTCCAATCCGGAGGCACCGATCTCGCATATTTGCCTTGTCTCAATGATAGCGCGACGGGCATGGAGTTGCTGCGACAGATCATCGGGCGCGAACTTGCCGGCTGGGTGAACCCCGCCTAGCCAATTCTTGGGTTTGATTTGGAGAGGAATGTACATGGCACGTGTAGCGGTCGTCACTGGCGGCACCCGCGGAATCGGCGAGGCGATCAGCCTGGCGCTCAACGAAGCCGGCATCACCGTCGCCGCCAACTATGCCGGCAATGACGAGAAGGCCGCCGCCTTCACCGAGCGCACCGGCATCAAGGCGTATAAGTGGGACGTGGGCGATTTCGACGGCTGCGCCGCCGGCGTGGCGCAGGTGGAGGCTGAACTGGGCCCGGTCGACATCGTCGTCAACAATGCCGGCATCACCCGCGACGGCACCATCCTCAAGATGACCCGTGACATGTGGGAAGACGTGATCCGCATCAACCTCGGCGGCTGCTTCAACATGGCGCATGCGGTGTTCCCGGGCATGCGTACCCGCAAATGGGGCCGCATCGTCAATATCGGCTCGATCAACGGTCAGGCCGGCCAGTATGGCCAGGTGAACTATGCCGCGGCCAAGTCCGGCATCCACGGCTTCACCAAGGCGCTGGCGCAGGAAGGCGCGCGCTTCGGCGTGACCGTCAACGCGATCGCGCCGGGATATATCGATACCGACATGGTCGCCGCCGTGCCGGCGGACGTGCTGGAGAAGATCGTTGCCAAGATCCCGGTCGGCCGGCTTGGCCAGGCCCACGAGATCGCGCGCGCGGTGGCGTTTCTCTGCGCGGAGGAAGGCGGCTTCGTCACCGGATCGACGCTGTCGATCAACGGCGGACAGCACATGTATTGAACGAACAAGGGGGCCGGCGCCTTGCGGTGCCGACCCCCAACGTCTCTCGATACGCTACGCGAGAGCAACTGTACGCGTACAACCCGTTCTGGATAGAGCGGTTCCCTTGAGCGAACGCTGAACGACTTGGTTATTTCCCGTTCATCTTCGCACCTGCAGCACTGGCGGGCGGCGCGCTAGCCGCTAAGAGGAAGGGATGCGCTTCCGGCCCCGCTTCCTCGCTTATCCGCCGCTGGCGCTGTCGATCCTTTTTCTCACCGCCTCGGGTAAGGAATTGCGGACGCCGCTGGGCAGCGATCCGGTGATGCACGTGGTGCGCGTGCCGCTTGTGCCTGGCGATCCAACGCGGCAGCGGATCGGGCGGCTCCGCTATCTGGGCGGGGTGCGCCTCACCAGCCCGGACCTCGGCTTTTCCGGGTATTCCGCGCTGATCGTGGTAGGGGATCGGTTCACGCTGCTCAGCGATCGCGGCAATCTGGTGCAGTTCCGGATGGGCGCGGACTGGCGGCCCTCCGACATCCGATTCGCCGACCTGCCCGGCGGCCCGGGGACCAGCGCCTACAAGGGGGACCGCGATTCCGAATCGCTCGCGCGCGATCCGGTCACCGGGGAATATTGGGTAGGATTCGAATCGCACAATGCGATTTTCCGATTCGATCGCGATCTGCACGCCACGCAGGGCAAGGCTTATCCTCGTGCGATGAAGCACTGGCCGCAAAATGGCGGCCCCGAATCGATGGTGCGACTCGCCGATGGCCGGTTCCTGGTGATCGGGGAAACTGCGCGGCCTAGGGGCGGGTCGGTGGACCAGCGCGAGATATTGCTGTTCCCCGGAGATCCGACCGTCGGCGAACCCCAGCCGATCCACTTCGCCTATGTGCCACCCGACGGCTATGATCCCAGCGACGCCGCCCTGCTGCCGGACGGAAGGTTGCTGGTGCTGGTGCGCCGATTCGCGGCATCCACGCTGTTCACCGTGAAGATCGAACTGGTCGATATCCGCGGCGTCGGGCCAGGCCAGGTGCTGCACGGCGCTGAACTCGCCGACTTCTCTCCGCCCTTCCAGCACGACAATTTCGAGGGACTGGCGGTGCAGCGCGAGGGTGAGTCGCTGGTGCTGTGGATGATCTCGGATGACAATGAGCAATGGTGGCAGCAGACGCTGCTGCTCAAGTTCCGGCTGGAACTCTAGGCGCGACGCTTGCAAACGCCGGACACGGAAAAACCCGCCACTGCGATACAGTAGCGGGCCAAACCGTTGATCTGAGGGAAGATCAGGCCGCTTCGGCGGTGCCGGCAGTCGCCTTGCGCACTTCGCGCTTCAGGCGACGCGCGCGCAGCGAGAGATCGTCGTCGCTGCTCTTCAGCAGCCAGTTGTCCAGGCCGCCGACATGCTCGACCGAACGCAGGCCGTGCGTCGAGACGCGGAGACGGATGCTCTTACCGAGCGAATCCGAGATCAGCGTCACGTTCTGCAGGTTGGGCAGAAAGGTGCGCTTGGTCTTGTTGTTGGCGTGGGAAACATTGTGTCCCACCTGCCGGCCCTTGCCGGTCAGCTCGCAAATGCGCGACATCGCTTCAAATCCTGAGTTGGGCGGTAAGCCGGAAAGGCCGCGCTGTTAGCGTCGATGCGCGCCGCAGTCAACCGATTCACGAGGAACGGTGCGCAACCCGCACGCCGTCGGGGCGTTGGGCAGGTGAAACGATAGGAGGAGATTGGGATGCGCGCAATCCTGGGGCTGCTGGGAATTCTGGTGCTCGTCGCCGTGGTGCTGATCGCGCTGGGGTTTCTCAATGTCGACGTGCGCGGCGGCAAGCTGCCGACGGTGGCTGCCGAAACGGGCAAGGTCTCGGTCGGCGAATCGAACGGCACCGTGCGCGTGCCCACCGTCGAGATGAAGGAAAAGCAGGTGAAGCTGCCGACCATCGACGTACAGAAGGCGCCGGAGCCGACGGCGACGCCGGCAAAGTGACGCCGGCGGCAAGCCGAATCGCGGCCGCGGCGTTGCTGCCGCCGTTCGGCGTGTATCTGGAGGAGGGCGCCGGCCGCCCCTTCCAGGTCGCATGCGGGCTGACTTTGCTCGGCTTCCTGCCGGGGGCTGGCTATGCGCTTTGGCGTCTCTTCCGCCGTCCGGAGCATGTCGCCGCCTGAGCAGGGCGTGACCGGGCTGCGTGCGGCGGCTAAGCCGGGTGCGATGTTTCCTCTGCCTCCTCCCATGCATGTCGCGCTCGCCGCCGCCCAGTCTGCGGCCGAGCAGGGCGAGGTGCCCGTAGGCGCAGCGATCGTGCGGCACGGCGAGGTGATCGCCACCGCCGCCAACGCCCCACGCGCGCTGCACGACCCCACCGCCCATGCCGAGATGCTGGCGATTCGCGCCGCGGCGGCGCTGCTCGGACGCGATCGGCTGGAGGAATGCGACCTGTGGGTCACGCTCGAGCCGTGCGCGATGTGCGCAGGGGCCATCGCTCATGCCCGAATCGCCCGGCTTTATTATGGTGCCAGCGATCCCAAGGGCGGCGCGGTCGAACATGGCCCGCGCCTGTTCGGCCAGCCTACCTGCCATCACCGGCCGGAGGTCTATGCCGGCATCGGCGAAGGCGAGGCCGCCGCGCTGCTGCGCGACTTTTTCCGCCATCGCCGCTGAACCAATTTGGCTTCCGCACCGCAATAGGTTGTGAAGAGGGTGTTGCTGCGGATATGAGGGCGGTGCACCATGAGCGCAGCTTTTCCCTGGATCGACGTAGCGATCATCTTCGTGCTGATCGCGATCAACGGCATTTTCTCCATGTCGGAGCTGGCGATCGTATCCGCCCGCCCGGCGCGGCTGGAGGCGTTGGCGCGGATCGGCAATCGCGGCGCCAAGACCGCGATGGAACTGGCCGAGGATCCGGGCAAGTTCCTCTCCACCGTCCAGATCGGCATCACGCTGATCGGCATCGTCGCCGGCGCTTATTCGGGGGCCAGCCTGGGGGAACCGGTGGGCAAGCGGATAGAGGCGCTGGGCCTCTCTGCCGAGCTTGCCCACACGCTGGGCCTGACGCTGGTAATCGGCCTCACCACCTTCGGCTCGCTGGTGATCGGCGAGCTGGTGCCCAAGCAGTTCGCGCTGCGCTCGCCCGAGCCGATCGCCGCCGCGATGGCGCTGCCGATGCGCTGGCTCTCCTGGGGCACCGCGCCGGTCGTCTGGCTCCTCGATTCGTCGACCGGGCTGGTCTTCCGCCTGCTGCGCCTGAACCGCGAATCGGAGAATCGGGTCACCGCCGAGGAGCTGCACCTGATCGTCGCCGAGGCCAGCAAGTCGGGCGTGATCGAGGAGCATGAGCGCTCGATCATCTCCGGCGTGGTCCGGCTGGCCGATCGTCCGGTGCGCGAGGTGATGACGCCGCGCACCCAGGTCGACTGGCTCGACGTCGATCTCGACGGCGCCAGTATCCGCGAGGAATTGCTCGCCACCCCGCACACCCGCCTGCCGGTGGCGGAAGGCTCGATCGACGCGGTGATCGGCGTGGTGCAGGCGCGCGACATCGCCGCCGCGCTATTCCGCGGCGAATCGCTCGACCTGCGCAAGCTGATGCGCAAGGCCCCCGTGCTGCCTGATCAGGTCGATGCGATGGACGCGCTTACCGCGCTCCGCCAGGCCGAGGTGCCCATGGGGCTGGTGCACGACGAGTACGGTCACTTCGAGGGCATCGTCACGCCGGCCAACCTGCTCGCAGCGATCGCGGGCGAGTTTGCCTCCGATGCTGAGCCCGGCGACAATCCCAACATCGTTGAGCGCGAGGACGGCTCGCTGCTCGTCGCGGGCGCGACTCCGGCCGACCAGCTGGCCGAGCGGCTTGGCATCGATCTGCCCGAGGACCGCGATTACGCGACAGTCGCGGGGCTTGCGCTCGCGGTGTTCAAGCATCTGCCGGTGGAGGGCGAGGTGTTCGAGCAACAGGGCTGGCGCTTCGAGATCGTCGACCTGGACGGCCGGAAGATCGACAAACTGCTGGTGAGCCGGGAAGGGTGAGCAGAACCCGATCCTCCCCCTGGCGGGGGAGGATATGCACTACCGCGAAGGGCGAGCCGCAATATCGTCCAGTTTCGGAATCCCGCCCGTACCCCTTATAGTTGCGCCCTCATTCGCCGCATGGTAGCGCCCGCGGCTTGAATGGGGCCATTCCGCGCCCCTAACTTCAGGCTTTTCGGGAACCCATGTTCGCCACTCCAGCATATGCACAGGCCGCAGGCGCGGCTGGTCAGGGTAGCACTCTGGCCGGGATCGCGTCGGTAGCGCCGCTCGTCCTGATCTTCGTCGTCTTCTACTTCCTGATGATCCGTCCGCAGCAGAAGCGGATGCGAACCCTGCAGGACGCCCTGAAGGCGGTGAAGAAGAACGACACGGTCGTCACCGCCGGCGGCCTGATCGGCAAGGTCACCCGCGTCGACGAGACCGAGGTCGAGATCGAGCTCGGTCCGAACGTGAAGGTCCGCGCGATCAAGTCGACGCTCGCCGAAGTGCGCCCGCACGGCGCCAAGCCTGCGAACGACTGATGCTGGATTTCCCGCGCTGGAAGGTCTGGTCGATTACCCTCGGCCTCGCCTTGATGGTCCTGCTCGCGGTGCCGAGCCTGGTGCCGGAGAGCATCCGCAACACGTGGCCGCACTGGGTGCCCAAGCCCGCCATCAACCTCGGCCTCGATCTCGCGGGTGGCTCGAACCTGCTCCTCGAAGGCGACACGAGCGACGTGCAGCAAGCCAAGCTCGAGCAGATGCGCGAGCAGGTGCGGCTGGCGATGCGGCGCGATCCCCGCGTCGACATCGGCGACATCTCGATCGCCGGCGGCAAGCTCAGCTTCATGGTCCGCGATCCCGGCAAGGTGGATGCGGCGCGCGAGAAGCTGCTGCCGATGACCAACGGTGTCGGCACCACCGGCCAGCGGGACTGGGAAATCGCAGTCGTCGACTCGACGCGCTTCGTGCTGACGCCCACCCAGGCGGGCCTGGCGCAGCAGATCGAAACCGCGATGAACGACGCGCGCGAAGTGGTCGACAAGCGCATCAACGCGCTCGGCACCCGCGAGCCGACCGTGATCCGCGAAGGCAGCAACCGCATTGTCGTGCAGGTCCCCGGCCTGCAGGATCCGAGCCAGCTCAAGGCGCTGCTCGGCAAGACCGCCAAGCTCGAGTTCAAGCTGGTCGACATGAGCGTGACGCCGCAGCAGATCGCCAGCGGCGACATCCCGGTCACCTCGCAGCTGCTCCAGTACGAGAATGGCGCACCGATCGTGGTCAACCGCACCGCGATGATCACCGGCGACATGCTGGTCGACGCCAAGCAGAGCTATGACCAGCAGGGCCGCCCCGATGTGACGATCCAGCTCGACGGCGCCGGCGCGAAGCGATTCGCGCGGGTGACGCAGGAGAATACCGGCAAGCCGTTCGCGATCATCGTCGACAACAAGGTGATCTCGGCACCGAACATCAACGAGCCGATCCTCGGCGGCAGTGCCTCGATTTCGGGCGGTTTCACCGTGGACAGCGCCAACCAGCTCGCCATCGCGCTGCGTTCGGGCAAGCTGCCGATCAACCTGAAGGTCGTGCAGGAATCGACCGTCAGCCCCGAACTCGGCAATGACTCGATCCGCGCCGGCGTCACCGCATCGGTGATCGCGATCGTCGCCGTCGTCGTGTTCATGGTGCTGACCTATGGCCGCTTCGGCGTCTATGCGAACATCGCCGTTACCATCAACGTGCTGGTGATCCTGGCAGTGATGGGCATGCTCAGCGCAACGCTGACGCTGCCCGGTATCGCGGGCTTCGTGCTGACCATCGGTACCGCGGTCGACGCCAACGTGCTGATCAACGAGCGCATCCGCGAGGAACGCCGCCGTGGCCGCAGCGTGATGCAGGCGGTGGAACTCGGCTACAAGGAAGCCAGCCGCACCATCTTCGAGGCCAACGTTACCCACGCGATCGCCGGCGCGATCATGCTGGTACTCGGTTCGGGCCCGATCCGCGGCTTCGCGGTGGTGCTGCTGATCGGTATCGCCAGCTCCGTCTTCACCGCCGTGGTGTTCACGCGCATGCTCGTCACGCTCTGGTTGCGCAAGAAGCGCCCGAGCGAGATCCATATTTAAGGAAGCGCCGACATGCGGCTCCTCAAGATTGTCCCTGACAATACCAATATCGGCTTCGTCCGCATCCGGTTCATCGCGTTCGCGATCACCGCGCTGCTGACCGTGGCCGCGATCGGGCTGGTCGCGGCGCGCGGCCTCAATTTCGGCGTGGACTTCGTCGGCGGCGTGTCGATCGAAGAGAAGTTCACGACGGTGCCGCCGACCGACGAGCTGCGCGCGACGATCAGTGCGCTGGGCTTTGGCGAGGCGACCATCCAGGGCACGGGCAAGAACACCGTCACCATCCGCCTTCCGGTGCCGCACTCGAGCGATCCCGCGGCCACCAACACGATGGTGGAACAGGTGAAGAGTGCGGTGAAGGCCAAGTTCCCCACCGCCACCTTCTCCGCCGTTTCCACGGTTTCCGGCAAGGTTTCGGGTGAGCTGATCCGCAACGGCGTGCTCGCCGTCGTGCTGGCGATCGTCGGCATCGCGATCTTCTCGTGGCTGCGCTACGAATGGCAGTTCGGCGTCTCCACGGCGGTCGCCATCCTGCACGACGTGCTGATGACGCTGGGCTTCTTCGCGCTGACGCGGCTGGTGTTCGACCTCAACATCGTGGCAGCGGTGCTGACGATCATCGGCTATTCGATCAACGACAAGATGGTGATCGACGACCGCATCCGCGAGAACATGCGCAAGTATCGCAAAATGGGGATGAGCGAGCTGATCGACCTGTCGGTCAACGAGACGCTGCCCCGCACGGTGATGACCTCGCTCACCATCCTGCTGGCGCTGGGGTCGCTGCTGATCTGGGGCGGCGAAGTGCTGCGCGGCTTCACCTCGGCGATGATGCTCGGCATCGTGGTCGGTACCTATTCGTCGATCTATGTCTCGTCCTCGCTGCTGATCACGCTCGGCCTCAAGCCTGGCGTGAAGCCCGAAAAGGCAGATTCGATCGCGAACAACGCCGAGCGCGTGGCCCCGCGCGAGCGTCCCTGACGTGAAGATCGAGCGTCGCAGCGCCGAAGGGCCGCTGATCTCCGGCTTTTCCGGCGGCGGCTTTCGCGTCGACGAAAATGTCTATCACGGGCTGATCATCACGCCGCAGCGCGCGGACGGATGGTCGCCCCCGGCGGTGGCGGAGCTGACCGAGGCGGATCTCGAACCCGCCTTCGCCCTCGATCCGCGGCCGGAATTCCTGTTGCTCGGCACCGGCGCAACGCTGGTGCGGCCGCCGCTTTCCCTGGTGAAGGCGCTGGAAAAGCGCGGCATCGGCATCGAGGCGATGGATAGTCGCGCGGCGGCGCGTGCCTGGGGGGTGCTTCGCGCCGAGCTGCGCTGGGTGGCCGGCGCGCTCTACCCGCTCGTCTGAGCTTCCGCGGCGAACAGCGCCGGCAGCGTGCGCGCCAGCCGCGCCTGCGCCGCCTCCCAGCGATCTAAATCGAACGGCCGGGCGAGGCGGGCGAGCAAATCGTCCGCGGGATCGAGCGGGTCGAAGGCGTCGTTCAGCAGATATTGCGCGAACCATAGCTGCGCCGCCTCGGGAACGGGCCGGCGTGCCGTACCAGCGAGAATGTCTGCGACGAACGGCTCCAGCGCAGCATAGGCGTTGAGCCACGCCCCGCTGTCGAAGCGCGAATGGCGGTGCATGGGCACCCCGAAGAAGGCGGCCAGCGCGAAGGTTTTGGAGTCCCCGACCAGCATGCCATCGGCGTGGCGCGCCATTGCCAGCGTCGCGAATTGCAAGCCGATCCGCGGGGGCAACAGCACGACGTTGTCGCAGTCGGCAACCGCCGCGATCAGGGGGGCGGCATCGACATGCGCGTCGTTGAGCGGGTGGTTGGTCACCGCCAGCGTGCAGCGCTCGCCCAGCAGGGTGGAGAGTTCGCGGACGAGTGCGGCGTTGGGCCTCGTACCCAGCCGGTGCATCGCGAAGAAGTTATCCTCGGTCTCGCATTCGAGCGGGAGCAGCAGCAGCGGGCGCTCTTCAGGGATGCCGAGCCGCCCGAACAGGGTGGAGCGGTCGTCGGCCGCGGGTGCCAGATCGCGTTGCAGGCGATCCCAGGCGGGGGCAATCATCGCCCGCAGCCGGTCCGCCTGTGCCGCCGTCATCTCGGCGAGCAGGCCATGGTCGTGCGGACGGTCGGCGAGCAGGATCCAGCGCGGGGGCGGCGCGAAGGGCTCGAACCGGCCCTCCATCAGCAGTCGCACGGTGCCGGGAAAGTGGCGCGTGGTTTCGTAATCGGCAGTGCGACACAGCACCACATCGGGCGCAAGGCTGTGGACAAAGGCGACCAGCCCCTCGGCATCCTCGGGCACGGTACGGGTGCTCGGATGATCGGGGCCGTCCATGATGTACCAGCGTATGTCCGGCAGATCGGCACAACGGGTGAGCTCCTCTGGGCCGATGCCGGTGCCGCGCCAGGGGGCGGGGGCGAGGACATGGACCGCATGGCGCTCCGCGAGGCGGCGCAGCATCGGCTCGACGATGTGGACGAACCACCAGTTGGTCACCATCGGCAGGTAGAAGAGGATCCGCTGGCGCTGCTCGGGGTGCGGGAGGGGCGGCAAGGGAACTCCGTCGGCGGGGGAACCTGCCTTTGCTTATAGGCCCAGGCAGCCGCAGAGGACATGCGCCGGTGCAATTTGCCGGGGCTCGTCGGCGCCGGTCAGCCTCAGGCGTGAGCCACGGACTCGAGCGCTGCGTCGGCAGCCGCGGCATCGGGCGCCAGCAGCCAGGCTTCGGCGCCCTCGATGCTGTCGAAATAATAGGCGTCGCGGTCGCTCGCTGCCCGCTTGATCTGCATCCGCGCGAGCGACTGGGCGACGACGATAGCAAGCCGCCGCGAGGCGAATTTGGGATTGTTCAGCACATGCTTGAACGATTCGACGCTGTCCTGCGACTGGATCTTCATGCCGCGGATGTCGACCAGCGTGACATGGGCGTTCGGCGCGCACTTCAGCTGGTGGTGCGCCTGGTCCCGCGCCGCGACGAAGCGAACGATGTCCTCCATCGCGAAGAAGCCGGACATCACGATGCGGACGAGACTTTTGGACGCGTCGACGTCGATGGAGAAGGCAGCTTCCATGGGTTCCGATCCGGCAGCGTTGCGCACCCGCGTGGACGGGCTTGGCGGGGGTGAACCTATGGAGGAGCGGGGCAGTCCTCAATTCCGTATCGTTCCGAAGGGCTTGTGAAGATACGCTCCTTCGCTTCGGTCTGGCGGGCCGTAGCTGGGCAACTGGTTACGCCCCGGGTACGGATATTAATTTGATCAGAGAAACATGCTCTCATGATTCAACGACACGTCATGTTTGAACCGCTGTTGGCTGCGGACCCTTCTTTCCAACCCCGCTGGAATGCGTTTCTGGCCGACTGGGGTGATGAACCTGAGCTCCCCTTTTATCTGGCCCTTAGATCCCTCGCCGAGCACCTGCTGAAGCGCTTGGAAGACAAGGACACAGAAGGTTTTGGCCGCATCTTCGATGTTGTTGAACGCTGGCATACGGAAGGTGACGCCTACGTCAGAGAAGCGGCGAGCATAGGCCTTCTTGAGGCATTGCAGGACAAGTCGGGCGGAAGCGGCATCCGCCCAACGACTGTCGAGCCGTGGCTCGGCCGTGAAAGCGAGCGCAGCTGGCGAATGCTGGACCGGTTTTGGGAAGGGAATGCATCGGCTCCCGGATTCGACTGCTAATTCCGCTTCTCCTCAATTCGCCCAGCCGCACGCTAGCTTCCGCGGCTGCCCCCGTCGGCTGAGGGAAGGATCGTCACGATGACCCGCCGGTATCGCGTCAGCGCCGGCGTGCCCTTGTCCGTCACCGCGACGACGAAATGCACCGTCTCGGGCTTCGCCACCACCGGCGCCGTCGCGTTGGCGCGATAGACATTTTCGGGACGGTTGATCGGCACCGGCTGCTTCCAGCTGCCTGCCTCCGGATAGGGAAACCAGGCGAAGGACAGGCTGTCGCCGTCGGGGTCCGTGCTCGGCGACGCATCAAGGAGGATCTTCTCGCCCGAATGGACGGTCAAGCGGTCGGCATGGGCGAGGCGGGGGACCGGTGGGTGATTCGCCTCGGCATAGGCCCGCGTGGTCCAGCCGATGCGCGCCGCCATGTCGTTCTGATAGGCGTCGCGCCAGCGCCACACCGTCACCGTCGGCCCGCGGAACGTTTTCTCCGAGGCGATCGGCCGCGAATAGGGCGTGGGGACCATCGGCGTGTAGACGTCGTCGGCATTGGTCCAGATCGGCCGTGTCTCGGGCGCGAGCGGGATGCCGCCGGTCACCGTCTCGCCGGGCGGGAAGGGGCGGGGGACATAGCGCTCGTAGCGACCGCCCCAACCGCCCCATTCGGGATGCTCGGGGTCGCCCAGCCCGGTCGGGATCAGGTTGAGGAACGAGGGCGTGTCGCCCTCCATCGCCCAGGCGACATCGGGATAGAGCGCGCCCAAGGCCCCGTGTCCCTGCTGGACGTTGCGGGCGATCCAGTCGTTGGAGACCGAGCCATTGTCGATCCCCTCGATCGGCGTGCTCATGCCGGTCCAACTGCCGTTGCTGTAGGGGCCGGTGCTGACGACGTAGAAGAGGTTCGGAAACTCGCGGCGCAGCCAGGCGCCCGAATCGTCCTGGTCGGAGATGGCGTAGACGCGCAGCTTGGCGACCAGTCGCGCCGCCTCGGCCGGGCCGCGGGTGGCGCGCAGGGTGTACAGCGCCTGCGCCAGCGTGTTCGCGCCGCCCCACACCGCCACCCAGAGCGGCCGCGGATCAGGGCGCTCCAGCGCGCGGAGGAGCAGCGCGGAGCCGGCGCTGTCCTTGCCCGTGCCGACGCTGGCCATGCCATAGCCGGGCTGGCCGCGCTGGATCAGCGCCAGCAGTTGCGCGGACGACGGATAGCCGGGGGCATTGCGCAGCAGATTGGGCTGGACCTTGCCATAGCCCGCCACGATCCGGCGCATCGTCTCCGGCTGCGGATCGGTCTTCAGCCAGATCGAGGTGGTGGCGATCAGCCCTTCGATATCGATCTCGTTGGCGTAGAGCAGCAGGCGGATCAGCGACTGGCTGTCGTCGGTCTCCGCCTCGATGTCCGACAGGACGATCAGCCGCTGCTTCTCGACCGCTGGAGCGGTCTCGGCGTGCGCGGGGGCCGAAATGGCAAGCGCCGCTGCGAAGCCAATGCCGAATGGTTGCATGTGCCGCCCCTCTCCCGTTTTGCGGGAGCCTAGAGGGGCGGGGCGGCGCCTGTCACGGAAAAGCTGCGGGCCTCAGCCCTTTGTCGCCTGGTACTTCGCGCGGAAGTCGTTGGCAAAGGCGGTGAGCCGCTGTTCCACGATCGCCGCGCGCAGGTCGGCCATCAAGGTCTGGTAGAACCAGAGGTTGTGCTCGGTCATCAGCATCGCGCCGAGGATCTCGCCGGCGCGGACGAGGTGGTGGATATAGGCGCGGCTCCAGGTGCCGCAGACCGGGCAGGGGCAGGCGGGATCGAGCGGCCCCTGGTCCTCGGCGAACCTGGCGTTGCGGATGTTGATCGGGCCGTTTCGCGTGAAGGCCTGGCCGGTGCGGCCCGAGCGGGTGGGCAGCACGCAATCGAACATGTCGATACCGCGCTCGACCGCACCGACGATGTCGTCGGGCTTGCCGACGCCCATCAGGTAGCGGGGCTTGGTTTCGTCGAGCTGGCCGGGGGCATAGTCGAGCACGCCGAACATCGCCTCCTGGCCTTCGCCGACGGCAAGGCCGCCCACCGCATAGCCGTCGAACCCGATGTCCTTCAGCGCATCGGCGCTGGCCTTGCGCAGCCCCTCGTCGAGCGCGCCCTGCTGGATGCCGAACAGCGCGGCGCGGGCGGCATGTTCCTCGCCCGAATCGAAGCCCGCGCGGCTGCGCTTCGCCCAGCGCATCGAGCGCTCCATCGCCTTGGCCTGCACGTCGCGGGTGGAGGTGGTGGGGACGAGCTCGTCGAACGCCATGACGATGTCCGAGCCGAGCAGCCGCTGGATCTCCATCGAGCGTTCGGGGCTCATCATGTGGCGCGAGCCGTCGAGGTGCGAGGCGAAGGCGACGCCTTCCTCGCTGCGCTTGGTCAGCTCGGACAGGCTCATTACCTGATAGCCGCCCGAATCGGTGAGGATCGGCCGGTCCCAGCCCATGAACTTGTGCAGGCCGCCCAGCTTGTGGACGCGCTCGGCGGTGGGGCGCAGCATCAGGTGATAGGTGTTGCCGAGCAGGATGTCGGCGCCGGACGCGCGCACATCCTGCGGCTTGACCGCCTTGACGGTGGCGGCGGTGCCGACCGGCATGAAGGCGGGCGTGCGGATCTCGCCGCGCTGCATGGCGATGGTGCCGCGACGCGCCTTGCCGTCGGTGGCGTGGATGGTGAACTGAAAACGGGGCATGCGTGGCTATTGGCGCGTTTGGGGCCGGAATCCAAGGGAGGGCCGCGTGGCGGAACAGGACGACCAACTGCGGGCGATGGCGACGCATCGCGGGCTGAAGCTGGTGAAATCGCGGCGACGCAAGGCAGGCGGCGACTTCGGGCACTATGGGCTGAAGGATGCGGGCGGCGCGGAGGTGTTCGGCTTCGGGGCGGACGGGCTGGCGGCGGATGCGGAGGCGATCCGCGATTTCTTGCGTGGGGGCATGCGGAGCGACTGGAGCACCTCCGTCGAGAAGACCCCGGGGCCGAAGCGTGCGGCCAAGTCCAAGCCGGCCCGGAAGCCGAAGCCTGCGCCGCCGCCCAAGCCGCGTTTCAAGCCCGAGGTCGCGAACCTGCTGCGCGACCTGCCCGAGGCGAGGGATGATGAGGTGTTCACCGACCTGTTCAAGCGCCCCGGTGTGCGTATCGAGCGCATCGTCTCGCGCGGGCAGGCGACGCCCGAGGAGGCGCCGATGGTGCAGGCCTGGGACGAATGGGTGGTGCTGCTCGAAGGCGCGGCGGGGATACGGATCGAGGATTCGGCCGAGGTGCGGCTGGGGCCGGGCGACCATCTGCTGATCCGGGCAGACCAGAAACATTGGGTGACATGGACCGCGCGCGACCGGCCGAGCGTTTGGCTGGCCGTACATCTCGACGGATAGGAGCAGGACCCATGGCCGAACCCCTCAACCCCGGTGACGACGCAGCCCCCGGCACGCCCGGCACCGGCGAGGATATCTGCCGACGCTGCGGCGGCTCCGGGCGGATCGACGGCGGTGAGTGCCCGAACTGCGGCGGGACGGGCAAGGTGGTGGAGGGGATCGGCGGGGGCTAAACGCCGAGAGCTATGCCGAGCGTTTCCGTCACCTCCGTGCCCCTGCGAAAGCAGGGGCCCAGGTTCGCGGACGATCCGCTATCCTACCCTGGGCTCCTGCTTTCGCAGGAGCACTAGGAATTACGGCAGCAACAGCCCCGCCAGCGCCGCCGACATCAGGTTCGCCAGACTCCCCGCGATCAGCGCCTTGATCCCCAGCCGCGCGATCACCGGACGCTGGTTGGGCGCCAGACTGCCGGTGGTCGCCATCTGGATCGCGATCGAGCTGAAATTGGCGAAGCCGCACAAGGCAAAGGTGATGATCGCCTTGGAACGCGGCGCAAGGTCGGTCGCCTTGCCCAGCTCGATGAAGCCGACGAATTCATTGAGCACCACCTTGGTGCCGAACAGTCCGCCGGCCGTCAGCGACTCGTGCCAGGAGATGCCGAGCAGGTACATCACCGGCGCGAAGATCGCCCCGATGATCGCCTGGAAGCTGAGGTGCGGATAGCCGAACCAGCCGCCGACCATGCCGAGCAGCCCGTTGGCCAGCGCCACCAGCGCCACGAACGCCAGCACCATCGCGCCCACCGCCACCGCGATCTTCACGCCGGTCGACGCGCCATTGGCCGCCGCCATGATGATGTTGGCGGCGCGCTCTTCCTGGAAATCCTCCTCGGCGACGCGGATCACCTCGTCCTCGCCCGACATCGGCGCATCGAACACGGCGGGTTCGTCGGGCATGATGATCTTGGCCATCATCAGCCCGCCCGGTGCCGCCATGAAGGACGCGGCGAGCAGATAGGGGAGCGAGGCCGGCCCAAGCAGGCTGGCATAGGCGGCGAGGATCGTGCCCGCGACCCCCGACATGCCCACGCTCATCACCGCGAAAACCTGCGAGGGGGTGAGGCGGGCGAGATAGGGGCGGATCACCAGCGGCGCCTCGCTCTGGCCGACGAAGATGTTCGCCGCGGCGCAAAGCGATTCGACCTTGCTGACCCCTGTTACTTTCTCGATCGCGCCGCCGATCCAGCGGACGACCAGCTGCATGATGCCGACATGGTAGAGGATGGAGACGAGCGCCGCGAAGAAGATGATCACCGGCAGCGCCGCGATGGCGAGGCTCTGCCCGCCCAGTTCGGGCTTGGCGAGATTGCCGAACAGCAGCTGGGTGCCCGCGCTGGCATAGCCGAGCAGTGCCGCGACGCCGTTCGCCATGCCGTGCAGCGCCACCTGGCCCCAGCCGGTGCGCAGGACGATGATTGCCATGCCGGCCTGGAGCAGGAAGGCGGGCACCACCACGCGCAGGCGGATCGCCCGGCGATTGCTGGAAAGCAGGAAGGCGATCGCCAAAATCGCCAGCACCCCGAAAATGCCGATCGGGAAATGAGTCATTCTGAAGTCGTAGGTCCCCATCGCCGGCGGAATCGCGGCCAGCAAACCCATCGACCATACACGCGGCGGCGCATCTTGCCAGCCGCTTGCGTTGGCCGGGGCTGGGACAGGCGGAGGCTAGCCGCGCCCGGCAACGTGCTTGAGCATCGCCTCGGCAGCGGGCTGGGTGAGCGGCGTGACCGTCGGCGCATAGTCGATGGTCGACTTCACCGTCTTTGCATATTCGTGCGGCAGTCCGGCATAGGCCCGCACTTCGCGCCGCAGCCGGGCCAGCGTGCCGAATGCCTGCGCAGCCTGCGCCATCGTCTCGCCGCGGCCCACCGCCGCCATATACTGGCCGAACTGGCTCTGGTTGGTCGCGTTGAGCCGCGACATTACGAAGAAATGGGTGAGCAGCCAGGCGTGGTAGGGCGTCCAGTCCATCCGCTTGGACGGCGCGTGCAGATAGCTGCCGGTCATCACCGCGGCGGTATCGAGGCGCCCATAGGCGCGCAGCACCGCGGCGAGGCCGATCGGCTGCTGGCCATATTCGACCGAGCCGTCCTGCTTGAACACCACGGTGGAGAAGACCGCGCCGATGCCGTCGAAATACCAGCGCGGATAGGCGACGGCGGCATAGTGGATCACCAGATGCTGGGCATAGGCGCCGTAGAGGATGGACTCCCAGCTGCGCGTGACCGGCGGATGGAAGCTCACCTTGCCGATGCAATCCGAGGCCGCGTCGGATTCGCCGTCGCTGTGCGCGCTGGCCGTATCCTCGCAATCGGCGTTGCGCGCTTTGCTCGTATCGGTGTCGATCACCTGGTCGACGCGGGGGAGGGCGATCACCGCGCCGCTCGGGCGAGGATCATAGTAACGCTGCCCGGCGAACGGCTTTGTGAAGGGGCCCTCATCCGCGCCGATGTCGCGCAGGCCCAGCGCGCGCAGGTCCCTGGCGGTGTTGACCAGCACGATCTCCACCCGCGCAGGCTCGGCGGCGCGGGTGCGGGTGCGGTACAGCCGCTCGAGCAGCGCGTGCAGCCGTTCGAGATTGCGGGCGACGCGGAGCAGTTGTGCGGCATCGCCGTCGGAGTAGACGACGACATCGTCCGCCTCGGCGCGCTTCCAGAGGCTCGGCTTCTCGCCTGGTGCAGGCTCGGCGGGGGCGGTGACGACGATCGGGGCGCTGTCCTGCGGCGGTGTGGTTTGTGCGCGGGCACCCCCGGAGAGTGCCAGGCCGAGCATCGCACCAAGAACCGCCACGCCACGCATCTTGCACCTCTCCCCACCCAGACGCCGTGCTATCGGGCGCAATCGTGACAGGATGATGGTGCCGGGGACCGGACCCTAGTCGTCCAGCCCCACGGCGAAGGCGAGCCGCAGCGCTTCGGACAGGCTGCGCGCCTCCAGCTTGGCCATGGCGTTGGCGCGGTGGACCTCCACCGTGCGTGGCGAGATGCCGAGATCATAGGCGATGGTCTTGTTCGGATGGCCGCGCGCCAGCCCGCGGAGCACGTCCTGCTCGCGCGGGGAGAGCAGGGCAATGCGCCGTTCCGCTTCGGCCCGGCTGGCGAGTGCGGCATCGCCTTCCTCCAGTCGCTCGAAGCCGCGTTCGAGCGCCTCGACCAGCGCGTCCTTTTCAAACGGCTTTTCGAGGAAGTCGATCGCCCCGCCCTTCATCGCCGCCACCGCGGTGCCGACATCGCCGTGGCCCGTAAGCACGATCACCGGCAGCTTGACGCCGCGCCTCGCCAACTCGGCCTGGACTTCGATCCCGTCCATCTCGGGCATGCGTACGTCGAGCAGGATGCAGCCCGGCTTGGCGCCGCCCACCTTGCCCAGGAAGTCGACGCCCGAGCCATAGGTGTCGACGTCATAGCCCGAGGTGCGCAGCATGAAGCTCGTCGAACGGCGGACCGATTCCTCGTCGTCGACCAGATGGATGCGCTTGCGTTCGCTCATGCAGATTCCTCGTTCGCGGACATCAGGGTGAAGTTGAAGATCGTCCCGCCCTCGGCGCGGGGCTCGGCCCAGATGCGGCCGCCATGCGCCTCCACGATGGTGCGGCAGATCGAGAGGCCGAGGCCCATGCCGCGTTCCTTGGTGGTGGCGAAGGCCTGGAACAGCCGCGGCGCCTGCTCGGCGGCGATGCCGGGGCCGGTATCCGCCACCCACACGCGCACCAGATTGCGCGGCGCCACCTCCGAGCCGATCGTGATCTCGCGCACCGGGCTCTCCGCCATCGCCTCGATCGCGTTGCGGATCAGATTGACCAGTACCTGCTGGATCTGCACTCGGTCGCACAGCACCGCGGTGGCATGTGGATCGAGCGCGTAGAAGGCGCGGACGCCCAGCTCGCGCGACCCGGTGAGCGCCAGGCGGCTGGCCTCGTCGATCAGCCGCGGCAGGTCGACCAGCCCCATGTCCGCCTCGCCGCGCGCGACGAACTCGCGCAGCCGCCGGACGATGTTGCCCGCCCGCAGCGCTTCCTTGACCGACTCCTCCATCGCCTCCTGGATCATCGCCTGATCCTCCGGATCGTCGCCGTCGCGCGCCATCAGGTTGCGCCCGGCCTCGAGATAATTGGCGATGGCGGTCAGCGGCTGGTTGAGTTCGTGCGCCAGCGTCGAGGCCATGGTGCCCATCGCGGACAGGCGCGAGACGTGGATCAGTTCCGACTGCAGCTCCTTGAGACGCAGCTCGGAACGCTGCTCGTCGGTCAGGTCCCGGATGAAGCCGGTGAAGATCCGCTGGCCTTCGCTGCTCGCCTCGCCCACCTGCAGCTCCATCGGGAAATCGGTGCCGTCGCGTCGCTGGCCGACGACGATGCGGCCGATGCCGATCACGCGGCGCTCGCCGGTGGTCAGGTAGCGGGCGAGATAGCTGTCGTGCAGCTGCGCGTCGGGCGCGGGCATCAGCATGCTGACGTTGCGGCCGATCACATCGGCCTCCGTCCAGCCGAACAGCCGCTCGGCGGCGGCGCTGAACGACAGGATGATGCCCTGGTCGTCGATCACCACCATCGCCGAGGGCACGGTGGCGAGGATCGAGCGCAGGTGCAGTGCGCTGCCGGCGAGCGCGGTCTGCGAGGCCTTGTGATCGGTGATGTCGCGGAACACCTCGGCATAGCCGCGCAAGCTGCCATCGGCGTCGATCAGCGCCGAGAGCTGGACTTCCGCGAGATATTCGCTGCCGTCGCGGCGGACGCGCCAGCCTTCCTCGATCAGCCGGCCGGCGGCGCGGGCGCGTTGCAGGTCGCGCGCCGGCTTGTCGGCCCTGGCTTCGGCGGGGGGATAGTGGACTGCAAGGCCGGCGCCGGTCAGCTCCGCCGGGGTCCAGCCGTCGAGCAGCTCGACGCCGCGGCTCCAGCTGGCGATCCGGCCCTCCGCATCGAGCAACAGTACGCCGCGATCAGTCGCCGCCTCGAACAGCAGCGCCATCGCCGCGGGATCATGTGCGGGCCGATCCGTCATAAACTCCGATGCTTGTCTGGCTTCCTTCGCATGTCTTTACGCGCCCTCCCGCGCACAGGCTAGGACTTGATCGCGGTCAAAGTAAAGGACGGGTAACTACGGGATGCTTCCGCTCTTCTTGATGGAGGCAATCATGCTCGACGTCATTGGCAGCAATTATCTGTACATGGTGATGGGGGCGATGGGGGTGTTCACCCTTGCGCTCGCGTTCGTCAGCCTCAGCGAGTATATGCATCCGCGCGATCAGTGAGCGCACACGGGCTTCCCCCGCGCCGCGCGGGGCGCTAGCGCGGTTGCATGACTGCGAACCTGTCGATCGCCGGCCTCGAACTGGGCGGCACCAAATGCGTGGCCACTTTGGGCAGCGGCCCCGGCGACGTGCGCGAACAGCATGTTGTGCCGACCACCGATCCGGCCACGACGCTCGCCGGACTTGAAGCGGTGCTCGACAGCTGGTCCTTCGATGCGATCGGCATCGCCAGCTTCGGCCCGATCGAGCTCAACCCGGCGCGGCCCGATTTCGGCTCGATCATCGCGACGACCAAGCCGGGCTGGAACGACACCGATCTCGCCCGGCGCCTGTCCGCGCGCTACGGCAAGCCGCTGGCAATCCAGACCGACGTCAACGGCGCGGCGCTGGCCGAGGCGCGCTGGGGTGCCTCGGCCGGGCTGTCGACCCATGCCTATATCACCATCGGCACCGGCGTGGGCGTCGGGCTGGTCGCCAATGGCCGGCCGATCATGGGCTATGCGCATGGCGAGGCGGGGCACATGCGCTTGGCCCGCGCGCCCGGCGATTCGTTCAAGGGCTGGTGCCCCTATCATGGCGATTGTGCGGAAGGACTACTCTCCGGCCCGGCGCTGGCGGCGCGATTCGGCCGACCGGGGCAGGAGGTTGCCGACGACGCGCCCGAATGGGACTATTTCGCGCATGACCTGGCGGCACTGCTCCACAATCTGATCGTCAGCGTCGCGCCCGAGCGGATCGCGATCGGCGGCGGGGTGATGACCCGGCGGCCGCAGCTGTTCGGCGCGGTCCGCGCGAAGGTGGCGGCGAGCATCAACGGGTACGGTGCGCTGGCCGGCTATTGCGCGGAGCTCGACACCCGCGTCGGTCCGCCGGGCCTGGGCGACATGGCGGGGCCGCTGGGCGCGATCGCAATGGGGCTCGAAGCGCTCGATCGGTAAGCGTGCGCGCTTTGGGGGTTGCGTCCTGCCGACAAGCGGCATACAGGGCGCACCCTCGGTCGGGGCGTAGCGCAGCCTGGTAGCGCATCACACTGGGGGTGTGGGGGTCGCAGGTTCGAATCCTGTCGCCCCGACCAAGCCACACCCAAGCATTCCTGAAATCGCCGGATCGTTGCGCACACGCGGCCTTAGGGGAACTCCCCCTTTGCACGCCCGTGCGCGGCACCCATATGCGCGTCCATGAGTGACAAGAACACCGCGTGGCACGGCACGACGATCCTCTCCGTGCGCAAATCCGGCAAGGTGGTGATCGCGGGCGACGGCCAGGTTTCGGCCGGCAACACCGTGATGAAGCCCAATGCCCGCAAGGTCCGCCGGCTAGGCGACGGCAAGGTCATCGCGGGCTTCGCCGGCGCCACCGCCGATGCCTTCACCCTGTTCGAGCGGCTGGAGGCCAAGCTGGAGCGCCACCACGGCCAGCTGCTGCGCGCGGCGGTGGAGCTCGCCAAGGACTGGCGGACGGACAAGTATCTCCGCAACCTGGAAGCCATGCTGCTCGTCGCCGACAAGGACGTGACGCTGGTGATCACCGGCAATGGGGACGTGCTGGAGCCCGAGGCGCACGAACACGGCACCGTCGCGGCGATCGGCTCGGGCGGCAATTTCGCGCTCTCCGCGGCGCGGGCGCTGATCGAGTACGAGCCCGATGCCGAAGTCGTCGCCCGCAAGGCGATGGCGATCGCCGGCGAGCTGTGCGTCTACACCAACGACCGGCTGACCGTGGAGACGCTGGAAAGCGCCGGCTGAGTTCCCCTCCCGCGTGCAGGAGGGGCTAGGGGAGGGGATGCTCTCCCACCGTCCTGCCCGCTGCGGTCATCCCCTCCCCCGACCCCTCCCGCAAGCGGGAGGGGGGAAGAAGAAGACATGAACCAGAATCTCACCCCAAAGACGATCGTCGCCGCGCTCGACGCGCACATCATCGGCCAGAAGGACGCCAAGAAGGCGGTCGCCGTCGCGCTGCGCAACCGCTGGCGGCGGCAGCAGCTCTCGGCCGACCTCCGCGACGAGGTGACGCCGAAGAACATCCTCATGATTGGCCCCACCGGCTGCGGCAAGACCGAGATCAGCCGCCGCCTCGCCAAGCTGGCCGATGCGCCCTTCGTGAAGGTGGAAGCGACCAAGTTCACCGAGGTCGGCTATGTCGGCCGCGACGTCGAGCAGATCGCCCGCGACCTGGTCGAGGAAGCGATCCGGCTGGAGAAGGAGCGCCGCCGCTCCGCCGTGAAGGACAAGGCCGAGGAAGCGGCGATGGGCCGGCTGCTCGACGCGCTGACCGGCAAGGATTCGAGCACCGCGACGCGCGAGGCGTTCAAGCAGCGCTTCAACGAAGGGCTGCTCGACAACACCGAAGTCGAGATCGAGGTCGAGCAGGCGCCGCAGATGCCGTTCGACATCCCCGGCGGCGCGCCGCAGATGATCAACCTGTCGGAGATGATGAAGGGCCTGACCGGCACGCCGCTCAAGCGCCGCAAGCTCAACGTCCGCTCCGCCTGGGAAAAGCTCGTCGAGGAAGAGGCCGACAAGCGGCTCGACCAAGACGAGGTCAGCCGCGTCGCGCTGGCGGATGCCGAGGCGAACGGGATCGTCTTCCTCGACGAGATCGACAAGATCGCGGTGTCCGACGTGCGTGGCGGGTCGGTGAGCCGCGAAGGCGTGCAGCGCGACCTGCTGCCGCTGATCGAGGGCACCACCGTCGCCACCAAATACGGCCCGATGAAGACGGACCATATCCTCTTCATCGCGAGCGGTGCGTTCCACGTCGCCAAGCCCAGCGACCTGCTGCCCGAGCTGCAGGGCCGCCTGCCGATTCGCGTGGAGCTCAAGGCGCTGACCGAGGAGGATTTCGTCGCGATCCTCTCCGACACCAAGGCGAGCCTGGTGCGGCAATACGCCGCTTTGCTCGGCACCGAGGGCGTCTCGATCGACTTCACCGACGACGGCATCCGCGCGGTGGCCAAGATCGCCGCCGAGGTGAATGCCGAGGTGGAGAATATCGGCGCCCGCCGCCTGCAGACGGTGATGGAGAAGCTGCTCGAGGAAGTCAGCTTCGAGGCCGAGGATCGCAGCGGCAGCGCCGTGGTGATTGACGCGGCCTATGTCGACAAGCAGCTGGCGAGTGTCGCGCGGAACACGGATTTGAGCCGGTACGTGCTGTAAGGTACTAATCTTAAGCCCCTCCTCCTGGGAGGAGGGGTTGGGGGTGGAGGGATCCCAGACCAGATGTTGGTTCGGTGAGACCCTGCCCCACCCCAACCCCTCCCCTGAAGGGGAGGCTTAACTTCCCTTCGGCCGGGTGTACGGCGTGAACGTCCCCAATCGGCAATAGGCGCTGGGGATGCTCATGCCCGGCGTCACCACCCGGAACTGGTCGTTGCGGCAGAGCTGGCTGCCGCGCATCTCGACGATCACCGTGCTCAGCGGCGCGAGCGACGGGCATTCCGAGGCGAGATCATTGCGATACAGTCGCGCGCCCTGCCGATAGACCAGGGTCCGCGTATCGATGATCTGCGGGCCGTCGGTGAAGCCTGGGTTGATGCAGTCCTGCGGCTTGCCAGGCACCCGGTCGCCCAGCGCACTGGCGAGTTCGCGCCGCGCCTGGGCGTCGCGCTGGGCCTGATACTCGGCATTCTGGGCGCAACCGGCGAGCGCGAGCGCGCCGATGCTAGTGATGATGGCGAAGCGCATCGTCTCTCTCCTCGCCGTACCTACGACTCAGCCGGCAAAACTATCCTTCGCCGCGCGGCGTTCGGCGAGCATGCGCGCATCGGCGGCCCGGAGAAAGGGGTTGGTGGCGCGTTCGGCGGCGATCGTGGTCGGCACGGTCGCTTCGCCCGCAGCGCGCAGCCGCTCGACCTCGGCCATCCGATCCCGGATCGCGGCATTGTCCGGCTCCGCCACCAGCGCATAGCGGCCGTTCGACAGGGTATATTCGTGCGCGCAATAGACGATGGTGTCGTCGGGCATCGCCACGAAGCGCTGCATGGCGGCGAACATCTGCTCGGCGGTCCCCTCGAACAGCCGCCCGCAGCCCATCGCGAACAGCGTGTCGCCGACGAACGCCAGCGCGTCTTCGGCGAAATGATAGGCAATGTGGCCCGCCGTATGCGCGGGCACTTCCAGCACCCTCGCGACATGGGCACCGATCGCCACCGTATCGCCTTCGCCGACCAGCCGGTCGGCGGTGGGGATCTTCGCGGCCTCGGCGGCCGGGGCGACCACGGTGCAGCCGGTCGCCGCCTTGAGCGCCGCGTTGCCGCCGGTGTGATCGGGGTGCCAGTGGGTGTTCCAGATCGCCGAAAGCTGCCAGCCCTGTTCGGCCAGCGCCGCCAGCACCGGCGTGGCGTCGCCCGGATCGACCACGATCGTCTCCGCCGACTCGGGATCGTGGACGAGCCAGATGTAATTGTCGGTAAAGGCGGGGACGCGGACGATCCGGAGCGCGGTCATGTCGTCACCACTCGCCCGTGTTCGGCATCGAGGCCCAGGGCTCCTGCGGGGGCAGGCTGCCGTTCTGGAGCAGCTCGATGGAGATCTTGTCGGGCGTGCGGACGAAGGCCATGTGGCCGTCGCGCGGCGGGCGGTTGATCGTCACCCCGGCATCCTGCAGCCGCTGGCAGGTCTCGTAGATGTCGTCGACCTGGAAGGCGAGGTGGCCGAAATTGCGGCCGCCGGTATAGTCCTCCGGGTCCCAGTTGTGGGTGAGTTCCACCTCGGCGCGGCCGCGGCCGGTCTCCGGATCGATATCGGCCTCACTGGCGAGATAGATCAGCGTGAAGCGGCCCTTCTCGCTGGTGATGCGGTGGGTTTCCTTCAGGCCCAGCAGCTCGAAGAATCGGATCGTCGCGTCCGGGTCGGTGACGCGGATCATGGTGTGGAGGAACTTCACGGGGCACTCCCTGGCTTGGCGTTTCCCGCCAGATAGGAGCGCCCCGCGCTCGGTTCCACCCGCTACTTAGCCGGTGCCGCGTCGAACTGGGCGAGCGCGGCGCGGGCGGCGGTCGCCTGCGGGCTGCTCGGCGCGGCGGCGACCACCTTGTTCCACGCCGCCTTGGCGCCGGCCTCGTCGCCGCTCGCCGCGGCGATGTTGCCGGCCTCGAGCTGGACCGCGGCGTCGTCGCCGGCGCGCTTGACCGCCTCGGCAATGTCCTTCTGCGCGCGCGGCAGATCGTTCGTCCGCCGCGCGAGCGTGGCCGAGAGCAGCCAGGCGAGCGGATCGTCACCGGCCTTGGCGATCGCCACGTCGATATCGGCGCGCGCGCCTTCATTCTCGCCCGAGGCGACGGCGGCGCGGGCGCGGTCGAGATAGGCTTCGCCCAGCGCCAATCCCTTCAGCTGGCCGCTGGCCAGCGCGGCGTTGATCGCGGCACGCGCCTTGGGCGGCTTCTTGGCGGCGAGCCAGGCATTGCCCGCCTGGGTCCAGTAGGTGGCGGCACGGGCGCCGTCCTTCGCCGTCTCCGCCTCGCCCGCGGCTTCCTCAAAGGCGGCGGCGGCCGAGTCCCAGCGGCCCTGGTTGGTATAGGCGACGGCGAGGCACTGGCGGGCGAACATGCCGCCCTTGTCGGTGCCCCATTTCACCGCTTCGTCGATCGCCGCGCCGGGATCGCCGGTGGCAAGGTCCATGCACTTGGTGAAGCGCGGCGGCTCGCCGGCGGGCACGGGCGCCGCGGCCTTGGCGGCGGCGCGGGCGCGCTCGGCATCGCGCAGCACCGGTCCGGCCTTGGGCGCGATGGCGGCGGGGGGCTGCTGCTGGGCGATCAGCAGGAGGAGGGGGAAGAGCATGTGATCAGTACGTCCTCGGTGGCGCGGAGCAGCAGGCGGATGTCGGCGTCGCGCGACAGGCGGTGGTCTCCGCCCTTGACCAGCGTCACCTGCACATCGTCTGAACGAAGCGTGTCGGCAAGCCGCAGCGCCAGCTCCCACGGCACCTCGGCGTCGCGCTGGCCCTGGAGCAGGCGCACCGGGCCGTCGAAGGCGATCGGCGCCTCCAGCATCAGGTTCGCCTCGCCCGAGGTCCAGAAGGGGAGGGTGGTCACCATCGGCTCGGGGCCATAGTCGCTCGGCTGCTCCAGCCGGCCCTCCCTGGCGAGAGTCGCCTTCTCGGCGTCGGTAAAGCCCCAGCGGGTGAAGTCGGGCGCGGCGGCGATGCCGACCATGCCGACCACCCGCTCGGGCCGCGCCTGCGCCACCAGCAGCATCAGCCAGCCGCCCATCGACGAGCCGACCAGCACCACGGGCCCTTCCACCACCGTGTCGATCATCCGCAGCGCGTCGTCGCGCCAGCTCGCCAGCGTCTGGTCCTCGAAATCGCCGGGGCTTTCGCCGCAGCCGGCATAGTCGAAGCGGAGGAATGCCTGGCCGCGGTCGCGCGCCCAGGCCTCCATCGCGAGCACCTTCGATCCCTGCATGTCGGAGCGATAGCCGGGCAGGAAGACGAGGGTGGGGGAGGCGCCGGGCGCGTGGTGATGGGCGAGCAGGGTCATGGCAGGCGGTCTAGCGTCTCGCGCCTTTCGCCGCCAGCGACGGAACCGATTACTGCCATCGGGATTGATCGTAGGACACAGGCCCAGGCAAGGAGCACATAGGCGTCATGAGCAAAGTCGAGAAAGCCATCGCCCTGCCGGTCCGCCGGTTCGTTCCCAGCAGCCAGCTCGTCTTCGGCGCGGCCATTGCCGTGTCGGGCCTGTCGGTCCTCGCCGGCAAGCTGATCGGCGCGCTCGCCTAAGCGCCGGGCGCACCGCCGCACATGCTGCGGAGCGCCTGCCACTGTGTGGCGGTGAGCGCGGGGATGTAGCGCACGCCGGGATTGGCGCTCGCGCGGAAGGCGCGCTCCCGCGAGTCCGACAGCGGATGCGACGAAACATAGGTCAGCAGCTTGCCCGCGCTGGCCGGATCAGCGTCCTGCTTCCCCAGGCGGTCCAGCAGGGCGGCGGTGGGGAGGGGCGATACCTTGGCGAATTGCAGACGACCAATGGCATAGCCATCAGCGCCCGCCTCGGCCTTGTACGAATGGCGCGCATGGAGCAGGGCGCTGGTATAGCCGCCGACATTCCGCTCGAACCCGCCGAACAGCAGATCGAGCCCATAGTGGCGGATCAGCGACTCCATCCCGTCGCGATGCGCGACATGCCCCAGTTCATGCGCCAGGACGCCAGCGATCTCGTCCGGCGACTCTGCGCCCTGAACCAGCCCGTCGAACAATACCACCTCGCCGCCGGGAAAAGCCGCGGCGTTGATCATCGGCGCGCGAAGCACGCGGATGGTGACGTCGTCGTCTTGACGCAGGCGCGTGGCGAGTGCCTTGAGCGCCGCGTCTCCCTGCGGCGTCGAGCAGGCATAGGCGCCGAGGTTCGCGACCATGAGCCGCCCCATCCGCTGCTGTGTCGATTGCGGGATGAGCCGGGCGAGCAGCGGCGGCAGTTTCAGCGTGAGGCCGAGGGCGAGCAAGGCCAGCACCACCAGGGTCGCCCCGGCCCAGACCAGCCGGGCGTGGGAAAACCAGGGATGCCCACGCCTTGGCTTGGGCAGGCGGATGGCGATTTCGGCGGGGGGGAACTCAAGGAAGGTGATTCGCCAGCCGGGTCGCCCCTTCAGCTTAAAGGCGCGCTCGTGGTGCGAATGGCCTTCGGGGTCGAGATCGGCAAAGGCATAGGGGCCGGGGGCGGCGCCGTCGCCATCTAGGGTGAAATGGGTCCCGTCGGCGCTCGGTACCAGCGCCGGCATCCGTCGCTGCATGGTTCGGCCGTCATAATGCCAGACGCGTGTTTCCACTGGTCGGTCCCCCTTGGCCGCTACCCAATAGCGGCCAAGGGTTGCCGTCAAGTAACCATGTCGTCGTGGTCAAAGCGCGCTGTTGAAGGTATCGCACTGGCGGGGATCGCCGGTTTCCATGCCGCGCTTGAGCCATGCCATGCGCTGCGCCGAGGTGCCATGGGTGAAGCTGTCCGGCACCACGCTGCCCTGCGCCTCCTTCTGCAGCGTGTCGTCGCCGATTGCGTTCGCCGCAGTCATGCCTTCCTCGATGTCGCCCGGCTCCAGTCGATCGCGGTTGCGCGCGGCCCAGACGCCGGCATAGCAGTCCGCCTGCAGCTCGAGCTTGACCGACAGGCGGTTGCCTTCGGTCTTGGAGGCCCTGGCTTGGGCCTGCGAGACTTCGGTCGAAGTGCCGAGCAGGTCCTGGATATGGTGGCCCATTTCGTGCGCGATTACGTAATCGCGGGCGAAATCGCCCTTGGCGCCGAAGCGGTTCTGCAGCTCGTCGAAGAAGGCGGTATCGAGATACACGCCATCATCGCTCGGGCAGTAGAAGGGGCCGACCGCCGAGGTCGCCGCGCCGCAGCCGGTGTCGGCGCCGCCCTTGAAGAAGTTGATCGTCGCGGGGCGATAGTCGTTGCGACCCATCTCCTGGAAGATCTTGCCCCAGGTCTGGTCGGTGCTGGTCATCACGCGGCACGCCTCCAGCCGGCGCTCGTCGACGCGGCAGACCTGCTGCCCGGACTTGCCCGCGGTAGGCGACCGGCCCGCGCTGCCGCCGCCGCTCGATCCCAGCATGCCGCCGCCGCCGCCCATCGCGAACATCACCAGCGCGATGATGCCGATCAGCACGATGCCGCCGCAGCCCATGCCGCGGCCGAGAAACATTGGTAGCAGCCCCAGCAGCGGAAAGCCGCCGCCGCCACCGCCGCCCGAGCCAAGGTCGCGGGCATTGTCGGTCGGATCCAGATCGTCGAGCCGCATCGGGCCTCCCCTTTTGTTCGATTGCCGTCACAATGCTTCAGCCGCGCGTGCGTTGCACGCGCCTCTCACGGTGTTAGTCGCAACACTAACAGCGGTCATATTGCTCCGCAGCATGCTTTGGGTCAGACCCTGCGCATGGCTGATGCTGAGTCCCGCCCGCCCCGTCGTCGCCGTCATGCCGCACCCGGGATGCCGCTACCCGACACCGTCGCCTTGGTTTTGCAGGGAGGCGGCGCACTCGGCAGCTTCCAGGCAGGGGTGATCGAGGAGCTCGCCGCGGCCGAGATCGAGATCGATTGGGTGGCGGGCATCTC
This sequence comes from uncultured Sphingomonas sp., assembly GCF_913774285.1. Taxonomy (GTDB): domain Bacteria; phylum Pseudomonadota; class Alphaproteobacteria; order Sphingomonadales; family Sphingomonadaceae; genus Sphingomonas. The sequence continues at coordinate 16,871 of NZ_CAJYHX010000015.1, read as the reverse complement.
GATCGGCGCAGTCAACGCAGCGCTGTTCGCCGGCAACCCGCCCCAGCGGCGACTGGAGGCGATCCACGCCTTCTGGGACCAGGTAACCTCGGCGCTGCCCGAATTCCTGCCGTCGCTCAACGATCATGCGCGCGAGATCGCCCATGCCTGGTCGGCCGGCGCGGTGATGCTGGGCGGCGTGCCCGGCTTCTTCCGCCCGCGCCCGATCCCGCCGGTCTTCGCTACGCCGGGCACCCCCGAGGCGCTGAGCTTCTACGATACTACGCCGCTGCGCGAGACGCTGGACCGGCTGGTCGACTGGGACCTGCTCAACAACGGCCCGGTCCGCCTGTCGGTCGGCGCGGTCAACATCCAGAGCGGCAATTTCCGCTATTTCGATACGCGCGACGAACGCATCGACGCACGGCACATCATGGCCTCTGGTGCGTTGCCGCCGGGGCTGCCGCCGGTCGAGATCGACGGCTGCTGGTATTGGGACGGGGGACTCGTCTCCAACACCCCGCTCACCCATGTGCTCGATCGGCAGGAGGCCGAGATGCTCGTCTTCCAGGTCGATCTCTTCCCCGCCGCCAACGAGCTGCCGCGCACGATGACCGACGTGCTCGGCCGCGAGAAGGAAATCCGCTATTCCAGCCGCACCCGCGCCATTTCCGATGAGCGGCTGCGGCTGCGCAATGCGCGCGAGACCGTGCGGCGCCTGCTCGAGAAACTGCCGGACCATATCGCCGACGAGCCCGAGGTAAAGGCGGTGCGCGAGCTGGTGACCGAATACCCGGTCAACATCGTCCAGCTGATCTACCGCGCCAAGCTGTGGGAAGGCGATTCGCGCGACTACGAATTTTCCACCCGCACGATGCGCGAGCATTGGGAGGCCGGCCGCATCGCGGTGGCCAACACCATGGCGAATTCCCGCCTCATTGCGCAGAACATCCTTGACGGCGACACCGCCGCGTTCGACCTCACCCCCCGCTAAAAGATTCAAAGGAGTATGCCGATGTTCCTCAAGGGCAAGTCCGCGATCATCACCGGTTCCACCTCGGGCATCGGCCTGGCCTATGCCAAGGCGCTCGCCGCCGAGGGTGCGAACGTGCTGATCAACGGCTTCGGCGATGCCGCCGCCATCGAGAAGGAACGTGCCGCGCTGGCGGAGACCAGCGGCGGCAAGGCGCTGTACGACGCCGCCGACATGACCAAGCCCGATCAGATCGCGGCGATGGTGGCGCGCGCCGAGGCCGAGTTCGGCGCGGTCGACATCGCCATCGCCAATGCCGGCATCCAGCATGTCGCGCCGATCGACGAATTCCCGATCGACAAGTGGGATGCGATCCTCGCGATCAACCTCAGCTCGACCTTCCACCTGATGCGGGCGGCGATCCCGGGCATGAAGGCGCGCAAATGGGGCAGGATCATCTCCACCGCCAGCGCGCACAGCCTGGTCGCCAGCCCCAACAAGTCGGCCTATGTCACTGCCAAGCACGGGCTGGCCGGCCTCACCAAGACGGCGGCGCTGGAAGTGGCGACGCACGGCATCACGGTGAACTGCATCTCGCCGGGCTATGTCTGGACCCCGCTGGTCGAGAACCAGATTCCGGACACGATGAAGACGCGGAACATGACCCGCGATCAGGTGATCAACGACGTGCTGCTCGATGCGCAGCCGACCAAGCAGTTCGTGCTGCCCGAGCAGGTGGCGGCGCTGGTCGTGTTCCTGTGCCGCGACGAAGCGGCGCAGATCACCGGCTCGAACTATTCGATCGACGGCGGCTGGACCGCCGAATGATGCTGCGCACTCTGGTCGCCTTGGGTCTGGGCGCGGCGCTTGCGGGTTGCAACGCCTATCACGAGGCGACCTCGCCGGGGATGGACACGCGTCTCCCCTGGCGCCGGATCGCGACCGACGTCGATCGCACCAAGCTGCGCAACTGGCGCAAGGCGTGGAGCGAGGCGCTGCCGCTCGCCCGCGCTGCCGATGTGAAGCTGATCGAGGGCGATCCCGCGCTGTTCGATCCCGATCGGGCGCTGGACACGGCGATGCCGCCGGCCGGCGCCTATCGCTGCCGCACCTTCAAGCTGGGCGGCGGCGGCACGGCGGTGACCGCGATCGTCACCTATGACTGGCGGCCCTGCCCGATCACCGCGGATGGCGACCTGCGCCACTTCCGGATCGAGGGCGGTGTCCAGCGGCCCGACGGCAATTTCTTCCCCGACGTGACGGCCCGCGTGACCTTCCTCGGCACGCTGGAGGTGGGGGACGACAGCGCCCCCCTCCGCTACGGGCTCGACAACAAGCGCGACCTGATCGGCTATGGCGAGCGGATCGGCGAGCAGCGCTGGCGGCTGGTGCTGCCCTATCCGGCGTTCGAATCGAAGGTCGACGTGATCGAGATCGTGCCGGCGGTTTGACAGGCGAGCGGGCAGGCGTGACACTCGGGCCCATGATCGCAAAGGGGGCCCGATGTTCACGTCTTTCCTGTTGGCCGGGGCGATGAGCCTCGGCACGCCTGCCGCTGCGGCCGCCGCCGATCCGGTGCGTGACGCCACGGCCAAGGCGATGCCGCAGCTGATGGCGCTCTACCGGGACCTCCACGCCCATCCCGAACTCAGCCTGCACGAGGTGCAGACCGCCGCCAAGCTCGCCGCCGCCGCGCGGGAGGCGGGTTATGACGTGACCGAGAAGGTCGGCGGCACCGGCGTGGTCGCGGTGCTGCGTAACGGGCCGGGCCCGGTGGTGCTGATCCGTGCCGACATGGACGGGCTGCCGGTGGTCGAGAATACCGGACTGCCCTTCGCCTCCAAGGTTCGGGCGACGACGGACGAGGGGATCGAGAGTGGCGTGATGCACGCCTGTGGGCACGACACCCACATGGCGAGCTGGGTCGGCACGCTGCGCAACCTTGCGGCGATGAAGGATCGCTGGCACGGCAAGGTGGTGATGATCGCCCAGCCCGCCGAGGAGCGCGGGCGCGGCGCCAAGGCGATGCTCGACGACGGGCTGTTCACGCGCTTTCCGAAGCCCGGCTACGCCATCGCCTTCCACGACAGCGCCAGCCTGCCAGCCGGGCAGATCGGCGTCACGCCGGGCTATGCGCTGGCCAATGTCGATTCAGTCGACATCGTGGTGAAAGGGGTGGGCGGCCACGGCGCCTATCCGCACACCACGCGCGACCCGATCGTGCTCGCCGCGCGGATCGTCACCACGCTGCAGACGCTGGTCAGCCGCGAGATGGATCCGCAGCAGCCGGCGGTGGTGACGGTGGGCGCGATCCATGGCGGATCGAAGCACAACATCATCGGCAACGACGTGACCATGCTGCTCACCGTGCGCAGCTTCACCCCCGAATCGCGCCAGCTGCTGCTCGACGGCATCGCGCGCATCGCCAAGGGGGAGGCGATCGCGGCGGGGGTGCCGGAGGACCGGATGCCGGTGGTGTCGGTGAAGGACGAATTTACTCCCGCGACGTTCAACACCCAGCCGCTCGCCGGGCGGCTGCAGGGGCTGTTCACCGCGCGCTTCGGCAAGGAGCGGGTGGTGGAGACCAAGGCGGTCATGGGCGGCGAGGATTTCAGCCGCTATTGGCTCGCCGACAAGAGCATCCAGAGCACGATCTTCTGGGTGGGCGGCGTGCCCCAGGCCAAGTGGGACGCGGCGCAGGGCGGCAAGGCGATGCTGCCCTCGCTCCACAGCGCCGAATGGGCGCCCGATGCCGAGGCGGTGGTCAGCACCGCGACCGAGGCGCTGACCGCGGCCGCGCTGGATATTCTGAAGCGGTAAGGCGCTACCGAATCCTCCCCCGCCAGGGGGAGGTGGCGCCGAAGGCGACGGAGGGGGAGGATTCCCTGCCGTCGAGAAGGCCTGGCAGCCTCCCCCTCCGAGCCGCTGCGCGGCCCACCTCCCCCTGGCGGGGGAGGATTAATCCATGCTCAAAGCTTGCCGAACACCGCCTCGTAGCCCGCGGTGTCGCCCGCGGCGAGGAAGCGGGCCTGTTCGGTCCAGCGGTCGCGGGTCATGCGGCCCTGGAAGCTGCCCAGCTGCGCGTCGAGCGCCCTGGCGCTGGCCTCGTCTAGCGCGGCGAGCTGCGCGAAGCGGGTGATGCCGAGTTCGTTGAGCCGCGCCGCCAGCTTGGGGCCGACTCCCTTTAGCCGGGTGAGGTCGTCGCCACCCGTCGCAGGCGCGGCCGCGGCAGGCGCGGACTCGGCAGGTGCGGACTCGGCGGGTGTCGACGCGACAGGTGCTGGCTCGGCATTGGTGTCCGCAGCGAGCGCGGCCGAAGGGGCTGCGACCGGCGCGGCGGCCGCGATCGGCTCGTCGGCAAGGGGCTGGGGCTCAGGCGTGGGTGCCGGCGCTTCGGGTGCGCTGGGGATCTCCTGCGCCGGTTCGATTGGCTTGGCCGGATCGACGACCTCGAGTTCGCCGCGCTCGTCCAGCTCCTCGCGCGCCTTGCGGCGGCGGATCGCCAGGCGCGTCCCCCAGATCAGGATGAACACCGCCAGCGCCGCGCCTAGCGCGATGAGGACGAAGGAGGTGGTCAGCCAGCCGGTCTCGGCGGTCGCGGCGACCGCGCCATAGCCCTGGGAAACCTGATCGTTCATGCATGCCGCTCCGAGGTTCGCTTGCCTTGCCCCACCCTTAGCGTGCGGTGCGGCCGCGTCCACCCATCTGCGCGGCGGTACGGGAGGGGCAGGGGGTCAGCGGATTCGGGGGTCGGGCGCTCCCCGGGCGCGCAGGCGCAGCGCGAGCGCGTAGATGATGACCGCGACGCCGGCGAACAGAAACCATTGCACCGCATAGGCGAGGTGGTTGTTGGGCACGCTGGCGATGTCCGGCGGGGCGCTGGGCTGGAGCCCCGGCGCGCCCTGGTCCGAAACCAGCATCAGCGGCTGCGGCGCGGAATCGAAGACGCTTGCGATCAGCGGGCGATGATCGGGCGCCCGGGTGAGGGTGCCGCTCACCACCCCGCCAGGCCATTGCGGGCGGAACATCGGGTCGCGGGTCACCCCCATGTCGACCAGCAGCGTCGCGTCGGCATGGGTGCGACAGGTCGCGATCTGCCGCCAGCCCTGCAGCCCCTGCACCCCGCGACCACCCTGGCGCGCCCAGCCGGTCACGGCCTTGCACGCGCTACGGGCATGGCGGAACAGCAGCGAGGCGTCGGCGGCGCCGCTCTCGATCGTGATCGTCGGCTGCAGCGTGTTGGCGGCGAACATGGCGAGCGCCGCCTCCTTCTGCGTCTTCCGGTCGAGCTGCCAGAAACCGAGCGCAATCATCGCCGCCACCGCGAGGCCGACGAGCAGGGTGGGGATCGGTGGCACGCGGCGCATGTCAGTCCTCGGCGATCCGGCCCTGATGGGCCCGGTTGCGATATTCGAGCGCCAGCAGCAGCCCCTTGGCCACCCGCAGCGATCCCACCACCATCGCCAGCGTCACCGGCGGCCAGACCAGCAGATGGACCCAGAAGGGCGGGAAGAAGCTGAATTCCACCCACAAAGCCAGGATCGTCACCAGCGCGCCGATGCCGAGGGTCAGGAACACCACCGGCCCGTCGCCGACGTTGAACTTCGTGAAATCCAGCCCGCAGGCCGAGCAGCGTTCCGCAAAGGCGGTGAAGCTGCGGAACAGCGTCTTCGCGCCGCAGCGCGGACAGCAGCCATGGAGGCCGGATGCGATCGGGGGCGGCAACGCCGCGCTGCCGCCCCCTTCGGGATCGGGTGTGGTCCCGGTCACGTCAGCCGGCGTGGACCGGCGCGCCCCAACCGCCCCAGACATAGATCGACGCGAACAGGAACAGCCAGACGACGTCGACGAAGTGCCAGTACCAGGCCGCCGCCTCGAAGCCGAAATGCTGGCGGGGAGTGAAGTCGCCGCGATAGGCACGCACCAGGTTCACGATCAGGAAGATCGTGCCGACGATCACGTGGAAGCCGTGGAAGCCCGTCGCCATGAAGAAGGCGCCGCCATAGCTGGAGCCATGCTCGCTCGCCGCCTTGAAGGGGAAGGGGGCCTCCATATACTCGTAGGCTTGCAGGCAGCTGAAGGTGAAGCCGAGGATCACGGTGAGCCACAGGCCCTTCTTCACCGTATCGTTCTCGCCCACGCCGATCAGGCCCCAGATCCCGCGCAGTGCGCCGCCGCGCTCATTGTGGATCAGCCCGTGGTGCGCCCAGGTGACGGTGCAGCCCGAGCAGAGCAGGATCAGCGTGTTGAGCAACGGGAACTGCCAGGCGTCGAGCACTTCCATGCCCTTGGGCGGCCAGGTGCCGCCGACCGCCTCGACCGTGGAGGGGAAGAGGGAGAAGTCGAACCAGGCCCAGAACCAGCCGACGAAGAACATCACTTCGGAGGCGATGAACAGGATCATGCCATAGCGCAGATGGAGCTGGACGATCGGCGTGTGATCGCCGGCATGCGCTTCCTGGATCACCTTGCCCCACCAGCCGAACATGGTGAGCAGCACCAGCAGGAAGCCGGTGGTGAGCACCAAGGTCCCGTTGGGATATTTGTGCATCCACATCACGGCGCCCGAGGCGAGGACCAGCCCGCCCAGCGAGCCCAGCAGCGGCCAGATGCTCGGCGGCAGGATATGATACTGGTGGTTCTTTGCTCCAGCCATGGGCGTATCCCAATCCTCTCTCTATTTTGCGCGATGCTAGCTTGGTGTCTTCGGCGAATCCACTGGATAAAATGTATAGGACAAGGTGATCTCCTGGACGTCGCGCGCGTCGGGATCGTTCAGGATCTTCGGGTCGACGAAGAAGATCACCGGCATGCGGACGGTCTCGCCCGGCTGCAGCGTCTGCTGGGTGAAGCAGAAGCACTGGATCTTGGTGAAATATTTGCCGACCTGCGCGGGGGTGACGTTGAACGTCGCGGTGCCGGTGATCGGGTGATTGGACGTGTTGGTGGCAGTGAAGAACGCCATGTCGCGGCCGCCGATGTCGATCGTGTCGGATCGGCGCTCGGGCGCGAACTTCCACGGCAGCTTGGGGCTGACATTGCTGTCGAACGCCACCGTGATCTTCTGGCCCGTCGCGCCCGGCGCGCGTAAGCCCCGCTGGGTGGTGCCGTTGAGGCCGGTCGCCTCGCAGAAAATGCGGTAGAGCGGCACCGCGGCGAAGCCCAGCCCGGTCATGCCGCACACCAGCACGGCACCCATCAGGCCGACGCGCAGGTTGCGGCTGACTCTCATCCGCCGTGGCCCAGCTTCATCTTCACGATCGAGATCGCGAACACCAGCACCACGAACCCGCCGAGCAGCAGCGCCATTACCCGGGCGCGCGATCGCTGGCGCGCGCGGATCAGCTCCAGTTCCGATGCCGGCATCCGTATCACATCCTCTCCGCTGGAATCGTTCATCCGATCCACCTGTCGATCACGAGCGCACCGAATAGCACGAACAGATACAATATCGAGAATTTGAACAGCCGCTTTTCCGGGATCATACGGTCTTCCGGCTCGGTGCGGCGGGTGGCGACCTGGATCGCCATGGCGAGGAAGATGCCGGACATCACCGCGGCGGTGAGACCGTAGACCATGCCGCTCAGCCCCAGCGGCCAGGGCGCGGCGGCGGCGGCGATCATCGGCAGGGTGTAGAGGCCGATCTGGACGCGCGTCGTGCGCTCGCCGGCCACGACCGGCAGCATCGGCACCCCGGCATTGGCGTAATCGGTCTTCACGAACAGCGCGAGCGCCCAGAAATGCGGCGGCGTCCACAGGAAGATCAGCGCGAACAGCAGCAGCGGCAGCGTCGCGACATTGCCCGTCGCCGCCGCCCAGCCGATCAGCGGCGGGAAGGCGCCGGCCGCGCCGCCGATCACGATGTTCTGCGGCGTCCGGCGCTTGAGCCAGATCGTGTAGACGAACACGTAGAAGAGGATCGAGACGGCGAGGATCAGCGTCGCGACCAGGTTGATCGCCACATACATCAGCACCAGGCTGAACGCCGCGAGGCCCACGCCGAAATGCAGCGCCGACTGGCGGTCCATGCGGCCCGCAGGCAGCGGGCGGCCTTGCGTCCGCTTCATCTTGGCGTCGAGATCCGCCTCATACCACTGATTGAGCGCGCCGGCGGCACCGGCGCCCAGCGCGATGCACAGGATCGCGGTGAAGCCGAGCACCGGGTGGATCGGCACGGGGGCGGCAAGCATGCCGCACAGCCCGGTGAAGACGACCAGCGTCATCACCCGGGGCTTGGTGAGGGCAAGGAAATCGCGCCAATCGGCGGGCAGTGCGGGATTGGCGTTGGTCACGGACATCATCGTTCCCGATATACGGCGCTGCCCGCGCGGGCGAAAGAGGTCAGCCGAGCCGCTTGGCGTTAGCCCGCACCTTGCGGCGATAATGCCGCAGGGTCTTGCTCGCCTGCGCGTGCGGCGTGCTGCCCAGCCGACCGGTGGCGGCGGCGATCTGGAGCTCCCAGGCGGCCTGCATCTTCTCGGCGACCATGCGCTGCGCCTCGGCCGTGGCGCCGGGGCCGCCGGCGGCGAGTTTGGTCAGCCGCATCCCGATCACGGTCGATGCCTCGATGCCCAGCATCCAGCTGTCGAGGCCGATCTTCATCCAGTCGGCATAGGGGCTGCGCATCGACGTCTCCAAAAACTGCCGTATCCCAGACTGAACGCATCAGCGACGCGTGCGGGGGCGTCGCGCAGGATAGCGGATACAAGTTACCGAATCCGCTGATGCGCCGATCGCGCCGGCGAGGCCAGCCTATTCGCCCCCCGACCCGCCAGCGACACGCTGATGCTATTGCAACTGATTATTAACATGCGTATGCGCGCAGCCGATAAGAACATCCGTATCGGGGCGCATCCATGATCCAATCCTCTCTTCGCCGGCGCAGCATCGTGCTGGCCGCGCTGGCCAGCAGCGTCGCCCTGCCCGCGGCGGCGCAGACGGTGCAGGGGGAGGACGACATCCTCGTCACGGGTCGCGCGGCCAATGCGAGCATCCTCGGTGCCGACATACCCGCCTTCACCTATCCGCAATCGGTGCGCGTGCTAGATCGAGACCTGATCGACGCGGTAAACCCCACGCGACTCGGCGACCTGTTCGATCTCGCCGGCGGCGTCGCGCGGCAGAATGATTTCGGCGGCCTGTGGGACAAGGTGTCGATCCGCGGCTTTGCCGGCGACGAGAATGCCGGGCCGGACATCCGCATCAACCGCTTCAGCAGCAATTTCGGCTTCAACGCGCCGATTGACGCGGCGACGATCGAGCGAGTCGAGGTGCTCAAGGGCGCCACCGCGGCGCTGTCGGGGATCGGCGAGCCGGGCGGGGCTATCAACATCGTCACCAAGGCGCCGCTCGATCGCTTCCAGGGCAGCGCCGATCTGAGTGTGGGCAGCTGGAACAGCTGGCGGGCGAGCGCGGACGTGACGGGACCGCTGGCGGAGGGGCTCTCCGCGCGGCTGATCGGCGTGGCGGAGGGGCATGACAGCTTCCGCGACCATGTCGACGGCTCGCGTCGGCTGATCGCACCGTCGCTCGCCTGGGCGCCGGCAGCGGGGCTGCGGCTGCTGTACCAGGCCGAGTATATGCGCAACACCAGCGTGCTGGATCGCGGCATCGCCGCGGTCGGCGGCAATGCGCGGGCGATGGACCGCCGCACCTTTCTGGGCGAGCCGGGTGACGGGCACATCGTCCAGAACGGCTTCTGGCAGCAGGGCAGCCTGTTCGCCGATCTCTCCAGGGACGTCCGGCTCGAGTTCGGCGCGAGTCAGCGCGACGGATCGCTGCGCGGCTTCGGGACAATGGTCGATTTCGGCCCGCGTGGACTGCAGGCGGATGGGCGTACTGCGGGACGCGACCGGCGCTACCACGATTTCGCCTGGAACGACCTGTCGCTGCGCGCCGAGCTGGCCGCCAAGGTCATGCTGCTCGGCATGACCCATGATCTGCGCGTCGGTGCCGACCGGGTCCGCTATCACATGGATTTCGTAATGAACCGCGCCCGTGGCACCCCGGCCAAGCCGCTGCTGCCGATCGACCTGTTCGGCCCGGTCTATGCGACCACCGCCCTGCCGGTGCCGCCGCCCTTCGCCAGCCGTGACAGCCGCTTCCGCAGCGAGAGCGTCTATGCGCAGGACCTGATCGGGACGGGGCCGTTCACGCTGCTGCTCGGCGCGCGCTGGAACAGCTTCCGCGAGACGGTGATCAACCGGCTGACCAACCGCCGCTTCGAGACGGTCGACAAGGGCGTCACCCCGCGCGCGGCGCTGACCTGGCGGGCGAGCGACGCGATCGCGCTGTACGCCAGCTGGGGCGAATCGCTGCGGCTCAACCCGTCGGACGGGACGACCAGCTTCGACGGCGAGCGCAGCCAGTCGATCGAGGGCGGGGTGAAGTTCGCGCTGTTCGGCCAGCGGCTCACGGGCCAGGCGGCGCTGTTCGACATGATCAAGCGCAACGTGCTCAATCCCAACGCGATCGATCCGTTCGTGCGCACGCAGATCGGGCGGCAGCGCTCGCGCGGGGGCGAACTCGAGCTGAACTGGAAGGCGGCCAACGACCTGCTCGTCACCGGCACCTACACCCATCTCGATGCGAAGGTGCGCAACGATGCCAATGCGGCGCTGATCGGCACCTCGCTCAGCAATGTGCCGAGCGACATGGGCAGCCTGTTTGTCCAGAAGACACTGGGCCGGGTGGCGCTGGGCGGCGGGATGACGCATGTCGGCGCGCGGGCGGGGGATCCGTTCGGGACCAGCTATCGGCTGCCGGCCTACACGATCGCGCGGGCCAATCTGAGCGTTGCGGTGAACGACCATCTCACGCTGCGGGCGGACGTCGATAACCTGTTCGAAGCCTATTACATCGCCAGTTCCTACGCGAATGTGTGGACGATGCCGGGCGCACCCCGCAGCTTCCGGGTGACGGCGTCGACGCGGTTCTAGCGCCCGAAGCGCTGACCCCGTAGCGAGAAACGATGACGACAAGCGTGTTCCAGTTTCAGCCCGAATGGAAGGAACGGCTGGTGGTGACCGGCCCCGGCGGCGCCTTCGAGCTCGATCTGCCGATGGGCGTCCTGTCCGCCAATCTGCCGAGTGCGGCGGCATGGGCGGAAACGGCACCGGACTGGGCGCGGGACCTCTGGCCGGTGCTCCACGAGGAACTCACCCAATGGTGCCTCGCTCATGGTGCCGATCTGTATGTGAGCCACTCGCACGGGGTGCGCTGGCTGTGACGGCAGCGCCGCGAGACCTGGGATAACCGACGACGGGCATGAAAAAAGCCCCGGAGGTCTCCCCCGGGGCTTTGTCGTTCGGCTGCGGCCGGATCAGTCGATCTTGGGCAGCGTCTCGAACTGGTGGAAGGGCGGGGGGCTCGACAGCGTCCATTCGAGCGTGGTCGCGCCTTCGCCCCAGGGATTGGCTTCCGCCTTCTTCCCCGCGAGCAGCGAGTAGATCACGTTGACGAAGAACACTGCCATGCCCGCCGCCATGATCATGTATCCGACCGTCGCGGTGTGGTTCCAGTAGGCATACTGGTCCGTATAGTCGGGGATGCGGCGCGGCATGCCCTGGAGCCCGAGGAAGTGCATCGGGAAGAACAGCAGGTTCACGCCGGCGAAGAACACCCAGAAGTGGATCTGGCCGAGCAGCTCGCTGTACATCTTGCCCGTCATCTTCGGGAACCAGTAGTAGAAGCCCGCGAACAGGCTGAACACCGCGCCCAGCGACAGCACATAGTGGAAGTGGGCGACGACGTAATAGGTGTCCTGCATATAGTCGTCGACGCCGCCATTGGCGAGGACGACGCCGGTCACGCCGCCGACGGTGAACATGAAGATGAAGCCGATCGCCCAGACCATCGGGGTCTTGAAGCTGATCGAGCCGCCCCACATCGTCGCGATCCAGGAGAAGATCTTCACGCCGGTCGGCACCGCGATCACCATGGTGGCGGCGGTGAAGTACATCTTCACCTGCACCGGCAGGCCGGTGGTGAACATGTGGTGCGCCCAGACGACGAAGCCGACCAGGCCGATCGCCACCATCGCATAGGCCATGCCGAGATAGCCGAACACCGGCTTGCGGCTGAACGTCGCGATGATGTGGCTGATGATGCCGAAGCCCGGCAGGATCATGATGTAGACTTCGGGGTGGCCGAAGAACCAGAACAGGTGCTGGTAGAGCACCGGGTCACCGCCGTACTGCGGGTCGTAGAAGGCGGTGCCGAAGTTGCGATCGGTGATCAGCATGGTGATCGCCGCGGCGAGCACCGGCAGCGCGAGCAGCAGCAGGAAGGCGGTGACCAGCACCGACCAGGCGAACAGCGGCATCTTGTGCAGCGTCATGCCCGGCGCGCGCATGTTGAAGATCGTCGTGATGAAGTTGATCGCGCCGAGGATCGACGCCGCGCCCGCGAGGTGGAGCGAGAAGATCGCGAAATCGACCGAGGGCCCCGGCTCGCCATAGGTGGAAAGCGGCGCATAGACCGTCCAGCCCGTGCCCGCGCCGACACCGACGAAGGGCGAGAGCATCAGCAGCACGAAGCCCGCCACGGTCAGCCAGAACGAGATGTTGTTCATCCGCGGGAAGGCCATGTCCGGCGCGCCGATCATGATCGGCACGAACCAGTTGCCGAAGCCGCCGATCATCGCCGGCATCACCATGAAGAACACCATGATCAGGCCGTGCGCGGTGATCAGCACGTTCCAGAGATGGAGCGCATGGTCGAGGCCGCCGTCGCCGCCGGGCAGGAAGTTCGCCCAGCCGACCAGATACTGGATGCCCGGCTGCGCGAGCTCGGCGCGCATCAGGCCGGAAATCGCGCCGCCGATGATCCCCGCGACGATCGCGAAGATCAGGTACAGCGTGCCGATGTCCTTGTGGTTGGTCGACATAAACCAGCGGGCGAAGAAGCCCGGCTTGTGGTCCGCGTCGTGGTGCGCGTGATCGCCGTGCGCGACGAAGGCGTTGGGGTGGAGGGCGGTATCGGTCATCTTACTGTCCCGCGTTGCCGGTGGCCGGGTTGCCGGTCGCACCCTGCGAGGTGGTGGGGGCGGCGGTCGTCGCGTTGGTGACCGGGCCGGTGACGGCGTCGGCTGCCTTGGCTTCCGCCTGCTTGGTCGCCGAACCCTCGGCGCCCGGCTGCGGGATCACCTTGTCCGACGGCGCCTTGGTGCCGGGCATCGTGCCGCCCTTGGCCTTCACCCACGCGGCGAACTGCGCGGGCGACACCGCCTCGACGGCGATCGGCATGAAGGCGTGGCGCGCGCCGCACAATTCGGAACACTGGCCGAAGTACAGGCCGGGTTCCTTGATCGTGAAGCTCGTCTCGTTGAGGCGGCCGGGCACCGCGTCCAGCTTGATCCAGAAGGCGGGGACCGCCCAGCTGTGGATCACGTCCTGCGAGGTGGTGATCAGGCGGATCGGCACGCCGACCGGCAGCACGATGCGATTGTCGACCGCGAGCAGGCGGGGACCGTCGGCGTCGGTGCGGAACCGCTCGCCCTTGGCGACCTGGTCCTTTTCCTTGAGCATGTTGGCGGTGACTTCGAACCCGCCGTTATCCGGGTACTGATACGACCAATACCATTGGTTGCCGATCGCCTTCAGCGTCACCGCGCCCGCCGGAGCCGGCTTGAACTGCGCCTGCAGCAGACCGATCGAGGGCACGGCGATCAGCACCAGGATGATGACCGGCGCCAGCGTCCAGATCACCTCGATCGCGGTGTTGTGGCTGGTCTTCGACGGGATCGGATTGGCGGCGCGGCGATAGCGGATCACGACCCAGATCAGCAGCAGCAGCACCAGCACGCTGATCGCGACGATCAGCGGCAGCAGGATCGAATCGTGGAACCAGTGGGCGAACTGCCCATTGGTCGTCACCTGCGGCTGCAGCCCGATGCGGCCGGCGACCGGGTGGCCGACGCCGGGCTTGGCGGTCATCACCGGCGCGCCGTCCATCGCGAGCGCAGGCGATTCCGGCGCCGCAGGCGCGGTCGCGTTGGCGGTGGTGGGGGCGATATTGGACACGCCCGCGGGGGCGGCGGCCCCTTGCGGAGCGGGCGACGCGGGGGCCTGCGCCACGGCGCTCGCCCCCAGGCCGGTCAGCGCCAGCCCTGCGGCCAGCACGATTCCCTTGAACCTCATGCGCATGCGTGTCGTCACCCCGTTCAGTTCCCTCGCCCGCCCGGCAACGGGCCGTTATGGGCACACGAATGCACCCCTTTTGCCACGGCTATACGCGGCAGGGCGCCCCGCCTCAAGCGTTACCCCCATGTTTATGGTGGCCGGGCGCTTGAGGGGGCGGGACGGAGTACCTATGAGCGCCGACGATACGGTTTCCTGTGCGGGACGAATGACGATGACCGACGACGACGTGCTGGCCGAATTCCGCGCCGCGGACGCGCTGCTCGAAGGGCATTTCATCCTGTCGTCGGGCCTGCGCAGCTCGCGCTACCTGCAATGCGCGCGCGTGCTGATGGACCCGCGCCGCGGCGCTCGCCTGTCCGACGCACTGGTGCAGCGTATTCCCGCCGAACTGAAGGCGCGGATCAGCGCAGTCGTCAGCCCCGCGATGGGCGGCGTGATCGCGGGCCATGAGATGGCACGTGCGCTGGGCGTCGAGGCGATGTTCGTCGAGCGTCCCACCGGCACGTTCGAACTGCGCCGCGGCTTCCGCCTGGAGCCGGGCCAGGAGGTGCTGATGATGGAAGACGTCGTCACCACGGGCCTGTCGAGCCGCGAGGCGATCGCCGCGATCGAGGCGGCGGGCGGGCGCGTGATCGCCATGGCTTCGCTGGTCGACCGGTCGGGCGGCAAGGCGGCGTTCGACGTGCCCTTCTTCCCGCTGATCCGGCTCGACGTGCCGACCTACCAGCCCGACGCCTTGCCGCCCGAACTGGAAGCGATCCCCGCGATCAAGCCGGGGAGCCGGGCGGCATGACCGGGCATCTACGGCTGGGCGTCAACATCGATCACGTCGCGACGGTGCGCAACGCGCGCGGGTCGGGGTATCCCGATCCGGTGCGGGCGGCGCTGCTGGCGGTCGAGGCGGGGGCGGACGGCATCACCGCGCATCTGCGCGAGGATCGCCGCCACATCACCGATGACGATATCGCGCGGCTGGCGACCGGCCTGACCGTGCCGCTCAATCTGGAGATGGCGGCGACCGACGAGATGCTCGCGATCGCGCTGAAGCATCGCCCGCACGCGGCGTGCATCGTCCCCGAGAAGCGCGAGGAGCGGACGACCGAGGGCGGGATCGACGCGGCGGGGCAGTTCGAGCGCCTGTCGCCCATCGTCGCGCAATTGCGCGAGGCGGGGGTGCGCGTCTCGCTGTTCATCGAGCCCGATGCGGCGCAGATCGATGCGGCGATCCGCCTCGGCGCGCCGGTCGTCGAGCTGCACACCGGCCGCTACGCCGAATTGGACGGCGAAGCGCGCACCGCCGAACTGCGCCGCCTGTCCGACGCCGCGGCGCTGGCGGCCAAGAACGGGATCGAGGTGCATGCGGGTCACGGCCTGACCTTCGACAATGTCGGGCCGATCGCCGCCATCCCGCAGGTGCGCGAGCTGAACATCGGCCATTTCCTGATCGGCGAGGCGCTGTTCGTCGGCCTCGACGGCGCCGTGCGGCGGATGCGCGAGGACATGGATGCCGCGCGTGGATGAGGGTAGCAACTCCTCCCTCGCGTTAGCGGTGGAGGGGGGCCATACGCAGCATGGTGGAGGGGGGGCGCCGTGGAACGGCGGCTGCGCCGCCGCCCCCTCCACCACTCGCCTGCGGCGAGCGGTCCCCCTCCCCCGCTGCGCGGGGGCGGACTTGTGATCGTCGGCCTGGGTTCGGACCTGTGCAATATCGAGCGGATCCAGCAGTCGCTCGACCGGTTCGGGGATCGCTTCGAAACCCGCGTCTTCACCGATGCCGAGCGCGCGCGCGCCGCGAAGCGGCCGTTCACCAAGGCCGGCACGCTCGCCAAGCGCTTCGCCGCCAAGGAGGCGTTTTCGAAGGCGGTCGGCACGGGCTTTAAGGCAGGCGTGTTCATGAAGGACATCGGCGTCGTCAACGCCCCCTCCGGCGCCCCGACGCTCAGCCTGACAGGCGGTGCGAAGGACAGGCTTGACGCCATGATCCCCGAGGGCCACCTCGCGCAGGTACATCTGACCCTGACCGACGATCATCCCTGGGCGCAGGCCTTTGTGATCATCGAGGCGATCCCGGACCCCAGAGCATGAAGGAAGCGGTGTTGGACGGTAACGAGTCCGCTCAGAACGGGACGGTAGCGCCGCCGCCTGCCGAGGCGTCGCCCAAGAAGACGACAGACTGGTGGGGCGAGGTGAAGGGCATCTTCTGGCTCGTCCTGATCGTGCTCGGTTTCCACAGCTTCGTCGCCAAGCCTTTCTATATCCCGAGCGAGTCGATGCTGCCGGGGTTGCGCGTCGGCGACCGGCTGGTGGTGTCGAAATTCGCTTATGGCTGGTCGTTCGTCTCGCCGACGATCCCCAACCCGGTCGCGATCTTCAAGGGGCTGGTGCTGCGCCGGCCTGAGGAAAGCTGGAGCGTCGGCCTGCCGTTCATCCACGGCCGCCTGTTCGGCAGCCTGCCGACGCGCGGCGATGTCGTCATCGTGACGCCGCCGGGCACGCAGAACGATTACATCAAGCGCGTCATCGGCCTGCCCGGCGATACGCTGGCGGTGCGTGGCGGCACGGTGATCCTGAACGGCAAGCCGATCAAACGCGGGCCGCTCCACTATGTCGACATCCCGGTCGACACCAACAGTCCGTGCGGCGAAACCGATTATTACGGTGCCAAGCGCCCGGCGCCGGGGGGCAAGGGCGAGGTATGCCACCTGCCGATCGTCACCGAGACGCTGCCGAACGGCCGCCATTACGACACGGTCGATCTGGAACCCGACAGCCCCGGC
>NZ_CAJYHX010000014.1 GCF_913774285.1 uncultured Sphingomonas sp. | reverse complement strand
CTCCGCCAGACAGTTATGCTCGCCGTCGGCGCCACTCAGATACTGAAAGGCGACGGCGGGCTCGTGGTCGAACTCCGCCGCCGCTGACCGGATCTTATGCCCAGGTCGCCATCTTGTTTTCGAGGTTTTGACGCACGGCCTCGAAGAACTGCTCGGTCGTCATCCACTTCTGGTCGGGGCCGATCAGGATCGCGAGATCCTTCGTCATGTCGCCGTTCTCGACCGTCTCGATGCAGACCCGCTCCAGCGTCTCGGCGAAGCGGGTCACGTCGGGGGTGCCGTCGAACTGGCCGCGATACTTGAGGCCACCGGTCCAGGCAAAGATCGACGCGATCGGGTTGGTCGAGGTCGCCTTGCCCTGCTGGTGCTGGCGGTAGTGGCGCGTGACGGTTCCGTGCGCGGCTTCCGCCTCGATCGTCTTGCCGTCGGGGGTCATCAGCACCGAGGTCATCAGGCCGAGCGAGCCGAACCCCTGCGCGACCTGATCCGACTGGACGTCGCCGTCGTAGTTCTTGCACGCCCACACGAACTCGCCATTCCACTTGAGCGCCGAGGCGACCATGTCGTCGATCAGGCGGTGCTCGTAGACGATGCCGGCGCTCTGGAACTGGTCCTTGAACTCGGTCTCGAACACCTCGGCGAAGATGTCCTTGAAGCGGCCGTCATAGGCCTTGAGGATCGTGTTCTTGGTCGACAGGTACAGCGGCCAGTTGCGGCCCAGCGCATAGTTCATCGAGGCGCGCGCGAAATCGCGGATCGACTCGTCGAGATTGTACATGCCCATGGCGACGCCGGCCTGCGGGAAGTCGAACACCTCGTGCTCGATCGTCTCGCCATTCTCGCCTTCCCACTTCATGGTCAGCTTGCCCTTGCCGGGCACCTTGAAGTCGGTCGCCTTGTACTGGTCGCCAAAGGCGTGACGGCCGACGACGATCGGCTTGGTCCAGCCCGGGATCAGGCGCGGCACGTTCGAGATCACGATCGGCTCGCGGAAGATCACGCCGCCCAGGATGTTGCGGATCGTGCCGTTGGGCGACTTCCACATCTTCTTGAGGCTGAATTCCTCGACGCGCTGCTCGTCCGGGGTGATCGTCGCGCACTTCACGCCGACGCCATACTGCTTGATCGCGTTGGCCGAATCGATGGTGATCTGGTCGTTGGTCTCGTCGCGCTTCTGCACCGAGAGGTCGTAATACTTCAGATCGATGTCGAGGTACGGAAGGATCAGGCGCTCGCGGATCCATTCCCAGATGATCCGCGTCATTTCGTCGCCGTCGATCTCCACGACGGGCGTTGCTACCTTGATCTTCGCCATAAGCTCGCTTTCCTGAGACAGGTTGGTTCCCGGCAGCGTCTAGGGGCAAGGGCAGGGGGGATCAAGCGCCTCGAACAGCACCCGATCCCCCTACCGAGGTACCGGCGGGGTTGCTCAGCCCCCGCTGGTCGCAATCACATTGTCGTCGGAGTTGCGATCGATGCGGACGTTGTACGGATCCGCACCCGCGAACGCCGGCTTGGCCTTGGTAACCAGCGTGATGGTCTGCACGCCGGTACGGATCGGCAGCCGCTGCAGCACCAGCACGTCCTTCGCCGCGAAGCTGCCGCGTCCTGGCATCGCCAGGAACGCGCCGAACTCGGCCTGCTCGGCCATAGGCGCCTCGGTCTCCTTGCCCTTGCCGTCGGCGTAGAGCTTGTGCGCCTCGATCGTCAGCGTGGTGCGCCAGCGGCCATCGGGCAGCTTCTTCACCACCGCCGAGCGGGTCTTGATGTCGTACAGCGTGATCCGCTCGAACAGGTCGGTGATAAGCGCATTCTCGGCCGGCGTCGCGCCGACGCGGAACTCGGCGATCAGGTCGAGGCTGCGTGGATACGGCGGGCCCTGGAAGCGCCATTTGGCGTCGTAGCGCTTGAGCGCCGCGTTCACCCGCGCCTCGCCCAGCTCGTCCTTCAAGCGGTACATGGCGAGGCTGCCCTTGCGATAATGGATATAGGGCTGGTTCTCGACCCGGGCGAGCGGCAGTTCCTCGATCACCTCGCCGCCACGGCTGCGCAGGTAGCGGTCGAGTTCGTATTTGAGGAAGCGGCGGATCTGGTCGCGGCCGTACAGGTGCTCCATCACCATCAGCGACGAATATTGGGCGAGGGTCTCCACGCCCATCGTCGCCCCCTGGTTGTCGGAGGTGACGACCTGGTGCGCCCACCATTGGTGGCCGAGCTCGTGGGCTGCGACATAGGTGACGTAATCGATCTTCTCGGGATCGGAGAGGTCGGCGATGAAGCCGATGCCTTCCGAATAGGGCATGGTGCCGGCGAACGCCTGGGCGAACTGGGCATAGTCCGGGAATTCGATGATCCGCGCCTGGCGGAACTGATAGGGCCCGAACGACGGCTGGTAATAGTCCAGTCCATGGCGGAAGGCGGCGAGCATCCGGTCGACATTGGCGCCGTGCTGGGCGTCGTAATAAACCGCCAGATCGATGCCGTTGTGCAGGATGTGCTTCTCCTGGTAGCGCGCCGACTGCACCGAATAGAAGTTCAGGATCGGCACCGAGGTGACGAACCGCGCGGTGCGACGGCCGCCCTCGGTGCTGTCGGCGACCTTGTCGCCCGGCGCGATCGGGGTCTGGTCGGCGTCGGTCGAGACCGTGATGTCGGTCTTGATCCAGTCGGTATGGAAGGCGCTGAAGCGGGTGCCGGCCAGATCCTCCAGCTTCGGCGGGCGGAGTTCGGAAGGCAGGCCGTATTTGCGGCGCTTGGCGCGATCCTGCAGCATGCCGGATCGCTCGATGCCGAGGACCGGCACGAATTCCGCGTTGTTGACGAAGGTGCCGTTGGTGACGACGCGGGTGTCGTTGCCGCCATTGGCGAAGCCGCGCTGGCGCCGCTCGGTACGGAAGTCGAGCGTGGTCGTCGCTCCCGGCGCCAGCGGCGTGGCGAGGCGGTAGATGCGGTACTGGAAGCGGGGGTAATCCTTGGCGACGGTGGCGCCCGGGATCGTCACCGACACCAGCCTGGTAATCCGGTCGCCCATGCGGACATGGATGGCGTCGAGCGGCTTGCCGGTCCGGTTGACCAGCGTCATACGGCCGGAGGCGGTTAGCCCCGGCTGCTGCGGGCGGATGTCCACCGCGACGCGCACCGCCGCGACCGACGGCTGCGGCACGCCTTCGAACGGCAGCAGCGTCTTCTCATAGTCGGCGAGTTCGCGCTCGTCGCTGATCGGCGTCCGGTAGACGTTCCAGACATGGGTGTTGATATAGACCCACACGCCGGTCGCGACGAACACCGCCAGCGCTGCACCGCCGACCAGGCCGGCACCGCCCGCGAGCTTGCGAGGCAGCCGGCGAAGTCGCGGCAGCAGCCGCGTCTCGGTACCACGCCGCCACAGGCCATGGGCGAGCACCAGCAGCAGCACCGCAAAGGCTGACCAGTAGAGCCGCAGCCACCAGGCACCGATCCAGAACGTCCCCTGACCGTTCATGTCGGACAGCGGCACGCGCGGGCCCTGCGCATAATTGTACAGTACGTCGCCAAAGCCCAGATTGCCCAGCGTCACCCGGCCGATGATGTAGACCACCATCAGCCCCCAGCCGACGAACTTGTGCGGGCTCAGCGCCTGGAGGAACACCGCCAGCACCGCCAGCAGGGCATAGTCGACCGTCTCCGGCAGCACGTACCAGAGCAGATACTTGCCCAGCTCGAAATGGCTGTAGCCATGAACCAGCTGCATGATCATGCCGCCCAGCACGCTGACGACCAGCGTCGAGAACAGCACCAGCGTCACCGCCAGCGCCTTGGGCAGCACGAAGGCCCAATCGGGGATGGCGCTCGCGTCGACGATCTCGTGCATCTTGCGGTCGCGCTCGCGCCAGACGAGCTCGCCGGCATAATAGATGGCGATGATCATCGGGATCAGCCCGAAGGCGCCCTTTAGCAGATCGATCACCACGCGCGTCGCCGGCACCACCGGCGTGCCGACCACCTCGCCGAGGTCAGTCAGCGACGCCATCGCGTTGAACAGGCCGAGTGCCAGCAGCACGAAATAGGCCGGGCTCTTGAACACCTGCGCCATTTCCAGCCGGGTGCGCACGACGAGCTGGGTCCAGGCGGCGGTACGGTCGTAGCGCGGCATAGGCAGCGGGCCGGCGGGGCGAGGAGGCTCGACCGCCTCGGGCACTGCAGCCGCGGCCTTGGCCGCCTTGCGCGCCTGCTTGGACGGGCGGGTCGAGAAGCCGAACCGCGCATAGGCCAGTGCCAGCGCGGCAGCCGCGACGCCGAGCACGATCAGCCGGTTCCACAGCACCAGCCCGGCCAGCGGGATGGTCAGCGTGTTGCGGTCGGCGGCCGTCCAGTATTTAGTCAGATAGCTGGTCGCGCCGACGCTAAACGGCTCGCCATAGGCGCCAATTAGCTCATAGGCGGGGTTGCGGTCGAGCACGAGCGTCGCGACGAAGAACAGGATCAGGAAGGCGACGACGCCGACATAGGTGGCCATCATCGAGCGGGTGATCGTCGCCAGCGCGAAGAACATCGCCGAGGTGAACAGGATGTTGGGCAGCGCCAGCACCACATAGGCGGAGAGATAATAGCCGAGCCGGTTGGGCCCGAGCGTCTCCGGGTCCACCCAGGGCATGTGGCTGCCGATCCACACCGCAACCGGCACCGCGAGAAAGCCGAGCGCCGCTGCCAGGACGGCGCCGGCAAAGCGGCCGAACAGATAGGCGCTCTTGGTGACGCGGGTGGCGCGGACGATCGGGCCGAAGCCGGTCTCATCGTCGCGCACCACCACATTGGCGACGAAGGCCGTCGCCACGAACATATAGAACAGCGTCAGGATCTGCATCATTTGCGCAATCGCGAACGGCGCGTTCTTGTGGACGTTGCCGCCCGAGCCGATCTGGATCTGGTCCACCGTCGTCGCCCCGAAGGCGAGCAGGAAGAAGATCACGATCGCGACCCAGAAGACCGGGTTGCGGCGCTGGTAGCGCCACTCGAAGCCGAGGATGCCGGCGAACATGGCCACCTCCCTCAGGCTGCGCGACGCGAGGCGTCGAGCGTCGAGAAATACACGTCTTCGAGGCCGCCCTGGACCGGCGTAAAGCCGTCGCCGGGCGCGCCGTCGGCGACGACATGGATGATGGTGCGGCCGGCGAACAGCCGGGTGGAGATCACCCGGTAGCGTTCGCGGTGCGCCTCCAGCTCGTCGCGCGCGATCGTCTTCTGCCACACCCTGCCGCGCGTCTCCTCGATCAGCGCGAGCGGGGCGCCTTCGAGCAGCACGCGGCCGCCGGCCAGCACCGCCATGCGCGGGCACAGGTCCGCCACGTCCTCGACGATGTGGGTGGAGAGGATCACCACGACATTGTCGCCGATCTCGGCGAGCAGGTTGAGGAAACGGTTGCGCTCCTCGGGATCGAGGCCGGCGGTCGGCTCGTCGACGATAATCAGCTGGGGGTTGCCGATCAGCGCCTGGGCGATGCCGAAGCGCTGGCGCATGCCGCCGGAGAAGCCGGCCAGCGCTTTCTTGCGCACCGCCCAGAGATTGACCTGGTGGAGCAGTGCCTCGACCGTTTCCCTGCGCTCGCCGCGCCCTGCAATGCCCTTCAGCACCGCCATATGGTCGAGCATGTCATAGGCGGAAACGCGGGGGTAGACGCCGAAGTCCTGGGGGAGATAGCCGAGCGTCCTGCGGAGCAGCTCGGGCGTGGCGATCACGTCGAGGTCGCCGAACCGGATGCTGCCGGAAGTCGGGGTCTGCAGCGTGGCGATGGTGCGCATCAGCGTCGACTTGCCCGCGCCGTTGGGGCCGAGCAGCCCGAACATGCCCGGCGAGATCGCCAGGGTCACGCCGTCCAGCGCCCGTGTGCCGTTGCCATAGACATGCGTGAGATTGTCGATCTGCAGCATTGGATACTTCCCCCGTCGAAATAGCGCTGAAGAAGCTAGCAGCTGTATTGCCGATGTAAAGCAGTCCCGCGCGGCCTCGTTCGCCGTGGCGGGCGCGGCGGAGCCTTCGCCGCATCGCCTCGTTGAGAGCGACGCACCGGCCGGGCGAAATCTGCTGTCCACGGCGCGGGAGCGAAGGAGGAACGATGGCAGACATCGCTGGCTGGCTGGCCCTCGCCGCCACGTGCATCGCGGCCCTGATGACGGCCTCCAATCTCGGCGCGCGCATCACCGGCTGGGGCTTTGTCGTGTTCACGGTCGGCGCCGGTGCCTGGATCGTTGTCGGGATCGCGACCCATCAAACGCAGCTATTGTGGAGCAACGTCTTCCTCGGCCTGGTCGACCTGTTCGGCATCTGGCGCTGGCTGGGCCGCCGCGCCCGCTTCAGCGATGCGGCCGATGTGGAGCAGGAGATGAGCCGGCAGCACCCGGGCGAAAATCTGTTCGCAGCCTCCGGCCTCGACGGCATGCCGGTGAAGGGCCGGGACGGACAGGTTCTTGCCCATGCAGTGGATGCCATGCTGGCGTGCGACGGCGGCGGGCTGTCCCACCTCGTCATTCGCGAGGGCGGGCTGGGCGGTGTCGGGGAGACCCTGCGGCGGCTGCCTTGGGCCGATGTCCGGGTGAAGAACAACGCGCTTCTGACGCCGCTCGACGGCGCCGCGCTGGCACGCCTTCCCGTCGTCGACTCCGCTTGACCGAATCGGCGGTCGGTTCCCGGATCGGAAAGAGCTGCGAAAGGCTTGGTGGCGGAGAGAGTGGGATTCGAACCCACGGTGAGCTTGCACCCACGGCGGTTTTCAAGACCGCTGCCTTAAACCACTCGGCCATCTCTCCGCGTCGGGCCAGCGCCTAGTCGGAGTTCGTGTGCGGATCAATCCGTCTCCGCGCAATATGACGTTCACCAAGCTGTCACAGTCGAGTCGCGGAGCTCCAAGCGAGAAAGATCGTAAACGCACGCCCTTTTGCTGTTCCGGACCGGGACGCGGTCCCCGTTCGGGACCAGCGGCTTGTTGAAGCTGTCGCGCCGATGGCTAGTTCGGAAGGGGCTTACAGCAATCGTTTCGACATCAGCGGAAACAGAGGGTTCATGATCAACAAGCTTCTCCCGGCACTCGGCGCCATCGCCGCCGTCGTCTCCTTCTCGGGCTCGGCGCAGGCCGCCACGGTCGTCACCACCCACTATACCGGCGCGAACATGAACATCGCCCCGAGCACCGACGGCACCTACTCGGCCGATTTCGGCAAGTCGGGCATCAAGGCCGGCAACTTCGAGCACATCTACAGCTTCACCCTGCCGGCCTATCTGACGGGCAGCGCCTCGATCAACACCAGCGCGGTGAAGCTCAAGGCTGCCAACGACCTGGACCTGTTCTCGGTGACCTTCAACGGTATCGCGCTGACCGGCACCTATGGCGGCCTGAACGAGGCGGTGTTCGCCAATGACGTGCCGATCATCGCCGGCAAGGAAAACACCATCGTGATCAAGGGCCTGTCGCGCGGCAACGGCTCGTACGGCGCCCAGGCGACCTTCGCTCCGGTTCCCGAGCCCGCCAGCTGGGCGATGATGATCGGCGGCTTCGCGTTCGTCGGTGGCGCGCTGCGCCGTCGCAACACCGCGCGCGTCGCGTTCGCCTGAACCAGGCTTGCCGCACCTCCTGAGGTGCGCTGGATCGAAGGACACCGGTCGCGCCCCCGCGACCGGTGTTTTTCTTTTGGTCGCCGCCGAGCGCGGTTTTCGTCGTATCGGAGGGGCGCGCGGGCTTTCTGTGGGCGCGTGGCTGTGCAACAGCCGGGCCATGTCGCGTATTTGCTCGTATCTCGCCGGAGTTGCCGGCTTTGCCCTCGCCCTCGCCCTGCCGATCCGCCCCGCGCTGGCGCAGGACGAGGCAGGCTTTCAAAGCTACCTCCAGACCCTCGCCGCCCAGGCTGCTGCCGCCGGGGTGAGCCGCCGCGCGATCGACGCGGTGATCCCGACGCTCACCTACAATGCCCGCGTGGTCGAACTCGATCGCCAGCAGCCGGAGAGCAGCCCGAACGCGCCGGTACCGGCCTTCGCGCCGTACCGCGCCCGGCATGTCGATGCCGATCGAATCACCCGTGGCCGCGCCGCCTATTTGCGGGCGCGCGGTCGGCTCTCGGCGATCGAGCGTGAGACCGGCGTGCCCGAATCGATCATGGTCGCGATCTGGGGGCATGAGACCAATTATGGCCGGGTCATGGGCGGCTTCGACCTGCCGCGCGCGCTGGCGAGCCTCGCCTATGAAGGCCGCCGCCGCGCGCTGTTCGCCGACGAGTTCATCGCGACGCTCAAGATGATCGATCGCGGCGTGCCGCGCGAGAAGCTGGTCGGCAGCTGGGCGGGCGCGTTCGGCGGGCCGCAGTTTCTCCCCAGCGTCTATCTGCGCCTCGCCCGCGACGGGGATGGCGACGGTGTGGCGGACATCTGGAACAGCGACGCGGACACGCTGGCCTCGATCGGCAACTACTTCGTCAATGCCGGCTGGCGGGCAGGGGTACCCTGGGGCTTCGCCGTCTCGGTGCCGACCTCGCTAGACCGCCGCCTGATCGCCAACCGCACCACCAGCCCGCGCTGCCCGCGCGTCCATGGCCGCCAGAGCCAGTGGAAGACGATGGCGGAGTGGCGAGCCCTCGGCATCGTGCCGCAGGGCCGCGCCTGGCCTGGGGACGACGTTCTGGCGACGCTGCTCGAACCCGACGGGCAGGGCGCCACCGCCTATCTGCTCACCGGCAATTACCGCGTGATCCTCGACTATAATTGCTCGAATTTTTACGCTTTGTCGGTAGGCCTGCTTGCCGATGCAGTGGAACGCTAGACCGATCACGCTTGCGCTAGCGCTGCTTGCCGCGGCGAGCGCGCATGCCCAGGATACCGACCCGACCGAGCGTGCGCGCGGGCCGCACGGCACGTCCCAGCGCCAGGCGGGTGACGGACGCTACGATGCGGTGGGGTATGTCGCGGTCCAGCCGATCGGCGCTGCCGCCCTGGCGATAAGCCCGAATCTGCCTGTCGAAAGCTATGCCGAGGTGACCGCGCTCGACAGCGGCCGCACGATTCTCGTCCGCATTGCAGAGACGTCGGCGGTACCGGGCGCGATTGCCGCGATTTCCGAAGGCGCTGCCAGCCAGTTGAGCGTACCCGCCGACCGGCTGGCGGCGGTCCGCATCCGTGCGGTGCGCCCTTCAGCCGAAGACCAGGCCGCTCTGCGAAGCGCCGGTGCCGCGCAGCCCCGCATCGATTCGCCGGCCGCACTGCTGCGTGCGTTGCGGCTGCAGCTTCCGCAGGCAGATCCCGGCGAGCCGCTGCCGCCGCCACCGCTTCCGCCGTCGCAGCCCGATCCGATCGTCGACGTTATCCCGCACCCCGTCGCGAGCGTTGCGGCACCGGCGAAACCCCCGTTCGTCCTCAAGCCCCCCGCGCCGAAGCCGGCCCAGGGCCGCTATCTGGTGCAGGTGGCCGCACTTTCTTCGCTTCGGCGCGCGCAGGCGCTTGCCCAAAAGCTACAGGGCTTCGTAAAGGCAGGGGGCGGGCTCTATCGTGTCCAGCTCGGCCCCTTCGCGACGGAGGCGGCGGCGGAGCGGGCGCGGGCGGAGGCCGTTCGGGCCGGGTTCGGAGATGCGCGCCGCACCACGGTCCGATAGGGGTAAACCTTTACGCGTTCTGGACCGATCATCATGAAGAAGCTCGCCGCCGCCTCGTTCCTGGCGCTCGCCATCGCCGCTCCGCTGCAGGCCGCCGGCCCGGATTTCCCGACGCCCGCGCCGATCGCGTACATGGAGGACATGTCCTCGGGTGCGGTGCTGTTTGCCAAGGATGCCGATCGCCGCATGCCGCCGGCCTCGATGGCGAAGATGATGACGGTCTATGTCGCGTTCGACCTGATCAAGAAGGGCGAACTCAAGCTCGACCAGAAGATCGAAGTGCGCCCTGAGACCTGGAAGAAGTGGCACTCGCAGGGCTCGACCATGTTCCTGGGCGTCGGCGAGCAGCCGACCGTGGCGGACCTGCTCAAGGGCATCGTCACGCTTTCGGGCAACGACGCCTGCGTCGTGCTGGCCGAAGGCATCGCCGGCACCGAGGAGGGCTTCGTCAACCTGATGAACGATCGGGCGAAGAAGATCGGCCTCACCAACAGCCATTTCGGTACGTCGAACGGCTGGCCCGATGAAGGCCGCACCTATGTGACCGCGCGCGACCTGGCGCATCTCGCCGCCGCGACGATCCGCGACTTCCCCGATCTCTACAAGTCCTTCTACTCGCTGCCGAGCTTCACCTGGGGGAAGACCCTGGGCGCCGGTGCGGCGATCGAGCAGGGCAATCGCGACCCGCTGCTCGGCAAGGTGCCCGGTGCGGACGGCCTCAAGACCGGCCATACCGAAGAGGCCGGCTATGGCTTCACCGGATCGGCCGAGCAGAACGGTCGCCGCCTGGTGATGGTGCTCGCCGGGCTCGATACGTATAGCGGCCGTGCCGACGAATCCGTGCGCTTCATGCGTTGGGGCTTCGCCGCCTGGAGCACCAAGCCGGTGGTCAAGAAGGACCGCACCGTAGGCACCGTCGACGTGCAGGGCGGCACCGCCAACAAGGTGGCCGTCGTCGCCCCGCGCGACCTCAACATCACGCTGCCCTCGGGCCTCAGCCCCAAGCTGGCCGGCAAGATCGTCTATCAGGGCCCGGTAAAGGCCGGCTTCAAGAAGGGCGACCATATCGCCGACCTGATCATCGAGGGCGAAGGCATGCCGCAGCAGATGCTGCCGCTGGTCGCCGCCGAGGATGTCGGCCAGGCAGGCTTTTTCGGCCGCGCCTGGGCGGGCCTGATGTCGCTGCTCCACCTGGCCTGATCGCCTTGGCCGACGCCCTGATCGGCAACAGCCAAGCCCGCGAAGCGCTCGCTGCCGCCATGGCGAGCGGCGCGTTGCACCATGCCTGGCTGATCGCCGGGCCGGAGGGCGTGGGGAAGGGGGGCTTTGCCCGCATCGCCGCCGCGCGGTTGCTGGCCGAAGCCGCCGAGCCCGACCGGCTGATGCCGGGCTGGGACGTGCCGGAGAGTACCCGCACCGCCAGCCTGATGGCCGCGGGCAGCCACCCGGATCTCAAGATTCTCGCGCGGCTGCCCAAGGATGCGGACAAGCCCGACGAGGCGCTCGCCCGTTCGATCACCATCGCGCAGGTGCGCAGTCTCCAACCGCTGTTCGCGACCAAGCCGTCGCTGAGCCCGCGCCGGGTGGTGATCATCGACGCGATCGACGATCTCGAGCGCGGCGGCGCCAACGCGTTGCTCAAGAACCTCGAGGAGCCACCGGCGGGGACGATCTTCCTGCTGGTGAGCCACGCCCCGGGCCGGCTGCTGCCGACCATCCGCTCGCGTTGCCGGCTGCTCCGCTTCGAGCCGCTGAGCGATGCCGAGACGACGACGGTCCTTCGCCACCAGATCCCCGAGGCCAGCGAGATCGAGATCGCCGCGCTCGTCGAGGCCGCCGAAGGGTCGCCGGGCCGCGCGATGCGCTTCGCCGGGCTGGACCTCTCCGCGCTGGAGGCGGACATGGCGCAGCTCGCCGACTATGGCGATCCGGACAATGCGCTGCGCACCCGGCTTGGCCGCCAGCTCGGCGCCAAGGCCGCGCAGCCGCGCTATGAAGCCTTCCTCGAACGCACGCCCAGCTTCATCGCCGCCCGTGCCAAGCGGCTGGAGGGCGAGGCGCTGCGCACCGCGCTGGACGCCTATGCCGCGGCGCGTGAGCTTGCCGGTGCGGCGCTCGGGTTATCGCTCGACGCCACGGCCACCGTGTTCGAGATGAGCGGCATCCTCTCACGGCTGGCGCGGCGCTGAGGGTACAGGTTGCCCGTTGCTGCGCCGCATCCTAAAGCGGCGGGCATGGCTGACCCCTTCTATATCACCACCGCGATCCACTATCCCAATGGCAAGCCGCATATCGGCCATGCTTATGAGATGATCGCCGCCGACGCGATCGCGCGCTTCCAGCGCCAGCAGGGTCGCGACGTGTTCTTCCAGACCGGCACCGACGAGCATGGCCTCAAGATGGTGCAGACCGCCCGCGCCCGCGACATGACCGCGCGCGAACTCGCCGATGAAATGTCGAACCATTTCCGCGTGATGGCGGAGAAACTCGATATTTCGTGCGATCGTTTCATCCGCACCTCCGAGGCCGATCACTACCGCGCCAGCCAGGCGATCTGGGAGAAGATGGCGGCCAAGGGCGACCTGTATCTCGATCGCTACGAGGGCTGGTATTCGGTCCGCGACGAGGCGTTCTACGAAGAAAAGGAACTGGTCGAAGGGGAAGGGGGGCAAAAGCTCTCGCCCCAGGGCACGCCGGTCGAGTGGACCAAGGAGGAGACCTGGTTCTTCCGCCTGTCCAAATACCAGCAGCCTTTGCTCGATTTCTACGCCGCCAACCCGGACTTCATCCGCCCGGAGTCGCGCCGCAACGAGGTGCTGCGCTTCGTCGAGGGCGGCCTGGTCGACCTCTCGGTCAGCCGCACCAGCTTCGACTGGGGCGTGCCGGTGCCGGGTTCGCCGGGCCATGTGATGTATGTGTGGGTCGACGCGCTCACCAACTATCTGACCGGCGCGGGCTTTCCCGACGATACCGAGCGGCTGGCGCGCTACTGGCCGGCCGATCTGCATCTGATCGGCAAGGACATCGTCCGCTTCCACACCGTCTATTGGCCCGCCTTCCTGATGTCCGCCGACATCGCGCTGCCGAAGCAGGTCTTCGGCCATGGCTTCCTGCTCAACCGCGGCGAGAAGATGTCGAAGTCGGTCGGCAATGTCGTCGATCCGATGGAGCTGGCGGAAACCTACGGCGTCGACGCGCTGCGCTATTTCCTGCTGCGCGACGTCAGCTTCGGCCAGGACGGCACGTTCAGCGACGAGGCGATCGTCACCCGGGCCAATGCCGATCTTTCGAACAGCTTCGGCAATCTGGCGCAGCGAACGCTCAGCTTCATCGCCAAGAATTGTGAAGGCGCGGTGCAGTCCGGCCGCGCCGACGACGCCGATGCAGTGCTGCTGGCCGAGGTCGACACCGCCTGTGCCGCCTTCACCCGCGCGTTCGAGGATCTGGCGCTGAGCCAGGGCGTCGAGGCGTGGATGACCGGCGTGTTCGCCTGCAACCAGTATATCGACGCGCAGGCCCCCTGGACGCTGCGCAAGACGGACCCCGAGCGGATGCACGCGGTGCTCGGCACCCTACTCAAGGCGATCCGTCGCCTGGGCGTGACGATCGCGCCGGTGGTACCGACCTCTGCGGCCAAGCTGCTCGACCAGCTCGGCCCCGACGGTGATGCGGACTTCAAGATCGCAGCCCCGACCCCCATCTTCCCGCGACTTGAACTGCAAACTTCCGAGGACGCATGAAGCTCGCCGACAGCCATTGCCACCTGATCTACAAGGGTCTCGGCGAGCAGCAGCCCGAGGTCCTGGCGCGCGCCCGCGACGCCGGCGTGGTGGCGATGCTCAACATCTCGACGCGCGAGAACGAGTGGGATCAGGTGATCGCCGTCGCCGAGCGTGAGGCGGATGTCTGGGCCAGCGTCGGCATCCACCCCCACGAGGCGGACACCCACCCCCATGTCGACACCGCCAAGCTGGTCGAGCGCGCGCGGCACCCGCGCGTGGTCGGCATCGGCGAAAGCGGGCTGGACTATTACTATGATCACAGCGACCGCGATCGCCAGCGGGCGAGCTTCCGCGCCCATCTGGCGGCGTCGCGCGAGACTCAGCTGCCGATCATCGTCCATACCCGCGACGCCGAGGAGGACACCGCCGAGATCCTGCGCGAGGAAATGGGGAAGGGGGCCTTTCCCGGCGTGATCCATTGCTTCACCGCGAGCCGCGCCTTTGGCGAGATCGCGTTGGAACTCGGCTTCTACATATCGATTTCCGGTATCGTGACGTTCAAGAACGCCAAGGACCTGCAGGAAACTGCCGCCGCGCTGCCGCTGGAACGGCTGCTGATCGAAACCGACGCCCCGTTCCTCGCGCCGGTGCCGCATCGGGGCAAGACCGGCGAGCCCGCCTTCGTGGCGGACACGTGCCGATTCCTCGCGCAGCTCCGCGGCGAGGACCCCGAGATGCTCGCCGAGGCGACCCGCGCCAACTTCCACACGCTCTTCGCCAAGACGCTGGCGTGACCGGGCAGGGGACCTGTCCTTGCCGCTGAGCATCCGCATTCTCGGCTCTGGCACGTCCTCGGGCGTACCCCGCATCGGTCCCGACTGGGGTGCCTGCGATCCGAACGAGCCGCGCAACCGGCGTACGCGCTCGTCGGTGCTGGTGCGGAGCGCGACGACGACGCTGCTGATCGACACCAGTCCGGACATGCGCGAGCAACTGATCGCGGCAGAGGTTTCCGACGTCGATGCGGTGCTGTGGACCCATGATCATGCCGATCATTGCCACGGCATCGACGATCTCCGTCAGGTCATGCACGCGCGCAGCGGCACGCCGGTACGCGGTCTCGCGCGACCGTTTACCTTCGAACAATTGCATAGCAAGTTTCACTATGTGTTTGAGGGTAGGGGAAAGTTCTACCCGCCGGTCGTCGCGCTGGAGACGATGCCGGACAGCTTCACGATTGGCGACATTGCGGTTCGCGTCGTCGACCAGCCGCATGGCGGGATCACCTCGGCCGGGATCCGCTTCGAAAGCGGTGGCAAGGTCGTCGGCCATGCTACGGATTTCCATGCAATGACCGCCGAGATGCGGGAGCTCTACACCGGCCTGGACGTGTGGGTCGTCGACGCGCTGCGCCGCGCGCCGCACCCGACGCATCCGCACCTGAGCGAAGTGCTTGGCTGGATCGAGGAACTGCGCCCGGCGCGTTCAGCGCTGGTCCACATGGACCACAGCATGGACTATGCGACGCTCGCCGCCGAACTGCCCGACGGTGTCGAGCCGGGCTATGACGGGCTGGAGCTCCACGCGTGAACGGCACCGACGGCGTCAACATGGTCTGGCTGATCGGCGCGCTGGTGCTGGTGGTCAGCGCGCTGTCGGTGCGGCGGATCGGTTTCGGGCTGTTCCTGCGAACGGTGCTCGGCTGGGTAGCGATCGTGCTGCTGGTGCTGTTCGCGGTCGGTCATCGCTACGAACTGGCGGCAGCCTGGTCGTCGCTGAGCGCGAAGCTCGGTCTTGAGGATCAGCGCGTCGAGGGGGATACCGTGCGGATCCGGATGAGCCCGGACGGGCATTTCTGGGCGCGCGTGACGCTGAACGGCGTCGAGCGCCGGATGCTGATCGACAGCGGTGCCACAATCACGGCGATTTCCGAGCGAACCGCCAAGGAGGCAGACGTCGAGACGTCGGAAGGCCTTCCGGCGATCATCGAGACGGCCAATGGCAGCGTGGCAGCGCGTCGGGCGCGGATCGCGGCGGTATCGCTCGGTCCGCTGACGATGCACGATCTCGGCGTGGTGGTGTCGCAGAACTTCGGTGAGCTCGACGTGCTGGGAATGAACTTCCTATCGCGGCTGCACAGCTGGCGCGTCGAAGGCAATGTGTTGGTTTTGGAGCCCAGGCCCAGCAAGGGAACGGAGTAGGCCGAAACCGCGGCGCACCTGTTTCTCCGTGCAACGTTTTACATAATATAGATTATCGTTCTTGCGCTTGCCCAGCGGGTGTAAGCGCAACGTGGAAATGAGACATCTCCGCTAAATAGAAACGGGACAGCTCCGTTTCGCAGCGGCGTGGTGTTATGCAGTCCTCGGCAACGAGGATGTGCGCACGATGACGGTAATCGCGATGAGTGCTGCGGAAATCTCGCGGTTTGAAACGCTGATGCGCGTTCAGCGCCGCGAGCGTCGGGTCGTCGACGCGGTCGCTCGGCTTGGGTTGCAGCGCAGCCAGATGTACCGGCTACTGGAGCGCTTGCGGGACGAAGGCGCCGCCGGCCTTGTGTCCCGCAAGCGCGGGCAGCCGAGCAACCGACGTTTCAGCGATGCCTACCGCGAGCAGATCCTCGGCATCGTCCGCGAGCGCTACGCTGATTTCGGCCCGACACTGGCGGCCGAGTATCTGGCCGAGCGCCACGGCATCACGCTGTCGCACGAGACGCTGCGGCAGTTGATGATCAGCGCTGGCCTGTGGAAGGCCAAGGCCGCCAAGCGCTCCAGGCTCCACCAGACCCGCAACC
The DNA here is from genome assembly GCF_913774285.1 of uncultured Sphingomonas sp. Taxonomy (GTDB): domain Bacteria; phylum Pseudomonadota; class Alphaproteobacteria; order Sphingomonadales; family Sphingomonadaceae; genus Sphingomonas. The sequence continues at coordinate 3,353 of NZ_CAJYHX010000014.1, read as the reverse complement.
GGCGCGAGCGCCGCGGCGAGCTCATCCAGGTCGATGGCTCGGACCATGACTGGTTCGAGGGCCGCGGCCCGCGCTGTGCAGCCTGCTGGTCTATATCGACGATGCCACCAGCGAGCTGAGGCACCTCGAGATGGCGGAGAGCGAAAGCGCCCTCTCCTATCTGCAGGCGACGCGCACCTATCTCGAGCGGCACGGCAAGCCGATCGCCTTCTATTCGGACAAGCACAGCGCTTTTCGGAACAACCGCGCGACGGCCGACAGCGATGCGATGTCGCACCTCGGCCGCGCGCTCGACAAGCTCGGCGTCGAGAACAAGCGGCAACGGAACAACAATGCGCCAGCTCGCAGCTCACAGTCGGTGGGCGTTTTCGCCACGTCGCTCGCGGCTCTGGATGAAGCGCGATTGGAGAACGAGCCGCCAAAGCGGCGAGGAAGGCCGCCCCTCCCCCGTCTAAAGCAGCAGCTAGACACCGCCGCGGAGGAAAAAGCAGACTTTCCGTTAAGGAGAGCTGGCGTTCCAAGGGGCACTTGAGGGTGCGTTGCTGAGCAACCGGCTGCCCTGAATTGCACCTTGTACATTGGAGAGAATTGACCTTACCGTGATGCCCTGCTTCACTGATGAGCGATACTATTCATTTGGTGCATCCACGGTATGCAAACCCGATACTGTGCCCTCTGCCTCCTGCCTCTGCTTCAAGGAGTCATTGGCATCAATCATGCACAAGCGCAGAGGATAGAAGTCGATCTGGCAGAACTTTTTGATGGGCCTGTGGTCGCTGGTGCGAATACCACCTATCCGCCCCCGCTGACCCTGCAGCAAGCGATCGATGCCGCTGTCCGCACAAACCCCGCCTTCGCCGCGCGGGAGGCCAATTATGACGCAAGCAAGCAGAACGTTGTGATCGCTCGTGCACAGCGGCTTCCAACAATCTCGCTGGTCGCAGATGTTCGTAACGATCTTCAGCGCAGCACGCCGGATCCATTTTCTCCTACGCGGCAAGTCGTCGGCTCGCTAGAAGCGACACAACCCTTGTACAGCGGCGGCGCTGTTCGCCACGGCCTGGCAGCGGCGAGATATCGCGCGGAGTCTTCCGCGCGCGCCGTCGAAGCGGCGCGCCTCGACCTCACGCTGGCGGTCGCGAGTGCCTATGCGAACGTGGTCAGAGACCGCGCGGTCGTCCGTATCCTGAACGACAGTCAGCAGAAACTAAGTACCATACTGGCTGCGACCCGCGCCCGTTTTGCGGCACAGGATGTTACCCGCACGGATGTGCGACAGGTGGAGACGCGGCTCGCGTTCGCCGAAGGCGACCTTGCCGCCGCGCGGGCCAGTCTGGCAGTCAGCAACGAACGCTTTCGCCAACTGGTCGGCGCTCCTGCCGGCCGTGTGGAGTCCTATCCTGTACTGCGCGCGCTGCCGGTCGACCTGCCGTCGACAGAGAGCGCTGCCATTGAACGGAGCCCCGCGCTACGCAGCGTGCGGGCGCTCTCGGATGCGGCCGAAGCCGATGTCGGATCGGCGCGCGCCGCACAGCGACCGCGTGTCTCGCTCGGGGTGTCCACGACCTTCGCATCGACGCTAGGCTCGCTGGCAAACACACCCGTCGGCAACCTCGATCGCAGCATCTTCGGGTCCACCGTCTTCGCGCGGCTCTCCGTTCCATTGTTCAACGGCGGTGCGACAACGGCGGCCACGGAACGCGCTCGCGCCGTCGCCCGTGCGGCGAAGGACAATCTCACCGAGGCCGAACGAGCCGTCCGCGCCGACGTCAGAGCCGCCTATGCGCGAGCCCAGATGGCGCTGACGAGCGCAAGGTCCGCCGCTGCCGCAGCCAAGGCAAGCCGCGAGAGCCTGAATGGCGTGCGAGAGGAAAACGCCATCGGCACAAGGTCCGTACTCGATATCCTGAATGCCGAGCAGGAGCTTTCCCTGGCGGAGTTACGGATCGCATCCGCCGAACGTGACCTGTTCGTAGAACAGGCAACACTGCTGACCCAATTAGCAGAGACCATCACCGAATAGAATTGCTACCATATGTGAAACCCACTTTCCCCTCCATAAAAAATCCGCATTGTCCATGATCTATATAGGTACTTAAACCTATTTTGACGACCATCGCACGTTAACCCTCGTCAAACTATCGTGGTGGCAGGGTGGAGATGTCCGATGGATGACCTTGGCAACAGCATTCCGGAAGCGAAACTGTATCAGGCACTTGACAGTTTCAATATGCAAGAGAGCTTCTCTGGCGTGCGCTCAAACGAAGTCAGTGCGCCATCTGCCCCCAACGTGACCAGCGACGTAGAGGGTGCCGCGATTCGCGGGGACAACATCCTTTCCTTTGCTACCGGTGCATCGATCGGTACGCCGTTGGCAACGACCGGGTCTTCGGCCTCCGCTTCGACCGCCGCTCCCGCCGGCTACGCTGCGGACGCCCCCGCCGGTGCGCCCGGCGATCTCGCGACCATCCTGACCGGCCAGCCAGCTGCGACCAATGTCGCCTTTCCCTCGTCTTCTGCCCCGCAGGATGCCGAGGTAGCGCCTGTCGCTGGCATTTCCACGCCTCCCGGCGGTATTGCAAACCCGTTCACCCCCGCCCCGGCCGCAGCCGCGCCGGATGCGCCAGCCTCCCCGGGCCCGACGACATCGCCCGCCGATCCGAACACACCCGCACCCGACGCGATCGAGGAAATGGTGGCGCCCGCGCCGAATACAGAGCCGGTCTCCGTAGCAACAACGCCGGCGCCTGCGAGCGAAGAGGTCTCGGCCGTTGGGGCCGCCCCGTCGATCCAAGCGCCCGGCCCGGTACCGTCCATCAATCAAGTCGATAGCGCGGCGGGCTCTGCGCCGCAGGAACCCGTCGTCGGGGGAAACCCGACTGCCGGCACGTCACAAGATCTGTCGCCTCCCCCCGCGCCCCCCGAACAACCCGGCGGCAGCGGCGCAGGCTCGGGGACAAGCGCGTCGACCGGCAACGAGGGCTCGAGCGGAGTCCCGGACGGATCAATCGTATCTGATCGGGAAGGCGATACCGATCTCGTCGTCGACGCCGGGCTCGGCCTGCCGATCATCGACGACGTCGCCGCCGCCGCCGACGCGAACCTCGATCCCGTCGAGGCGCTCACCGGCACCGACATCGATGTGAACCTCGCCGCCACCCTCGACACAGCGCCGGTGGAAGACCAGGCCGCCGCCACGCTCGACCCGATTCTCACGGCTGCGGGTGACCTGCTCGGCGGGTCGGCGGCGCCGGACCAGGCCGGCGATACCGATCTTGTCGTCGATGCCGGGCTCGGCCTGCCGATCATCGACGATGTCGTCGCCGCTGCCGACGTGAACCTGGACCCCGTCG
>NZ_CAJYHX010000013.1 GCF_913774285.1 uncultured Sphingomonas sp. | reverse complement strand
TCGCCCGCCACGCGCAGGCGGCCGCAGATATCGGCGGCCTGATTGGCCGAACCGGCGTTCACGCGCAGGCGGTAGAGCGTTTTCCCGTTCGAGGCGACGGGCTGGACGACCTTGGCCAGCGCGCCGACATAGGAAAAGCGCTTCGAGAAGCGGTCCCAGGCGGCATTGGCCGAGGACTCGCTGGGATAGGCACCCAGCTGGACCATCGCGCCACTGGCGCTCGGCGCGGCGGCGGGGGCCCGCGCGGCGGTGACCGGCGCGGGCGCGACCAGCTTGCCGCCTGATTCGGGGACCTGGGCAACCGCATTGCGGCCACCACCGGCGTCGCTGGGCTTCTGGACGACGCGGGTGCCGTTCATCGGCGCTTCGGGCACGGCGCGCAGATCGATCGCGCCGGTGCCGCCGGGCTTGCCCGCGCTGGTCGCAATGGCGGTGTTGCCCTCGCCCTTGACCTTCAGCCCGCCCGGATCAGCCGGGCGCACCTTGTAATCGCCCTCGGGCGCAGCGATCACCGCGCCGTCACCGTCTGCCGCAGCCTGATGCGCCTGCCATTTGTAGAGTCCGAAGCCGATAAAGGCGAGGATGGCCAGACCGACGATGACGAGCGCCACGACCTTGCCGATCCCGACCCCCTCAGGTTCGTCGGCTTCGACGGTTTCCAGCCAGGGGAGCCGATCCTCCTCCTGCTGGTCGTAGCCCCGACCCAAATCCATATCGTTCGCCATCACTTCATCTCCGAAACCGCTTCGACACCCATGAGCGCCAAACCGTTACGAATGATTTGCCCGATCCCGTCGCTGAGGAAAAGACGGGCGCGCGTGACCTCGGCATTCTCCGCGATCAGGAAGCGGCGATCGGGGCGATCGTTGCCCACATTCCAGGCCGCATGGAAGGCCGCCGCCAGGTCATAGAGATAAAAGGCGATTCGGTGCGGCTCACGCGCCGCCGCCGCCGTTTCGACGATACGCGGGAACTGCGCGGCGAGCTGCACCAGCGCCAGGTCCTCGGCGTCGAGCAGGGACAGGTCGGCCGTACCGCCCTCAATCCCCGCCTCGGCTGCACGGCGCTTGAGCGACGCGATGCGAGCATGGGCGTACTGGACGTAGAAGACCGGATTGTCCTTCGACGCCTCGACCACCTTGGCGAAGTCGAAGTCCATCTGCGCATCCGAGCGCCGGGTCAGCATGGTGAAACGCACCACGTCCTTGCCGACTTCGCGAACGACATCGGCCAAGGTGACGAAATTACCAGCGCGCTTCGACATCTTCACCGGCTCGCCACCGCGCAGCAGGCGGACCATCTGGACCAGCTTCACGTCGAACTTGGTCCTGCCGCCGGTCAGTGCCTCGACCGCCGCGACGATGCGCTTGACGGTGCCCGCATGGTCGGCGCCCCAGATGTCGATCAGCTGGTCGGCGGTCTGGGCCTTCTGATAATGATAGGCCAGGTCGGCGCCGAAATAGGTCCAGGCGCCGTTCGACTTCTTGATCGGGCGATCCTGGTCGTCGCCGAATTGGCTGGAGCGGAACAGCGGCAGCTCGACCGGCTCCCAATCCTCGGGCGTCTCGCCCTTGGGGGCCTCCAGCACACCGTCATAGACCAGCCCACGCGAGCGCAGTTCGGCCTCGGCCGCCTCCGGCTTGCCTGCCGCCTGCAGCTCGGCTTCGGAAGAGAACAGGTCGTGATGGATGCCGAGCAGCGCCAGATCCTCGCGGATCATCGCCATCATCGCCGCCACGGCACGGGTGCGGAACAGGACCAGCCACTCGCTCTCGGGTGCGTCGACATACTGATCGCCATATTCGGATGCGAGCTCCGCACCGATCGGCTTCAGATACTCGCCCGGATACAGGCCCTCTGGAATCTCGATCGTCGCACCCAGCGCCTCGCGGTAGCGCAGATGCGCCGAGCGGGCGAGCACGTCGACCTGGCCGCCGGCGTCGTTGACATAATATTCGCGGATGACCTTGTGGCCGACATATTCGAGCAGGCTCGCCAGCGCATCGCCCACCACCGCCCCGCGGCAATGGCCCATGTGCATCGGACCCGTAGGGTTGGCCGAGACATATTCGACGTTGACGGTCGTCCCCGCGCCCAGCGACGAGCGGCCATAATCGGCGCCCGCGCGCAGGATCTCGGCGACTTCACCGCGCCAGCTGTCCTCGGCCAGCGTCATATTGATGAAGCCGGGGCCGGCGACCGATACGGCCGCGACCTCGTCCAGCTTCTCCAGCTCGCCGACCAGCTTCTCGGCGAGCGCGCGCGGATTGGTGCCGGCGGGCTTGGCGAGCACCATCGCGGCATTGGTGGCGAGATCGCCATGGCTCGGATCGCGCGGCGGCTCGACCGTGATCGCGCGTCGCTCCAGCCCCGCAGGCAGATCGCCGGCGAGGACGAGCGCATCCAGGGCCAGATTCAGATGCGCGGCGAAACGAGCATAGAGCGTCATTGAGCAATCCAATGGGGAATGGGAGCGGCGGCTGTAGCGCAGTGGCGCGGCGCCGTCATCCCTATTGGGTGCAGTGATCCTCCCCTGCAAGGGAGGTGGCAGGCCGAAGGCCTGACGGAGAGGTGTCACCGGTCAAGGCGGAGCCCCGTCACAACAGCCTCGACACCCCTCCGTCGCTCCGCGCGTCACCTCCCCTTGCAGAGGTGGATCGGGCGCGCGCGTAAACTTCTGAAGCTCAGAGCACGTAAGACGGCGCATCATCGTCCCAAGGTGAATACCGTACGGGCTTGTCGCCATAATAACGACGTAGCGCCTGCTCGCGCCGCTCCATCATGTCCTCGCTCCGGCCCGGATCGTCCGGATAGAGGTAGGCAACCTCGAACCGCCCGTCGCGGACAAAGTATTCGATTTCCGACCATCGCGCAGGCCCCTCTTGCGCGTGCCAAAGTTCCAGCAGGACGTCGCTCCAGCGATCCAGATCCGGCCGCCGATACATGACGTGATCGCCACCATCCTTGTAGATCGAGGGCGAAATCATCCCTGGATCAACTTCGGCCTGAAGCAGGGTGCTCTCTATTGGATAGAAGGGGTCCGCGGCCAGCATCTGCCGGATTTGGCCCAGCAGGCACTCCGCCTCCTGATTGGCCAAGCTGTATCCGGCCCGAGCACTTCCCGAACCCTCGGGACTTTCACAAGTCATATTTCGGGTAACCACCGCCATCCCAGGATGGATAACGGACCGGCTTGTCACCATAGTAACGACGTAGCGCTTGTTCACGCCGCTCCTTCATGCTGTCACTGCGATCAACATCATCAGGATAGATATAGGCGACCTCGAACCTGCCGTTCCGAATGAGATACTCAACCTCCGACCAACGCGTTTTCCCGCTTTGCGCATACCAAAGCTCCAGAAGAATGTCGCTCCATCGGTCGAGGTCCGGCGACCGATACATGATGTGATCGCCCGCGTCCTTGTACACCGAAGGCGATATCATCTCAGGGTCCACCTCCGCCTGAAGGAGGCTATTCTCGACGGGATACTCCGAATCCGCGGCAAGCATCTGGCCAATCTCCGCCAGAATCTGCTCCGTTGTCCTACCTCCCATGATGGCTCCCTCCTCGCTCATTCGGCAACTTCACGCTGCGTACGTCTCCATCGACCGTATATATGACATCGATTGTTTTCGGCCGCTGTGAGGTTGCGCGAAAATGCGGCACGATCGTCACCGTAACCTGATGCCCGGCCCGCTTCTCCCGCGCCCACTCGTCCTCCATCGTCCGATACCTGCCCCGGTTGACGTTGGCATCCTGCGCGAAGTGATTGAACGCCTCAGTCGGACCGTTAAAGCGCGGTGCGATGTAATGCCCGCCATCGTCCTTCGGCAGCCGATCGGTGCCACCGGCACTGCGTTGAAGACTTCTCGATCGGAGCTGCGGTGGCGAAAGAACCAAGACGCCAGAAACTCGCCGAGTTCGTTCGCGCTCGTCGATCTCATAGTCATAGCCGTTGCGAAACACGTGCCGCCAAGTTGGCTGATCGGATTGGTTACCGGGACCTACGCCGGCATGATCGCTGTCGGTATCTGCGGAGTGCTTATCGACCGATGGAGCCTCCCAGCTCCCGCTAGCGCCTCCACCGCCAAAGCTCCCACCTCCGCCTAAATTGCCTACGCTCGCATCGTTCGGGTGCGGCGGCACTACCCAACTACCGCTTGATCCTCCACCACCGAAGCGACCCCCGCCGCCAACGAATGCCTCCCGCCCAGCCACAGAAGGGGGAGAAGGCGGAGGAGGCGACGGTGGAGGAAGGCGACGGAAATGATTTTGATAGTAGCGGTATCGTGCCTCGATCGCTTCTCGCCAATCCGGATCCCCCGGATGCTTGGCCAATTCGCTCGCTCTCCATGCGTCCGCCTCTTCAAGCGACGTGATGGGCTTGAGCTTAGGATCGTCTCCATATGGCGGAACACGCTTCCGCTTCCGCTGCCCGGCGACGCCGGAGCCTCCCTTGGAGGTACTGCCCGTTCCTGCGAAGGCGAAACGACCGTTAGCCGGATCGTGCCAAGGGTTGAACTTGACCTCTATGACACCGTCTTCATCAAGGCGCACACGTCGCCCCGTTCGCAACCAAATCGCAAAAGCTCGCCGCTGCTCTATTGCTGCCTGCATGCGCACTCCCCCATGTCCGCCACGGGAGATCAACTAGAACAAAACAGGAACTTTGTCAAGATTGGGGAACGATCCTGGCGCGCTGCTCCTCCATTGCGGAGCAATCCGCCCCCTTACCCCCGCACCAACCCCTCTATCCCCGCCGCCATTGTCATCGCCGGGAACAGTGCCTTCGCCGTGCCAGCCGGGGCCAGCCCGAAGTGCCGCGAGACCGCGCTCGCGATCAGCACGTCGAGCGCCGTCGTGGGCTTCAAGTCGCGCCCCTCGTACAGCGCCGCGTCGCCCAGCCCCGGCCAGTCGGCCTGCACCCGGCCGCCCTGCACCGCGCCGCCGAGCAGCATCGCGACCGAGCCGGTGCCGTGATCGGTGCCGCCGGTGCCATTGGCCTTCACCGTCCGGCCGAACTCGGTGGCCACCACCACCAGCGTATTGTCCCAATGCGGCCCCAGTCCGGTCTTGAGCGCCGCGACCATCGCGTCGAGGCCCTTGAGCTGCCCGCCCAGCCGTCCGCGCTGGCCCGAATGGGTGTCCCAGCCGCCGGTCTCGATCATCGCGATGCGCGCGCCGCCGGGTGCCGAGAGCAGCTTGGCCGCCAGCGTGCCGGTATCCGCCGCCTTCTTCCCCCCGTCGCTGCCGAGGTCGCCGGTGAGCATCCGCGTCGCCATCGCCTCCTGCCAGAGCGGATGGAGTTGGCGGTCGCCTTCGTACATCGCACTCACCCGGGCGAGCAGGTCGTCCGAGGCCTCGGGCAGCGAGGAGGGCGCGTAGCTCGCCACCTCGACGCTCCCGCGCAACGCCATCGGCACCGCGGCGGCGAGCGCGATCGCCTTGTCCTGCGCGGGCAGCAGCCGGAGCAGCCGGTTCATCCAGCCGTCCTTGAGCTGATAGGCCGAGACGCCGCCCGTCTCGAGCACGTTCTGCCCGTCGAAATGCGAGCGGTCGCGGTACGGCGAGGCGACGGCATGGACGAACAGGGCCTGCTTCGCCTGGTAGAGCCCGAGCGTGTTCGGCATCGCCGGGTGCAGCGCGAACATGCCGTCGAGCCTGGGCGCGCTCGCGAAATCGGCGGCGAGGTCGCCGCGCGCGCCGGCATAGGCGGGGTCGCCCACCGGGGCGACGATCCCCAGCCCGTCGGCCGCGCCGCGCTGGATGAGGAAGACGAAGCGGCGCTCGGTCGGCGCGGCGGCGAAGGCCATGCGCGCGCCCAGCGGCGAGACCATCAGCGCGGTGGCGCCGGCGGCGAGCAATTGACGACGGTGGAGCATCATGACGCTATCTCCGCAGGAACTCGGGCGCGACGAGCAGAAGCGCGATCCCCTGGCTGTTGCTTTCCGCCCGCGCGATCGCCTGGGCGGTGGCGGGGCTCAGCGCCTCCGGGAACATCGCGGCGGCGCGGGCACGCGGATCGATCTGGTCGCGGGTGCGCTGGGCCATCCGCTCGGCGGCCTCGACCCGGCGCAGCACGGCATCGGGTCCGGCCCAGGCGCCGGCGACATCGTCCCACCCGGCCGGCGAGCCCGGCTTCCACACCGGCTGGCCGAGCTGGTTCATCAGCCCCGGCACGGCATTGGGCTGGAGCTGCCGGGTGCCGACCGCGCGCATCGCCGAGATCGACCATTCCCAGGGCGACTTGAACTTCACCGTCCCCGGCGCCCAGCATTCGGGCGAGGCGATGAGGGTGCGATAGAGGCTCGGCAGGTCGCCGCCGGTCTTGCGGAAATTCGCCTCGAGCCGCGCGACCAGCTTGGGCGGCGGATCGTCGCCGGCGAAGTGACGGGCGAGCTTGGTGGCGATATGCCGGGCGGTGGCGGGATGGGTGGCGAGATGGTCGAGCACCGCGGCGGCCTGCGCCTCGCCCGCCTGCGGCCATTGCTGGCCGAGGATCGTCCGCGTGCCCGGCTCGTGCATCGCATCGGCGAAGACGAAGTCGCCCGGCCGGCCGGTGGCGCCGGTGAACTTCGCGATCGGGCCGCGACCGAAGCCGGCGACCGTCCAGCCGGTCATCGCGCGGGCGAACTCGGTGACGTCGGCCTGGCTGTAGCCGGTACGCACGCCCAGGGTGTGCAATTCCATGATCTCGCGCGCGAGATTTTCGTTGAGGCCGAGGTTGCGGCGCACGTTCGGCCGGTTGCCCGCGCGGACCGCCAGCGGACTGTTCGGCCCCACCGACACCGCCTGGTCGAGGAACAGCAGCATCGCCGGATGCCGCTCCACCGCGAATAGCATGTCGCGGAAGCTGCCCATCACATGCGGACGGATCGCCTCGAACTCGAAGGCGCCGGCGAGGTTGGTCACCTCCATCTTGTCGCCCGAGACGGCGAAATGATTGGCCCAGAAATGCACCAGCCGTTCGGCAAAGGGCGCGGGCGACTGAATCGCGGCAAGCGCGCGGGCGGTGACGGCGCCGTTGTAGAGATCGCGGCTTCGCTGGCCGAATTGCTTGCGCAGCGCCTCGGCGGGGTCGTCGCCGGTCTGGACGATCGGCGGCTGGGGCACCAGCGGCGCCATCGCCGCGGCGGGCCTAGAGGGGATTGCGGCCGCGGCGGCCGGTGGCGCATTCTTCCGCAACTGCGAGATCTGCTCGCGATAGGCGGCGAATTGCGCCACCAGCGTGCCGCCGTCAGGCTGCCCCGCCATGGGCGGCGGCGCCGCGACATAGCGGTCCAGCTGCCGATCGAGGCAGGCGCGCGGATCCGACTCGACAGCTTCGTCCGGGCGCGCACCCAAACCGAAGCGATTCAACGCGATACTCATACCCGCCATCGGCTACACTCCGCTGACCGGTGCACCGTCTACCGCGCGATTGTCGCAGGAGTTTGCCAGCGGCCAACGGTTCGTCGCGTCCCCGGGCAGGTCGTCCTGCGCATGAACAGTTGCGCGGACTGCAATCATGACCCCCGTGCTTTGCGGTTGTCGAATCTGCTGCAGCGCAACAAATTGTCTATCAAGAACATACGAAGGATGCCGATCTGGCTCTTTTGGCCCAACGAAGGAGAAAGATCGTGACCCGTTTCACCATCGCACTCGCCGCTACCCTGTTCGCCGCTGCTCCCGCTTTCGCCGCTGACAACGCTGACGCGCGCAGCTTCACCCGCGACGGCGTGACCTATACCTACACCTCGACCACCAAGGGCGACGTGCAGGTCCTGGAAGGCGTCGCCAAGCCGGGCAACCAGAACTTCCGCCTCGTCGTGCGCAACGGCTGGGTCGATGGCAACGCCGCGGGCACCCGCGTGTCGTTCCGCGTCCCCAAGGTGACCAAGGTGCAGGTCGCGTCGCGCTAAGCGACGCCCCACCGGCTCCCGGAAAAGATGAACCCCGCGGCCGCCTGGGCGACCGCGGGGTTTTCCGTTCTGGGGGGACGGAACTGAGATTTATTCGCTGGCGCCGACGGTGCTGCTGCCGGTCTCGCGGCGGGCCTCGTCGGCCGGCGCCTTGCGGGTGGGCAGATGCTGGTGCTTGCCGGCCTGGTGGTGCGCCTGGGTAGCGGCGGGCTTGTGGCCCTTCATCCGCCAGGTGATGACATGGCTCTTGCCGGCAGGCATCCAAACCCGATCATGGGTTTCGTGGAGCGACTGGGCTGCCGCCGGTGCGGCGACCAACGTCGCACAAACCAGTGCGATAGGTGCAAGCTTCACGGTGGCATTCCTCATGGTTGGGAGCATCCTCTCTTTCCCCTCCCCTACCCACCCGGCATTGCCTCACACTTGCGCGGCTGTAACGAAGAGTTGCTCTTGCCAGACGCGCCCCATCAGCAACACTTTATTACAACATAGCCAAGAAGCAGCAATGCTGCAGCGCGAAGATGACACATCGACGCGACAGTCCCGTCCTTGAGAATGGGTCGCCGCGCCGGCGCAGGCTGGAACTTTCACTCGCTACCGAGAGGGAAGTTTCCATGAAGACTCGTCTTGCCGCCGCAGCCCTGCTCGGCCTGTCCGCGCCCGCATATGCGCAGGAAAACGCCCCGCCGCCACCGGTCACCGTCTCGGGCAGCGTCGCGCTGGTCTCCGACTATCGATTCCGTGGCGTCTCCCAGACCGACAAGGAAATGGCCGTCCAGGGCGGTCTCACCGTTTCGCATGAAAGCGGCCTCTACGGGTCGCTCTGGGGCTCGAACCTGTCGGGCTGGGGCACGTTCGGCGGCGCCAATATGGAGCTGGACGTGGTCGGCGGCTACAAGCTGCCGATCGGCGGCGGCGCGTCGCTAGACGTGGGGGTGACCTGGTACATGTATCCGGGCGGCGCCTCCAAGACCGATTTCGCCGAACCCTATGTGAAGCTGAGCGGCAGCATCGGCCCGGTCTCGGCGCTGGCCGGCGTCGCCTATGCCCCGCCGCAGCAGGCGCTGGGCAACTGGAGCAATACGCCGGAGAGCCGCGAAGGCGACAAGGAGGACAATCTCTACCTCTGGGGCGACATCAGCACCGCGGTGCCGAAGACCCCGATTACGTTGAAGGCGCATCTCGGCTATTCGGACGGCAACAAGGGTCTCGGCCCCAACGGCACCAGCGTCGCGCCGACCGGCAGCTATGCCGACTGGCTGGTCGGTGCCGATCTGGCGCTGGGCAAGGTGGTGCTCGGCGTCGCCTATGTCGATACCAGCATCGGCAAGCGCGACAGCGCGTATCTGCTGCCCAATTTCTCGAGCACCAAGGACGGCTCGACCATTGCCGGAAGCCAGGTGGTATTCTCGGTGAGCGCGGCGTTCTGAACACGCGCCGGGGCTCTCCCGCTCGTAGAGAGCCCCGGCGGAGCAATTGGACCACGCGCTTTACCGTGCAACCCACGGCCGATAGATCAAGGCCATGCGTCGTTGCGGACCCGCCCTCCTCCTGGCCCTAACGATTGCCGGATGCGGCAGTCCAGCCGCCGAGATGCCCGCCAATTATGCCGCGCACAGCGCGACATCCACGTCTACCCCCCGCGACGAGGCCGCCTATGTCGCATGCCGCGAACGCGCCGCCGGCGATGCCACGGCGCTGATTGCTTGCGCCGACACCGCCATCGCCGCGGCGGGACAGGCGGTCGATACGCCCGAGGCTGCCACCGCCTTCCGCGCGGCGCTGCGCCAATTGGGAGACGATGCGGCGCAGTCCGGCGGCGAGGCGGCGCGTGTGGCCTTTGCGCACCAAGCCGTGCAAGTTGCTCGTCGCCGCGCGGCGCTGTTGTCCGGTGCCTCGGCAGATACGACTGCTTCCCCCCCGTCGGCGGGCGGTGACGCGGCTTGGACCAGAAGCCGTGCGATCAGCTGCCGCGCACATCCCGTGCCGCAGTGCGCCGCACGCTACGACGCATTGCTGCCGATGCTCCGCCTGCCTTCGGCGAAGCGCGCAACGACGCCGGAGCCGACGCCCGGTGCAGGCCTGCCGCTGCCGAACTGCGCGGCCCTCGAAGCCGATGGCACGGTGGGCAGCGCGCTGGTCGACGCCTTCTACGCCGGCTACCCCAAGGCACTGGCCGGCAGCGACAGCGTGGAGGCGGTGCCGCTCGATGCGGCGGCACTCGACAACGTCGTCCGCTATCTCGTCTGCGTCGCCGGCGCGACCGACTATGATCCCACCGTCGCCGAGAACGGCCTGGCGCTGTTCGCCAGCAAGCGCCATGGCGCCGCTGCCCGCCGGCTGCTGACGTCGCTGGCACGGAGCGACGACGCGATATCCGGCGCTGCCCGCCGCTTCGACGCGCAGATCCGCGGCTATCTCCAAGGCCCGCGCTGATCGTGCCGCGCGGGCGGACGGCCTAGAATCCCTCGGGCAGGTCGATCGTGCCGCACACTTCCCGGTAGCGGGCGATGGCGTAGCGGTCGGTCATCCCGGCGATGAAGTCGCCGATATGGCGGCTGCGCCAAGGCTCTTCCTCCGGCAGCGCATCGCGCCATTCCGGCGGCATCAGGCTTGGATCGGCGACATAGCCCGCGAATAGCCCCGACACGACCTGCCGCGCTGAGGCCGCCGCGGCGAGCTGGCTCGGATGGTGGTAGAGGTTGGCGTACATGAACCGCTTCAGCCCGCGCTCGGCGTCGCGCATCGCCGGCGAGAAGCCGGCCAGGCACCGCCCGGCGCGGCGGACATCGTCAACCGTCGCCACGCCCGAGTCCGCGATCCGTGCCTTGGTCTCGCCGATGAAGTCGTTGACCATCAGCCCGATCTGCGAGCGGATCAGCTCCCCGGTCAGCCGCTTGGGGCTCACGCCGGGGAAGCGCGCCTGCACATCGGCCCAGGCCGCCGCGATCATCGGCACTTCCATGATCTGGTCGAGCGTCAGCAGCCCGGCGCGCAGGCCGTCGTCGATGTCGTGATTGTCATAGGCGATGTCGTCGGCGATGGCCGCCACCTGCGCCTCGAGCGAAGGCCAGCTGTCGAGCTCCAGCGGAAGCTCGTCATCGGCGGCGGCGAGCGCCCATTGCGGCTCGTGGATCGGGCCATTGTGCTTGGCCAGCCCCTCCAGCGTGTCCCAGGTCAGGTTCAGCCCGTTCCACATGGGATAGGGGCTGTCGAGCAGGGTCAACGTGCGCAGCGTGTGGCCGTTGTGGTCGAAGCCGCCCTTGCCCGCCAGCGCCGCCTCCAGCGCGTCCTCGCCGGCATGGCCGAAGGGTGGATGGCCGATATCGTGCGCGAGGCACAGCGCTTCGGTGAGATCCTCGTTCAGCCCCAGCGCGCGGGCGATGGCGCGACCGATCTGGGCGACCTCCAGGCTGTGGGTAAGCCGCACGCGGAAATGGTCGCCGTCGGGGGCGAGGAACACCTGCGTCTTGTGGCGCAGCCGGCGGAAGCTGATCGAGTGGATGATCCGGTCGCGGTCGCGCTGGAAGGCGTCACGCGGACCGCGGGCGCCGCCGCCTGCCTCCGCGTGCAGGCGGCCGCGCGTCCGGTCGGGCGTACAGGCCCAGGAGGAAAGCTGTTTCACCCGCGCGCCCTAGCCCAGCCCGGCGGCCTTGCGAAGGGTCAAGGCGCGATCCTGGTGACCTTCTGCCCGGCCTCGCTGGTGACGACAAAGGCCGAGACGCCCTCCCCCGCCAGCTTGTTGACGAACGCCTGCGCCTCGCCGCTGGTCTTGAACGGCCCCGTGACGATGCGGTTGGTCGCCTTGAACGGCATCCACCAGCCGCCGCGCGCCTTGAGCAGCTTGGGCGACTTTGCCGCGACACCCTTCCAGGCGCGATCGACAGTGGACTCGTTGGCGCCACTCGCCACCTGCACCCAGACGCGCTCGGGATCGGCCTTCTTCGGATCCGGCTTCTTCGGCTCGGGCTTCTTGCCCTTGACCGGCTTGGCGTCCTCGTCATCCGCGGGCTTCGCGCCCTTCTTGGTGCCGGGCTTGGTCGGCTTGGCGTCGGCCTCCTCATCGCCATGCGCACCCTTCTTGGCGCCCGGCTTGACCGGCTTGGCGTCGACCTCGTCCTCGGCTTTGGTGCCTTTCCTGGCGCCGGGCTTGGCCGGCTTAACCTCTTCCTCGTCCGCGACGACCGGCCACTTGGGCTCGGGCTTGGGCCGGACGGTAACCGTCGGCTTGGCGGCGATGACAGGCTTCGGCGCGACGGTGCTCGGGCGGGCCGCGGGCATGCGCTCGCTGGCAGGCACTTCGATATTCGCGATGATCGAAGCGAGCGGCGAATTCGCCGGCGCGACGTAGCGGACCTCGGGCTGCGGCGCCGGGGTCGGCTGGACGATCGGACGGGGTGCCGGCGCCGGCTGCGAGACAGGCGTGGGCTGCCAGGTCGGCTGGGGCGTGGGCGTGGGCGTGGGCGTGGGCGTCGGCTGCGGCACCACCGGCTGCGGTGCGGGCTGGCTCGGCACGGTGCGGGCGATCGGCGCCACGTCGGTTTTGGCAATCTGCACCGGCGCGGCCTTCGGCGTCGAGGCACCCCGACGTCCGCGCGTATCGGTGCGCACCGGCGTGGTGGTGGGCGTCACCGGCGCGGTCTGCGCGATCTGCACCGGCGCCGGGCCGGTATAGGCGGGCAGCGACGGCGCCATTCGCGCATCGGCCAGCCGGGCCGGGGTTGGAGTCAGCTCGCCGAAATGGACGGCAAAGGCGCGATCGGCGGGGCCGAGCGTCGCGATCCGCCGGAAGAACGGCAGCAGATTTTTGCCCGCCGCACCCGGCAGCACCGTGCCCGCGATCTTCTCGGCACCCGCGACATCGCCGTTCATCGCCAGGATGAAGGCGCGGTCGCGCCACGCCGCGCGGTCCTGTGCGCGGAGCAGCGCATCGAGCTCGCGCTCCGCCCCGGCGCGATCGCCGCTGATGCCCAGCGACAGCGCATAGCGCCGCACGACATCGTTCTCGCGCTTCGTCGCCAGCGCCAGCTTATAGTCGCGCTGGGCGAGCAAAGGCTGGCCAAGCAGATCATAGGCGAAGCCGCGATCGGCGGCGAACTCGCGCGGATCGACGCCGCGCTGCTCGGCCTGCTGGAACAGCTTCAGCGCTTCGCCAGGCCGCCCCTGCCGTACCAGCACCGCCGCACGGTTGCTGGCGATACGGGGGTTGGTCGCCTCGATGCTTTCCGCCCGCTGCAGCAGCGCGAGCGCGCCCGACAGGTCGCCCAGCCGCGTGCTCAAGCGCGCGGCCGCGATCAGCGCCTCGATGTCGCGCGGGTTCTCGGCGAGCACGCGCATCTGCGTAGCGAGCGCGTCCGCATCGGGATTGTGCGCCTGCACCACTTCGCTCTGCGCGGACGCCGGATGTGCGCCGAGGAGCAGCGCCGACGCGAACGCGCCGATGCCGAGATGTTTCTTGCTGATCATGCTGGGCTAACCGCTAGAGCCGCGGCGCTGAACCGCCGCTGACGGAGCGAGAGGTGGCCCGGCGAACCGTGCCACCCCTGCGCCTTACTGGTTGTTCTGGCTGCGCAGGAACCGCGGGATGTCGAGCGGATCCTTGTCCTCTTCCTCGGCGGCCTTGGTGCCGCGCGAGGCCGAGGCCATGCGCTCGAACAGCGTACCGCCGGTCTTGGGACGCGGCCGGGTGTCGGCGTCGTCATCGCCGCCGGTCAGCCAGCGACGGCGGCCGGCCGGTGCCTCGGGGGCCGGTGCGGGCGCAGCGGCAGGAGCCGGCGTCGGCGCCGGAACCATCGCTTCGGCGCCGAGCAGCAGCTCGTCCGAAGCCGGGGCCGGCGGCGTCGGCTCCGGGGCCGGCGCAGGCGCAGCCGCAACCGGCGCGGGTGCCGGCGCGACGGGTGCCGGTGCGGGCGCTTCCTCGGCGACCGGCGTCGGGGCAGGCTCGGGCGGAGCGGGGGCCGGCGCAGGCGCCGCTACCGGCTCCGGCGCAGCGGCCGCGGTGGTGCGGCGCGGGGTGGAGAAGGAGAAGACGCGCGGCTGCTCGGCAGGTGCTGCCGGACGGTTCTCGACATTCGCGTCGATGCCGGTGGCGACCACCGACACGCGGATGCGGCCTTCCAGCTCGGAGTTGAACGCCGAACCCCAGATGATGTTCGCGTCGGGATCGACCAGTTCGCGAATGTGGTTCGCGGCTTCGTCGACCTCGAGCAGGCGCATGTCCTCGCCGCCGGTGATCGAGACGATCACGCCCTTGGCGCCGTTCATGCTCACGCCGTCGAGCAGCGGGTTGGCGATCGCCTTCTGGGCGGCGATCAGCGCGCGGTCGTCGCCGTCCGCCTCGCCGGTGCCCATCATCGCCTTGCCCATCTCCTGCATCACCGAACGGACGTCGGCGAAGTCGAGGTTGATCAGGCCGGGCATCACCATCAGGTCGGTGATGCCGCGCACGCCCTGCTGCAGCACCTCGTCGGCCATCTCGAACGCTTCCTTGAAGGTCGTGTTCGCGTTGGCGATCAGGAAGAGATTCTGGTTCGGGATGACGATCAGCGTATCGACATACTTCTGGAGCTCTTCGATGCCGGCCTCGGCCGACTGCGCGCGGCGCTTGCCTTCAAAGGCGAACGGCTTGGTGACCACGCCGACGGTGAGGATGCCCATCTCGCGCGCCGCCTTGGCGATCACCGGCGCCGCACCCGTGCCGGTGCCGCCGCCCATGCCGGCGGCGATGAAGCACATATGCGCGCCTTCGAGCGACTGCTGGACCTGCTCGATCGTCTCTTCCGCCGCCGCACGGCCGATCTCGGGCCGCGAGCCTGCGCCCAGGCCCTGCGTGATCTTCGCGCCCAGCTGGATGCGCTGCGGAGCGACCGACTGCTTCAGCGCCTGCGCGTCGGTATTGGCGACCAGGAACTCGACGCCCTGCACCTCGGCGCGGATCATGTTGGCGATGGCATTGCCGCCAGCGCCGCCAACCCCGATCACCGCAATCTTCGGCGTCAGTTCGTCCACGTCGGGCGGAAGGAAATCGATACTCATTCTATGGTCTCCCGTGGCAGCGCACGCGCACGCTGCACAGCCTGATATTCTCTGATGCACGAAGCGAAGCGACGACTCCAGCCATCCCTAGCACCCCGGCATTCGCTTTTCTTCAATAATTCGCCCGGAACGCCGCGATCAACCGCTGGAAAAGCGCGCCCGGGCTCGCCCGCGTCACCAGCTGGTGCCGGCTGGGCTCCAGCGTGCGCAGGTCGATCGGATCGGCCGCGGCGAACTGGGTGAGCCCGGCCAGCGTCGAGAAGGCGGGCCCCGCATGCGCATTGGGCATCGCGAGCAGCCCGCGCGGCCGCCCGACGCGCACCGCATTGCCCAGCGCCTGCTGGGCATAATCGGCGATTCCCGCCAGCTCGGCACCGCCACCGGTCAGCACGATCTGGCGGCCCACCGGCTCCTGGAAGTTGAGCTTCTTCAGCTCCTTGCTGATCTCCGCGATCAGCCGTTCCAGCCGCTGGCGGATGACCGTGTTGAGCGCCGCCTTGGTGATGCGCGGTCCTTCGGTACCCTCGTCCGCGGTGGCGGGCGCGACGTCGATCGTCTCGCGATTGTCGCGCGGGGAGAGGTTGGCCGAGCCGTGGAAGCATTTGGTCCGCTCCGCCCAGGCGCGCGCGGTGCCGAAGGCCGCGGCGATGTCGTCGGTGATGTCGGCCGAGCCCATCGGGATCGACGCCAGCCCCGCCAGCACGCCCTGTGCGAACACCGAGACGTTGGTGACGCCCGCGCCGATCTCGACGAGCGCCACGCCCAGCTCGCGCTCTTCCTCGGTGAGGCAGGCGAGCCCGGTCGCGACCGGGGCGGCGATGATCGAGCGCACCTCGAGATGCGCCGAGCGGACGCACAGGTCGAGGTTCCGCACCGGCGAGCCGTCGGTGGTGACGACATGCACGTCGACGCCAAGCCGATCGGCATGCAGCCCCAGCGGCCGCTTGACGCCCCCAAGCCCGTCCACCGTGTAGCGCGTCGGCTGCGCATGCAGCACCATCCGCCCCTGGGGATCGATCGCCCCGCGCCCGGCCTTGAGCAGATCGTCGATATCCGCCTGCTCGACGCGGTGGCCGCCCAGATCCGCCTCGACCTTGACGACGCTGGAGACCAGCCCCCCCGCCGAGAAGCTGACCCAGACATCCTCGATGTTGAACCCGGCGATGCGCTCGGCCTGCTCCACCGCTTCGCGGATCGCGATTTCGGTGGCGTGCATGTCGGCGACATAGCCGCGCTTCACGCCGCGGCTCTCGCGCTGGCCGGTGCCGAGCACGATCAGATTGCCCTCGTCGGTCCGCTGCGCGATCAGCGCCGAGACCTTCGACGATCCCACGTCGAGCGCGGTGATCAACCCTTCGGGTGCTACCTTCGCCATCAGCCTTCCCCCTGCCCGGTGCCGGTGCCCGCCGGCGGCGTCGTTGTGGTTGTCGGAACGGTCGGTGCAGCCGTCGGCGCGGTGGATACCGGCGGCGGCGGCTCAATCACGCCCTGCCGCCGCACAACCAACTTGTTCGCGTCGCGCATGTCAAATCCGACATAGCCACGGCCCAGCAGCCGCTGCGACCCGTCGATCTGCACGAATTTCTTGAGCGCGGCGACCGCCTCGTCCTCGCCTTCGGGCAGCTGCAGTTTCTCGCCCGAGGTGAAGAACAGGTCCCAGCGCCGATTGCCGACCCAGCTGGTTGCTTTCACCAGCGGCTTGAGGCCGGGCTGCGTCTCCAGCAGATGCTTGCGCGCGGCTTCCTGGGTGTTGGCGCCTTCGCCGATCAGCAGCGGAAGATCGGGCATCGCCTCCGTGGATACGGGCTCGAGTGGCACGCCCGAAGGATCGATCAGCATCAGCTGGCCGTGATTCTGCCAGACCGCGGCCGGAGTCCGTTCCTCGATCGCGATGTGCAGCGTGCTCGGCAGCCGGCGCGACACGCGCGCATCCTTCACCCAGGGGAATTTGAGCAGCCGCTCGCGCACATCGGCGAGGTTCACCAGCGGCATGGCGCGCGAGTCCTGGTCGAGCACCTGCTCATAGACGGTGGCGCGGTCCATGCGCTTGAGCCCATCGATCTGGATCTCGTCGACCTTGAGACCGGCATCGCCCACCGCCTGCGCGAAACCGACCCCGATCATCTGCGGCACACCCGCGAGGATGCCGACGGTCAACACCACCGCGGCGACCGCGCCGACGATGCTCCAGGTGGTGACCTTGTGCAGCGTCTCCGGGCTCATCGGCAGCCCGGCGATCGCCTGGTCAAGTACGCCCGCCCGCTGCGGCCGGCGCGCGGTGCCGCGCGGCTTCGGCTTGTCGCCGCGCCTTGTGGTCGCGCGCTGCGCTTGGGCGGGCCTGCGGCTCACAATGCCTCCTCGACGATCCGTTGCACGAGACTAGCATAGTCGATGCCGAGATGGCGCGCCTGTTCGGGCACCAGGCTGAGCGGGGTCATGCCGGGCTGGGTGTTGACCTCGAGCAGGAACAGCCCGTCGACGCCCTGGCTGTCGTCCCAGCGGAAATCGGCGCGCGAGGCGCCCTTGCAGCCGAGCAGCCGGTGCGCGTCGAGGGCGATGCGCTTGCACGCCTCGGCCACGTCGTCCGGGATCTGCGCCGGGAAGACGTGTTCCGTCAGCCCATCGGTGTACTTGGACTCATAGTCATAGAAGCCGCTCTTGGGCTTGAGCTCGGTCACGCCCAGCGCCTGGTCGCCCAGCACCGCCGTGGTCAGCTCTCGCCCGCGGATGAACGGCTCGGCGAGCAGTTCGTCGAATTCCTGCCAGGGGCCGCGGGCATCCGGGTGGATCGGGTTGCCGACATTGCTCTCGGCGGTGACGATCGCCACGCCCACCGACGAGCCCTCGTTGACGGGCTTGAGTACATAGGGCCGCGGCAGCGGATCCTGCCGGTACAGTTCCTCGCGCGACACCATGCGGCCGCCGGGCATCGGGATGCCGTGCGGCACCAGCGCCTGCTTGGTCAGCTGCTTGTCGATCGCGATGACGGAGGTGACCATACCCGAATGGGTATAGCGAATGCCCATCAGGTCGAGCATGCCCTGCACACTGCCATCCTCGCCTGGCGTGCCGTGGAGCGCATTGAAAACGACGTCCGGCTTCGCTTCGGCGAGCTTGGCGGCGACGTCGCGATCCAGGTCGATGCGGGTGACGCGGTGGCCGAGGCTCTCCAGCGCATCCGCGACGCCGTTGCCCGACATCAACGACACTTCCCGCTCGGCCGACCAGCCGCCCATCAACACGGCGATGTGGAGCGGGCTTACCACCGGCCGCCTCCCGCCATCACCGCCGTCATCCCCGCGAAGGCGGGGATCCATTGGTGGAGAGGCTTCGGCTCCTGCCGCGAACGCACAGGCGAATGGATCCCCGCCTTCGCGGGGATGACGGTGGTCGTGGAGGCGGGCCGTTCAGCACCGCCGGTACGCATTGTCACTTCGCCACTCCCACGCGCTGAATCTCCCACTCCAGTTCCACGCCCGACTGCGCCTTCACCCTCGCACGGACGTCCTCGCCCAGCGCCTCGATATCGGCGCTGGTCGCTTCCCCCAGGTTGAGGAGGAAGTTGCAATGCTTCTCGCTGACCTGCGCGTCGCCCCGGCGCAGGCCCCGGCAGCCGGCCGCGTCGACGAGCGCCCAGGCCTTGTGCCCTTCCGGGTTCTTGAAGGTCGAACCGCCGGTCTTCGAACGCAGCGGCTGCGATTCCTCGCGCGCGGCGGCGATGCGGTCCATCTCGGCCTGGATGGCGTCCGAGGCCTTGGGGAAGCCGCGGAAGGTGGCGCTGACCACGATCGCGCCCTCGGGCAGGCTGCTGTGGCGATAGGTATAGCCGAGATCGGCATTGGCCAGCGTGCGTCGCTCGCCCGAGCGGAGGACGACCTCGCACTCGACGAGGATGTCGCAAGTCTCCCGGCCATAGGCGCCGCCGTTCATTCGCACGAAGCCGCCGACCGTACCCGGGATCGAGCGCAGGAACTCGATGCCGCCAATTCCCCAGTCGCGCGCCTTGGACGAGACGAGGATGCCCGAGGCGCCCCCGCCGCAGCGGAGGGTGGTGTCGTCAAGCTGCTCGACCGCGGCGAAGGCCTTGCCGAGGCGGATCACCACGCCAGGCACGCCGCCATCGCGGACGATCATGTTCGAGCCGAGGCCGAGGCCCATTACCGGCGTGGCGGGATCGAGCGCGGCGAGGAAGGACGCGAGGTCGTCGGCATCAGCCGGCTCGAACAGCCACTCCGCCGCACCGCCGCTCTTGAACCATACGAGCGGCGCAAGCGGGGCGTTCGGCGTGAGTTTGCCGCGAGGCTGGGGCAACGTCACTTAAGCCCCTCCCCTTCAGGCGCATCAGGTCGGCGCGGCCCCCGGCAGCGCCTGAACAGCGCGGGGCGCTGTTCACCTGATGCGGGGTTGGGGGTGGGGCATGACCGATCCGCGAGTCCTCCGCTCGTAGCGAAGTCCCCCACCCCAACCCATCCCCTGAAGGGGAGGGGCTTGAGAAGAAGAACCGCCAAGCTCACGCATCCCCCCGCGCAGCCGCTATCGCTGGCGCAAGACCCGCCGCCCACTTCGTGATATCGCCCGCGCCGAGGCACACCACCATGTCGCCCTCGCGCACCACGCCGCCCAGCGCGTTCGCCAGCGCCGTAGCGTCGGTGGTCGCCGCCACCGCGCGGTGCCCGCGATGCGAGATCTGCTCGACCAGCGCATCGGCATGGACGCCCTCGATCGGTGCCTCGCCCGCCGGATAGACCGGCGCCACATACACCATGTCGGCATCGTTGAACGCCTGGGCGAACTCGTCCATCAGATTGGCGAGCCGCGAATAGCGGTGCGGCTGCACCACCGCGATCACCCGGCCGCGGGTGCTCTCGCGCGCCGCCGCCAGCACCGCGCGGATCTCCACCGGGTGGTGCCCGTAATCGTCGATGATCGCCGCGCCCGCGACCTCCCCCACCTTGGTGAAGCGCCGCTTGACCCCGCCGAACTTGGCAAAGCCCTGCTGGATCGTCGCATCGGGAATGCCGAGCTCCAGCGCCACGCCGATCGCCGCCAGCGCGTTCTGGACATTGTGGCGGCCGGGCATCGGCAGCTCGATATTCTCGATCGAGCGCGTGCTGCCGTCGCGATTGCGGATGATCGCCTCGAAGCGATTGCCCCCGGCGTGCGGCGTCACGTTCACGCCGCGCACGTCGGCGCTCGCCGCGAAGCCATAGGTGACGATCCGCCGGTCGCGGACGCGCGGGATGATCGCCTGCACTTCCGGGTGATCGAGGCACAGCAAGGCCGCGCCGTAAAAGGGCACATTCTCGACGAACTCGACGAACGCTGCCTTCACCTTCTCGAACGAGCCATAATGGTCGAGATGCTCGGGATCGATATTGGTGACGATCGCGAAGGTGCCGTCGAGCCGCAGGAAGCTGCCGTCGCTCTCATCGGCCTCGACGACCATCCAGTCGCCCTCGCCCAGCCGGGCGTTCGAGCCGTACTGGTTGATGATTCCGCCGTTGATCACGGTCGGGTCCACCCCGCCCGCATCGAGCAGCGCGGCGACCATCGAGGTCGTCGTCGTCTTGCCGTGGGTGCCGGCCACCGCGATGGTGGACTTGAGCCGCATCAGCTCGGCGAGCATCTCGGCGCGGCGCACCACGGGGATGCGGTTCTGGTACGCGGCTTCCACCTCCGGGTTGGTGCGCACGATCGCGGTGGAGACCACCACCACGGCGGCCTCGCCCAGATTCTCGGCGGCATGGCCGATGGTCACGGGAATTCCGCGGTCGCGCAGGCCCTGCACCACGTACGAGTCCGCGACGTCCGAGCCCTGCACCTTGTAGCCGAGATTGTGCATCACCTCGGCGATGCCCGACATGCCGATGCCGCCGATGCCGACGAAGTGAATGGTACCGATGTCGGTGGCGACGCCCTTCATGCGTAAGCTGGCCTTCCGTTCTTGTTGGCTGGCTGCACCTTGCCCACCGGGGCCTTGGGTGCGTGGATCGATTCGACGAGGTCGGCGAGGTCGCGCACCGCATCGGGCCGCCCGACGCCACGTGCCCGTGCCGCCGCATTCTCCAGCGCCTTGGTGTCGAGCCCCAGCTTCTGCATCTGCTTGGCGAGCTCAGGCGCGGTGAAGGCGCGCTGCGGGATGGTCCGCGCGCCGCCCGCCTCGGTAATCTCGCGGGCATTGGCGGTCTGGTGGTCGTCGGTCGCACTGGGCAGCGGCACCAGGATTGCGGGTCGCCCGGCGGCGGTCAGCTCGGCGATGGTCGAGGCCCCTGCCCGCGCGATCACCAGATGCGCCCAGGCGAGACGCTCGGGCATGTCGGGCAGATAGGTGGCGACCTCGGCCGGGATCTCATGTTCCTGATATTTGGCGCGGACCATCTCGATGTCCTCGATGCGGGCCTGGTGGGTCACCTGCAGCCGGCGGCGGAAATGCACCGGCAGCAGCGCCAGCCCGTCGGGCACCACCTGGCTGAGGATCGAGGCGCCCTGGCTGCCGCCGGTGACGAGTACGCGGAACAGCCCGTCTTCCTCGAGCATCGGATAGGGCTTGGCGCGCAGCGCCAGCACCGCCTCGCGCACCGGGTTGCCGGTAAGGTGGGTCTTGGCCTCCCAGCCGGGCTTCATCCGCTCGACCTTGTCGTAGGAGGTGGCGATCGCCGCCACCCGGCCCGCGACCAGCCGGTTGACCCGGCCCAGCACCGCATTCTGCTCGTGAATCACTGTGGGGATGCGCGCGCTGAACGCCGCGAGCAGCGCCGGGAACGCGGGGTACCCACCGAAGCCGATCACCGCCGAGGGACGCAGCTGCTTGTACAGCTTCCGCGCCATCGCCCGGCCGGCCAGCATCTGCCGCGCCGCCTTGAGATAACCGATCGGCCCGCCGCCCAGCCGCCCGGCGGGGAGCACATGCGTCTCGACGCCCTCGAACAGCCCGGGGAAGCGCACGCCGCGCTCGTCGCTGACCAATGCGACTTGGTGCCCGCGCCGTGCGAGCTCCACCGCCAGCGCGGCCGCGGGCACCATGTGCCCGCCGGTGCCGCCAGCGGCGAGGACGTAACTACGGCGTTCGGTCATGCGGCTTTGCTCCAGCGGCCGGTATAGGGAGACCGCTTCAGATACGGGTTTCGGCGCGTGAAAGCGAGCAGCAGGCCATAGCCGATCGAAAGCGCGATCATCGACGAGCCGCCATAGCTGATGAACGGCAGCGTCATGCCCTTGGAGGGCGCGATGCCGGTGTTCACCGCCATGTTGATCAGCGCCTGCACGCCGAACTGCGAGGCGAGCCCCGCAGCCGCCAGCAGCCGGAACGGATCCTCCTCGTCGAGCAGCTTCATCAGCACGCGGACGACGATGGCGAGATAGAGCAGCACGATCACCGCGCAGGCGATCAGCCCGAACTCCTCGCCGATCACCGAGAAGATATAGTCGGTATGCGCCTCGGGCAGGCGGAACTTGATCTGGCCGCTGCCCGGCCCCGCGCCGAACAGCCCGCCGGCGGTCAGCGTATCGTGCGCCATCTCCACCTGGTAGCGATCGGCGAGCGCCGCTTCCTTGGTGGGGAACAGGAAATTGTCGATACGGGTGCGCGCGGTGCCGTAGAACAGATAGGCCGCGACCACCCCCGCGACCGCCATGCCGCCGAGGCTGGCGATTGCCGCGGGGGAGATGCCCGAGAGCATCAGCAGGATCACCCATACCGTGCCGAACAGGATGGTCTGGCCGAAATCGGGCTGGAGCATCAGCAGCACCGCGATCATCGCGGTGATTGCGCCGGTGACGATCATCACCGGCAGCTCGGGATCCTTGGCCCGGAACGAGAGGATCCAGGCGGTCGACACGATGAACAGCGGTTTCAGGAACTCGGACGGCTGGAGATCCGAAATGCCGAGGCTGATCCAGCGCTTGGCGCCGTTCACCTCATGCCCGACGATCGGCAGCAGCATCATCAGAACGAGGAAGACCAGCGCGCCCGCCAACGACAGCCGCCGCGCCGCCGGGACCGGCAGCATCGAAACGATGATCAACACCGGCACGCAGATGCACACCCACATCAGCTGGCGCCAGAAATAGTACATCGGCTGCACGATGTGCGCTGCATCCGAATAGCGGCGCGCGGTCGCGGGCGAAGCGGCGGCGACCGCCACCAGCCCGATCGCGATCAGCAGCAGCGGCAGGAACAGCAGCACGCGGTCCACTTCCCAGAACCACATGCCGGCGCGGGACTTGCTGGCGCGGCTGAGCTGGTTGGAGATGCGCGGTAGGCCGCCCTTGTTCTCGTCCGCGTCTCCCGGCTGGCGGCTCACCCGAGCGCCTCCACCGAGGCGCGGAAGGCATCACCCCGCGCCTCGAAATCGCGGAACTGGTCGAACGAGGCGCAGGCGGGCGAGAGCAGCACCGCCTCGCCCGGCTGGGCCTGGGCGGCAGCGGCGCGCACGGCCGCTTCCAGCGTGCCGGACTGTTCGACGGGCATCTCGCCTTCGAGCAGCCGGGCGAACAGCGGCCCGGCCTCGCCGATGGTATAGGCGCGCACGACATGGCCGAAGCCGGGGCGGCACGCCTCCAGGCTGTCGGTCTTGGCGACGCCGCCGAGGATCCAGTGGATGCGCGGGAACGCCGCAAGCGCAGGCGCGGTCGATTCCGGGTTGGTCGCCTTGCTGTCGTTGACGAACAGCACGCCGTTCCGCGTCGCGATCCGCTCCATGCGGTGCGGCAGGCCGGGGAAGGTCTCCAGCCCCTTGTCGATCGCGGCGCGGTCGATGCCAAGCGCCTCACAGGCGGCGATGGCGGCGAGCGCGTTCTGCGCGTTGTGCGGGCCCTGCAGCGCGGGCCAGCGGGACTGATCCATGCACACGCCGGGGGCGATCTTGGTCACGTCCTCGCTACGGCCGGAAAGCGCCACCTGCCGGGCAATATTGGCCGATGCGGCGTCACCGATGCCGAGGATCGCAGCATGCCCCTTGCGCTGCATCGCGAACAGCCGCGCCTTGGAGGCGGCATAGCCCTCGAACCCGTCATAGCGGTCGAGATGGTCGGGGGTGATGTTGAGCAGCACCGCGACGTCGCAGTCGAGGCTGTGGGTCAGGTCGATCTGATAGCTCGACAGCTCCAGCACATAGACGCCGCCCGCGGGCAGCGGCTCCTGGCCGAGGATCGGCAGGCCGATATTGCCGCCGAGCCGCGTCGGAATGCCTGCGGTCTCGAGGATATGGTGGATCAGCGCGGTGGTGGTCGACTTGCCGTTGGTGCCGGTGATCCCGACGACCTTGTGCGGCGCCAGCTCGGCGCGGCCTTGCGCGAACAACTCGATGTCACCGACGATCGGGACGCCCGCCGCGCGTGCCTTGGCAGCAAGCGGGTGCGTGTTGAGCGGTACGCCGGGGGAAACCACGAGCGCGTCGAACCCCGTGAGGTCGAGCGTATCGAGATCGGCGATCTCTACGCCCGCTAGACCTTCACGCTTGCTCTCGTCGCTGTCCCACGCCACCACCTCAGCGCCGGCCGCGACCAGCGCGCGCACGGTCGCCGCGCCCGAGCGCGCGAGCCCGAGCACGGCGTACCGTTTCCCCGCCCAGGCGCGCGACGTAAT
>NZ_CAJYHX010000012.1 GCF_913774285.1 uncultured Sphingomonas sp. | reverse complement strand
GTCCGAATGGCCGGGGAGGTCGCCACCGCGATTCGCCGGGTCAGGCCATGCCGACGATCTGGAGTTTCGACTGGAGCGTCTCGCGGTCGAACGGCTTCATGACATATTCGTCGGCCCCCGCCTCGATCGCGGCGCGGATATAGGCCATGCCGTTCTCGGTGGTGCAGAACACCACCTTGGGCCGCTTCTCCAGCGCCGAATTCTTGAGCGCGCGCAGAAAGTCCATGCCGCTCATCACCGGCATGTTCCAGTCGAGCAGCACCACGTCGGGCGTGGACGCCAGGCAGGAATCGAGCGCCTCGCGCCCGTCACCGGCCTCGCGGACTTCGAAATCGAGGGTTTCGAGGATGTGCCGGGCGACCTTCCGGATCACTTTCGAATCGTCCACGACGAGGCACGTCTTCATGGGTCCCTGATCCCCTGGCAGGTGTCTTTGAAATTCCACTTTACGTGCAAAGGTGTAAGCTTCGGGTTAATCCCCCCGTTCAAGCAAGCAGCGCGGAAGCCGGGACCAGCGCGGCGAGGTCGACGACCAGGATCGGCTCGCCGTCGCGCTCGACCAGCCCGCGCGCGGCGTTCCGCCAATTGCCCTCCAGCGCGATGCCGCCGGCGAGCGGGCGCAGCTCGAAGGGTTCGACATCCTCCAGCGTGTCGACCAGCATCGCATAATGATGCCCGTCGATCGCCGTGATCACCGCGCGCCGGGCGAGCGTGCAGCCGTTCATCCCCAGCGCCGCCTCGGTATCGACGACGGTGACGACGCGGCTGCGCAGCGCCGCCAGGCCGCGCACCGCCTTGGCCGCGCGCGGCACGGCGGTCACCTCGCCGATGTCGACCACCGATTCGACCTGATCGGAATCGATCGCGACGGTACGCCCCGCCACTTCGGCGATCAGATAGAGCTGTTCGGCCATCAGCACCCTCCCCGTGCGCCGACCCGCGCCTCCAGCGCGAAGAGCAGCCCCGCGCGGTCATAGCGATAGACGCTGTCGTCGCCGGGCTCGGCCTGGCGCTTGCGGCGCAGGCGGACCACCGGCGCGGCGGGCGTACCGGGATCGGCGGCGTCGGCCGCGAGCACCACGGCGGGGATTTCCCCCGGCGCGAGGCTGGCGGCGACGCGGTAGCCGGCGGTTTCCAGCAGCGGGCGGACGAAGGTCGCCAGCCAGCCGTCCTTGTCGCCGGCGAGCAAGCACAGGGGCGCGTCTTCGGCCGCAACACGATCGACATGCATGTCGAACACCCACAGCACGTCGAGCACTTCGATCTGCTCGCCCTCGACCAGCGCGACGCCCATCGCCGGGCCGGGCGAGCGGGCCGGGGCGATTTCGGCGGGCAGAGTCACGATCTCGATCGCCTCGTCGATCGCATAGGCGACTTCGGCATCCTCGTCCTTGAGCCGCAGCACGCTCAGCCGCTCGCGGCCGTCGAGTGCCCCCTGCATCGCCAGCGGCACGATCCGCCCGTCGATCGCGAGCCGATGGCTGCCCGCCGCCAGCTGCACCTGCGCCGCCGACACCTTCTCGACGCGATCGACCGCCGCCAGCGGCACCGCCCGGCGGACGCCGTCGAGGTCGTCGAACAGCAAGGCCGGTAGCCCGGGCGCCGCGGCGTCCTCGGCCACGTCGCCGAACGCGGCGCTGAGGTCGCGGCTGAAATCGAGGCCGCCCACCCGCGCCATGCCCGCCGTGTCGAGCAGCAGCATCGGCAGCCCGGAATCCGGCAGCGTCTGCCCCGCATAGATGCCGGTCGCCATCACCGCGGGCGAGGCGGGCTTGATCACCAGTTCCTCATTGTCGAGCACTTCGTCGACGGCGAGCGCGTAGCTTCCCGTACCTGCGCCGACGATCACCAGCATGCGCGGGCCGGGGCGCTCGCGATCGGGGCACAGCTCGAGAAGATGCCCCAGGTCGAGCAGCGGCATCCGCCGCTCGCGTACCGTCGCGATCGGGGTGCCGCCCAGCTGGTCGATGCGGATCGCCTCGCCACGCTCGCTGACGATCTCCTCGATCGACTGGCGCGGAATGGCGAAGCGCTGCGTGCCCGCGCCGACGATGATCGCCGAGATGATCGACAGCGTCAGCGGCACATGGATGGCGATGCGCAGGCCCTTGCCGGGAACATTGTCCAGCTCCACCCGCCCGCCGATCTGGTCGATGCTCGCCTTGACCACGTCCATGCCGACGCCGCGGCCGCTGATCTCGGACACGATGTCCTTGCTCGACAGGCCGGGGTGGAACATCAGCTCAAGCTTGGCCGCGTCGCTCAGCGCGTGCAGGTCACGCTCGCTGCGCATGCCGCCCAGCGCCAGTTTCTGGATCAGCCGGTCGACATTCACCCCGCGCCCGTCATCGGCGATCTCGATGATGATCTGGTTGCCCGATTGCCGCGCCGAGACGCACAGCCGGCCGACCTCCCGCTTGCCCGCCACACGTCGCTCGGCCGGCGCCTCGATGCCATGGTCGATGGCGTTGCGGATGATGTGGACCAAGGGATCGCGCATCACCTCGATCATCTCGCGGTCCAGCTCGACGTCCGAACCCTCGATCTGCAGCGCCACCGACTTGCCCAGCCCTGCCGCCGTATCGCGGACCATCCGCGGCAGCGGCGAGAACAGCGCGTCGATCTTCTGCATGCGGGTGCGGGTGACCGTGTCCCGCATCTCGCCGACGGTAAGCGAAAGCCGTTCCAGCGCCGCTTCGACCGTCGGATCTATCTCGCCTGCCCGCAGCCGCCGGGCCAGCTCGTTGCGCGCCAGCACCATCTCGGACATGCCGCTCATCATCCGGTCGAGCAGGTCCACGCCCAGCCGAACGCTGCGCGAGGGCGCCCGCTGCGCGACCGGCGATGGGAGCACGATCTCGTCCGACCCTTCCGCCAGTGCGGCGATCAGCAATTCCTCGCCGCTGTCGTCGAGCGCGGCGCCGGCATCGATCGCCTCGACGATCTCGCCAATCCGATCGACTACCGCGAGGACTGCGTTGACCAGCGACCGATCAGGCACCCGCGCGCCGTCGCGCACCTGCGCCAGCACGTCCTCGGCGGCGTGCGCCAGTCGCTCCAGCCGCGGCAGGTCGAGAAAGCCGCAGCTGCCCTTCACGGTATGGACGAAGCGAAAAATGGCATCGAGCCGCGCCCGGTCGTCGGGCTGCGACTCCCAGGCGACGATCTCGCCCGAAAGCGCCTCGAGCGTCTCGCGCGTCTCGGCGATGAAGTCCTGCAGCAGGTCGTCCATGGGGCCCCGGTGGAAATTTCCGGGGTCACCATGGCGGCCGAGGGTTAATTCCGGGTTATGGAGCCCGATCGTTTCCCGGCTCAGCCTACGGGAAAGGAGGCGCCGAACAGCAGGACTTCGGAATCGGGCGGGCTGACCTGCAGCGCGCCGCCATGCTGGACGACCAACTCGTGCGCCAGGAACGCCGCTGCCGCGCGCGGCGTGATCGGCACTTCCTCGCGTCCGCCCGCCAGCGCGCCGCGCAGTTCGGGATCGAGCACGATGCGCGGACCATCGGCGCGGATCACGATCTCGATCGTGCCATCCGTAGTCTCTGCGCCGATGTCGAGCTGGCCGCCGCGGACCAGCGCGTCGCCGCCGATCAGCGCCAGGTTGAGCAGCACCTTGATCGCCTGCTTGGCCATCACCGGCTCCTCGACCATCCAGCCGATCTTCACGCGGTGATTGTCGCCGAACAGCCCCTCCAGCGCGGCCTGCGCCTCGCGGGTGTCCACCGTTTCGCCGAATCCACCCGCTGCGCCGAACGCCAGGCGGAAGAACTTCAGCTTGTTGGCGCTGGCCCGTGCGCTCTCGGCCAGCAGCTCCAGGCAGCGGGCGCGCATCTCCGGATCATGTTCGTCGGCAAGCAGTTCCAGGCCGTTGTTGAGCGCACCGACGGGGCTCAGCAAGTCGTGGCACAGGCGCGAACAAAGCAGACTCGCGAATTCGGTAGGGCTGATATTCAAGTTCTGAGGCTCCAGCTGTGAATCCCCTTTGGCGCAGCGGATAGGAAGCTGCAAGCATCGTGGCGGCATCCTCGCGCGATCAGTGGTGTTCGTCGGACGAGCCGGGATTGCGCGCTGCGGTCACGATAGACGCGCCGAGGTGCTGCGCTTGCTGGAGGGGTAGAGGTTCATCCTGGGGCGCAAGGCCCCTCAACGCGATCGTCGGGCGGCCCGGCGGGCGCGGTTGCGTCCCGCCGGGCCCCGCGTCAGACCCTGCGGCCGGTGAAGAGCTGGATCAGGCCGATCACGAGCGCGATCACGAGCAGGATATGGATGATCCCGCCGGCGATGTGGAACGAGAAGCCCAGCAGCCACAGGATGACCAGGATTACGACGAGCGTCCAAAGCATAGTATCTCTCCCTGAAATTCGGACCGGTTAACGTGAGGAGAGGCGGGATCGTTCCGGCTGCGCGCGGCGAGCGCAGACTTTTCAGACGCTTCGCCCTGGTCTAGCGCCGAACCCGATCTTTGCAGGAGCGCGCACCCATGCCCCGGACCCTCACCATCGACTTCGTTTCCGACATCGTCTGCCCCTGGTGCGTGATCGGCCTGAAAGGCTTGGAGGAAGCGCTGGCCCGCGCCAGTGATGCGGTCACCGCAGAGATCCGCTTCCATCCGTTCGAGCTCAACCCGGCGATGGCGCCCGAGGGCGAGAACATCGTCGAGCATATCGGCCGCAAATATGGCGCGACGCCCGAACAGTCCGCCAGCACCCGCGCGATGATCCGCGAGCGGGCCGGCGCGCTCGGCTTCACCATGGCGATGGGCGACGAGTCCCGCATCTACAACACCTTCGATGCGCACCGGCTGCTCCACTGGGCCGGGCTGGTCGGCGGCCAGCGCGCGCTCAAGATGGCGCTGTTCACCGCCTATTTCACCGAGGGCAAGAACCCCGGCGAGCGCGCCGTGCTGCTCGCCGCCGCCGAACAGGCCGGACTCGATGTCACCGAGGCGGCGCGCGTCCTCGACGAGGCCCGCTATGCAGAGGAGGTGCGCGCCGAGGAGGCGCTGTGGCAGTCGCGCGGCATCCAGTCGGTGCCCGCGATCGTGATCGATCAGCGCTATCTCATCTCGGGCGGGCAGCCGCCGGAGGCCTTCGAACAGGCGCTGCGCCAGATCGCGGCAGAAGCCGGCTAACCTGCGATTTCGATTTCGTTACGGAATCGAATTGTTTCCAGTGAAAGTCGCATGCTACCGCACAGGGCGTAGAACGGGGGACAATCACGGTGCTTCAGGCGGCAACAACGGATCCGGAGGCGCTGCCTTCGCATTGGATCGACGTCGCCGGGCACCCGCAGTTCGGAGCGGCGACGCGGCGCTTTGCCGCCAATATCCTCGCCGTGGCGGACGCCGATCGCACGCTCGCCGCCGTGTTCAAGGATGCCGGCCACTATGTCACCGCGATGTCGGCGGCCTATCTCGACACGCGCGGCGGCCTGACGCTCACCCTGCTCCGCCAGATTTGCGCGGCCACCGGGCTGCTGACCGCCAATCGCGCAGCGGCGCTGATCGACTTCATGCAGCATATCGGCGTGCTCGCCCCAGCCGCCGACCAGGGCTATCGGACGACACCGGCCTTCCAGAGCGCCTGGTGCCGGCACATCCAGGCAGCGCTGGAGCCCGCCGCGATGCTTGACCCCGCGCTTGCCAGGCTTGCCGAGGCGCTGGACGACCCGGCTCATTATCAGCACTTCCTCAGCGTCCAGGCGAGCCGGCTCTATGCATTGGCGAGCGGGCCCGACCCCTTTCCCAGCCTGCGCGCCTCGTTCCTGCATCCGCTGGCCGGTTGTGCCATTCTGCACACGCTGGCGCTCGCCTGCACCGACGACGCTTTCGTGCCGACCGACGGCGCGACGGTCCCGCTCGTCGAATTGGCCCGGCGGTTCGGCGTGTCGCAGCCGCATGTCCGCCGCCTGCTCAAGCGCGCCGAGGCGAACCGCTTCCTGCTGCACGTCGGACCCAGCCGCCGGGCCTTCCACCCCGAGGGTTTCCCGACGATCCGCTACCATTATGCCGCGCATCTCAGCGAGATGATCGAATGCGGGCGGCTGGTGCTGGCGGCGGAGGAAAGCGTGCCCAAACTGGCGTAAGCGTTTCCTCCCCCCGCCAGGGGGAGTGGCACCGAAGGCGACGGAGGCGGAGGATGCCAGAACCTCTCAGGCCGTCGTGCTTCCTCCCCCTCTGTCAGGCTCCGCCTGCCACCTCCCCCTGGCGGGGGAGGATACGCTTTTCCCGCAACCTAGCCGATGGTCAGCGGCGCTTCCGCGAACCTGTCCCAAAGGCCTGCATCCCCCGCCCGCCAGCAGGTCACATCCTCTCCACCGAGGATCACCCACAACTTCCCATCCGGCACAGCCATCGCCGCATCGGTGCGAGAGGGGCTGGCATCGCCGCTCGGATGCGAATGCCAATAGCCGAGCAGCGCCGGTCCCCCCGCCCGCTCTGCCCGCAGTGCGGCGAACAGTGCGGCGGGATCGATCTCGAAGCGGATCTCGGGCGCATCAGAAACGTTTGCACATTCGGTGAAGCGTTCGATCCTGTCTCCGGCCCCGAGCAACAGCC
The DNA here is from genome assembly GCF_913774285.1 of uncultured Sphingomonas sp. GTDB lineage: Bacteria > Pseudomonadota > Alphaproteobacteria > Sphingomonadales > Sphingomonadaceae > Sphingomonas. The sequence goes on along the minus strand of NZ_CAJYHX010000012.1, from coordinate 17,270 downwards.
CGCACGCCTCGCGCGGCGCCGCGGTCGCCGCAGCTTTTTTCATACCGGCCAGTATAGATCTTGAAATCGTAACGCCCATGCCCATTTCCGGTAAAACATGAATCAGGGGGTTTCCATCTTAGAAGCGCGGATCGCGGACGAGGCGCATGGCTGGCGGCTCGACCGCGCCTTGACCGAGGCGCTGCCAACGCTGTCGCGCGAGCGCGTGAAGGCGCTGATCTCCTCCGGCGCCGTTACCGGTCCGGACGGCGCGCTGGCTCGCGACCCCGCCCGCAAGGCCGTTGGCGGAGCAGTGTTCCAGGTCGTGGTGCCCGACCCCGCCCCCGCGCACAACGAAGCGCAGGACATCCCGCTCAACGTGGTGTTCGAGGACGAGCATCTGATCGTGATCGACAAGCCCGCCGGCCTGGTCGTCCATCCGGCGGCGGGCAATCTCGACGGTACGCTGGTCAACGCGCTGCTCCACCACTGCGCGGGCCAGCTCTCCGGCATCGGCGGCGTCGCGCGACCGGGCATCGTCCACCGGATCGACAAGGACACGTCGGGCCTGATGGTCGCCGCCAAGACCGATCGCGCGCATGTCGGCCTCGCCGCCCAGTTCAAGGCGCACAGCATCGATCGGCGCTACCGCGCCATTGCCAGCGGCAAAATTCGGCTGGCGGCCGGCACGGTGAACGCACCGCTCGCCCGTTCCCCAAGCAATCGCAAGAAGATCGCGGTGTGCGCGGAAGGGCATGGCAAGCACGCGATTACCCATTGGTGCAGGATTCGCGAACTACGTGACGCAAGTTACATAGAATGCAGGCTTGAGACGGGACGTACGCACCAGGTGCGCGTTCACATGGCGTCGATCGGGCACCCGCTGGTCGGGGACCCTCTATATGGAAGTATGCGTTCCACGCATCGCGGACTTCTGGCAACATTGGGTTTCCAGCGCCAGGCCTTGCATGCGGCACGTCTCGGGTTCATCCACCCGATAACAAGCAACGCTTTGGCGTTCGATAGCGAAATACCTGCAGACATGCAGGAACTGTTCAACCAGCTTCTCGTATGAGTTTTGGGCGCCCGAGTCCCCCCGTTCGGACCGGCACCCGTTGGAAAGGGAGAAACGATCATGGCTAGCGGCAGCAACGTCCCCGCGACGATTCCCGCGCTCGGTGGCGAGGCGAGCCTCAATCGCTACCTGGCCGAGATCAAGAAGTTTCCGATCCTGAGCCCCGAGCAGGAATATATGCTCGCCAAGCGCTTCCAGGAGCATGGCGATACCGATGCGGCGGCCCAGCTGGTCACCTCGCACCTCCGCCTCGTGGCGAAGATCGCGATGGGCTATCGCGGCTATGGCCTGCCCGTGTCGGAGCTGATCTCCGAAGGCAATATCGGCCTGATGCAGGGCGTGAAGAAGTTCGAGCCGGATCGCGGCTTCCGCCTCGCCACCTATGCGATGTGGTGGATCCGCGCCTCGATCCAGGAATTCATCCTGCGCTCGTGGAGCCTGGTGAAGATGGGCACCACCGCCGCGCAGAAGAAGCTGTTCTTCAACCTGCGCCGGATGAAGGCCAAGCTCGACGCGTTCGAGGACGGCGACCTGTCCCCCGAGAACCTCGCCAAGATCGCCACCGATCTGGGCGTGACCGAGGAAGAGGTCACCTCGATGAACCGCCGCATGGCAATGGGCGGGGATACCTCGCTCAACGTGCCGATGCGCGAGGACGGCGAGAGCCAGTGGCAGGACTGGCTGGCCGATGAAGGCCCGCTGCAGGACGAGGCCGTCGCCGACGCGCAGGAGGCGGACGTGCGCCACGACATGCTCGTCTCGGCCATGGAAGACCTGAACGAGCGCGAGAAGCACATCCTCACCGAGCGTCGCCTGACCGACGATCCCAAGACGCTCGAGGAGCTGAGCCAGGTTTACGGCGTGTCGCGCGAGCGCGTCCGCCAGATCGAGGTGCGCGCGTTCGAGAAGCTGCAAAAGGCGATGATGCGCCTGGCCGGCGACCGCCGCCTGCTCGCCACCCACTGATCGGCACGCGGTTCCTGCCAGGTGATTGCAGGAACCGCCCCGGCTGGGGCATGGCGGGTGCGTGAGCAAGAATCGCGCCCGCCCCTCCTCTCCCCGCCGTTCCTCGGCTCGCCCACGCAAACCCTGGTGGCGCCGGTTGATCGTGCTGGGGGTCCAACTCGTTCTCGGCTTCGTGCTGCTGTCGCTGCTGATGGTGACGGTCTATCGCTTCGTGCCGCCCCCGATCACCTGGACGATGATCGGCGACGTGTTCGCCGGGCATGGCGCGACCAAGGACTGGATGCCGCTCCGCCAGATCGACCCGAGCATGGCGCGCGCGGTGATCGCCGCCGAGGATGCCCGCTTCTGTCAGCATAACGGCTTCGACTTCGCGGCGATCGAGAAGGCCTATCAGCGCAATGCCCAGGGCAATCACAAGATTCGCGGCGGCTCGACGATCAGCCAGCAGACCGCCAAGAACGTGTTCCTGTGGCAGGGCGGCGGCTATTTCCGGAAGGGCCTGGAGGCGTACTTCACGGTGCTGATCGAGAATGTCTGGGGGAAGCGGCGGATCATGGAGGTGTACCTCAACGTCGCCGAGACCGGCATCGGCACCTACGGCGTCAACGCCGGGGCGCAGCGCTACTTCCACCATGACGCATCGCAGCTCTCGGACCGCGAGGCCGCGCTGATCGCTGCGGTGCTGCCGCTGCCCAAGAAGCGCGCGGCGATCGACCCGCGCGGGTTCACCCGGCGCTATGGCAACAAGATCAATGCGCGGATCAACGTTGTCGCGGGCAGCGGGCTGGACCGCTGCCTGAAGTGAGCGGACGCTTCGGCTCCCGTGCTCCCCTTCCGCTTGCGGGAGGGGTCGGGGGAGGGGCTGAAACTTAGCAGCGCTTCTACCACGTCAGCCCCTCCCGCAAGCGGGAGGGGAGTTTAGAGGGGCTTACTTCGCCGCGTCCTTGGCGGCGTCGCCGACATCCTTCGCGGCATCGCCGACGCTGCTGGCAGCGCTGGTCACCGCGTTGGTCTTGGCGTTCTCGCGGGCATTCTGGTTGAACAGGTAGAAGGCGCCGATCACCACCGCGATCAGTACCGCCAGCCCGATCAGCGCCATGCCGGCACCGCCGCCGCTGCGGCGCTCGATCACCGTGGTGTGGGTCGCGCGGTCGGTCGCCACGCCGTCTTCAACGATACGCTCCGCCATGTCGTCTCTCCTCGATTGTGTCTGGCGACAGCAACCGAGGGGACGACGCTAGGTTCCCGTAAGCCCTTGTCTCAAAACGGGAGCTTGAACCCCGGCGGCAGCGGCAGGCCGCTGGTCATCTTGCTCATCGCTTCCGACGACGCGGCATCGGCCTTGACCCGCGCATCGTTGAACGCGGCGACCAGCAGGTCCTCCAGCATCGCCTTTTCGGCGACGTTGACGAGCGAATCGTCAATCGCGATGCCGATGATGCGGCCCTTGGCGCTGGCCTTGACCTTCACCAGCCCGCCGCCCGACACGCCTTCGACCTCGACCGTATCGAGGTTCGCCTGCGCCTTGGTGAGTTCGGCCTGGACGTTCTGCGCCATGGCCATAATTTCTTCGAGACTCTTCATCCGTCACTCCCGGTCTTGGTCCAGCCGATCAACTCGGCATCAGGAAAAGCATGCATCGCGGCGGCGACGATCGGCGAAGCGAGCACCGCCTCGCGCTCGGCCGCTTCCGCCGCAGCCTGTTCTTCGCGCAGCGTGCGCGCAGTGGCGCCTTCCACCAGCGTCACCTTCCAGTGCACGCCGGTGCTGTCCTTGAGCGCCCCGCCGAGTTCGCGCACGAAATCCTGCGGCAGCGGCCGCGCCGCGCCGAAATCGATCTCGCTGCCCTCGAACCGCACCGGGCGCATGTAATCGCGGACGAACATCGCGAGCTGGAGCCGGCGATGCTCCTCGAGATGCTCGGCGAGTTCGGCAAGGTTGGTCGGCAGTACCGGCCCGGTTTCCTGCACCGTGGCCGGCGCCGGCGCGGTCGGCTCGGCAGGCGCAGCCACGGCCGGGCCGCCGGCGGGCACCGCGATGCTGCCGCTGAGGATCTGCTTGGCCAGCTCGCCCGGGTCCGGGAGCTGCGCCGCGTGGATCACCCGCAGCAGCGCCATTTCGGTCGCCTCGATCGGCAGCGCTGCCTTGGCGACCTCGTCATGCCCGCGCAGCAGCAGCTGCCACAGCCGGTGGAGCGCCGGGAAGGACAGCCGGCTCGCCCAGCCTTCCATCGCCTCGCGCTCCTCGGTCGACTGGCCGGGAAGCCGGTGCGTGCCGAGCTTGACCAACGTCACGCCGTGCACCGTCTCCAGCAGCGCGCGCAGCACCGCCAGCGGATCGACGCCGAGATCATATTGCGCGCGCAGCCCCGCCAGCGCCTGCTGCGCCTGGCCTTCCACCAGCATGCCGAACAGCGCGCGATTGGCGCCGCGATCGGACAGGCCGAGCATCTGGCGCACGGCTTCCGCCTTCACTCCCTCGCCTTCCAGACCCGCATGCGCGATCGCCTGGTCGAGGATCGAGAGCCCGTCGCGCGCCGAGCCTTCCGCCGCACGCGCGACCAGCGCCAGCGCCTCGGGCTCGGCCTCGACCTGCTCGGCCTCGCACACGCGCGCGAAATGCTCGGCGAGTAGTTCGGCCGAGATGCGGCGCAGATCGAAACGCTGGCAGCGCGACAGCACCGTCACCGGCACCTTGTTCACCTCGGTCGTGGCGAACAGGAACTTCACATGCCCCGGCGGCTCCTCCAGCGTCTTCAGAAGCGCGTTGAACGCGTTCTTCGACAGCATATGGACTTCGTCGATGATGTAGATCTTGTAGCGCGCCGAGACCGCGGCATAGCGCGACGCCTCGATGATCTCGCGCACGTCGTCGACGCCGGTATGGCTGGCGGCGTCCATCTCGATCACGTCGATATGGCGCCCCTCGGCGATCGCGCGGCAGGGCTCGCAGACGCCGCAGGGATCGATCGTCGGGCCGCCCTGCCCGTCCGGGCCGATGCAGTTGAGCGCCTTGGCGATGAGGCGGGCGGTGGAGGTCTTGCCCACCCCGCGCACGCCGGTCAGCAGGAAGGCGTGGGCCAGCCGACCGCGCCGAATCGCGTTGCCCAGCGTGGTGACCATCGCATCCTGGCCGATCAGCGCACTGAACGTCTGCGGCCGGTATTTGCGGGCGAGCACGCGATAGGCTTCGCCGCGCTGCGGCTGCGGGGGTTCGTCGAGGCCAAGCAGGGAATCGGACATCACGATCCTATCTAGGGACCCGCGCGGCGTTTGTCGAAGTCCGGCACGGTGATCGCGCGGCGACCGGCAGGCGAAGCGACCGCCCAGAGCAGCAGCGCCGCGCCCCAGCTCATGACAATGGCGGAAAGCCCGGCCTGGAGCAGCGCCCCGCCCTCGGTCGCGGTGCCGAAATTATAGCCGGTGTGCCACAAGGCCGCGGCCAGCACGCTGCCGCGCGACGCCGCGCTCACCTGCGCGAGCACGAAACCGCCCAGCACCAGCCCCAGCCCGAAGCCGAACACCAGCATCGCCGGTCCCATGCCGCGATAGATCGCGACGATCCAGAACAGCGGCGCATGCCAGACGATCCAGATCGCCGCCTGCACAAGTACGCCGCCGATCGCGCCATAGCGCGCCTGCAGCCGCGGCAGCAGATAGCCGCGCCATCCTGCCTCCTCGCCATAGCCGTTCACCAGCAGCACGATGGCGAACAGCATCAGCGGGGGAAGGACCGGCAGCCCGCTGAACCGTCGCAGCGCGCCCGCGCCGACGGGCCGACCGCCCAGCAGCGAAGCGAGACAAAATGCCGCGATCAGCAGAATGGGCGTGAGCGCCAGCAGCCAGCCGCGCCACCCTTGCGGCATCAGGACCAGCCGGCGCAGCCATGCGGTTCGCGCCGCCGCCGGCGCGGTCGCCAGAACACACACGCTCCCCGCGATCCAGGGGCCCAGCAGTCCGCCAAAGTGTGTCGGCAGCATTCCCTGCCGCACCACCACCCCGAGCAGCGCCATCGGAATCCAGATCGTCCAAGAGAAACCGAACGCCAGTAGCAGGAACAGCCGAATCTCGCCGCCGGATCGTCGCATGCCCGCCCCTCCGCTGCTGCACGCACGGCTTTTCGCCCGACGGGCACAGGCGCGCTATCGGGAGCTTCACGGATGCTGCGATCTAAGGGGATGGTGGGAGCCGGAACGACCCGGGACGAAATCGTTACGGCTGCTTCCTTCCGGACCTGACCGGGTTGGCGACGATCCCGTCCGCCCGACTCCCGCGGCGCATATGGGGGAAGCGCACGCGGGTGGCAAGGGGCGATTTCCAAGGCGTCAGCCGGTGATCTGGAACAGCTTCCACAGCACGAGCCACAGCATGGCCGCGATCGCCAGCAAGGCGATGGCGCTGGCCGCAACGGGCCCGAAGCCCGACTGACGACGACGCGAACGATCCAGACGCATGAAAGCCTGCCCTTCTATGACGAAGGACAGGCTTTCATGCCGACGGTGCGGATACGATAGGGAATGTCCACAGGCGTGTGGACGGCCTTCAGCGCTCGCGGCTGAGATCGTCGACTTCGCCCATGATCGTGTCGAGCGCGGTGCGGCCATCCTCGTTGAGCGAGGTCGAACGGCGCGAGGGCAACTGCCCCTCGGACATCAGCGCTTCGAGCGCGACGCGGCCGCGCGCGACGCGGCTCTTGATTGTGCCGACCGCGACCTGGCAGATCTCCGCCGCTTCTTCATAGGCGAAGCCGCCGGCGCCGACCAGGATCAGCGCCTCGCGCTGCGGCTGCGGCAAATGGAGCAGCGCGCGCTGCATGTCCGCCAGTTCGACATGGCGATCCTGGCTGGCCGGGGCCGCCAGCAGGCGGTCGGCGACCAGATCGTCCCATTCGCCCTTGAAGCGCGCGCGGCGCATCTGGCTGAGATAGAGGTTGCGCAGGATGATGAAGGTCCAGGCGCGCATGTTGGTGCCGGCCTGGAAGCGCTTGCGCGCGGCCCACGCCTTGAGGAGCGTCTCCTGCACCAGATCGTCGGCGAGATCGCGGCTGCCCGACAGCGAGCGCCCGAAGGCGCGCAAGTGCGGAATGACCTGCGCCAGCTGCGTCTTGAATTCCGGGTCCGACAGCGAAACATGTTCCACCGGGGCCGCAGGCGCGCCCGGTTCGTCGTGATCCGTGTGGGTAGCTTCGGTCATGCAATCCCGATCGTTAGCGCGCAGGGCGTCGCGGTTCGTTGTCAAGCTGGGGTCAGACGGCTTGATGTCAAGCACCGTGCTGTGAAGCATTTGCCGTCAAACCAACAAGATAACAGCAAAAATCACAATGACCAGCAGCGTGCCGATGATCAGCACGTAGCGCGTCACTCCGGGGGTCGTACCGGCGCGGGCGCGATCCGTGGAGAGGTGGGCGGGTTCGTCTTGCTCAGCCATGTCATGCTAAACATCCGAAAACCGTTTTAGGTCCGTACCGGAGGGAACCCGCCCCTATTTTCCATTCAGGCGGGAACGGTCGCCTCGTCAAAGAACAGCGCCTGGCTGATCGTCGCCTTTACCGTCTCGCGCTGGAACGGCTTGGTGATCAGGAAGGTCGGCTCGGGGCGCTCGCCGGTCAGCAGACGCTCCGGGAAGGCGGTGATGAAGATCACCGGCACCGCGAACTCGGCGAGGATGTCCTTCACCGCATCGATGCCCGAGCTGTCGTCGGCCAGCTGGATGTCGGCGAGCACCAGGCCCGGACGATCTTCCATCGCCAGCGCGACGGCTTCGTCGCGGGTGACGGCGACGCCGGTGACGTCATGGCCGAGGTCGCGGACGATCTGCTCGAGATCCATCGCGATCAGCGGCTCGTCCTCGATGATCATCACGCGAGTGCGCGTCTGGCGCTCGATCTCGGCAACCGCCTCCGCGACCAGTTCGGTCACGCGCGCGGGCTGTTCGCCGATCAGATAGGCAGCGTCCTCAGGCGGGAAGCCTTCCACCGTTGTCAGCAGCAAGGCCTGGCGCGACAGCGGGGTGAGGCGAGCGAGCCGCTTGCGCGCGATTGATTCGGCGTCGTTGCCCTGCTCGACCGCGTCGATGCTGTCGTCCCACTGGCTCGACTGCCAGATCACCTGGAAGGTGCGGTACAGGCCCAGCCGCGCATCGACGTCGCGCGGGAACTGATCGGGTGCCTCGACGATCGCTTCGAGGGCGGCGCGGACATAGCGGTCGCCTTCGGCCTGGTTGCCGGTGAGCGCACGGGCATAGCGCCGCAGGAGCGGAAGGTGCGGCGCGAGTTGCTGACCAAGCGACATGAGCTGTGTATTCTCCATCAGGTTCGGGAGCCTTTGTCGCCCCCGACGGGCCGTATTTCAATTGATTCCGTCACCCGAAGAAGCCCCTCCCCGGATTTCGCATCGGTGGTGGAACAATCGAGGCGGTCTTTGGTTTCATCGTCCGGACCGCGTGAATGGTTGTCGCGACGCCGGGCGCTTGCACTCGGCGTCGTTATCACTATTCGCGGTATCGGTCACATCGTTCATTCGTCCGGGTGTCCGGACATTTTCCGGACCCTTAGGGGGGAATTGGTGCATTCCGCTAAAGATGATCAGGGCAAGCAGCCGCAGCCGGAGCAGGGGAGCGACAAGAAGTCGCGCCCCAACGCCGACGTGGGGGACGTATTGCGCCGTACATATGACGAGACGCTGAACGAGTCGGTGCCGGACGACCTGCTCGACCTGCTGAAGAAGCTCGATTAAACGAATCCATCCATGAACGGCCTGGATTCTCCGCTCCGCGGCCGAGGTCTCTCGGCGGCGCTCGGGCGCCTGCCCACGGGCGCCAAGGTATTCCTGATTCTGGTCGGCGCGCTGCTGCCGCTGGCGCTGATTGCGCTGTTCACCACCCTGCAGACCACGCGCAGTGCCGACGACGAGGCGCGCGAACGGCTGACCGTCACCGCGCAGGAAAGCGCGGGCAATCTCGAAAACCTGCTCGCCAACCATGTCGCCCAGCTGGGCGAGGCGCTGGCCGCACTCGAACGCAATCCCGACGACGCCCCCAGCTGCACCCGGCTTGCCGGCACCTATGCCGCGCAGAGCCAGGCGCATTTCGTCGTGCGCGATGCAAGCGGTCGGACGCTGTGCGGCCGTCCCTTCGACCAGACCCGCATGATCGATTTGCCGCGTGGCGATCTCGCGGCGCGAATCGTGCCCGGCGGGCTGCTGCTGCGGATCAGCGGCGGCAATGGCGCCACCGCCACCGCTTATTACCCGCGTGACCTGCTCGCTGGACTTGCCCGGCCGAGCGGCTTCGTGCCCGAATATGGCGCGGCGCTGATCGGTCATGGCGACCGGCTGACGCTCCGCGCGCTCAAGGACAATGGCCCGCTCGATCGCGGCAAGAGCCTGCGCAGCAACCTCGGCGTCGACGATCTCGCGCTGGAAACCACCATGCCCGGCGCGCCGATCACCTCGCCGCTGGTGATCGCCACGGTGCTGCTGGTGGTGATGTGGATCGCCGCCGCCGCGATCGGCTGGTTCGTCGTCGATATCCTGCTGATCCGCCCCTTGCGCCAGCTGCGCAGCAGCGTCGCCAATTACCAGCCGGGCGACGTGATCGACACCGAACGTCTCGGCCCCATCCCTGCGCAGGAAATCCGAGAGCTGGGCGACACGTTCAGCGAGATCAGCCGCACCGTCCAGGCGCACGAGGCCGATCTTGCCAAGGGTCTCGTTCAGCAGACCCGCCTCACCCGCGAGGTCCACCACCGGGTGAAGAACAACCTGCAGGTCATCTCCAGCCTGATCAATTTCCACGCCCGCGCGGCCAGGGGCGAGGAGGCGGCCAACGCCTATGCGTCGATCCAGCGCCGCGTTGACGCGCTCGCGGTGGTCCATCGCCACCATTATGCCGAGATGGAGGAAAATCGCGGGCTGGAGCTGCGCTCGGTTATCGGCGAGCTCGCCGCCAATCTGCGCGCCACCGCTTCCGAACAAGCGCGCGGGATGGGCATCACGCTCGAAGTCGAATCGCTGCTCGTGACGCAGGACGTGGCGATCGCGGTGTCGTTCCTGCTCACCGAGATCATCGAGCTCGCGGTCAGCTGCAATCCGGCCGCGCAGATCCGCATCTCGATCAAGGCACCCGAAGACGCCGACCGTGCGGTAGTGCGCGTCTCCTCGCCGGCACTGGTCGGCGGCCCGACCTTCGAGGGGCTGGTCGAGAAGCGCTACGGCCGCGTGCTGCTGGGCCTCGCCCGGCAGCTGCGCACCCAGCTCCACCATGACCCGCTGGTCGGCGCCTATGAGACCACGATCGCCATCACCGGCCGCTTCTGAAAAATTCGCTCGGGCGTTGGAACCCCGCGACGGGGGCGACGTTCTACACTTCGGATAGCGACCTTTGCCCCCCCGCTCTCGCTGTCCACGACATGGGCCCGGAAGCGTCTACCCTCCCCCCCCCCGGTGACGCTTCCGGGCCTACTTCCTTCCTGACATCTCTGGATCAAGTTTTGCACGGCGCCTCTGCGTTGAGCTGCAGGAACGTTTCCACGCGCGCCGCATTGAACCTCCGTCCCGGCAAACGGGGAATGAAGGAGAATTTCGATGCGTAAACTCATCGCGTGCGCCGCGCTCGCCGGCACCCTGCTCATCGCCGCCTGCAACACCGTCGAAGGCGCCGGCAAGGACGTCGCCTCGGCGGGCGACACCGTCGCCAACGCGGCCGAAAAGTCGAAGTAAGGATTTCAGCAAGCCCCTGCCGCACCCGTGCGGCGGGGGCTTCGCTCATTCGGCAGTCTGAGCCTCGGCCTCCGCCGTTTCCGCCTCGGTCGCCGCGGTGCGCTCGCGCCGCCGCCGGGTGAAGTAGATCGCGATCAGCGACAGGAAATACAGCCCGATCAGCGGGCCCGCCAGCAAGAGCTGCGAGCCGACGTCCGGCGGGGTCAGCACCGCCGCGATCGCCACCGAGGCGACGATGGCGTAGCGCCACGCGCCCTTGAGCTGCTCATAGGTGACGATGCCGGCATGTTCGAGCAGCATCAGCAGCACCGGCAGCAGGAACGAGATCCCGAAGCCGAAGATGAACTGCATGATGAACTTCAGATAGTTGTTCACGTCCGGCAGCGCGGTCTGCTCGACGCCGCCTAGATTGCCCTGGAAGCCGAGCAGGAATTTCAGCGCCACAGGAATGGCAACGAAATAGGCCATGCAGGCGCCGGCGGTGAACAGCAGCGGTGTGGCGAGCAGGAAGGGCAGCAGCGCCTGCTTCTCGCGCCGATAGAGGCCGGGCGCGACGAACTGCCACAGCTGGTTGGCGATGATCGGGAACGCGATCATCAGCCCGGCGAAGAAGGCCACCTTCACCTCGACGAGGAAGCCGCCGAAGATATCGGTGTTGATGATCTTCGCCTGCCCCGCCGTCTTGAGCGGCGCGACGAGGAAGGAAAGGATGCCGCGCGCGAAATAGAGGCAGCCGCCGAACGCCACCAGCAGCGACAGGATCGACCAGACCAGCCGCTTGCGCAGCTCGATCAGATGCTCGAGCAGCGGAGCCTGGGTGTCGTCGATCTCGCTCACGGCTTCACTTCGCTGGCGGGGGGAACGGGTTTGGCGTCGTTCGCGGCGGGCTTGGGCGCCGCAACCTCGACGGGTGCCGGATCGGCATGGATCTCCGGCTGCGGCGTCATCACCGGCGCGTCGCCGTCATGCGGGACATGGTCGTGCGATACGGGGTCGTGCGCGACATGCTCGATCGCGGGCGTTTCGGGCGCGGCGAGCGGCTGCGGCGGATATTGCCGCATGATCCGCTCATTCTCGGCCGCCCACTGCTTCTCCAGCTCGGCCAGCTCGGCCTCGCGGACCATCGAATCGATGCCCGAACGGAACTGCCGCCCCACCGCGCGCGCCTTGCCGACCCATTTGCCGACGAAATGCATCGCCCGCGGCAGGTCCTTCGGCCCGATGAAGATGAGGGCGGCGATGGCCACGACCAAAAACTCGCCGGAATCGATATTGAACATTCTGTCGGCGCATCCACTCGCACGGCATGCGCCGGTCGCCCCGGCGCGCTGCGATCAAAGTCCGGGCCGCCGAGCTTCACCCGTGGCCCGGGAAAGGCTCAGCGATGCTCCTCGCGAGCGCGCTCGGCTTCCGGCGTATAGCCCGGCTCGGGGGCCGGCTTGCCTTCGATCCGGGTCGGCGGCGTCGGGGTATCGTCCTCGGCCATGCCCTTCTTGAAGTTCTTGATGCCCTTCGCGACGTCGCCCATCATGTGGGAGAAACGGCCGCCGCCCAGCAGCAGGATGGCGATGATGCCGACGACCAGCCAGTGCATCAGGCTGAAGCTACCCATGAGAATTCTCCTTGATATCCCGACCTATCTAAGGCCCGCGGCTCCCCACGGCAACGGCTGATCACCCTCTACCATGGTTGGACCGGCCGAATCCGGGATGACTCGCCTATTCGTCCTCCGCGACCGCTTCGCTCTCCGCCGCCGCCTCGGCCGCATCGAGTTGTTCCAGCGCGAGATCGACGGGATCGAGCAGCCCCGCCGCCTTGAGATCCTCGATCCCCGGCAGGTCGCGCCGGCTCGCCAGCCCGAAATGGCTGAGGAAGCCGGCCGTGGTGGCATACATCAGCGGCCGCCCGGGGACCTCGCGACGCCCCGCGGGGCGGACCCAGCCTGCCTCCATCAGCACGTCGATCGTGCCCTTGGAGATCTGCACGCCGCGGATCGCCTCGATCTCGGCGCGCGTCACCGGCTCGTGATAAGCGATGATCGCCAGCGTCTCGATACCCGCGCGGCTCAATTTGCGGCTGTCCTCGCGATCGCGGCGGAGCAGATGGGCGAGATCGGCGGCGGTCTGGAAATGCCAGCGATCGCCGCGGCGGACCAGTTCGATGCCGCGCCCCGCGTAGAAGTCGCCGAGCGCCGCAAGCGCCGCGCGGATGTCCACCTCGGGCCCGACATAGGCGCGGATCTCGTCGACGCTCATCGGCGCCTCCGACGCGAACAGCACCGCCTCGACCGCGCGGACCGGATCGCCCGCGTCGATCATTGCGGAATGGCCTTGAGATAGAGCGGCGCGAACGGCGCGTCCTGGCGGATCTCCAGCCGCCCCTGCCGCGCGAGTTCCAGCGCGGCAACGAAGGACGAGGCGAGTGCGGAGCGGCGGAACAGGTCGCTCGCGCCTTCGGGCAGGAAGCTTTCGATCACGCTCCAGTCGATCCGCGTGCCGAGCTGGGTCGAGAGCCGCTCCAGCGCCGCCTCCAGCGTCATCACGTCGCGGTGCGCCACCACGTGCATCACCGGCCGCGTGCGCGCGCTGATCCGGCCATAGGCGGCGATCAGGTCGTAGATCTCGACTTCCCACTTGGCCTGGCGCTGGACGCGAAGGCCTTCCGGAGCTCCGCGCGGGAAGACGTCGCGCCCCATCCGGTCGCGCGCGACCAGCCGGGCGCCCGCTTCGCGCATCGCGCTCAGCCGTTCGAGGCGGAGTTGCAGGCGCAATGCCAGTTCCTCGGGGCTCGGGCTCTCGGCGGGGTTGCGGGGGAGCAGCAGCGCGGATTTGAGATAGGCAAGCCAGGCCGCCATCACGAGATAGTCGGCGGCGAGCTCCAGCCGCAATTCGCGCGCGGCGTGGACATAGGCGAGATACTGCTCGACCAGCTCGAGGATCGAGATCTGGCGCAGATCCACCTTCTGCGTTCGGGCGAGCGCGAGCAGCAGGTCGAGCGGGCCTTCCCAGCCTTCGACCTCGATCTTCAGAATGTCGTCGCCCCCGTCCACCGGCCGGTCATAGGAGGGGGGAGCGCCCCAGGCAAATCCAGTACTAAAGCCCCTCCCCTTCAGGCGCATCAGGTCGGTGATGCCCCCCGGGCAGCACCTGAACAGCGCGGGGCGCTGTTCACCTGATGCGGGGTTGGGGTGGGGCTATGTCTCGCAGAGACCAACAGATGTTCTGGAATCCCTCCACCCCAACCCCTTCTCCAAGGAGAAGGGGTTTGAGTGAGGTTAGCTCACCCCCAGCAGCGCATCCCGCTTGGCCAGCAGCTCGGCGAGCGGCACGTCCTCCGCCTCGCCCACCGACCCCATCGCCCGCGCCAGCCGCTCGACGCACACCGCCGGCGCATCCGGGATGCGGGACACAATCTCCACCATCTCGGGCATCCGCGCCCAGCAATCGAGCACCACGTCGCAGCCCGCCGCCAGCGCGCGCTCGGCCTTTTCGCCCGCGGTGCCGGAGAGCGCCTTCATGTCGATATCGTCGGTGAACAGCAGCCCGTCGAAGCCGATCCGCCCGCGGATGATCTGGCGGATCACCGTCGGCGACAGCGTCGCCGGCAGCTCCGCATCCCACGCCTCGAACACGATATGCGCGGTCATCCCCATCGGCGCGTTCGCCAGCCGCTGGAACGGCAGCAGGTCCGCCTCCAGTTCTTCGGCAGACGCCTTCACGCGCGGAAGCTCCAGATGGCTGTCGACCATCGCCCGGCCATGCCCGGGCATGTGCTTGATCACCCCGACCACGCCGCCCCGGTGCAGCCCGTCGAGCAGCGCCCGGCCGAGCGCCGCCACCCGCATCGGATCGCGCCCGAACGCCCGGTCACCAATCGCCGGGGTGCCGCCCTCCACCGCCACGTCGAGCAGCGGCGCACAGTCCACCGTCACCCCCGCCTCGCGCAGGATCGCGGCAAGCGCCTGCCCGTTCGCCCGCGCCGCCTCGATCGCCGAGATCGGCGCGCGCTCGTACAGCGCATCGAACGCCGCGCCCGCCGGGAAAGCCGGCCACACCGGCGGCTGCATCCGCGCGACGCGACCGCCTTCCTGGTCGATCAGGATCGGCAGGTCGCCCCGGCCGCTCAGGTCGCGGAGATCGTCGGTGAGCGCCCGCATCTGGGCGGGATCGACGCAATTGCGCTTGAACAGGATGTAGCCGAGCGGCGCCGCCTCGCGGAAAAAGGCGCGTTCGTCGTCGGTAAGCGTCGGGCCGGACAGGCCGAAGATCACGGGCTTCATGGGGAGCAGGCCTAGCCGATCCGGCTCGACCCGCAACCCCTGTCAGCTCGCGACGAAGCAGTTCTCGCCGGCAACCTTCAGCTTGCCGCAGATCTCGCGCGCCTGGCCATTGCTGCCGGCATTCACCCGCAGACGATACACGGTCTTGCCCTCGGGAGTCGCGAACGGGACCACCAGCTTGCCGAGCGGGGCGAGATAGGCGAACCGCTTGGACATCCGCGTCCAGGCGATGTTCGCCGCCCCCTCGCTGGGGAAGGCCCCGAGCTGCACCAGCGCGCCCGCCCCCTCGCCCGCCGAACTCGCCGCCGCCACCTTGGGGCTGGGCGTCGGCTTGACGATGGTCGGCGCAGGGAGGGCGATCGTCGCGCTGCTGCTCGCCTTGGGCCCCGCCTGCGGCGTCGGCCGCGGCTTCTGCCCCTCGACCGGCGCCTCGGGCAGCGCGCCGACATTGATGCCCGCCTCGCTCGGGCCGCCCTGGCTGGTGCGGAAGACGATGTCGCCCTCGCCGTCCACGCGCATCCCGCCCGGCTGGTCCGGCCGCACCTTGTAGGGCTCGGCCGGGGCCGCGATCAGCGCGCCATTGCCATCACGCGAGGCCTGGTGCTTCAGCCAGTAATAGACGCCACCCGCGGCGCCCAGCACGAGCAGGGCGAGGAAGACCGTGACGAACACGCGGCCCTGCCGCGGCTCCTCATAGGCCTCCTCCACCGTCTCCAGCCAGGGGAGCCGCTCGCTGTCGTCGTACCGGCCGGGCATCACATCTCCTCGACCGCCTCCACGCCCATCAGCGCGAGGCCGTTGCGGATGACCTGCTGGATCGAGCGGCCGAGGAACAGCCGCGCGCGGGTCAGCGCCGGCTGCTCGACCATCAGGAAACGCCGATCGGCAGAGTCGTTGCCCATATTGTAGAGCGCGTGGAATTCCGCCGCCAGATCATAGAGATAGAAGGCGATGCGGTGCGGTTCGCGGGCGCTCGCCGCCGCTTCCACCACGCGCGGAAACTGCGCGGCGAGCTTTGCCACGGCCAGTTCGCGGCCGTCGAGCAGCGACAGGTCCGCGTCCTCGGCGAGGCTGATCCCCGCCTCGGCCGCGCGGCGATGCACCGATGCCACGCGGGCATGGGCATATTGCACGTAGAAGACCGGGTTTTCCTTGGACGTCTCCAGCACCTTGGCGAAGTCGAAGTCCATCTGGGCATCGGCCTTGCGGGTGAGCATGGTGAAGCGCACCACGTCCTTGCCCACTTCGCGCACCACGTCCGCCAGGGTCACGAAATTGCCCGCGCGCTTGGACATCTTCACCGGCTCGCCGGCGCGCAGCAAGCGGACCATCTGGACGAGCTTGACGTCGAAGCGGGTCTCACCGCCGGTCAGTGCCTGCACCGCCGCGACGATCCGCTTCACCGTGCCGGCATGGTCGGCACCCCAGATGTCGATCAGCTGGTCGGCCGATTGCGCCTTCTGGAAGTGATAGGCGAGATCGGCGCCGAAATAGGTCCATTGCCCGTTCGACTTCTTGATCGGGCGATCCTGGTCATCGCCGAACTGCGTCGAGCGGAACAGCGGCAGCTCCACCGGCTCCCAATCCTCGGGCGTCTCGCCCTTGGGGGCTTCGAGCACGCCGTCATAGACGAGCCCGCGCTCGCGCAGCCATGCCTCGGCCTGTTCGGGCTTGCCGGCAGCCTGGAGCTCGGCCTCGGACGAAAACAGGTCGTGATGGATGCCGAGCAGCGCCAGATCGTCCTTGATCATGACCAGCATCGCCGCGACCGCGGTCTTGCGGAACAGCGCCAGCCACTCGCCCTCGGGCGCGGACACGTATTTGTCCCCGAATTCGGCGGCGAGCTGCTGGCCGACCGGCTTCAGATAGTCGCCCGGATAGAGGCCCTCGGGGATCTCGATCGTCTCGCCCAGCGCCTCGCGGTAGCGCAGATGCGCCGAGCGAGTGAGGACCGCGACCTGTCCGCCGGCATCGTTGACATAATATTCGCGGATGACGCGCGCGCCGTTCCACTCCAGCAGGCTGGCCAGCGCATCGCCGACCACCGCGCCGCGGCAATGGCCCATATGCATCGGCCCGGTCGGGTTGGCGGAGACATATTCAATGTTCACCACCTGCCCCGCGCCGGCTTCCGATCGGCCATAGGCGTCGGCCGCCTCGGCGATCGCGGTCAGCTCCCCGCGCCACGTATCGTCAGTCAGCGTCAGGTTGATGAACCCAGGGCCGGCAACCGATGCGCTCGCCACCTCGGGCAG
>NZ_CAJYHX010000011.1 GCF_913774285.1 uncultured Sphingomonas sp. | reverse complement strand
TTTCCGCGCCGACGACGAACACGTCGCCGACCTTCAGCGTGCCGCGCGTGACGAGCACGGTCGCGACCGGACCACGGCCCTTGTCGAGCTTGGCCTCGACCACGCTGCCCTCGGCGGCGCGATCGGGATTGGCGGTCAGTTCGAGCAGTTCGGCCTGAAGCTGGATCTTCTCGATCAGCGTATCCAGACCGATCTTCTTGAGCGCCGACACTTCGACGTCCTGGGTCTCGCCACCCATGTCCTCGACCTGCACGTCATGCTCGAGCAGGCGTTCGCGGACGCGCTGGGCATTGGCGTCGTGCTTGTCGATCTTGTTGATCGCCACGATCATCGGCTTGCCCGCCGCCTTGGTATGGTTGATCGCCTCGATCGTCTGCGGCATCAGCCCGTCGTTCGCGGCCACCACCAGCACGACGATGTCGGTGACGTTGGCACCACGTGCGCGCATCTCCGAAAAGGCTTCGTGGCCCGGCGTGTCGAGGAAGGTGATCTTCGACTTGTCCTTCAGGGTCACCTGATAGGCGCCGATATGCTGGGTGATGCCGCCGGCTTCGCCGCGCACCACATCGGTGCCGCGCAGCGCGTCCAGCAGCGAGGTCTTGCCGTGGTCGACGTGACCCATGATCGTGACGACCGGCGGACGCGGCTGCAGCTTGTCCTCGGGATCGAGTTCGGTATCGATCTGGAGATCGACGTCGCTCTCGCTGACGCGCTGCACGTTATGGCCGAAATCGGTGACCAGCAGTTCGGCGGTATCCTGGTCGATCGACTGATTGACCGTGACCATCATGCCCATCTTGAACAGGGCCTTCACCAGGTCCGCACCCTTTTCGGCCATGCGGTTGGCGAGTTCCTGCACGGTGATGGCGTCGGGCACCACCACGTCACGGACCTGCTTGACCTGCGGCTCGCGCGGGCCGCCATAGGAGCGGCGATGCTCCTTCTCACGGGCGCGCTTCAGCGCGGCGAGGCTGCGCGCACGCGCGCCATCGTCGCCACCAAGGGCGCGGGTGACGGTGAGCTTGCCCGACTGGCGGCGATCGTCGCCCTTGCGGTCGCGCGACGGCTTGGCCGGATCGGCACCCGGACGACGCGGCGCGGCGCCAGGGCCCGAAGGCGTCGGACGCGCGGCGCCTGCGCCAGCGGCGGGACGCGGCTGGTTCTGGTTCTGCGCGGGCTGCTGCGACTGGGTCGCGGCGGGGGCTGCCTGCTGCGGCTCGGGCTTGGGCTGCGGCTTGGGAATTTCCGGACGCACAACCGGCGTGAAGCGACGCGGCGCGGGCAGCGACGCATCAAGCTGCAGCGTGATCGGACCCTGCGGGATCGGACGCCGCGGCGGCTGCGCGGGGGCGGCCGGCTTGGGCGCTGCCGCCTGCGGCGCCGCGGGCTTGGGCGCGGCCGGCTGCGGAGCTGCGGCCTGCGGGGCGGGAGCAGGCGCAGGGGCCGGAGTCGGCTCGGCGGTCGGCGCGGGCGCAGGGGCCTCCGCGATCACTTCCGGCTTCGGCTCGGGAGCAGGCGAAGGCGCAGGCGCAGGCGCGGCGGCTTCGACCGGAGCGGCAGCCGCCTCGGCCTGGGCACGCGCACGCTCTTCGGCGCGGCGACGCTCTTCTTCCTGTGCCTCGGCACGGAGGCGCTCGTCACGGCGACGCGCTTCCTCCAGCGCCTGCATGCGCTGTTCCTCGGCCTCGCGGAGCAGCTTGGCCTGGCGCTCCTGCGGCGACAGATTGTCCATGGGCTTGCGCGGCGGCTGGGCAGCCGGACGCGGCGCCTGCTGCTGCGGGGCAGCGGCGCGGGGAGCCTGAGCAGCCGGAGCCTCGGGCGCAGCGGCAGGGGCCGGCGTCGACTCGTCGATCGGCGCACCCTGCGGGCCGAGAACACGGCGACGCTTGACCTCCACGACCACGGTGTTGGAACGGCCATGGCTGAAGCTCTGCTTCACCTTGCCGGTTTCCACCGTGCGCTTCAGACCCAGCGGTGCGCGCATGCCCAGTTTCGGCTTGTCGTTTTCGGTGTCGCTCATGCGGCTACTCAAGTTCCTCGATAGTGTTCGTCGTCAATGGCACGGCGGACGGCAAAGCCGATGCGCCTTGCGATACGGAATCGCAAGACACGGGATCAGGTTCGGGTCCGATAAAGTGCAGCCAGCGATCGAGCGCTTCGCTCGTCCGTTGCGCCGCCCGGGCGTCGATAAGTCCGGCGTGTACCACATTTTCGCGGCCTAACGCCAAGGACAATATGGTGCGCGAGACCGGCAATGTTAAGCCCTTGAGGGCAGAACCTTCCCGATCCGAGCCAACCCGCCACGCCTGCGCCAGCTTTCGGCTGCCGTCGTCGCGGGCATCGGAGGCGTGGAGCAGCAGATGGAGTCGGCCGCTGCGCGCGGCCTTTTCGATCCGCTCGGCGCCGATCACCACATAGCCGGCCTTCGCCTCCAGCCCCAGCCGATCGAGCGCGGCGCGCTGCAACTGGGCGGCGATCCGGTCTTCCAGATCGTCCGGAATGCGAATCTCGCCGGTACGGAAGCTGCGCGAGAGCGCGCCCCGCAGCTTGCCCTTGTCGCGCGACGCCGTCAGCCCCGCCTTGTCGACGGAGATCCAGGCACCGCGGCCGGGGGCCTTGGCACGGATGTCGGGCAGCACTTCGCCGTCGGGCGAAAGCACGAGTCGGATCAGCCCTTCCCGCGGCGATTCCTCGCGCGAAAGGATGCAGGTGCGAACCGCGTCGGTCATCGGCCCCTCCGGTTACCGAGAGGGGGGATGACCAGTGCCAATGTCAGTCGGCGCGTATCATTGTTCGGAGTCCGCAATTGCGTCCTCCTCGCCTGCTTCCGCAGGTTCTTCATCGGCGAACCAATGGGCGCGGGCCGCCATGATGATCTCGTTGCCCTGTTCGTCGCTGAGGCCATACTCCGCGAGGATGCCGCCCTTGGGCTCCTTGCGGGGGGTATCGTCGCCGCGACGACGCGGCTCGGCGCGCTTCTTCTCGACCAGCTCGTCGGTCGCCAGGTCGGCGAGATCGTCGAGCGTCTTGATGCCCGCCTTGCCGAGCGTGACCAGCATCGCTTCGGTCAGATACGGCATGGTGGTCAGCGCGTCCTCGACGCCGAGTGCGCGGCGCTCCTCGCGATTGGCTTCCTCGCGGCGCTCCAGCGCTTCCTGGGCGCGGTTCTGGAGCTCCTGCGCGAGGTCCTCGTCGAAGCCCTCGATCGTCGCGAGCTCCTCGATTTCGACATAGGCGACTTCTTCCAGCGCGCCGAAGCCTTCGGCGACCAGCAGCTGGGCCAGCGTCTCGTCGACGTCGAGCTCGTTCTGGAACATCTCCGAACGCTCGACGAATTCCTTCTGGCGCTTCTCGCTCGCATCCGCCTCGGTGAGGATGTCGATCGCCTTGCCGGTCAGCTGGCTGGCCAGGCGCACATTCTGGCCGCGACGGCCGATGGCGAGGCTCAGCTGATCGTCGGGGACGACGACTTCAATGCGATCCTCTTCCTCGTCGATCACGACGCGGCTGACGTTTGCCGGCTGCAGCGCGTTGACGACGAAGGTGGCCGTGTCCGGCGACCAGGGAATGATGTCGATCTTCTCGCCCTGCATTTCCTGCACGACGGCCTGCACGCGGCTGCCCTTCATGCCGACGCAGGCGCCGACCGGATCGATCGAACCGTCATGGCTGATCACGCCGATCTTGGCGCGGCTGCCCGGGTCGCGGGCGGCGGCCTTGATCTCGATGATGCCGTCGTAGATTTCCGGCACTTCCTGCGCGAACAGCTTCTTCATGAACTCGGGGTGCGCCCGG
The DNA here is from genome assembly GCF_913774285.1 of uncultured Sphingomonas sp. Lineage (GTDB taxonomy): Bacteria > Pseudomonadota > Alphaproteobacteria > Sphingomonadales > Sphingomonadaceae > Sphingomonas. Next base: position 41,524 of record NZ_CAJYHX010000011.1, on the reverse strand, counting down.
CTCAGGAAGATCTGCGGGCCGCGGTTCTCGCGGCGGACGTTGAGCACCACCGAGCGGACGCGGTCGCCTACGCGCACCACTTCGCGCGGGATCTGCTGGTCGCGGCGGATCACGCCCTCGGCGCGGCCCAGGTCGACAACGACATGGCCGAACTCGACACGCTTCACCACACCGGTGATGATCTCGTTCACCCGGTCCTTGAACTCGTCATACTGGCGCTCGCGCTCGGCGTCGCGGACCTTCTGGAAGATGATCTGCTTCGAGGCCTGCGCCTGGATGCGGCCGAACTCGATCGGCGGCAGCGGATCGACGATGAAGTCGCCGACCTTCGCGCCCTTCTGGAGCTTCTCGGCGCCCTTCAGGTCGACCTGCTTGAAATAGTCGTCGACCTGCTCGACCACCTCAACGACACGCCACAAACGGAGGTCGCCCGAGACCGGATCGAGCTTCGCGCGGATGTCGTTCTCGACGCCGTAACGGTTCTTCGCGGCGCGCTGGATCGCGTCTTCCATCGCCTCGATGACGATGGCCTTGTCGATCAGCTTTTCCTTCGCGACCGAATCGGCGATCGCGAGCAGCTCGGCCTTGTTGGCAGAAATGGCGGTGGCCATCCGGGCTTATCCTTCTACTTCGATAATCTTATCGGCGCCCTCGGCAGAGAGCGGCGCGGTGGCGGCGATCAGGCGATCGGTCATCGTCAGCTTGGCATCCTCGATCGCCGCGAACGGCAGCACATGGTGTGCCTCGTCCTGCGTCACGATCGTGATAGTGCCCGCGTCCGCATCGATACCGGCGAGATCGCCCTTGAACTGTTTGCGCCCATCGAGCTTCTCGGCAAGCGTGATGCGGGCCTCGTGCCCCTTCCAGTCGGCGAAATCCTGCAGCCGAGTGAGCGGCCGGTCGATGCCCGGCGAGCTGACTTCCAGCCGATAGGCATGGTCGATGGGGTCGCGGCCTTCAGCTTCGAGCCGATCCAGCAGGTCCGAGATGCGGCGCGACAAATCGGCGCAATCGTCGATCGTCAGCTGGCGCGTATCGGGGCGCTCGGCCATGATCTGCAGCGTGGGATCGCTCTGGCCGCCGAACAGCTTCACGCGCACCAGGGCAAAGCCCAGCGCCTGCGCTTCGGTTTCGATCATCTTGGCCAGTTCGGCGAGATTCGCCACACACATCTCCGGTTGAAATCAAGCAGCTTCGGTGCCGGTGCCTCGTGGCGCCGACCTCGATCATGTTTGACGATGTCCGAGAAAGCATCCGCGATATACGCAATCGTGTGGCACGGAGCAAGGGGGCGCTGCCCTACTTGCATCTTTTCGCGGACGAAAGTCGTTGCAACACGTTGCAAAACCGGCTGCGTTCGCGGCCGAACCATCGCCGGAGAGGATTCCCCATGCCCCGTTCGCTGCTGCTGATCCCGCTTCTGTTCGCCGCTGCCTGTTCGTCGCCCGGCTCCAACGCCCAGCAGCCGACCGGCACGGCCGCGACGCCGACACCGTTGCCGGTTCCGAGCGGCACCCCCGCCCCACTGCCCGCGGGCGTGCCCTTCACCGCGATCCGCGTCGCCGATTTCGATTCTCCCTTCGCGCTCGCCTTCCTGCCCGACGGCGCCGCGCTGGTGACCGAGAAGGCCGGGCAGCTGCAATATTGGGAGGTCAACCAGAAGGCGCAGGCGGTGACCGGCGTGCCCAAGGTCGCCGTGGGCGGCCAGGGCGGCCTGCTCGACGTGGCGCCCGCACCGGACTTCGCCAGCAGCAACACCATCTATTTCACCTATTCGGAGCCGCGCGCCAACGGCAGCGCGCTGGCGCTTGCCCGCGCCAAGCTGACCCGCGGCAAGGCGATGGCGCCGCGACTCGACAATGTCGAGGTGCTGTTCCGCTCGGGCGCGGACGGCGATGGCGGCCAGTTCGGCGCCGTCATCGCCTTCGCGCCCGATGGCAAGTCGCTGTTCCTGTCCTCAGGCGAGCGCCAGCGCTTCACCCCGGCGCAGGATCCCAACCAGGCGATCGGCAAAATCCTGCACCTGACGCTCGACGGCAAGCCCGCCTCGGACAACCCGGATGCCAGCAAGGTCGGCGCGACGACCGTGCAGGTCATCGATCCGCCCGAGGACAGCATCGCCGCCAAGACCGCCAAGGGCCGCCCCTTCGCGTTCGACGGCCCCAATCCGGCGCCCGCCGCGATCTGGAGCAGCGGCCATCGCAATCCCTATGGTCTGGTCTTCGATGCTTCGGGCAATCTGTGGGAGCACGAGATGGGTCCGCAGGGCGGCGACGAGCTCAACCTGATCCTCAGGGGCCGTAACTATGGCTGGCCCAACGTCTCGTTCGGCGAGAACTACAACAACAAGCCGATTCCCAAGCCCAAGGCGGGCGACGGCTATGAGCTGCCCAAGCTCTACTGGGTGCCGTCGATCTCGCCTTCGGGGCTGATCTACTATGCCGGCAGCGAGTTCCCGCAGTGGAAGGGCTCGCTGCTGATGGGCGCGATGTCCGGCCAGGCCCTCATCCGCATCGCGCTCGACGGCACCAACGCCCGCAAGGCCGACCAGTGGAACCTGGACATGCGCATCCGCGACGTGGCGCAGGGACCCGACGGCTCGCTGTGGCTGCTGCAGGACGGCGCCAAGGGCGATGGCGGCTGGCTGATGCGGGTGACCCCGAAGAAGTGAGGAATTGGGGAGGTGCACGCCTCCCCACCATCCTTCGTCATCCCCGCGAAGGCGGGGATCCATTGCCGCATGTGGGTAGACTCTTTCTGAGACGCTCAGGCTGATGGATTCCCGCCTTCGCGGGAATGGCGGTGAGCTGTGGAGGGAACGCCCCTATCTGACGATCAGGAAGTTCATCCGAGCCGCGGCGATCGGCCGCTCCTCCTCGTCCTGCCACGCGATCGCGCTGACATTCGCCACGCGATTGCCCAGCCGCGTCACCGTGCCCTTGGCCCGCGTCTCCTTCTCGCGGCCACCGCGCATGTAATCGACGGTAACGTTGACCGGCTTCACCTTCGCCCCGCCTTCCGCTTCCAGCGCCTGGAGCAGCGCCCCCACCGCGGCCATTTCGAGCAACCCGCCGATCGCGCCACCATGGAGAAAGCCCGGCCGGCCGACGACGTCGCCAGAGAACGGCATCAACAGCACCGGCGCATCCGCGCCCGGCTCGACACTGAGCCCCAGCAGCTCTGCATAAGGTGGAAGCTTCACCAGTAGCCCTCCGCTGCCATGAAGGTCCCCGCGACATGCGCCAGCGGATCGGCCGGATCGCCGTCATGCGCCTGACCGCGCACGAACGCGATCGAGCGGGTCAGCCGATAGCATTCGCAGCGCCCGATAACCGTCTGGCCCGTCCGCGCCGGGCGGAGATAGTCGATCCGCAGATCGAGCGTGGCATGCGGCAGGAACTTGCCGACCTTCAGCCACACCGCGACGCTGCTCGCCATGTCCATCAAGGCGAGGATCGGCCCCGAGGCGAGCACGCCGGTCTCCTCCTGCCCCACCAGATCGGCACGCCACGGCAGCTCGAGCTCGGACCAGTCCTCGCCATGGTCGCGGTGGGCGACGCCCAGGCGGCTGCCATGGTTGGGAAAGCGGAGCGCGAAGAAGGCGCGCGGATCGAACCGGGGCGGCGCCGCGGGATCGCTGGACTGGGACATACCCACTTTTCTAGCGTCGCCATCTTGCCCGCGCAAATGCTTCGCCGCACATTGGCGACAAGCGACAGAGGATGCCGGAATGAGCGAGCGGGTGACGTGGACCATCGAGAACGGCGTGGCCGACGTACGGCTGCGTCGGCCGGACAAGATGAACGCGCTCGACCCCGCGATGATCGAAGGCCTTCTCTCGGCGATCGACGCGCTCGGCCAGACCGCTGGCCTGCGCGCCGTGGTCCTTTCCGGCGAAGGCCGCGCCTTCTGCGCCGGACTGGACATGGCGAGCATGGCCAACGTCGGCGGCGGCGTGGACATCGCCGCGCGCAGCCATGGGCTGGCGAACAGCTATCAGCAGGTCGCCTGGGGCTGGCGAACGCTGCCGGTGCCGGTGATCGCCGCCGTGCACGGTATTGCCTTTGGCGGCGGACTGCAGATCGCCAGCGGTGCGGACATCCGCATCGCAGCGCCCGACACCCGACTGTCGGTAATGGAGCTGAAATGGGGAATCGTGCCCGACATGGCGGGCTTCGTGCTCTGGCGCGGCACCGTGCGCGACGACGTGCTGCGCGAACTCACCTACACCGCGCGCGAGTTCGATGCAGCGGAGGCGCAGGCGCTCGGCTTCGTCACCCGGCTGGCCGACGATCCGCACACCGAAGCCTTGGCACTCGCGCACGCCATTGCCGGCCGCAACCCGGACGCGATCCGCGCTGCCAAGCGCCTCGCCAACCACGAGGGCGATGCCGCCGCCGTGCTGCTGGCCGAAAGCGTCGAGCAGGCAGCGCTGCTCCGCACGCCCAACCAAATCGAGGCGGTGATGGCCAACATGCAGAAACGCGCACCGCAGTTCCGCGACTGAGCCGGTTGCAATCAGGCCGCCGATCGCGGAAGCGTACCCGAAACTCGAAAGAATGAGAGGGTGCCATGCGCGAAGCCGCGATCGTCTCCACTGCCCGCACCGGCATCGGCAAGGCGGGCCGAGGCTATTTCAACGATACCGAAGCGCCGGTGCTCGCCGCGCATGTGATGAACGCGGCAGTGGAGCGCGCCGGGATCGATCCGGCGCGGATCGACGACGTGTTCTACGGCATGGGTAACCAATGGGGGACACAGGGCGCCAACATGGCGCGGATGGCGCTGTTCGCCGCGGGCGTTCCGCACAGCGTGCCGGCGTTCAGCCTCGACCGGAAATGCGGATCGGGCCTTACCGCCATCGCGCTCGCCGCCCGCTCGATCATGACCGACGAAATCGACGTGGCGCTGGCCGGCGGGATGGAGTCGATCAGTCTCACCATGGCCAATGCACCGCGCTACGCGAACCGCTCGGTCACCGAGCAGGTGCCCGCCGCCTATATCCCGATGATCGAAACCGCCGAGATCGTCGCCGAACGCTATGGCATCAGCCGCGAGGCGCAGGATGAATTCGCCGCGATAAGCCAGCAGCGCGCCGCTGCGGCCCTCGCGCGCGGCGCGTTCGATGCAGAGATCGCACCGATCACCGTCACCAAGGCGCTGTTCGACAAGGCCGGCAATCGCACCGGTAGCGAGGCGGTGACCGTCACCCAGGACGAAGGCATCCGCCCCGGCACCACTGCCGAGGTGCTGGCAACCCTCAAGCCCGTGTGGAAGGACGGCGCCTTCGTAACCGAAGGCTGCCACGTCACCGCCGGCAATGCCAGCCAGCTCTCCGACGGCGCCGCCGCCCAGATCCTGATGGACCGCAAGACCGCCGAGGCAGAGCGCCGCCCGATCCTCGGCATCTATCGCGGCTTTCAGGTGGCGGGCTGCGAACCCGAGGAGATGGGCATCGGCCCGGTCTTCGCCGTACCCAAGCTGCTCGCCCGTGCGGGGCTCAAGGTCGACGACATCGGCCTGTGGGAAATCAACGAGGCGTTCGCGAGCCAGTGCCTCTATTGCCGCGACACGCTCGGCATCGATCCCGACAAGCTCAACGTCAGCGGCGGCGCGATCGCGATCGGCCACCCGTTCGGCATGACCGGCAGCCGGCTGGTCGGCCATGCGCTGATCGAGGGGCGGCGGCGCGGCGCGCGCTATGTTGTGGTGTCGATGTGCACTGCAGGCGGCATGGGCGCGGCGGGGCTCTTCGAGATCGTCTGAACGGGTTGCAGCCGCGCGCGACACCTGCGAAACGGCCCGCGGGTTTGATCCAGACGGAGGGCGTGCGCCGGTGTCGTTCAACAGCTTCGGTCGCGTATTCCGCTTCACCACCTGGGGCGAGAGCCATGGCCCCGCGCTGGGCGCCGTGGTCGACGGCTGCCCGCCGGGGCTGACGCTCAGCGAGAGCGACATCCAGCCCTTCCTCGATCGTCGCCGCCCCGGCCAGTCGCGCTTCACCACCCAGCGGCAGGAACCGGACCAGGTCCGCATCCTCTCGGGCGTGTTCGAGGGCCGCACCACCGGCACCCCGATCGCGCTGCACATCGACAATGTCGACCAGCGCTCCAAGGATTATTCGGACGTCGCCAAGGCCTATCGCCCCGGCCATGCCGATTATGCCTATGACCAAAAATACGGCTTCCGCGACTATCGCGGCGGCGGCCGCTCCTCGGCGCGCGAGACTGCGGCCCGCGTAGCAGCCGGCGCGGTCGCGCGGCTTGTGATTCCGGAGGTGACGATCACCGCCTGGGTCGAGGCGATCGGCGGCGACGCGATCGACTATGCGAAGTTCGATGCGGCCGAGATCGGCAACAATCCGTTCTTCTGCCCCGATCCGGATGCGGCGGCACGTTGGGAAACGCTGGTCGATGCCGCGCGCAAGGACGGGTCGTCGCTCGGCGCCGTCGTCGCCTGCGAGGCCACCGGCGTGCCCGCCGGCTGGGGCGCGCCGCTCTACGCCAAGCTCGACAGCGAACTGGCCGCAGCGTGCATGTCGATCAACGCGGTGAAGGGCTTCGAGATCGGCGACGGCTTCGCGGCAGCCGCCCTGCGCGGCGAGGAGAATGCCGATGCGATGCGGCCCCGCGGTGACGGCGGCGTCGACTTCCTCGCCAATCATGCGGGCGGAATCGCGGGCGGCATCGCCACAGGCCAGCCGGTGCGGATGCGTGTCGCGTTCAAGCCCACCAGCTCGATCCTGATCCCGGTCGAAACCGTCACCCGCGAAGGCGAGGCCAGCGAGATCCGCACCAAGGGCCGCCACGACCCCTGCGTCGGCATCCGAGGCGTGCCCGTCGTCGAAGCAATGGTTGCATTGGTATTGGCGGACCAGAAATTGCTGCATCGGGCACAGGTCGGCTGATCTTGCGCTCGACTCACCCCTGATCCGTTCGCTTTTATCGGTTAATCGAAATCAGCCAATGAGACTTCTTGGGAATTTGGTGGTTAACCTTCCGTTGGCATAATCAACAGAAGGATGCCGTGTAATGTACATCAAGACCATTCTCGCCGCTGCTACGCTGATCGCCGCGCCGGCCGCCTTCGCGCAGCAGACCACCCCGGGCCAGACGACGCCGGGCGGCTCGACCATGGACCAGAGCACCACGCCGGGTCAGCCGTCGACCTCGCCGGCCGATCCGTCGATGAATCCGTCGACCACGACGACGCCGGGCGGCACGACGGGCTCGGGCACGATGAACACGCCGGATTCGTCGACCACGACGACGACCTCGCCCACCGACCCGAGCGCAAGCACGACGGACTCGACCATGGGTGACCAGACCGGCGACAAGCCGAAGCGCAAGCGTCCGCGCTAACGCAGGGTAGCTCGGCGCGGGGCCTTTCCCCCTTTCAGCCCCTCGCCTTGAGCTCCGATGCGCCCGGCCCTCCCCGAGGGCCGGGCGTTTTCGTGTCAATCGGCGAAGGGATCGCGAACGAGAATGGTGTCCTCGCGCTCGGGGCTGGTCGAAACCAGCGCCACCGGGCACTGGATCAGCTCTTCGACGCGACGGATGTACTTGATCGCCTGGGCCGGCAGGTCGGCCCAGCTGCGCGCGCCGAACGTGGATTCGGACCAGCCTTCCATCGTCTCGTAGATCGGCTCCACCGCCGCCTGGTCCGGCGCGCTGGCGGGATAATAGTCGAGCACTTCACCGTTCAACCGATAGCCGGTGCACACCTGGATCTCGTCGAACCCGTCGAGCACGTCGAGCTTGGTCAGCGCGATGCCGGTGATGCCTGAGACCGCGACCGACTGGCGCAGCAGCACCGCGTCGAGCCAGCCGCAACGGCGCTTGCGTCCGGTGACGGTGCCGAACTCGTGGCCGCGCGTACCAAGACGCTCGCCGATTTCATTCTCCTGCTCGCTCGGGAAGGGACCCGAGCCGACGCGGGTGGTATAGGCCTTGGCAATGCCGAGCACGAAGCCCACGGCGCCAGGGCCCATGCCGCTGCCGCTCGCCGCGGTGCCCGACACGGTGTTGGACGAAGTGACGAACGGATAGGTGCCGTGGTCGATGTCGAGCAGCACGCCCTGCGCGCCTTCGAAGAGGATGCGACGGCCGCGCGAGCGCGCCTCGTTCAGCATCTTCCACACCGGCTGGACGAAGGGGAGCACGAAGCCGGCGATGTCGCGCAGCTCGTTCAGCAAGCCCTCGCGGTCGATCGGCGGCCGGCCGAAGCCGGCCCGCAGCGCATCATGGTGCGCGGCGAGGCGATCGACCTGCGGCCCGATCGAATCGAGATTGGCGAGATCGCACACGCGGATCGCGCGGCGGCCGACCTTGTCCTCATAGGCCGGGCCGATGCCGCGGCGGGTGGTGCCGATCTTGCCGGCGCCGCTGGCATCCTCGCGCAGCGCGTCGAGATCGCGGTGGAAGGGCAGGATCAGCGGGCAAGTATCGGCGATCTTGAGCGTGTCCGGGGTCACGTCGACGCCCTGCTCGCGCAGCTTCTCCACCTCGGCCTTGAGCGCCCAGGGATCGAGCACCACGCCGTTGCCGATCACGCTTGGCGTGCCGCGGACGATGCCCGAAGGGAGCAGCGAGAGCTTGTAGACCTTCTCGCCGATCACCAGCGTGTGGCCGGCATTGTGCCCGCCCTGGAAGCGGACCACCACGTCGGCGCGCTCGGCGAGCCAGTCGACGATCTTGCCCTTGCCTTCGTCACCCCATTGGGCGCCGATCACTGCCACATTTGCCATGGATACACGTCCTCCGCCTGCCGGGCGGACCCTGGCCGCCCTTCGACAGGACTCGGCGGCAGGGACTGGTCAACCGGACGCATCGCCCGAAGCCGCGGCGCGAATGGCGAACGCACGCCCGAAGGTCAAGCCTTTCCTGCCGTCAACCGTCCAGTGCAGCGCGGATCGCGATGGCGAGTGCGGCGATGTCGAACGGCTTGGGCAGGATGTGCTCGTCCTCGCGCGCCGCCGGCGAATCGGGAGCGTACCCGCTGGTGAGCAGCACCTTCAGCTCGGGCATCCGTTCGCGCACCCGCGCCGCCAGCTCGCGGCCGCTCATCTCGGGCATCACCACGTCGCTGAACAGCAGCGAGACCTTCTGCCCGCGCTCGAGCAGCCGCAGCGCCTCGATCCCGTCGCGGGCGAAGACCACGCCATAGCCCAGCTCGCGCAATGCCTCGACCGAATAGGTGCGCACCCGGTCCTCGTCCTCGACGACCAGGACCACCTCGCTGGGTCGCCCCCGCGGAAGTTCGCGCTCGATGCTGCTCGCCGCCGGCGTGGGTACGGCCTCGGGCTGAGCCGGCAGCAGCACCCGCACGCAGGTGCCGTGGCCGGGCTCGCTTTCGATCGTGACGTGCCCGCCCGATTGGCGGACAAAGCCGAACACCTGGCTGAGCCCCAGCCCGGTACCCTTGCCGACGCCCTTGGTCGTGTAGAACGGATCGAAGGCGCGCGCCGCGACTTCGGCCGGCATGCCCACCCCCGAATCGCGGATGCGGATCTCGACGAAATCACCCGCGGCGATTTCGTAGCGACCGGCCTCTTCGGCACCGATCGCCACCTGCTCGGTCTCGATCGTCAGCGTGCCGCCCTCCGGCATTGCGTCGCGACCGTTGACCGCCAGGTTGAGGACGACATTCTCGAGCTGGTTGCGATCCGCCACCACCGGATCGAGCCGACGGGCGAACTGGGTCTCGATGACAACGCCTTCGCCGAGCGTGCGCACCAGCAGCTCGATCATTCCGCCGAGCATGTCGTTCACATCGAGGGCGGTCGGCGCGAGCGGCTGGCGCCTCGAGAAGGCGAGCAGTCGCTGGGTGAGCGCCGCCGCACGGCTCGCCCCGTCCCGCGCGGCGACGAGATACCGATCGATATCCGTCCGCCCCTGCGCAACGCGGCGCTCCATCAGGTCGAGCGCGCCGATCACCACCGCAAGCATGTTGTTGAAGTCGTGCGCGATGCCGCCGGTCAGCTGGCCCACCGCCTCCATCTTCTGCGCCTGGCGGAGCTGCGCCTCGGCGGCCATCAGCCGCTCGGTTCGTTCGCGCACCGCGGCTTCGAGTTCCTCGCGCGAACGGGCAAGCACTTCGCGCGCATCGACGATGTCCTGGATGTCGGTGCTCGTGCCGAACCAGCGGACGATGCGCCCGGTCTCGTCCCGCAGCGGCTGCGCGCGGCCTAGGGCCCAGCGATAGATGCCGCTATGGTGCCGCAGGCGATATTCGATGCGGTACAGGTCGCCGGTACGGATGCAATGCTGCCACGCGGCCGCCGCGCGCCGCTGGTCGCCCGGATGGAGGACCGTGCCCCACGCATCGCCGTCGGTGCTACCGCGTTCCACCCCCGTATAGTCGTACCAGCGATCGTTATAGTAATCGACCGCGCCCTCGGCATCGGCCGACCAGACCATATGGTCGATCGAATTGGTGATCGCGCGGAACTGCGCCTCGCTCTCCCGCAGCGCCAGCACCGCATCCGCGCGCTCCACCGAATCCCAGGTGGTTTCCACCACCGTCTCGACGAACGCGATCTCGTCGGGCTGCCAGGCCCGCGGGCCTGCGCCGTTGGCGTAGAAGGTCGCCACCCATTGCCCGCCGCGCAGCAACGGCACGCCGATCGCCGAGGGCGAGAGCTTGCTCAGCTCGGTATGCGGGAATTCGGTGCTGCTATCGTCAAAGGTTACGGTGCGGCCCTGACGATAGCGCTCGACCAGCGGTGCCACTGCATCCAGCCGCCACTGGCCGGCGAATTTGGGCAGGCTGCCATCGGTCCAGCAGGGACCGAGATGGATCACGTCACCGGCCACCCGGTAGAAGCCGACGCGGGCAAGCCCCAGCTTCGCGCCCAGTTCGGCGGCGGTGAGTTCCATGATCGCATCGGGCGTATCGAGGGCGCGCTGGCGCTCGGCAAGGCCATGCAGGAAAGACTGCGCCTCGGTGGCGGAGCGCAGGTCCTCGGCCGCCCCCTGAGCAGCTTCCTCGGCCAGCTTGCGATCGGTAATGTCGAAGCTGACGCCGGGGAACCGCACCGGGCGCCCCTCGGCATCAAAGATGCAGCGGCCCTGGGTGAGCAGCCAGCGCACCTCGCCATCGGTCCGCACCACCCGGAACTCCAGCTTCAGCGGCGCGCGATGGGCAACCGACTGGCGCACCTCCTGGGCGATTCGCACGCGATCGTCCGGATGGATGAAGTTGAGCACCGCATCGAAGGCACCGCCATGCGCGACGCGCGCCGGATCGATACCGAACAGCGCGGCGAAGCGCTCGTCGCCGGTCACCCGGCCGCTTTCCGCCGTCCAGTCCCAGGTGCCGATGCCGGTCGAGGCGTTGAGCGCGAGCTGCAGGCGCTCCTCGCTGTGCCGCAAGGCTTCCTCGGCGGCCGCACGCTCGGTAATGTCGCTGGCGGCGATGAAGACACCGGTGCTCGCGCCGCGAGCGTCCTTCACCGGCTGGAAGGTAAAATCGAGGATCCGGCGTTCCGGCTCCGCGCCGGGTCGCCGCTGCAGCATCACGTCGCGGCTGACCGCACGATAGACGGTACCGCTGCGAAACACCTGGTCCAGCACGTCGACATAGCCCTGCTCGACCACCTCCGGCAGCACCTCTGCCACGCATCGGCCCACCACCGCCTCGCGCCCCACCAGCTCCAGATAGGCGGGGTTGGCCAGCACGAAGCGGTGCTCCGGCCCCTCCAGCAGCGCCACAGCGCCGGGTGCCTGCTGGAAATAGTCCTGCAGTCGCGCCAGTTCCGCCTGCTGGGCGCGCTCGGCAAGCACGACTCGCGTGGTTTCGTTGCCCTGGTTCAGAATGCCGAGCACCCGGCCTTCCGCGTCGCGGACAGGCGTGAAGCTGTAGTTCCACCAAGTGTCGCGCAGTACGCCGTCCCGCGCCATTCGCAGCAGCTGATCGTAGACGGCAAAGCCGCGCCCGGTAGCGACGACCTCTTCCATCTGCGGGCCGACCACGTCCCAGATTTCAGCCCACACCTCGCGGCCTGGACGACCGAGCGCCCAGGGATGGCGATCGGCAGGAATAGGCGCCCAGGCATCGTTGTACAGCAGCCGGAAGTCGGGGCCCCAGTACAACGCCTTGGGGAAGCGCGAGGCGAGCAGCATGTCCACGGTGATGCGCAGCGGCTCGCACCAGGTCTCCGGCGGTCCGAACGGATGGCTGGCCCAGTCGAACGCGCGGATGCGTTCGGCCATGTCGCCGCCATGATCCAGAAAGCGAAGCGGCGCGGCCATGTGCAATTCGTTGATCATGGCCCGCCCCGAAGTCAATGCGACTGGGCAAAATACGTAGCAAAGGGTTACGGTTCCGTGTTCCGCGAAGTTGCACTAAAGCGACCGCCGAAGGAGATGGTGTCAAATGAAACTAGCCAGCCTCAAGCAGGGCCGCGACGGCAAGCTCGTCGTCGTTTCGAACGATCTCGCCTGGTGTGCCGATGCCAGCCATATCGCCCCCACGCTGCAGGCCGCGCTCGACGATTGGGAGCGGGTGGAAGGCGATCTGCGCAACCTCGCCACCGATCTCGAGCATGAGACCATCCCGATGATGCGCTTCCACGAGCGGCAGGCGGCGGCGCCGCTGCCCCGCGCCTATCAATGGGCGGACGGCTCGGCCTATGTGAACCATGTCGCGCTGGTGCGGCAGGCGCGCGGCGCGGAGCTGCCCGAGAGCTTCTGGCAGGATCCGCTGATGTATCAGGGCGGCTCCGACGGGTTCCTGGGACCGCGCGACTCGATCCCGCTCAGGGACGAAAGCTGGGGCTGCGATCTGGAGGCAGAAGTCGTCGTCGTCACCGGCGACGTGCCGCTGGGTGCGAGCCGCGAAGAGGCACTGGCGGCGGTTCGGCTGGTGGGGCTCACCAACGACGTGTCCCTGCGCAACCTGATCCCAGGCGAACTCGCCAAGGGCTTCGGCTTCTTCCAGTCCAAGCCGGCCAGCGCCTTCTCGCCGGTGTTCGTGACGCCTGACGCGCTGGGCGGCTGGTGGCAGGACGGCAAGCTCCACCGCACGCTGATGGTCGACCTCAACGGCAAGCCGTTTGGCCGCGTCGCGGCCGGCGAGGACATGACCTTCGACTTCGGCACGCTGATCGCGCACGCCGCCAAGACGCGGGCGCTGGGTGCGGGAACGATCCTCGGATCGGGCACCGTCTCCAACCGCGACGCCGATGGCGGCCCGGGCAAGCCGATCGGCGAGGGCGGCAACGGCTATTGCTGCCTCGCGGAGGTGCGCACCGTCGAGACGATCCTGCGGGGTGCTGCCGAAACGCCGTTCCTCAAGGCCGGCGACACGATCCGCATCTGGGCGGAGGACGACAAGCACCACCCGATCTTCGGTACGATCGAGCAGACGGTGGTGGCGGGCTGACCTTCCAGCGGCGGGGCGGCGTCAGAAGGCGAGGCTGCCCTGCCGTTCGACGAGCGGCCAGCGGCCTAGTTCAATATGCTGGTGTTCGCCGATGATGCTGTGGATCAGCACAAAGTCGTTCGCCGTCCAGCAGATCGGATCAATCGCGCGGGTAAATGGGACTCCGGCACGGTAGAGCAGCGTAACGTGCGGACAAAAAACCCACTCCGTCCGCAAGAACCCGGCGCGGGCCATTCGCCGCTGAAGAGGGCCCGCCAGTGCGGCAAGCGGCGGGCATCGTCGACTGGAACGCAGCGCGATCGAGCCGTTGCTCCCGGAAAGTTGATCGAGGCGCATCGGAATGGGCGCCGCCGCGATGCTCCCGCCAATTGAGTGCAACGCGCTTTCAAGAAGCGGACAGGGGCGCTTGAAGTCGTCCGTGATGGCGAGCGTGGCATGAAGTCGGGTATCCGACACAAGGTGCTCGGCGGGCCCGAGTTGATCCCGTTGCCGGGCGATGCCGCGACACATCGGCGATGGCTGCAAGGCGAAGAAGTAGCGGTGTTCGATGGCGGACATCAGTGGAAATCGTGCGACTTGATGGGAATGATGTCCTCGCGCCGCGACGGCCAGCTCTCGGGCGTGCGCTGCTTGGGATAGGCGTGCGCGGGATCCGTCGCGCGGGTGACCTTGCGGTCGCGCGAGTCGATCGTGCCGCCATGCGTCGCGCCGTCGCCGGGCATCGTCATCCGCGGCAGATCCCGGGCGCCGACGCTGCGCAGCAGCTCGGTCAGATCGGTGATCGTCTCGGCAATCAGGTGCAGCACCTCGCCCTCGCGCTGGAGCCGCCCCCGCACGGCAATCATCGGCGCGGCGAGGATGATCGGGCGGTAGAGCGCGAAGCGCGCCGGCCAGACGATCGCATTGGCGATGCCGGTCTCGTCCTCCAGCGTCAGGAAGATGCTCTTGGCGCTGCCGGGCTTCTGGCGGACGAGGACGATCCCCGCCACCTCCACCCGCGCGCCGTCCTTCAGCGTCTTGAGGTCGCCGCACGGCCGGATCCGCCGCGCGTCGAGCGTGCCGCGGAGGAAATGGAGCGGGTGCGCGCGCAGGCTGAGCTGGGTGGCGCGGTAATCCTCCACCACCTCGCGCCCGGCGCTGAGCGGGGTGAGCGACACCGCAGGCTCGGCCGCCTGGATCGGCCCTTCGATCCCCGCGAACAGCGGCAGCGGCGCCTGGTCGAGTGCCTTGATCGCCCAGAGTGCCTGGCGGCGATCCTGGCCGAAGGCGCGGAAGCCATCGGCCTGGGCGAGCTTCGTCAGCGCCGCGGGGGAGACGCGGGCGCGGCGCCAGACATCCTCGATCGAGGTGAAGGGCCGCTCGGCACGGGCGGCGAGAATCGCCTCGGCATCGCGGGCGGAAAGGCCCTGCACCACCCGCATGCCGAGGCGGAGGGGAAGCAACCCAAGATCCTCCCCGGCACGGGGAGGGGGACCGCCGCCGAAGGCGGTGGTGGAGGGGGAGCTCGGCAAGGGATGCCTGCGTGGAGCCCCCCCTCCCCCATGTGCTGGCGCACATGGCCCCCCTCCCCGTTCCGGGGAGGATTGTAGGACGCGCGTATCCCAGTCGCTGTCGTTGATGCACACCGCGCGCACCTCGACCCCATGCTCGCGCGCATCGCGGACGATTTGCGCCGGCGCGTAGAACCCCATCGGCTGGGCGTTGAGCAGCGCCGCGCAGAAGATGTCGGGATGGTGGCACTTCATCCAGCTTGAGGCATAGGCGATCTTGGCGAAGCTGGCCGCATGGCTCTCGGGAAAGCCATAGCTGCCGAAGCCCTCGATCTGCTTGAAGGTGCGTTCGGCGAAATCCTGGGTGTAGCCCTTCTTCAGCATCCCGCTGATCATCTTCTCCTTGAAGTGCGTGACACCGCCGGTCGACTTGAAGGTCGCCATCGCCCGCCGCAGCGCATCGGCCTCGGCGGGCTCGAACCCGGCGCCGACGATCGCCACCTTCATCGCCTGCTCCTGGAACAGCGGCACGCCGAAGGTCTTGTCGAGCACGTCCTTCAGTTCCTCGCTGGGGTATTCCACCGCCTCCTTGCCCTCGCGCCGACGAAGATAGGGATGGACCATGTCGCCCTGGATCGGCCCCGGGCGCACGATCGCGACCTGGATGACGAGGTCGTAGAATTCCTTGGGCTTGAGCCGCGGCAGCATCGACATCTGCGCGCGGCTCTCGATCTGGAAGGTGCCAAGCGTGTCGGCCTTCTGGATCATCTTGAAGGTATCTTCGTCGTCCCTCTGCATCTCGTCCGATGCCAGGGTGAGCTTGATGCCCTTGTGCTGCTCCAGCAGATCGAACGCGCGCCGCATGCAGCCGAGCATGCCGAGCCCGAGAATATCGACCTTCATCAGGCCGAGCGTCTCGATATCGTCCTTCTCCCATTCGATCACCCGCCGGTCGACCATCGCCGCGGGCTCGATCGGCACGATCTCGTCGAGATTGGCCTGGGCCAGCACGAAGCCGCCGGGATGCTGCGAGCGGTGCCGCGGCGTGCCGATCAGCTGGCGGGCGAGGTCGAGCGTCAGCGCCAGCCGCGGTTCGCTCGCATCCAGGTTGAGCGCGGCGGCATCGGCCTCGCTTACCCCTTCGTTGGACCAGCCCCACACCTGTCCCGCCAGCCCGGCGGTCACGTCCTCGGGCAGCCCCAGCGCCTTGCCGACCTCGCGCACCGCACCCCTGGTACGATAGCGACTGACCACGGCGGTGAGCGCAGCATGGCGCGCGCCATAGGTCTCGTAGATCCACTGGATCACTTCTTCGCGCCGCTCATGCTCGAAATCGACATCGATATCGGGGGGCTCGTTGCGGTCTGCGGAAAGGAACCGCTCGAACAGCAATTTGTGCTTCACCGGATCAATCGAGGTAATGCCGAGCAGGAAGCAGATCAGCGAATTGGCCGCGCTCCCCCGCCCTTGGCACAGTATCTCCTGCGCACGGGCGAAGCGGACGATCGAATGGACGGTGAGGAAATAGGGCGCGTAGCCGAACGTCTCGACCAGCGTCAGCTCCTTCTCCAGCAGCTCCACATAAGCGGGCGGCGGGCCCTCCGGGAATTTCGCGGCCAGCGCATCGCGGGCGAGCTTGGCCAGCGCCTCCTGCGGGCTGCGGCCGGACATCACCACTTCGTCCGGGTAGCGATAGAGCTTGCCGAGTTCGCGTGGGGAGAAGCTGCAGCGCTCGACCACCGCTTCCACCGCCTGCAGCGCCTCGGGCCAGGCGGCGAAGCGGCGCGCCATTTCGTGCGGGGGCTTCAGGTGCCGATCGGCGCTGCGGGCGCGGCGGAAGCCGAGATCGTCCACGGTTGTGGTGTGGCGGATCGCGGTCATCACATCGTGCAGCATCCGCCGGTCCGGGTGGTGATAGAGCACGTCGCCGGTGGCGAGCGGGGTGAGGCCATGCGCGGCGGCCGCTTCGGTGAGCGCGTGCAGCCGCACCGCCTCCTGCGGGCGACGGTGGCGGGTGAGCGTCACATGGCCGCGCTCTCCGAACACATCCGACATCCAGCGCAACGCTGCCGGGTCGCCGGCATCCGCCATGCCGGGCACCAGCGCGGCAACCAGGCCGTCCGCATGTCCGGCCACGTCTTCCCAATGGAGGAAGCACTGTCCCTTTTCGCCATGCTGCGCATCCGCCCGCGCCTTGCCGATGCTGAGCAGCCGCGTGAGCCGCGACCATGCGGCGAGATCCTCCGGCCAGACCAGCACGCCGCTGCCGTCGGTCAGATCCAGCCGGCAACCGGTGACCAGCCGCACGCCGGTCTCTTCCGCCGCGACCAGCCCGCGCACGATCCCGCCGACGCTGTTGTGATCGGTGATGCCGAGCGCGGGCATGCCGTACGCCGCCGCCGCCTCGAACAGCTCGGAAGGGGCGGAGGCACCGCGCAGGAAGGAATAATGGCTGGTGACCTGGAGCTCGCTGTACATGGCGGTCACCCGAACAGGCCGTGCAGGTACCAGCTGAGATCGCCGGTCACTTGGCGCTCGCCATCGCCCTGGCGGAACAGCCAGTAGCGGCGGCCGCGCTCGTCCTCGACGCGGAAATAGTCGCGGGTGGCATGGGTCTCGGCGGCGCGCTTCCACCATTCGCCATGGATGCGCTCGGGCCCGTCGGCATGGACCACCTCGTGCCGCTCGCCCCGCCAGGTAAAACGGCGCGGCGGCTGGTCGGGAAGGGCTGCGACGACATGGTCGAGCCGCTCGGGCCGGCGGAGCAGGCGGATCGGGCGCGGCCAGTCGGGGTGCCAGGGCGGCAGCGGGGCGTTCCGATCCAGCTGGCGGACATCGTCGGCCTTCATCGGCGGGGCTTCGCGCTCGGGCGGGTCGAGGGGGGGCAGTGCTGCGGCCGAACGCTCAGGCACGTCGCTCTCCACCGGCCGCATCCGCCACAGCCGCGCCATGCCGATGCGGGTCGCCAGCGTGTCGATCAGCGGGGCGAGATCGGGCACCGTCTCGGCATCGAGCCGCTCATCGACCGGCTGCGCGCCCAGCGGTTCGCTGCGCAGCAAATGCAGCGTCATCGCGTCGAGGCCATAGCCGGGTTCGATCTGGTCGATCCGGCGGGCGAGCAGGCGGAGGAGATGCGCCGGATCGCGGCTGGCGCGGGCAAGGCCGATGCCGATGCGCTGCGGCACGCCGTCGACCCGATCGGCGACCAGCCCGATGCGGCGCGCGCCCTGCCCCGCCTCGGCCAGCGCTTCGGCGAGACGGTGGACGAGATCGCCCAGCCAGTGCGCGATCACCTCGGGGGTCGCGATCGGCTCGGCGAAACGCTGGGTTACAGCGATCGGCTCGGGCGGGGTGACCGGGGTAACCGGCTCCGGGATGCGGCCCAGCGCCTGGTCGAGCCGTGCGGCGATCGTGGTGCCGAAGCGGCGGACCAGCGGCGCGCGGGGAAGCGCCGCGAGCTGGCCGATGCTGTCGACGCCGAGCCGGTGAAGCAGGTCGATCGCATCGCCTTCCAGCCGCAGCGCCTCGACCGGCAGCGGCGCCAGCCAGGCGGCGTGTTCGCCCGGTGGGCAGCGGAGCAGCGTCTCGGGCCGGAAGCGCGCGAATGCCGAGGCGGCACCGGGGGTGTCGGCGACGGCGATCTTGCTGGCAAACCCCAGCCGGGCGAGCAGCGCGTGCAATCGGCGGAGCATCCGGGCTTCGCCGCCATGGAGATGGGCGACGCCGGTCAGGTCGAGGAACAGCAGGTCCTCGCCGGCGAGGGTGATGCTCGGCGACCAGCGGCGGGCTAGGCTGTGCGCCAGCCGTTCGAGATCGGCGCGGTCGCCGTCCGTGTCGGCAGGGTCGACACGGAGCTCGGGCACCAGCGCGCGGGCCTGGGTGAGCGCCATGCCGATACGGATGCCCGCGCTCATCGCGACCGGGCAGGCGGCGGCGACTTCGCTGCGGCTGCCGGTGCGGCGGGAGAGGACGCGGGGAGACTCCACACCCCCTTCGTCATCCCTGCGGAAGCCGGGATCCATTGCCTTCTCCGTCGAAGAAGAAGCCGAAACCTCCAGGCGAATGGATCCCGGCTTTCGCCGGGATGACGATGGTGGGGGCGGCACAGGCGCAGCAACCGACGACGTAGCCACGCGCACCGCCAGCGGCAGCCGCACTACGCCGCCCGCTATCGCGCCGCCCTCGTCGGGCCGCATCCGCTTGAAAGCATGCTCCGCCGCCTCGCTCCGCCGGCCAAGCTCGCGCATCGGCGGCCGCTGGTGCGGCGGCAGCGCGGCAATGGCAGCATCGCGCGCGGCCCGCGCCCAGCGCGCACCCGGCCGCCAGCCGCCGCCCCGCTGGACGGAGCAGGCTGCTTCCTGCTCGGCAGAGGCGAGCGCTTGGACGGAAGCGAACCGTTCGTCGCCTGCGCTCCCCTCCCGCTCGCGGGAGGGGCTGGGGGAGGGACTGACGTGGAAGAACTGCTGTACGGTTTCAGCCCCTCCCCCGACCCCTCCCGCAAGCGGGAGAGGAGCGCGGGTGGCTCCGGAGTCCGCATTCTTGCTGTCGTTCCCTCCTGCAACCGGAAGAGCGGCAGAGATGGAATGCTCCTGAAGACTCGCGCCCCGCTCAGGCGGCGGCAGCGCGCGCCGCTCGGCCCGCCGCACGCGGTCGAGCGACCAGTGGGGCAGGAAGAGCGCAGCGACCCGTTGCATCGCAGGCCTCCACCAAGAGTTGGAACGATTCCCCCCCACGTTGCCGCGCCAGCGACACGTCCCAGCGCGGCCGGCCGACCCCCTCCACCGGCAGCGGTGCCGAGGGCGCACAGCCGATCCGCCAGCGCGTCACTGCCGCCGAGGGCGCGCCCAAGGGATCGCTCCCCTCGCGGGCATGGCGCTTGAGCAGCAGGGCGATGGTGCGGCCCCCCTCGGCCACCAACTGCAGCCGTCGGGTGGCGGGCATGGCCAGCCGCTTCACTTCGCCAATCACCGCGCCGAGCCCGCGATGGCGCAGCCCCTCCTCCATGATCGCGAGCAGTTCGTCGTCGTCGCGCGCCTCGGCGTAAATGACGCGCTTGGGGTCGAGGCCCACCTGCGCCAAGCCGGGGGCGAACAGGTCGCGCCGCCGCACCACCCATAGCACTGGGCCCCAACAGCGCGCGGCGATTCCGCCGATAAAGGTGGTAGCGGCGCAATCGTCGGTCAGGTCGGGCGTGGCGCCCGCAATCTCGTGCAGCGCATCGAGCCGCAGGCCCCCGTCGGCCAGCTTCGAATCGAGCCGCTCCAGCCCGAAGGGCAGCACCGGGCGCCGACGGAATCCGGTGCCGTCGATGGCGCTGAGCATTGCGCGCAACTGGTCGAGAGTGGCAGGATCGGGCACGGCGACTCGCTCGGGGTGGATTACAGGTCCGACTCGTTCGTTCCTATTTTGTTCTAATTCTGCCGCGAGTCAATCGGACTCCGGACCCCAAATTTTTAGGCCAGCGCTGCTGACCCATCTCGACAGGCCAGTTGAAATTTTATAACAAGGGCGTGAAATCGAGTCCGTGGGCGACACGGCCGTATCTGATGGAGAGACCATGACGGTGGACGCCCCGCGCGCCAACCTGCCGCCCCTATCGCTGCACGTGCCAGAGCCGCGCTTTCGCCCCGGCGACGAGGCCGATTTCAGCGATCTTTCGATCCCGCCCGCCGGCGCCGCGCGCCGCCCGGACACCGCCGAGCCTGCCGATCGCTTCCACGAACTCGCCTACGGCCTGGTGCGCGTCCTCGACGACGCAGGCAACGCCGTCGGTCCCTGGGATCCGCGGCTCGATGCGGAAGCCAAGCGCAAGATGCTGCGCAGCATGGCGCTTACCCGCGCGTTTGACGAGCGCATGTTCCGCGCCCAGCGCCAGGGCAAGACCAGCTTCTACATGAAGTCCACCGGCGAGGAGGCGGTGTCGGTCTCGGCTGCGCTGGCCATGGCGGGCGACGACATGTGCTTCCCCAGCTATCGCCAGCAGGGCATCCTGATCACCCGCGGCTATCCGCTGGTCGAGATGATGAACCAGATCTACTCCAACCGGAGCGATCCGCTGCAGGGCCGGCAGCTGCCGATCATGTATTCGTCGAAGGAGACCGGCTTCTTCTCGATCTCCGGCAACCTCGCCACCCAGTACCCGCAGGCGGTGGGCTGGGCGATGGCGAGCGCGGCGCGCGGCGACACCCGCATCGCCGCCACCTGGTGCGGCGAGGGCTCGACCGCGGAAGGTGACTTCCACTCGGCGCTGACCTTCGCGACCGTCTATCGCGCCCCGGTGATCTTCAACGTCGTCAACAACCAGTGGGCGATCTCGAGCTTCTCGGGCTTCGCGGGTGCCGAGGTGACCACCTTCGCGGCGCGGGCGATCGGCTATGGCATCGCGGGCCTCCGCGTCGACGGCAACGATGCGCTGGCGGTCTATGCCGCCACCCAATGGGCGGCCGAGCGCGCGCGGACCAACCAGGGCCCGACGCTGATCGAGCATTTCACCTATCGCGCCGAGGGCCACTCCACCTCGGACGATCCCAGCGCCTATCGCTCGGCCGGCGAGCCCAATGCCTGGCCGCTCGGCGATCCGATCCGGCGGCTCAAGGACCATCTGATCGGCCTCGGCGAATGGGACGAGGAACGCCACGCGGCGATGGACCTCGAGCTCGCCGAGACGGTGAAGCGCGCGCAGAAGGAGGCCGAGAAGAACGGCATCCTCGGCCACGGCATGCACCAGCCGTTCGAGACCATGTTCGAGGGGGTCTTCGAGGAGATGCCCTGGCACCTGAAGGAACAGAGCGACCAGATGATCGCCGAGCGCAAGGCGGCCGGGATATGAGCGGCGCCCCCCGGATGAACATGATCCAGGCGATCAACTCCGCCATGGACGTGATGATGGAGCGCGACGACCAGGTCGTCGTGATGGGCGAGGATGTCGGCTATTTCGGCGGCGTGTTCCGCGCGACCGCCGGGCTCCAGGCCAAGTACGGCAAGACCCGCGCGTTCGACACGCCGATTACCGAGATCGGCATCATCGGCGTGGCGATAGGCATGGGCGCCTATGGCCTGCGCCCGGTGCCCGAGATCCAGTTCGCCGATTACATCTACCCGGCGCTCGACCAGCTCGTCTCCGAGGCGGCCCGCCTGCGCTACCGCTCGAACGGCGACTTCACCGCGCCGATCACGGTACGCTCGCCCTATGGCGGCGGCATCTTCGGCGGGCAGACGCACAGCCAGTCGCCCGAGGGCATCTTCACCCATGTCTCGGGCATCAAGACGGTGATCCCGTCGACGCCCTATGACGCCAAGGGCCTGCTGATCGCCGCGATCGAGGACAATGACCCCGTCCTCTTCCTCGAGCCCAAGCGCATCTACAACGGCCCGTTCGACGGCCATTATGATCGCCCGGCCAAGAACTGGACCGCGCATCCGGCAAGCGAAGTCCCCGAGGGCTATTACCGCGTCGAACTCGGCAAGGCGGCCACGGTGCGCGAGGGCGAGGCGGTGACGATCCTCTGCTACGGCACGATGGTGCATGTCGTCGCAAGCACCGTCGAGGAACTGGGCGTCGACGCCGAGATCCTCGACCTGCGCACGCTGGTGCCGCTCGACATCGAGGCGATCGAAGCCTCGGTAAAGAAGACCGGCCGCTGCATGATCGTCCATGAGGCGACGCGCACCTCCGGCTTCGGTGCGGAATTGTCGGCGCTGGTGCAGGAGCGCTGCTTCTACCATCTCGAAGCGCCGATCGCCCGCGTCACCGGCTTCGACACGCCCTATCCCCACAGCCTCGAATGGGCCTATTTCCCGGGTCCGGTGCGGATCCGCGAGGCGCTCAACAAACTCCTCAAGGACTGACGCCCATGGCTCGTTTTACCTTTCGTCTGCCGGACATCGGCGAAGGCATTGCCGAGGCCGAGATCGTCGCCTGGCACGTGAAGATCGGCGACCGCGTCGAGGAAGACCAGCAGGTCGCCGACATGATGACCGACAAGGCCACGGTGGAGATGGAATCGCCCGTCTCAGGCGTAGTGGTCGCGCTCGCCGGCGAGGTGGGCGACCAGGTGCCGATCGGGTCGGCGCTGATGGTGATCGAGGTCGAGGGCGAGGCTGCGGCGCCGGTTGAGGCGGAGACCGCGGTCGAGGAGCAGGTCGAGGCTGAAAATCCGGGCGTTGAGGAAGCGACGGACGCAGAGCCAAGCGCTCCCCTCCCGCTTGCGGGAGGGGCAGGGGGAGGGGCTGAAACTGCGCCCGCACCCGCAGCAACAACTCCAGCCCCTCCCCCCGCCCCCCTCCCGCAAGCGGAAGGGGGAGAGAAGGTCCACGTCCTCGCCTCCCCCGCTGTGCGCGCCCGCGCGGCGGATCTCGGCATCGACCTTGCGCAGGTGAAGCCTGCCGAAGGCGACCGCATCCGCCATGCCGATCTCGACGCGTTCCTTCGCTATGGCAGCGCACAGGGCTATCACGCCCCCTACGCAAGCCGCGCCCGCGAGGATCAGCCGGTGAAGGTGATCGGCATGCGTCGCCGCATCGCCGAGAACATGGCCGCGTCGAAGCGCGCCATCCCGCACTTCACCTATGTCGACGAGATCGACGTCACCGCGCTGGAGGCGATGCGCGCCGACCTGAACGACAATCGCGGCCAGCGCCCCAAGCTGACCATGCTGCCGTTCCTGATCGTCGCCTTGTGCCGCACGCTGCCCGAATTCCCGATGCTCAACGCCCGCTATGACGACGAGGCCGGGGTGGTCACCCGCCATGGCCGCGTCCATCTCGGCATGGCGACGCAGACCGATGCCGGGCTGATGGTGCCGGTGATCCGCGACGCGCAGGACAAGAATGTCTGGCAGCTGGCGAGCGAGATCACCCGCCTCGCCGAGGCCGCGCGCACCGGCAAGGCGAAGTCCGAAGAGCTGAGCGGCTCCACCCTCACCGTCACCTCGCTCGGGCCGCTGGGCGGCATCGCGACGACGCCGGTGATCAACCGGCCGGAAGTGGCGATCATCGGCCCGAACAAGATCGTCGAACGCCCGATGTTCCACGGCGACGAGATCGTCCGCGCCAAGCTGATGAACCTGTCGATCAGCTGCGACCACCGCGTCGTCGACGGCTGGGATGCGGCGAGCTTCGTCCAGGCGGTGAAGAAGCTGCTCGAGACGCCGGTCCTGCTGTTCGCCGACTGAGCATGGCGCATGTCCTGCTCCGCTATACCCTGGCGCCCGACTATCTCGCGCGCCGGGGTGCGCTTCGAGAGGCGCATCTCGCGCTGGCCTGGGCGGCGTCGGACGCAGGCACGCTGTTGCTTGGGGGTGCGGTCGGCGACCCCCCGGAGAGCGCGCTGCTGCTGTTCGGCGATGCGGAGGCGGCGCGGGCCTTTGCCGCGCAGGATCCCTATGTGACGAACGGTCTCGTCACGCACTGGGACGTGGTCCCCTGGGCGACCGTGGTGGGGGCGGAAGCGGCGACGCCGATCAGCCCCGCCGGATCACTGCGAAACGAAGACCGACTGGCTTAGCGCGTCGCGCACGGCCTCGCGGCCCTCCAGCATCCGATCGCGCTCGCTGCGGTTGAGCTGCTCGGCATCGGCGGCAAGCTGCTGGCGCTTCGCCTGGAGCTTGCGGAATGCCGCCTCGTCCGCGGGTGCCCGGAAGCCGAACAGGCCGCCCATATTGTACCAGCCGCGCCGGGCGAGCAGCTGGCAGAGCTGCTGCGTGGCGTCGAGCATCGCCAGCCGGTTCGCCTGGCGCGGATCGTCACCTTCGGCACCCGCCATCGTCGCGATTCCGTACTTGGCCGATTCCGGTAGCCGCGCGTCGGCGATCGCCTGGCGTAGCGCCTGCCGCTCGGCAGCCTGCGCCGTGCCCGCCTTTTCGGTCTCGCTGCGCAGCGCCGCGAATGCCGCGCAATTGCCGATCGCCCGCGGATCCTGCGTCAGCAGATAGGGGCTGTTGAGCGCCGCCGCACCGAGCCGGGCAAGGCCCTCGCCATAGCGCTGCTGCGCCGCCGTCTCCGCAGCGGCCACGGCAGCAAAGCGACGTGAAATCGGCCCGCGCGCGGCCGCGTCGCCGGGGAAGCGCAGCGTGCCGTCGGCGGTAGGCTCGACATCGGCGAAGCTGCTCGCATCGGTACGCGCGCGGCTCTGGAACTGGCCGTTGGTGACCAGCCCGGCGACCGCACCGGTCGCGAGCAGCACCACCGCCGATCCGGCGCGCCAGCCCAAGCTTGCGCCGCGCAACACGGCCAGCAACACCAGCAGCCACAGCAGCGCGCCCAGCGCGACGCCCGCGCCGATCAGCACCGCCAGCGGCTGCGGCGGCAGCAGCAGCGGTGCCGCGATGGCGGCAATCACCAGCAGCGCGACGCCGGCCAGGGTCGCGAGCAGCGCCAGCGAAACGGGCGCGGCGCCGCGCGCATCTTCATCCTCTTCGATCATGGTTCCCCCCACAGGATCGGCGCGACCTTAGCAGCGCGGCCAAAACCCTCAAGCGGACATGCTTTTCATGCCGATCCCAAGATTTCACTTGGTTGCGCTGCATCGCAGCAAGAGGCATCGATGCCCGCATGACGCAATCTCAGGGTGCGGACCGCGCCGGCCTCCTTCTCGGTATCAGCGCCTATGCGATGTGGGGCGTGTTGCCGCTGTACCTGCACCTGCTCCAGCCGGTTCCGGCGCTGCAGGTGCTGTCGCACCGGGTGCTGTGGTCGCTGCTGTTGCTGGCTGTGATCGTGGTCGCCCTGCGTCGGGTGAAAAGCATCGCGGCGGCGGCGCGGGGGCGGACCCTGCTGCTCCTGCTCGGCAGCGCGGCGCTGATCGGGATCAACTGGCTGGTCTATATCTGGGCGGTCCAGAACGCGCATGTGCTCGATGCGAGCCTGGGCTATTTCATCAACCCGCTGGTCAATGTCGCGCTGGGCATGCTGGTGCTCGGCGAGCGGCTGCGGCGCTGGCAGGGCGTGGCGATCGGGCTGGCGGCACTGGGGGTGCTGCTGCTGACGCTGCACGGCGGCGGCGCGCTGTGGATCCCGCTCGCGCTGGCGTTGAGCTTCGGCGGCTATGGTCTGCTCCGCAAGGTGGCGGCGATCGATGCGCTGGGCGGGCTGACGGTAGAGACGCTGCTGCTCGGGCCGGCGGCGCTGGCGGTGCTGCTCTGGGCGAACCACAGCGGTACGGCAGCGTTCGGCGGTTCGACGCGCATGGACGTGCTGCTGATCGCGGCGGGCGCCGTCACCGCGACGCCGCTGCTACTGTTCGCCGCGGCGGCCAAAAGGCTGCCCTACGCAACCATGGGGCTGCTCCAGTACATCGCGCCGACGCTGCAGTTCCTGGAGGCGGTGCTGATCTTCGGCGAGCCGGTGCTGCCGGTCCACCTCGCGACGTTCGCGCTGATCTGGTCCGGCTGCGCGCTGTATGCGTGGGACAGCCTGCGCGCCTATCGGGCGGCGTCCCGCAGATAAGCGTTTCCTCCCCCGGCTACGCCGGGGGAGGAAACGGTCGTTCCTTTACCCTTCGCGGCGGCCGAGCAGGCGCAGGCGCAGGGCGTTGAGCTTGATGAAGCCCGCCGCGTCGCGCTGGTCGTAGGCGCCCTGGTCGTCCTCGAAGGTGACCACCTTCTCGCTGTACAGCGAATAGGGCGACTTGCGACCGGTGACGATCACGCTGCCCTTGTACAGCTTCAGCCGCACGGTGCCGGTGACCTTCTCCTGGCTGTAATCCACCGCGGCCTGCAGCATCTCGCGCTCGGGCGAGAACCAGAAGCCGTTGTAGATCAGCTCGGCATAGCGCGGCGCCAGCTCGTCCTTGAGATGCGCGGCGCCGCGGTCGAGCGTGATCTGCTCGATGCCGCGATGCGCGAGGTGATAGATGGTGCCGCCCGGCGTCTCGTACATGCCGCGCGACTTCATGCCGACGAAGCGGTTCTCGACCAGATCGAGCCGGCCGATGCCGTGCTTGCGGCCGAGCTCGTTGAGCGCGGTGAGCAGGGTCGCCGGCGACATCGCCTGGCCGTTGAGCGCCACGCCGTCTCCGCGCTCGAAATCGATGGTGATCGTCTCGGGCTCGTCGGGGGCGTCCTCGGGGTTCACCGTGCGCGAGTAGACGTAATCGGGCACTTCCTCCCACGGATCCTCGAGCACCTTGCCCTCGGACGAGGTGTGGAGAAGGTTGGCGTCGGTCGAGAAGGGCGATTCGCCGCGCTTGTCCTTGGTCACCGGGATCTGGTGCGATTCCGCGAACTCGATCAACTTGGTGCGGCTGGTCAGGTCCCATTCGCGCCAGGGTGCGATCACCTTGATGTCGGGGTTCAGCGCATAATAGCCGAGCTCGAAGCGGACCTGGTCGTTGCCCTTGCCGGTGGCGCCGTGGCTCACCGCGTCGGCACCGACTTGCTTGGCGATCTCGATCTGGCGCTTGGCGATCAGCGGCCGCGCGATCGAGGTGCCGAGCAGGTAGAGCCCCTCGTAGAGCGCGTTTGCGCGCATCATCGGGAACACATAGTCCTTCACGAACTCCTCGCGCACGTCCTCGATGAAGATGTGCTCGGGCTTCACGCCGGCCATCTCCGCCTTCTTGCGCGCGGGCTCCAGCTCCTCGCCCTGGCCGAGATCGGCGGTGAAGGTCACCACCTCGCAGTTATAGGTCTGCTGCAGCCATTTCAGGATCACGCTCGTGTCCAAGCCGCCCGAATAGGCGAGGACGACGCGATTGATCTTATCCGACATGGGGCAGGGACTCCGAAATGGGGAAACGCGCGCCCTGTACGGCCCGCGCGCTCGGGGTGCAACTCCGGCGGCGATTTGGCCCGGTCGCAGCGAGGCGTCGCATACCAAGTCTACAGGAACTAGCACCAAAACGGACCGATTCACGTGTTGCAGCGCAACAATACACTCGGAACCCGCTGATTAGTAAGGAAAGTTTCCGTTTGACAAAAAGCAGCAATCTTATGTTGTATACCATATCCGTATAACATTCTAACGCGGATCTTGCCCGGGGGTCGGGCCAACAAGGGGTAGTCCATTATGAACAATGCTCGTCTGCGGCTTTGCCGCGGCCTCCTTCGTGCGTCCGTCGCAGGTGCGACGCTGGTGATCCTTCCACTGGTGCCGACCTCGGCCCATGCGCAGGGCTATTCGACCGTCCGCGCCACCGGCCGGGTAGTAGATCCCGACGGCAAGCCGATCGTCGGGGCGACGGTATCGGCCAAGTCCGAGGACCAGGGCTTCACCCGCACGGCAACCACCGACAAGGAAGGCAATTTCAGCCTGCCGGAGATGCAGACAGGATCGTACAGCTTCAGCATCACCGCGGCGGGCTACCCGGGCTACGAGGAATCCGGCGTCCGCATCTCGGCCAACAACACCGGCAACATCTTCGCGCTCGCGCCCGAGGGCAGCAACAACGAGATCGTGGTGAAGAGCTCGCGCGTCGCGACTGCCGATTTCGACCGCACCACCACCGGGCTCGTCCTCGACCTGGCCGATGTGAGCCAGCGCCTGCCGCTCGCGCGCAGCCTGCAGGCAGCCATCCAGCTGGCGCCGGGTGCCAGCGCGGGGTCGAGCGCCTTTTCCGGCCAGACCTCGTTCAACGGCGGCGCCGTGTCGGAGAACGCGTTCTTCATCAACGGCCTGAACATCACCGATTTCCGCAAGGGGCTGTCACCGGTCGAAGTCCCCTATGACTTCTACAAGACGCTGGAGACCAAGACGGGCGGCTATTCCGCCGAGTTCGGCCGCTCGACCGGCGGCTTCGTCAACGCCACCACCCAGTCCGGCAGCAATGAGTTCCACGGCATGCTGCTGTACAACTGGAACCCCAATGCGCTGCGCTCCAAGACGCGCGACACCATCTATTCGGACAACCGCAACGGCGAGGCCGATTCCAAGTCGCTCACCGCCACGCTCTCCGGCCCGATCTGGAAGGACCATCTGTTCTTCTTCGGCCTATACCAGGCGCGCGACAACAACAGCATCAGCGCCGGCACCGAATATGACCTGAAGACCAAGACGAAGCAGGGCACCTCCCGCTCCTTCTACCATACCGGCTCGCCCTTCTACGGCGCCAAGATCGACGGCTATATCAACGACCAGAACCACCTCGAATTCACCTATTTCAACACCAAGTCCGACAGCACCACCCAGACCTATGGCAGCACCTCGACGGTGCGGTTCGATCGCGATCGCGGAATCGACGGGCCGTTCGCGGGTGCCTCGTTCGGCAAGGCCGGCGGCAGCAACTATGTCGCGCGCTACACCAGCATCCTGACCAAGTGGCTGACCGTCTCGGCCGCCTATGGCCGCGGCGAGAACAACAGCAGCTATCGCAGCGTCAACGCCGATTCCAAGGTCGTCCCCGGGGTGACCGACGCCCGCACCGATCCCAGCAAGGCGTTGACCATTGCCGGCGGCGGCGTGGGCATCAACAACGACGTCCGCAAATTCTACCGCGCCGATGTCGACGTGACGGTGCACCTGTTCGGCGACCACCATTTCAAGTTCGGCTATGACCGCGAGGATCTTTCCTCCGAGAACCGCGCGGTGGGCGCGGGCCTGGGCTACAGCTACACCATCTACCGCGCCAAGCAGGGCGACCAGTTCGGCCTGCCGATCGGCACCGACTATGTCCGCCAGACCTATTATTCCAACATCGGCAGCTTCACCTCGCAGAACGAGGCGTTCTACATCCAGGATGCCTGGTCGCTGATCGACGGCCGGCTGAACTTCAACCTCGGCTTGCGCGGCGACCGGTTCACCAACAACAACTCGGCGGGCGCACGCTTCTACGAATCGGGCACGCAGTTCGGGCCGCGGCTGGGCTTCACGCTTGATCCCTTCGGGGCACGGACCGACAAGGTTTATGGCAGCTTCTCGCGCATGTACCTGCCGGTGGCTTCGAACACCAACATCCGCCTGACCGGCGGCGAGACCTATTATACCCGCACCAACCTGCTCGCCGGCATCGGCGCGGACGGCATCCCGCAGCTCGGCGCGCCTGTGTCCTATGCCGGTGCGGCAGCCTGCCCGGACGACAAGGTGGTCAATTGCGACGTCACCGGATCGGGCCAGCCGGTGGCCGTGGGTGCGGCGGTGTCGCAGTCGCTCAAGCCGCAATCGGAGGACGAGTTCATCCTCGGCTATGAGAAGCGGATCGGCCGCTGGCGGTTCAACGTCTACGGCATGTACACCAAGCTGAACGAAGTGCTGGAAGACGCCGCGATCGACCGCGCGGTGAACAATTATTGCACGCAGAACGGCATCACCGGCTGCGACAAGACCTGGACCGGCTTCACCCAATATGTGCTGCTCAATCCGGGCCGCCCGATCACGGTCCAGCTCGCCGCGCCGATCAACGGCGAGTCCAAGGTGCGCACCGTCACCTTCTCGGCCAAGGACCTCGGCTATCCCGAGGCCAAGCGCACCTACAAGGCGATCGCTTTCGAGGTCGGCCACGAGTTCGACGGCCGCTTCGAGCTCAACGGCTCCTATGTCCTGTCCTGGACCAAGGGCAATTACGAGGGCGGGGTGAAAACCGACAACGGCCAGAGCGACACTGGCCTGACGACGGACTTCGACCAGCCGGGCCTGACCAACGGCACCTATGGCTATTCGCCCAACGACCGCCGCCACGTGTTCAAGCTGTGGGGGTCCTATGCGCCGCTCGAGCACCTGACGATCGGCTTCAGCACCTCGGCCACCTCGCCGCGCCATTATGGCTGTATCGGCCAGGTGCCGGCGTCGGTCGATCCCTATGCCCGCGCTTATGGTGCGGCGGGGCTCTACTGCCGCGTGCTGGCGAACGGGCAGATCGCGACCGATCCGACCACCCCAGTGGCCGATGCGCCAGTGAAGCTGATCCCGCGCGGATCGGTGTTCACCAGCGACTGGGTGTTCGGCAACGACCTCTCGCTCGCCTGGGAAACCGAGATCGGCAAGTCGAAGGTGAACCTCAACTTCACGGTGTTCAACGTGCTGAACCTGCACGCCAAGACCGACTTCAACGAGTATGGCACCGACGGCAACGGCGTCGCGAGCCCTTATTACCGGCAGGTGACCGGCTATCAGACCGCGCGTTCCGCGCGTCTGCAGGCCCGCTTCTCCTTCTGATGCGCGCGCCGTCGGCAGCCAGGATCACTGGCTGCCGGCGGTCAGCTTCGCTTCGGCTTCGGCCATATAGTCGCGGGTGAGCGGCAGCGCGGTGCGCGAGCGCGAGAATTGCAGCTGGTAATTGACCAGACCGCCATTCATGAAACTGACGTAGCAGCCCGCCAGGTAGAAGGTCCACATCCGGTAGAAGCGCTCGTCATAGAGGTCGACGATCGCATCATGCGCCGCCACGGTGCGGTCGTACCACGCCTTGAGCGTGTGGCCGTAATGCATGCGCAGCACTTCCACGTCGGTGAGGAAGTAGCGCAGCCCTTCATAGCCCTGGGCGATCTCCGACAGCGCGGGGATGTAGCCGCCGGGGAAGATGTACTTCAGCGTGAACGCGTCGGTATAGCCCGGCCCGCCCGCACGCCCGATCGTGTGGAGCAGCATCACCCCCTCGGGCGTCATCAGCTCGCGGCACTTGGTGAAGAAGGTGCGATATTGGGGCGTGCCGACATGCTCGAACATGCCGACCGAGACGATGCGATCGAACTGCCCGGTAAGCGCACGATAGTCGATCAGCTCGAACTTCACCTTGTCGGCGACGCCCGCCGCCTCGGCCCGCTCGCGGGCGATCTTCAGCTGCTCTTCGGAGAGCGTGATGCCCAGCACCTCGGCGCCGGTCTTGGCGTGGATGTAGAGCGCCATGCCGCCCCAGCCGCAGCCGATGTCGAGCACGCGCATGCCGGGCTCGATCGCCAGCTTGGCGACGATATGCGCCTTCTTGTCGGCCTGGGCCTGCTCCAGGCTGTTGGCCGGATCGGTGTAATAGGCGCAGCTATATTGCCGGTCGGCATCGAGGAAGAGGTCGTAGAGTCGCGCCGAGAGGTCGTAATGGTGCGCGACGTTCTGCTTGGACTTGCGCGCCATGTTCTTGCGGCCGAGCCAGTGCGCCACCTTGCCCGCGGCGAGGCTGAGCGCGCTCGGGTTGAGCGCGGCGTTGCTCTTTTCCCAGCGGTTGTTGGAGGTCACCAGGTCGAGCAGGTCGAGGATGTCGCCCTGCTCGATATTGAGGCTGCCGTCCATATAGGTCTCGGCAGCGCCCAGCGCCGGATCGCGGACGATGCGGCCTTCAGCGCCCTTGGACAGCAGGATCGTGACGGGCTTGAGGGCGGGATCGGGGCTGCCGAAGGTGCGGCTGCTGCCGTCGGGTCGGATCAAGGTGAGTTCGCCGCGCTTCACGGCGCGGTCGAAGAAGCGGTCAATCAGGGCCATGGCGCTCCACTAGGCAGAGATTGTGTCGGGAATACGCGTATTGCGTTTCGACGCGCGGCAAACAACCTATCTGCCAGTAGGTTTCGGGGCGGGACTTAAATTCCCGCATACCATTGGTAGCCGCTCGAATCTTCCCAGGTGCCGCCCTTGCCCTTGCCGATCCCGGCGAGCGAGGCGACCGCCTCGATCCCGACGAGATATTTCGCCTGCTTGTAGCCGAGCTGCCGCTCCACCCGCAGCCGCAGCGGCGCGCCGTGGCCGATATCGAGCAGCCGATCGTTGAGCGCCCAGGCGAGGATCGTCTGGGGGTGGAAGGCGTCGATCAGGTCGATCGATTCATAATAGCCGCCGTCGCCATAGCGGTCGGCGCAGTGGAAGACGATGTAGCGCGCCTGCGCGCTCAGCCCGGCGGCGTTGAGGATCGTCGCAAGCTGCGGCCCCTGCCATTTGCCGATCGCGCTCCAGCCCTCGACGCAATCGTGGCGGGTGATCTGCGCGCGCTGCGGCATGTGCTGGAGCTGGTCGAGCGTGAGCTGCATCGGGCGAGCGACCATCCCGCCCACCTTCAGCCGCCAATCGACGAAACGGGTCCCCGCCCAGACATTGTACTCGGGCGTGTTCGGATGGTGGGTGCCGTTCACCCGGAAGATCGGGCTGCGCTGCTCCGGCCGGAACTCGGTGGCGAGCGATCCGCGGCCGATCGAACGCTGGAGGAAGCGGTGCGCCTCCTCCGCGCTCGCCAGCACGGGGCTGTCCGTGAAGCGGTCGCAGCCGGTGAGCAGCCCGGCGGCGCCGCCGACCAGCAGGTTGCGGCGGGTGAGGATCATGGCTGCTTCTCCGCGGGCACGCGCCACCAGCCCGTAATCATCGAGCGTAGTTCGTTGATCGGTCCCGCCAGCAGCACCAGCGTCAGGTGGACGAGCAGGAAGACGAGGATCGCCCCCATCGCGATAAAGTGCACCGAGCGCGCCGACTGCCGGCCGCCGAACAATGCGGTCAGCCAGGGCCAGGCCGCGTCCATGCCCGGCGAAAGCGCGAGGCCGGACAGGATCACCGCCGGCAGCAGCACGAACAGCGTGCCGACATAAGCGAGCTTCTGGAAGATGTTGTAGGCGCGCGGATCCTTGGGATCGTGGAAGCGCAAGGCGAGATGGTCCTTGAAGTCCTTCCACAGATGGCGGGGGCCCAGCTCGCGCGCGCGGATGCGCAGGTCGCGCAGGATATGGCCGTTCGCCAGGCTCCACAGCAGATAGACCAACAGTCCGAAGGCCAGCACCAGCGCGAAGAAGAAATGCCAGTGCCGCGCGCCGGCGAGGCTGTAATAGGAGGGGATCGTCACCCAGCCGGGGAAGCGCGGCAGCTCCAGCCAGGCATGGTCGAAATTCGCGCCATATTGCCCCCAATAGAGTCGGGGATGCGCGTTGAAGATCATCAGCCCGCTGCCGACCATGATCAGCAGCGCGATCGCGTTGATCCAGTGCCACAGCCGGGTGATCAGCCGGTGGCGGTAGATCAGGCCTGGCCTGTCGCGTGGACCTTCGGGCATCTGCGCTTCCTTCGCTGTACGGGGCAAGTGTAGGAGATTCGGACGGCAGGCGGAATCGGTTTCACCGCCGCCACAAAAATCCGGAGCGTGCATGCCGACCGACTTCCACTTCTACGAACCCGCCTCGGGCCATGGCCTTCCGCACGATCCGCTCAACGCCATCGTCGGCCCGCGCCCGATCGGCTGGATCAGCACCATGTCGGCCGACGGCGTGCGCAATCTGGCGCCCTACAGCTTCTTCAACCTGTTCAACTATCGTCCGCCGATCCTCGGCTTCGCCTCCACCGGGTGGAAGGACAGCGTCGCCAATATCGCCGAGACCAAGGAGTTCGTCTGGAATCTCGCCACGCGGCCACTCGCAGAGGTGATGAACGCGAGCGCCGCGACGGTGGACCCGGAGGTAGACGAGTTCACCCTTGCCGGCATCGACACCCTCCCCCCCCGCACCGTACGCCCCGACCGCGTCGCGGGCAGCCCCGCGCAGTTCGAATGCCGGCTGACCCAGCTGATCCGCCTTCAGAACAAGGAAGGCGCCGAAGTGGACACCTGGCTGGTGCTGGGCGAGGCGATCGGCATCCATATCGATCGTGCGATGCTGGAGGACGGCGTCTACCAGACCGCCCGTGCCCGCCCGATCCTGCGCGGCGGCGGACCGGCGGACTATTTCGAGATCGGCGAGGACGCGCTGTTCAGGATGATCCGTCCGCGCTGACGCCCGGCTCGGGCAGGATCGGCGGCGTCGAATCCGGATAGGTCAGCCACGTCTTCCACAGCTGGTGGATGCGCGCCTCGGTCAGCTCGATCCGGCAGGTGAGCAGCGCGGCATTGCGGATCGTGCCGCCCTGCCAATGCGCATAGACGGCGTCGCACTCGCCCTTGCGCCAGGCGATCCAGCGGCCCTGCGCCTCGTCGAACGCCTTGACCACCGTCACCCCGTCGCTCGCGGCACGCTTGCGAGCGGCGACGAGATAGGTGTTCATCTCCACCTCGGCGGCGTTGCTGGCGCGCGCGAGGCACAGGTTCATGTCCACCGTCGTCTTCGCATCGGCGCAGCGATCGGCGGGGGCGGCAAGCGCGAGGGCGAGCAGGAGCAGCGGCATGGCTGCATCCTACAGGCAGAAACGTGCAGGGCTCAACCGAGTGCTGCGAACTTCTCTTCGGCCTCGCGATCGAGCTGGGCGCGGCTCTTCTTCTCAGACGCGGTCTTGAGCTGGCCGCACGCCGCATCGATGTCGCGCCCGCGCGGGGTGCGCACCGGCGCCGAGATGCCGCCCTCGAACACGATGTTCGAGAAGGACCGGATCCGATCGGGCGTCGAGCATTCATAGGGCGCGCCCGGCCAGGGGTTGAACGGGATCAGGTTCACCTTGGCGGGCAGCTTGTACTTGCGGAGCAGGCGGACCAGCTCGTGCGCATCGGCGTCGCTGTCGTTCTTGTCCTTGAGCATCACATATTCGAACGTGATGCGGCGGGCATTGTTGGCGCCCGGATAATCGGCACAGGCCTGGAGCAGTTCCTCGATCCCGTACTTCTTGTTGAGCGGCACGATCTCGTCACGCACCTCCTTGGTGACCGCGTGGAGCGACACCGCCAGGTTCACGCCGATCTCCTCGCCCGCGCGCGCCATGATCGGCACCACACCCGAGGTGGAGAGGGTGATGCGGCGCTTGGACAGCGCGAGACCGTCGCCGTCCATCACGATCTGGAGGCCGGCCTTCACCTCGTCGAAATTGTACAGCGGCTCGCCCATGCCCATCATCACGATGTTGGTGAGCAGGCGGCCTTCCGGCTGGCTCGGCCATTCGCCGAGCGAATCGCGCGCGAGCATCACCTGCCCGACGATCTCGCCGGCGGTGAGGTTGCGCACCAGCCGCATCGTGCCGGTGTGGCAGAAGCGGCAGTTGAGCGTGCAGCCCACCTGGCTGGAGACGCACAGGGTACCCCGATCGGCATCGGGGATGAACACCATCTCGTAATCCTGCCCGTCGGGCGAGCGGAGCAGCCACTTGCGGGTGCCGTCGTTCGAGACCTGGGCCTCGACCACTTCCGGGCGGCCGATCACGAAGCGTTCGGCCAGCCACGGGTGCTGCGCCTTGGCGATGTCGGTCATCGCCGAAAACTCGGTGGCGCCGCGATTGTAGATCCAGTGCCACAGCTGCTTGGCGCGCAATTTGGCCTGCTTGGGCTCCAGCCCGGCGGCGGCCAGCGCCTCGCGGATGCCGTCGCGGGAGAGACCGATCAGGTCGGTACGCCCGTCTTCGCGCGCGGCGGGGGCACGCGGCACGGGCACGGGATCGATGTGCCCGGGGATGGGCATGGGGGCGGCCGACACTGTCTGCATCCGCCGCATATAGGCGAAAATCCCCGGCTTTTCCAGCGGCGTGATTCCGAGAGGCACCGTCCCCGGACGGGTCATGCCGTCCCGCCATCGCCACGATCTATCGTGAATCGGGTGTGAAGCGGAAAACCAAGCCCCATTATTACGTTACGCCGATGCAAAACAGTTTCATTGTTGCGAGGAGTTGAGAATGAAGACGATCTTTTCGAGCCTGGCAATTGCCGGCACGCTGATGGCGTCGACCGCCTTCGCCCAGACCACGACCCCGGCCCAGACCACCCCGGCCGACGCCGCCCCGGCACAGACCACGCCGGCGACGCCCGACCAGGGCACCACGGGTGCAGGCACCGCGGCGACGGCCAGCGCCGGTTCGGCGACCTTCACCGATACCGAGGTCCAGCAGTACGCCAAGGCGGCGCTCGCGGTGAACAAGATCAACGCGGACACCAGCATCCCGACCGCGGAAAAGAACCCCAAGTTCGTCGCCGCGATCACCGCGTCGGGCCTGCAGCCGCAGCGCTTCAACGAGATCAGCCAGGCGATGGCCTCGGATACTGCGCTCAACCAGCGCATCCAGGCGGCGGCCGCCCAGGCGCAGACCAGCGGCCAGTCGGCCCAGGCGACCGCACCGGCCAGCCCGACCGGCAACTAAGCGCATAGCTCCCTAAGCCGGCGGCGGTCCCCAGCGGACCGCCGCCGTTTTTGTATGCGCCACTGTCATGGATCCGGAACCTAAGCCCGCCAAAGGCACCGCCTTGGGTTCGCTTCGCAAAAGGACAGGACGGAATGCGCAAGGGGTTGATGGTCGGCGCGGCAGCGCTGCTGATGGCGATGGCACCGGGCGGGACGACGCCGGACGCCGACAAGAGCCTGGATTCGCTGCGGCTCGACCAGGTGCGGATGCTCGGCTCGCACAACAGCTACCGTCCCTATCCGCTGCCCGAGGTGGAAGCGCGCATCCGCACGCTGCTGCCGAGCAACTGGGAGGGCCTCGCCTATGGCCACCCGCCGCTGGAGAGCCAGCTCGCGCTCGGTATCCGCCAGCTCGAGATCGACGTCGCGCCCGATCCGCAGGGCGGCGCCTATGCCGCGCCCTATGCCAACGCCACCGACGCGATCAGGGCCGAGATGGCCACGCCCGGCGCCAAGACCATCCACATCCCCGGCATCGACTGGCAGACCCATTGCCGCGTCTTCCGCGCCTGCATGGCGCTGTTCCGCCGCTGGTCGGACGCGCATCCGGGGCATCTTCCGGTGATGATCCTGGTCAATGCCAGCGACGTGCGGCCCATCCCCGGCGTGCGCACCACCGATATCGGCTTCGACGCCGCGACGCTCGACGCGCTCGATACCGACATCGCCGCGACGATCGGCCGCGAGCGGGTGATCGCGCCGGACGATGTGCGCGGGTCGCTCCCCACGCTGCGCGACGCGGTGACCGCGCATCGCTGGCCGACGGTCGGCGCCTCGCGCGGCAAGTTCCTGTTCGTGCTCGACACCTCGGACGCGAACGAGGAGCGCTACCGCACCGGCCATGCCAGCCTGAAGGGCCGGATGATGTTCGGCTGGTATCCCGAGAATGCGCCCGAAGCCGCCTTCTTCAACACCCAGAGCCCGACCGCAGACACCGCCACGATCACTCGCCGTGTGAAGGCCGGCTTCATGGTCCGCACCCGCGCCGATGCCGAGACGCTGGAGGCGCGCACCCATGACCGTCGCCGCCTCGACACGGCGATCGCTTCGGGCGCGCAGCTGATCAGCACCGATTATTACGGGGGCGTGCCGGATCCGCGCGGGCTCAACTGGGTCGTGTCGCTGGGGAAGAGCACGGTTATCTGCAACAGCGTGACGGCGAGCTGCCCGACGCGCTGAGCATGTCAGCGGCGGTCCGGCTCCGGACCGCCGCGCAGCAGCACATCCCGCCGCGGCGCCGGCACGGTGATCCCGTTCTCGCCGAACAGCTTCCACAGCCGGTTCAGCACGTCGCTGCGCACATTGCCGACGCCGCTCTCCGGATCGCTGATCCACACCAGGATCTCGTGCGCCGCGCCGTTTTCGCCCAGCGCGGTCAGCCAGACATTGGGCGGCGGCGTGTCGAGCACGCGCGGGCTTTCGGTCGCGGCGCGCAGCATCAGGTCCTGCGCGAGCTCCAGGTCGCAGCCATAGGCGACCGTCACCGCGATCCGCACGCGCACGTTGCGATCGGTATAGGACCAGTTCTCGACTTCCTGGGTCATCAGATTCTCGTTCGGAATCAGATGCTCCTTGCCGTCACGGGTGATCACCGAGACGGCGCGCACGCCGATCTTGTTCACCCAGCCGAAACTGTCCCCCACCACGATCACGTCGCCCGGCTTGATCGAGCGGTCCATCAGCAGGATGATCCCCGCGATCAGGTTGCCGATCGTCTTCTGAAGCCCAAAACCGATCGCCAGGCCGAACCCGCCCGAGAACAGCGCCAGGCTGGTCAGGTCGATCTCCAGCAGGTCCATCGCAAAGAAGAAGGCGAGGACGACGATGGCGATGCTGGCGAGTTTCTGCGCGAGCAGCTTCTGCGTCGGGTCCAGCCCGCGCGCATGGCCGATCCACTGCTCGGTGATGCGCGTGACGGCACGGGTGACGGCGAGGATCGCGACCACCGTGACCAGCATCGTCACCAGCAGCATGACCGAGAATCGCCGCGAGCCGATGGTAAAGCCGATCTGCTCGGCCAGGCGGCTGACCGGCTCGAGCCCGCCGATCTCGCGGCTGAACAACGCCACGAAACACACGATGGCAAAGACCCAGGCCAGCCAGCGCGGCAGGTTCAGCCCGCGCAGCAGCTGGAACCCCGCGCGCGCCACCGACGCGCCCAGGGCCAGCCCGATCGGCACCCCCGCCAGCGAATCCCAGGGCCAGATCGCGCCCAGCGTCATCAGCAGGAAGGCAGCGGTGCCATGCCGGGTGATCGCGCAGATCCGCGCGTGCAGTGCCTCGCCCTTGGCGATGGCGAAACGCTGCACCATAGCGGCGATGGGCGGGCCGAGCTTGCGCCCCGCGATCACGCCGCCCGCCAGCATGGCGAGCGTCAGGACCGAGGCGACCGCCGCCTCCATGGCCTCGGCGCGGGTCGGCAATTCAATGCCGCTCGCCTGAAGCCATTCGAACAGCGTCATCCGCGCGCGGCCCGAAAGCGGGCAAGCCCCCGGTCGAGATCGGAGATCAGGTCGTCCGTGTCCTCCAGCCCGATTTGCAACCGGATCAGCGGTCCGGCGAATTCGCGCCTCGTCACGCTGCGATAGCGATGCGGGTCGGCCGGGATAGCGAGGCTCTCATAGCCGCCCCAGCTGAACCCGAGTCCGAAATGCGCGAGGCCATCGAGCATCGCGGTGCGCGCGGCGTCGTTGCCACCGTCGAGCACGAAAGCGAACAACCCGCTCGACCCCAGGAAATCCCGCGCGAACACGTCATGGCCGGGACAGGAGGGCAAGGCGGGATGCAGAACCTGCGCCACGCCCTGCTGTTCGGCCAGCCATTTGGCGATGGTCAGCGCGCTGGCCTGATGCTGGGCGAGGCGGACGCCCATGGTGCGCAGGCCCCGGCTGCCCAGATAGGCGTCGTCGGGACTGGCGACCTGCCCCAGCTGGAAACTCGTGTCGCGCAAGGCCGCCCAATGCGATGGCGCGGCGGTCACCGACCCCAGCATCGCGTCCGAATGGCCGACGATGTACTTGGTGCAGGCCAGCACCGTCAGGTCGACGCCCTTTGCGATCGCCGGGAAGAAGAGCGGCGTCGCCCAGGTATTGTCGAGGATCGTCGTGATGCCCTTCGCCCTGGCGACGTCGACGATGGCGGGAATATCCTGCACCTCGAACGTCAGCGAACCGGGGCTTTCGAGGAAGATCGCGCGCGTGGCCGGGCCGATGAGCTCGGCGATGCCGGCGCCGACCAGCGGATCGTAGAAGCGCGTCGTGATTCCCATCCGCGCGAGCAAGCCGGTCGCCAGCCCACGCGTCGGGTCGTAAGCGCTGTCGACCAGCAGCAGTTCGTCGCCCGGCGACAGCACCGACAGCAGCGCCGCCGCGATCGCCGCCACGCCTGAGGGGTAGAGGAAGGTC
Organism: uncultured Sphingomonas sp.; assembly: GCF_913774285.1. Taxonomy (GTDB): domain Bacteria; phylum Pseudomonadota; class Alphaproteobacteria; order Sphingomonadales; family Sphingomonadaceae; genus Sphingomonas. The sequence goes on along the minus strand of NZ_CAJYHX010000011.1, from coordinate 1,327 downwards.
GCCTCCGCCCCCGGCTCCAGGCTGGTCAGCGCATCGGCCAGCGACCATTGGGTGGGCAGGCCCTTGCGGCCGTAGAACAGCTTCTCGTGCAGATCGCCCGCACCGGTGGCGCGCATATGGGCGACATTGTCGTACAGCACCGTCGAGCCGCGCCATACGGGGACGTTGACCACGCCCTTGGTCCATTCCGCGCGGCGGCCCGCCTGGACCAGACGGGTGGCGGGCTTGATGGGCAGGTCGTCGTCGGTCATCGTCTCAAGCGTCTTTCGCTTTGGGGGTGCTGGGGTCGGAGCCCCATTCGGTCCAGCTGCCGTCATAGACCGGCGCCAGGCCGCCGATCCGCTCCGCCCCGAAGGCGAGGACGCAGGCGGTGATGCCGGAGCCACAGGTGGCGACCATCGGCTTGGCGGGATCGACCCCGGCGGCGGCGAATTCGGACGCGATGGCGTCCGGGGATTTCCAGCGACCATCGGCCTCGAACAACCGGGAATAGGGCAGGTTGAATGCGCCGGGGATGTGGCCGGGCTCGACACCGGGGCGTGGTTCGGGCTCGGCTCCGGCGAAGCGGCCGGGGGAGCGGGCATCGACGATCTGGGCGTCACCCGCTTCGACATGGGCGCGGACCTCGCGAAGGCTGCGCACGCGGGCCAGATCGGCTTGCGCGAGGAACAGGCCGGGGGCTTCGGGGGCGCCCGCCGGGCCGACCGTGACCGGATGCCCTACCGCTGTCCAAGCCTCCAGCCCACCGTCGAGCAGCGCCACCGATGGCGCACCGAAGAGGTTGAGCAGCCACCAGACCCGTGCGGAACTGTGCAGCGGCGACCGGTCGTAGAGGACGATCCGGTCGGCATGGCCGACACCCGCCTCGCTCAACACATGGGCGAAATACTCGGCCGGGGGCAACGTCATCGGCAGGTCGCTGTCGGGATCGGCGAGCGCCCCCATCGGCAGGAAGCGGGCGCCGGGGATATGCCCGTCCTCGAATCCGCGTCGGGCCCTGGTGCCGTCCGGGTCGTCGAGGAAATAGGTGATGTCGAGGATGCGCAGGTCCGCCTCGCCTGCGATGGCGGCGAGCTCTTCCGGGGTGATGAGTGGCGGCATCTTGGGGCTCCTCGGTCGGTCGGGTCCGTACCTAGGCGCGTTGGGGGCGGGGTCGCAAGCGGGGCGCGCGGTAAGCCCCTCCCGCAGGCGGGAGGGGTTTGGGGAGGGCAGGGCCACGGGCATTGGTCTCTGTGAGACCCCAAGCCCTCCCCCATCCCCTCCCGCTCGCGGGAGGGGAGCGGCTAGAGGCGAGGGGAGTATCTGACGCTCCGTTCAGCCTGAGCGA
>NZ_CAJYHX010000010.1 GCF_913774285.1 uncultured Sphingomonas sp. | reverse complement strand
CGAAAAACCCTGTCGTTCGATCGTCGGCCTGCGACGGATGGGCTTCGTGATTGGTCACTCAAGTCAGCGGCGTCAACCGCGATTGCCCCTGCGTTTTCTCGTTACGCATGCAACCCCTTGGTCGCCCGATGTTTTTCGCATCTGTTGGCGGCACGATGATAGATGACCGCCTGCCTTAAGGAGGAGCATGTTGAAGACAACCGACTACGGTCTTCCCGACCCATCGGGGCTGCTGCCCGCGCGGCCCATCCAGGTGCGGCGGGCCGGATTTGCCGATCATTACAGGCTGCTGGTGTTCGGCATCCTGCTGGGTTTGGGCGCGCTTGCCATCGTCGCGACCATCTGGCCCGGCCTGTACGCCGATTACCGCATCCTGCGCGCGCCGGTCGAGGTCCCGCAAGCGTCGATGGTCGATGGCGAATGCCGGATGCGCAAGTTCAGCGTCCGCTGCAATGCGACCATCGCCTATCCCCGCGATGGTGAGATTCGGTCGCGGGCGGTCAGCTTCTCCTACATGGCGTTCAGCAACGAGGATCGCGAAACCCGCATCGTCGCGGAGCGCGGGAACCCCGACAACATCACCCTGTCGCTGGCGATCGAGGAGTTCTGGAACCGCTTCCTCGGTTCGCTGTTGGTCGTGGCCGTCTTTGCGCTGTTTTCGGTCCTGATGATGCGGCGTTTCCTGCATCAGTCGGCCTCGATCAAGGCCATGCGCCACCCGACGCCGCTGCGGCCGGTCTGGGCACGCATCACCCAGCGCACCGACAAGAAGGACCGTAGCCGGATCACCTATGCGCCGATCGACCCCGCATTGACCGGCAAGGCGATCGCCAGCGGCTTCACCAAGGACGAGCGGCCCTGGACTCATTATGACCCCGCGCAGGACGAGACGTTCACCCTGGCGGTGACGCACCCCGCTGCCACGCTGCCGGTTCTGCTCGACGAGCGACTCGATCGACTGGATTTGACGCCAGACGAAGCCGAGGTCATCCGCGCCCGCCGCGATGCGCTGTTGCCGTCGGACACCGTCGTCTGATGCTCAAGGGGCGGGGACGACAGAAGACCCCGCCCTTGCTTTGGCGATCCATCCAGGGGGCAAGACCTTCGCGCGCTTCGTCGAGCTATGCTATCCTGCGCACGTCAGCATCGCGGGAGGATTGCCCATGCCGATCAAGGACCTTACCGGCCCACCCCGCATGACCGATGCGGAACGGGCGGAGATACGGGCGGCGATCACCGCCATTTTCGTAGCGGGCGGTCGTCCGCCGCCGAACTTTCCTCCACTGCGCAGCGACGATGGCCTCGAACCCATAGAGCCGCCATCCGGCCCCACCCCACGCCCCCTTCTCGGCGGCGCCGAAGCGACGCTCGACTGACCGCAAATAAAAAGGGGCCGAATGCCTTTTGGCACCCGCCCCCTTTTGCCGACATCCGATCCTATCGGATCAGAACGCCAAGCCCATCGCGGTCTTCACACCCGGCAGCGCCTTGACCTTGGCCAGCAGGCCTGCGTCCACCGCCTCGTCGACCGAGAGCAGCAGGACCGCCTCGCCGCCCGCCGAGCGGCGGCCCAGGTGGAAGGTGCCGATGTTGACGCCCGCCTCGCCCAGCGTGGTGCCGAGACGGCCGATGAAGCCCGGCGCGTCCTCGTTGACGATGTAGAGCATGTGGCCCGCCAGATCGGCCTCGACCTTGATGCCGAACAGCTCGACCAGGCGCGGCGCGGCGTTGCCGAACAGCGTGCCGGCCACCGAACGATCGCCCGCCTGGGTGCCGACAGTTACGCGCACCAGCGTGTGGTAATCGCCCTCGCGATCATGGCGCACTTCGCGCACATCGAGACCGCGCTCCTTGGCGAGGAACGGCGCGTTGACCATGTTCACCGTGTCGGAATGGACGCGCATCAGCCCCGCGAGCACCGCGCTGGTGATCGGCTTCTGGTTGAGCTCGGCCGCCGCACCCTCGACCTCGATGGCGATGCTGGTCAGCTCGCCATGCGCCAGCTGGCCGACGAGGCCACCCAGCTTCTCGGCCAGCGCCATGTACGGCTTCAGGCGGGGCGCTTCCTCGGCCGATAGGCTCGGCACGTTGAGCGCGTTGGTGACGCCGCCGGTCATCAGATATTCGGCGAGCTGCTCGGCGACCTGGATCGCCACATTGACCTGCGCCTCGGTCGTTGACGCGCCGAGGTGCGGGGTCGCCACAAAGTTCGGCGTGCCGAACAGCGGATGCTCCTTGGCCGGCTCCTGCACGAACACGTCGAGCGCCGCGCCGCCGATATGGCCCGAATCAAGCCCGTCCTTGAGCGCCGCCTCGTCGATCAGGCCGCCGCGCGCGCAATTGATGATCCGCACGCCCTTCTTGGTCTTGGCGAGATTCTCGCGGCTCAGGATGTTGCGGGTCTGGTCGGTCAGCGGCGTGTGCAGCGTGATGAAGTCGGCGCGCAGCAGCAGATCGTCGAGCGTCATCTTCTCGACGCCCATTTCCAGCGCGCGCTCGGGCGTGAGGAACGGATCATAGGCGATCACGCGCATGCGCAGACCGATCGCGCGATCGGCGACGATCGAGCCGATATTGCCCGCGCCGATCAGGCCCAGCGTCTTGCCGGTCAGCTCGACGCCCATGAAGCGGTTCTTCTCCCACTTCCCTGCCTGGGTGGAAGCATCAGCCTCGGGCAGCTGGCGGGCGAGCGCGAACATCAGCGCGATGGCATGTTCGGCGGTCGTGATCGAATTGCCGAACGGGGTGTTCATCACCACCACGCCCTGCGCCGAGGCGGCCGGGATATCGACATTGTCGACGCCGATGCCGGCGCGGCCGATCACCTTGAGGTTGGTGGCGTGCTCGAGAATGTCCTTGGTCACCTTGGTCGAGCTGCGGATGGCGAGGCCGTCATACTGGCCGATGATCGCCTTGAGCTCGTCCGGCGTCTTGCCCGTAATCTCGTCCACTTCGACGCCGCGCTCGCGGAAGATCTGCGCGGCCTTGGGGTCCATCTTGTCGGAAATCAGTACCTTGGGCATGGAATTGCTCCTGTGCACAGCGGTGCACCTGCAACAGCAGGCGCCCGGAATTTGGTAAGGGGTCGCGTAGGGGCGTGGGCTCCTGCTTTCGCAGGAGCACCAAAATCAGCCCGCCTTGGCGGTGGCGTAGGCCCAGTCGAGCCAGGGGCCGAGCGCTTCGATATCGGCGGTGTCGACGGTCGCGCCGCACCAGATGCGCAGGCCCGCCGGCGCATCTCGATAGCCGGCCACGTCATAGGCCGCGCCTTCCTTCTCGAGCAGGCCGGCGAACTTCTTGATGAAGTCGGCATCGGCGCCCTCGACGGTGAGGCACACGCTGGTGCGCGAGCGGATCGCCGGATCCTCGGCGAGATGGCCCAGCCAGTCCCGCTCCGCCACGATCTTGTCGAGCGCGGCGGCATTGGCGTCCGAACGGGCGATTAGCCCCGCGGCGCCGCCCAGGCCCTTGCCCCATTCCAGCGCGAAGATCGCGTCTTCCACGGCCAGCATCGACGGCGTGTTGATCGTCTCGCCCTTGAACACGCCCTCGGCGAGCTTGCCCTTGGAGACGAGGCGGAACACCTTCGGGAGCGGCCAGGCGGGGGTGTAGGTTTCGAGACGCTCGACCGCGCGCGGGCCCAGGATCAGCACGCCGTGCGCGCCCTCGCCGCCCAGCACCTTCTGCCAGGAGAAGGTGGCGACGTCGATCTTGTCCCAGGGCAGGTCATAGGCGAACACTGCCGAGGTGGCGTCGGCGAAGCTCAGGCCTTCGCGGTCATCGGCAATCCAGTCGCCGTTCGGCACGCGCACGCCCGAGGTGGTGCCGTTCCAGGTGAACAGCACGTCGTTCGACCAGTCGACCGCGTTCAGATCGGGCAGCTGGCCATAGTCGGCGCGCAACACGGTAGGATCCAGCTTGAGCTGCTTGACCGCATCGGTGACCCAACCTTCACCGAAGCTTTCCCAGGCGAGCGTGGTGACGGGCCGTGCGCCCAGCATCGTCCACATCGCCATTTCAAAGGCGCCGGTATCCGAGCCCGGCACGATGCCGATGCGGTGCGTGTCCGGCAGGCGGAGCAGTTCGCGCATCAGGTCGATGCAATATTGGAGACGGGTCTTGCCCAGCTTCGAGCGGTGCGAGCGACCGAGCGACTCGGTGGCGAGCTTCTCGGGCGACCAGCCCGGGGGCTTGGCGCAGGGACCAGAGGAAAAATAGGGACGCGCCGGTTTGGTGGCGGGCTTCGCAGGCGCAATTGTGGCGTCGGCGGCAGTCAAATCAGTCATGTAGACTCTCCTCACAGAGAGCACGCGCGGCGTTGGGACCGCGTGGCCCGTCGACGGCCGTAGCGGCGGGTGACCGAAAGTCAATCATCGACATCGTTTCGGTGGAACAATGTTGTGCCCCTGCGACTTTTCCGGACAGCTTTGCAACATATCTGGGAGATACGACATGCGGACGATTCTGGCGGCCGGGCTGGCCGCGGTGCTCCTGACGACACCGGCCATGGCGCAGCAGCAGAAGCAGAGCGTCGGGGACGGCGCACAGGCACCGCTGCGCGACCTGCGGATCAACGAGAAGAAGATTCCGGACGTGCTGCTGCTCGCCGCCTCCGCCCCCTATTCGTCGCAGGGGACCAAGAGCTGCACACAGATTCGCGCCGGCATCGCCGACCTCAACGCCGTGCTCGGCACCGATGCCGATGCACCGGCGGCCAAGGGCGGCAATGGCGGCGCGATCGCGGCGGCAGGCAGCCGTGCGATTGTCGGCACGCTGATCCCGGGCTTCGGGCTGGTGCGCATGGTCACGGGCGCCGACAAGCAGGAGAAGCGGGTCACCGCGGCGCTCTATGGCGGCACCATCCGCCGTGCCTATCTCAAGGGTCTCGGCGTCTCGAAGGGCTGCAAGCCGCCGGCAGCGCCCACCGCCACCGCCCGCGCCGCGGTGCCGAAGCTGCCGGTCGACGACAAGGACGACAAGAAGGACGACCGCAAGGACTGATAGAGCGGCCTGCCAACATTACGGATACGCATACGCAAAGGTTTGCCTGAATCCGGCGGCGAGAAACCGCTGGATTCAGGAGGACCGCAGCATGCCCCGTTCCATTCCCGATTGGCTCGACACCCAGGCCGACGCCGCGCCGCAAGGCTTCGTGCACGGGCCGGACACCACTACGCGCTACTGGAGCCAGCAGCCCGAGAACACGCTGCCCCCGCCCGACTTCTGGAGCCCCTATGCCCGCAACCGCCCGCTGCCGACGCAGGGCGTGGAAAACCGCAAGGCGTGGATCGTCGGCAGCGGCATCGCCGGACTTGCTGCCGCTTTCTATCTGATCCGCGACGGCCATATGCCGCCTGCCAACATCACCATTCTCGATGCCGCGCAGGTGGAGGGCGGATCGCTCGACGGCGCAGGCGATGCGGAGCACGGCTATCTGATCCGTGGCGGCCGCGAGATGAACTGGAACTACGACAATCTGTGGGACCTGTTCCAGGATGTGCCCGCGCTGGAATTGCCCGCCGGCTACAGCGTGCTCGATGAATATCGCTGGGTGAACGACCGCGACCCGAATTATTCCAAGGCGCGGCTGATGCACCAGCAGGGCCTGGTGCAGGAGTTCCGCACCTTCGGCCTCTCGCGCAAGGACCAGTGGGAAATCGTCCGGTTGCTGCTCAAGCGCAAGGACGAGGTGAACGACACCACCATCGAACAGTATTTCAACGCGGGGTTTTTCGAGACCAATTTCTGGGCGCTGTTCCGCACCATGTTCGCCTTCCAGCAGTGGCACAGCCTGCTGGAAATGAAGCTCTACCTCCACCGCTTCCTCGATTCGGTGGACGGCTTCGCCGACATGTCGGTCGTCGTGTTCCCCAAATACGACCAGTTCGACAGCTTCGTCCGGCCATTGACGAAGATGCTGCGCGAGCAGGGCGTGCGCTTCCAGTTCGACACGCGCGCCACGGACCTCGACTTCGCCGTGGAGGATGAAAATCGCACCGTCACCGGAATCCGCGCCGTGGTGGCAGGCGCCGCAACCATGCTCCCGGTGGAAGCACAGGATCTCGTCTTCGTGCTGCCGGGCTCGATGACCGAGGGCACCGCCTACGGCGACATGGACCATGCGCCGGTGCTGGCACGTGGGGCGCACGAGCCCGGCGCCGACAGCGACTGGACGCTGTGGCGCAACCTCGCCAAGCAATCGCCTGTCTTCGGCAAACCGGACAAGTTCTGCGGCGACATCGCCCGCTCGATGTGGGAATCGGCGACACTCACCTGCCGCCCCTCGCCGCTGGTCGATCGGCTGAAGGAGCTGGCGGTCAACGATCCCTATTCGGGGCGCACGGTGACCGGCGGCATCCTCACCTTCACCGATTCGAAATGGCTGATGAGCGTCACCTGCAATCGCCAGCCGCATTTCCCGGACCAGCCCGAGGACGTGCTGGTGCTCTGGGCCTATGCGCTGCGCATGGACGTGCCCGGCGACAAGGTGGCCAAGCCGATGCCCGACTGCACCGGCCGCGAGATCCTCGAAGAACTGTGCCACCATCTCGGCATCGCCGAGGATCAGGTCGCGGCCGTGGCGGAGGCGACCAAGGTGCGGCTCGCGCTGATGCCGTATATCACCGCCGAGTTCATGCCGCGCGCGGCGGGCGACCGGCCGGCGGTGGTGCCGCAGGGCTGCACCAACCTCGCGCTGGTCGGCCAGTTCGTCGAGACCGCGAACGACATCGTCTTCACGATGGAAAGCTCGATCCGCACCGCGCGCATCGGCGTCTATACGCTGCTGAACGTGCTGAAGCAGGTGCCGGACATCAGCCCGACCCAGTACGACATCCGCAACCTGCTCCGCGGGGCGCGGGCGCTCAACAATGGCGCGCCCTTCCCCGGAGAGCGACTGCTCCACCGGCTGCTCGGCAAGAGCTATTTCGCCCACATCCTGCCGCCGCTGCCGGAAAAGGACGGCGATGCGCTGCACCGGGCGGAGGAAGAGCTCGCCGGGTTGTTCGGACGGGGGAGTCAGTGGGTGAATGAAGCGGCGGACACGGTGCGCGGCTGGATGGCCGGCGTGAAGGAGCGGTGACTTCCAATCCCCCTCCCGCTTGCGGGAGGGGTTAGGGGAGGGTGTGTACGGGAAGCGGGCGAGGTGTTGGAAGAAGCGCTTCTTCACCGTGCTTGCTCTGCTTCCCGCTCTCACCCTCCCCCGTCCCCTCCCGCAAGCGGGAGGGGGGGCGAATGGGCCGATGGCGGCTCGCTTGACGATGGGCACGAAAAAAGGGCCGGCGGATCGCTCCGCCGGCCCCTCTTTTTGCGTCGAGCGCGGACTTAGAAGTCCATGCCGCCCATGCCGCCCATGCCACCCGGCATCGCCGGCGCTGCGGCCTTGTCTTCCGGCAACTCGGCAATGGTCGCCTCGGTGGTGATCAGCAGGCCGGCGACCGAAGCCGCGTTCTGCAGCGCGGTGCGCACCACCTTGGTCGGGTCGATCACGCCGGCAGCCACGAGGTTCTCGTAGGTGTCGGTCGCGGCGTTGAAGCCGAACGAGGTGTCGGCCTGGTCGAGCAGCTTGCCCGAGACGACGGCGCCGTCCTGGCCCGCGTTGCTGGCGATCTGGCGAACCAGCGCGGTCAGCGACTTGCGAACGATGTCGATGCCGCGGGTCTGGTCCTCGTTCGCACCCGACAGGCCTTCCAGGGCCTTGGTCGCGTACAGCAGGGCCGTGCCGCCGCCGGGGACGATGCCTTCTTCCACGGCTGCGCGGGTCGCGTGCAGCGCGTCGTCGACGCGGTCCTTGCGCTCCTTCACCTCGACTTCGGTCGCACCGCCGACCTTGATCACGGCCACGCCGCCGGCGAGCTTGGCGAGACGCTCCTGGAGCTTCTCACGGTCGTAATCGCTGGTGGTGACTTCGATCTGCTGGCGGATCTGCTCGGTGCGAGCCTTGATCGACTCGGCTTCACCGGCGCCATCGACGATGGTGGTGTTGTCCTTGTCGATGGTGACGCGCTTGGCGGTGCCGAGCATGCCGAGCGTGACAGTCTCGAGCTTGATGCCGAGGTCTTCGCTGATCACTTCACCCTTGGTGAGGACGGCGATGTCTTCCAGCATCGCCTTGCGACGATCGCCGAAGCCCGGTGCCTTGACCGCTGCGACCTTCAGGCCGCCGCGCAGCTTGTTGACGACCAGGGTCGCCAGCGCTTCGCCTTCGATGTCCTCGGCGATGATCAGCAGCGGGCGACCCGACTGCACGACCGCTTCGAGGATCGGCAGCATCGACTGCAGGTTCGACAGCTTCTTCTCGTGGATCAGGATGTACGGATCCGCGAGCTCGACCGCCATCTTCTCCGGGTTGGTGATGAAGTAGGGCGAGAGATAGCCGCGATCGAACTGCATGCCTTCGACGACGTCGAGCTCGAATTCGAGACCCTTCGCCTCTTCGACGGTGATCACGCCTTCCTTGCCGACCTTCTCCATCGCCTCGGCGATCTTCTCGCCGACTTCACGGTCGCCGTTCGCCGAGATGATGCCGACCTGGGCGACTTCCTGGCTGCCCGAGACGGGCTTCGAGCGCGCCTTGACGTCCTCGACGACCTTGGTGACGGCGAGGTCGATACCACGCTTGAGGTCCATCGGGTTCATGCCGGCGGCAACCGACTTCATGCCCTCGCGGACGATCGCCTGCGCCAGAACGGTCGCAGTGGTCGTGCCGTCGCCGGCGATGTCGTTGGTCTTCGAGGCCACTTCGCGCACCATCTGCGCGCCCATGTTCTCGAACTTGTCCTTGAGCTCGATTTCCTTCGCGACCGACACACCGTCCTTGGTGATGCGGGGCGCGCCGAAGCTCTTCTCGATCACGACGTTGCGGCCCTTCGGGCCCAGCGTGACCTTCACCGCGTCGGCGAGGATGTCGACGCCGCGCAGGATGCGCTCACGAGCGTCGCGCGAAAACTTTACGTCCTTGGCTGCCATGGGACTGCCCTTTCAAATTTCGCTAAGTTTCAGGTAGTTGAGGTTCGCGAGGTCGCTCAGCCGACGATGCCGAGGATGTCGCTTTCCTTCATGATCAGCAGGTCTTCACCGTCGACCTTGACCTCGGTGCCCGACCACTTGCCGAACAGGATGCGGTCGCCGGCCTTGACGTCGAGCGGGGTCACCTTGCCATCTTCGGCCTTGGTGCCGGTGCCGACGGCGACGACTTCGCCTTCCTGCGGCTTTTCCTTGGCGGTGTCGGGGATGATGATCCCGCCGGCGGTCTTTTCCTCGGCTTCGACGCGGCGGACGAGCACGCGGTCGTGCAACGGACGGAAGTTCATTGCCTGATCCTCTTTCAGGTGGAAATCGCTGTTTAGCACTCGGTCCCCCAGAGTGCTAACACCAGGGATATGTGAACCGAAATTTGCTTCGTCAACGGGTGCGACGGGAACTTTTTTCAGCGTGTTGGATCGATAAGACGGGTCGTTGCCTCGCCTGCGCGCATCCGGTAGCACCGATCGTGGAATACCCTTTGAGGAGCCGCCGGTGAAGCTGGTTCGTACCGCCTGGAAGATACTCGTCGGAATCAAGGACCTGCTCGTCCTGGTTCTGCTCCTCCTGTTCTTTTCCGCGCTGTTCGCGGCGCTCTCGCACCGGCCGACTCCCGCGACGATTCGCGACGGCGCGCTGATCGTCGCGTTCGACGGCGCGCTGGTCGAGCAGCCGAGCGAGGCCGATCCGCTGTCCAGCGTCAGCGGTGCCCGCGCCGCCGGTCAGGTCGGCGCGCGCGACGTGATCCGCGCGCTCGACGCAGCCAAGACCGACTCCCGCGTCAAGGCGGTGGTGCTCGATCTCGACAGCTTCCTCGGCGGCTATCCCGCCACGGTGAGCGACGTCGCCGCCGCGGTCGGCCGCGTCCGCGCGGCGGGCAAGCCGGTGCTCGCCTATGCCACCGCCTATACCGACAGCGGCTACCAGATCGCGGCCAATGCCAGCGAGATCTGGGTCCACCCGATGGGCGGATCGCTGTTCATGGGCCCGGGCGGCCGCCAGCTCTATTACAAGGGGCTGACCGAGAAGCTCGGCATCAACGTCCACGTCTATAAGGTGGGCAAGTTCAAGTCGGCGGTGGAGCCCTATATCCGCGCCGACATGTCGCCCGAGGCGCGCGAGGCGAACACCGCGCTCTATGGCGGCCTGCTCGATCAGTGGCGCGAGGGCATCCTCAAGGCGCGGCCCAAGGCGCGCATCGCCGAGTTCCTGATGAAGCCTGACGTGGCGATCACCGCCGCCAAGGGCGACATCGCCAGCGCCAACAAGGCCTATGGGCTGGTCGACCAGCTCGGCGACCGCATCGCCTTCGGCAAGCATGTCGCGCAGCTCGTCGGCGCGCCGAGCGGCGCCCGCGCGGGCAATTTCAACGGCATCAAGCTCGCCGACTGGCTGCAGGCCAATCCGCTGCCGACCAGCGGCGACGCGATCGGCGTGATCACGATTGCCGGCGAGATCGTCGACGGCAAGGGCGGCGCCGGCACCGCAGGCGGCGACACCGTCAGCAAGCTCGTGCTCGACGGGCTGAAGGACGGCAAGCTCAAGGCGCTGGTCGTCCGCGTCGACTCGCCGGGCGGCTCGGCGATGGCCTCGGAGCAGATGCGCCAGGCGATCCTGCAGGCCAAGGCGCAGAAGCTGCCGGTGGTCGTCTCGATGGGCGGCCTGGCCGCCAGCGGCGGCTATTGGGTGTCGACCGCGGGCGACGTGATCTTCGCCGAGCCGAACACCATCACCGGCTCGATCGGCATCTTTGGCATCATCCCGACCTTTGAGAACAGCCTCGCCAAGATCGGCGTGACCACCGACGGGGTGGAGAGCACGCCGCTCACCGGCCAGCCGAGCGTCTATGGCGGCACCAACGCCACGGTCGACACGATCCTGCAATCGGCGATCGAGGCGGGCTATGGCCGCTTCGTCGGGCTGGTCGCAGCCTCGCGCAAGCTCACCCCCCAGCGGGTCGACGAAATCGGCCAGGGCCGGGTGTGGATCGGCGGCATCGCGCGGCAGATCGGCCTGGTCGATCGCTTCGGCGGACTGAACGACGCGATCGCCGAAGCGGCCAAGCGCGCCAAGCTCGACCCCGCCAAGGTGCGCCCGGTCTATCTGGCCAAGAAGCCGAGCGCACTGAATGCGGCGATCGCCGGCTTCCTCGGCTCGCTCGGCAATGACGATGACGACGACGGCAACTGGGCCGATGCCCCCGCCGGCAGCGATGCCTATGCCCGGATCGGCGAGGAGCGCCGCCTGCTGCTCGCCCAGGCGCTGGGCGACGCCAAGCGGCTGACCGCCGCCGGATCGGTGCAGGCGCGTTGCCTCGAATGCATGGCGCTGGGCGTGCCGAGCGCACAGCCCAGCGACCTTGCCCTTCTTCAATTCGCCATGGGAGCAATGAAGTGATCGGAATTCGCGCCGCCACGCCGGACGACGCAGCGGCGATCGCCGCCATCTACGCGCCGAACGTGCTGACGGGCACCGCCTCGTTCGAGATCGAGCCGCCCGACGCCGCGACCATGGCCGCGCGGATGGGCGCGAGCGAAGGCTATTATCCGTGGATCGTCGCCACCAATGGCGATGGCGCCGATGGCGGCGTGATCGGCTATGCCTATGCCAGCAAGTTCCGCGACCGCCCGGCCTATCGCTACGTCGTCGAAAGCTCGATCTACATGGCAGACACCGCGCAGCGCCGCGGCGCCGGGCGGCTGCTCTACGAGGCGCTGGTCGACACGCTCCGTGCGCAGGGCTTCGTCCATGCCTTCGGCATGATCACCCTGCCCAACGACAGTTCGATCGCGCTGCATGAAGCGGTAGGCTTCCGCCGCACGGGTGTGTTCCGCGAGGCCGGATACAAGCACGGGCAGTGGATCGATGTCGGCATCTGGCAGTGCGAGCTCAACGAACCCGCACGCCCGCCGGAGGAGCCCAAGCCGTTCCACGAACTGGGCGTGGTCCGCGCCTGAGCGGGGGCAACCGGAAGGCTGCTCCGCCAGACAGTTGACCCGGAACGGCGATTGGCCGAGATCCATGAGGATGGATCCAACCTCGCCGTACGCGGTCGACTTCACGATCGATGTCGAGCGTGAGGCCCGCCTGATCGCCATCCGCGTCACCGGCGTGCCCTCGCCGGAGGATGTCGGCTGGATTGCGGAGGAAGTGCGCGCGGCGATCCTCACGCTTGGGCCCGATGCGGGCCGGCACCGCACGCTCTACGATGCCCGCGGCGTGCATGTGCTGCCGCAGGCGACCGCCGATTTCGTGCTCCGGAACTTCGCCGATACCGAGATGACGCACTGGGCGCACCGGCTCGCCTTCGTCGCCTCGACGATGCTGACGCGGCTGCAGATCCGGCGGATCGTCGAGGTACGGCCCGGCGCGATGCTGTTCGACGATGTCGAGGCTGCGCGCGCCTGGCTGCTGGGCGGCGACTGAGCGGGGCGGCGCGTGGCCGCCCCGGTTCGGGTCAGGCCAGCGCGATGTCCGGCGCGTCTTCGGCCTTCATGCCGATCACGTTGTAGCCGGCATCGACATGGTGGATCTCGCCGGTCACGCCCGAGGCGAGGTCCGACAGCAGATAGAGGCCGGCGCCGCCGACATCCTCGATCGTCACGTTGCGGCGAAGCGGCGAGTTCAGCTGGTTCCACTTGAGGATATAGTTGAAGTCGCCGATGCCGCGTGCCGCCAGCGTCTGGATCGGGCCCGCGGAGATGGCGTTGACGCGGATATTCTCCGGGCCCAGGTCCATCGCGAGATACTTGACAGAAGTCTCGAGCGCCGACTTGGCGACGCCCATCACGTTATAGTGCGGCACGACCTTCTCGGCGCCGTAATAGCTGAGCGTCAGCAGGCTGCCACCGTTCGGCATCATCCGCTGCGCCCGCTGCGCCACCGCGGTGAAGCTGTACACCGAGATGTTCATCGTCATCAGGAAGTTGTCGAGCGTAGTGTCGTAATAATGGCCGCGCAGCTGGCTCTTGTCCGAGAAGCCGATCGCGTGGACGACGAAGTCGATCGTCGGCCAGCGCGCCGCCAGCGTCTCGAACGTGGTGTCGAGCGCCGCCATGTCCGCCACGTCGCAATCGATGAGGAAATCGGAGCCGACCTGCTCGGCCAGCGGCTTCACCCGCTTGAGCAGCGCGTCGCCCTGGTAGGAGAAGGCAAGCTCCGCACCCTGGGCGTGCAGTGCCTTGGCGATTCCCCATGCCAGCGATTTGTCGTTGGCGAGGCCCATGATGAGCCCGCGCTTCCCTTGCATCAATCCGGTCACGTCTTCTGAATCTCCTGTGCTTGCTCCCCCTCTAGACCGGCTTCGGGCACTTCCGCCAGAGCGGCGTTGAGTTCGGCCCCTACGACGAGGCCGAGTCCCACCAGGAAAAAGAAGATCAGCGCGACCATCACGCCCGCCAGGCTGCCATAGGTGGCGCCGTAGCCCCCCAGCGTGGACAGCACCCAGGGCAGCCCGCCGGTGACGCTGAGCCACCACAGGGTGGTGCACAGCGCGCCCGGCCATTTGGGATAGGCGCGCGCGCGATAGCGTGAAGGGGTCAGCGCGAAGAACAGCACATAGAGCGCGCCGAACAACGCGAAGGCCGGCACCGCCTTGCTCGCCGAGGCGAAGCGCTGCGCTTCGGTCGCGAGCGGCAACACGCGGTAGAGGAATTGCTCGATGCCGGTGAGGATCACCTGGAAGGTGAAGGCCAGCATCACCAGCAGCACCGCCGCGACGATCATCCCGATGGAGGCGAGCCGATAGCGCCAGAAGGGCGTGCTGGAAGTGGTGCCATAGGCCTGGCGCAGGATGCCGCGGATCGTTTCGATGAAACCGGCGGTGGTCCACAGGCCGACAAGGCCGCCCAGCCACAACAAACCGCCGGTGCGGCCATTGAGCACCTCGATCACCGGATCGCGCAGCAGCTTGGCGACGTCGGGCGGCACGGTCTGAAGGAACGCCTCCAGCGCGTGGACGCCGGTGCCGGTACGCCCGACCAAACTGGCGAGCGCGGTCGCGACGATGAAGAAGGGGAACAGCGTTACCAGCGACAGGTAGGCGAGGTTACCCGCATAGGTGAAGCCGTCGTTGAAGGTGCCGATCGCGACCCGCTTGACGATCTCGAACATCCGCTCGGTGACGCCGAGCTCGGCCAGCCGCCGCGGTACATTTCCGCCGACCCCAAGCCGCCGTCCTTCGGGCGACTGAGGCGAGATCGAGGCGCGCGTCGGTTCGTCCACGCGGGGTCAGACGCCCATGCGTCCCCGCGGGTTCCCCTTGTTCTTCCATCCCTGCGCAAATTCGATGAGGGCGTCGTCGTCGACCGGCAGCTCGACCATCAGCGTGACGAACAGGTCGCCGCGTGCGCCGCCGCGCTTGTGGAAGCCGCGGCCCTTGAGCCGCAGCACCTTGCCCGAGCTGGAGCCCTTGGGCACCGTCAGCATCACCGGCCCGTCCGGGGTCGGCACGCGAACCTGCGCGCCCAGCACCGCCTCGGCCAGCGTCACCGGCAGGTCGAGCTTGATGTTGTCGCCGTCGCGCACATAGAAACGGTGCGGCTGGATCTCGATGGTGACGATCGCGTCGCCGGCGCCGCCCGGCCCTTCCTCGCCCTTGCCGGCGAGGCGCATCTGGGTGCCTTCCTCGACGCCGGCGGGGAGCTTGAGGTCGATCGTCTTGCCGTCCTTGAGCGTGATCCGCTGCGGCGCGAGCCTGGCGGCATCCTCGAACGACACCGCCAGGCGATAGGCGATATTGGCGCCCTTGGGCTGCGGACGTCGGCCGAAGCCGCCGAAGCCGCCGCTGAAGCCGCCCCCGCCGCCGCGCTTCCCGCCGCCGAACAGGCCTTCGAAGATGTCGCCGATATCGGCCTCCCCGCCCCCGAAGTCGAACTGGCCGCCGCCGGGACGGAAGCCGCCCCCGCCGCCGCCTGCCCCTGCGCCGAAGCCGAACGGCGCGATCGGATTGCCGTCGCCGTCGATCTCGCCGCGGTCGAAGCGGGCGCGCTTGTCCTTGTCGGTCAGCAGGTCATAGGCTTGCGTGACCTGGCTGAACTTCTCCGATGCCTTGGGATTGTCCTTGTTGCGATCGGGGTGCAGCTCCTTGGCGAGCTTGCGATAGGCCTTCTTGATCTCGTCCTCGCTCGCGCTACGCGCCACCCCGAGCGTTACGTATGGATCTGCCACCAAAATCCCCAATGCGTCCAATGCCAATCGCCCGCCCCTTACAGGACAGGTGTTAAAGCCCAAACATCGGCGTGCGAATCGTTTCGCGCAAGGGGCGCAGCGCTATCCGCCTAACGGCACTTGGTGTCGCGCAGAGTGTAGTGCGCGAACACCGTCTCCTTGCCCGCCTTGTCCTTCGCCGTGATCTGCCATTCCAGCGTGCGGTCGCGCTTGCGCCACCGATTGACGAACTCGGCGTCGGGATAGGCATAGGTGATCGTGAAGCCGTCGCCGGTCAGCGCGCCCTTGCCGGTTGCGGTATAGGCGGCCCCGAAGCTGTCCGCCCAGAGGCCGGCAATGCCACCGTCCTCGCCGACCGCGCCGAACAGCAGGTGCGCGGCATAGCGATCCTTGGCATCGGCGGTCGCGACGCTGGTGGCGTCGATCGCGAACATCGTTCGCTCCAGGGTCGGATAGGCGGCGAGCGTGAGCGTCACCGGCTTGCCCCGCACTTCGCCTTCGCCCTGCCAGCAGCCGCTCAGCGCGAACATCGTCAGCGGGATCTTGGAAAAATCCTGCGCCGAGGCGGAAAGCGGCAGCAGCAGCGCGAGCGCGGCGCCCAATAGCGTCTTCATCATGCGCCCCGTTTGACCCGGCTTCCCGCACTAGAGCAAGGCCTGCGCGCCGCGCAGATCGGCGACGAAATCCTGGTAGGCCTGCGCCGCCGCCTCGGCATCGGGCAGGCGGAGGAGGTAACTGGGGTGCACCGTCACCCAGCCGGTACCCCCCTCGGGCAGCGCCAGCTTCTGGCCGCGCAGTTTCGAGATGGTCGCCGCCTTGCCGGTGATCTGGCGCGCGGCGGTGGCGCCCAGCGCCACGACCAGCTTGGGGCGGACCAGCGCCAGCTCCTGCTCGTACCACCAGCGGCAGGCGGTGATCTCGCCGGCATCGGGCTTGGCGTGGATGCGCCGCTTGCCGCGCGGCTCGAACTTGAAATGCTTGACCGCATTGGTGACGTAGACGCGGGCGCGGTCGATCCCCGCTTCGTCCAGCGCCTTGTTGAGCATCTGCCCGGCGGGCCCCACGAACGCGCGGCCGGCGAGATCCTCCTGGTCGCCGGGCTGTTCGCCGACCAGCATCATGTCGGCATCGAGCGGTCCCTCGCCGAACACGGTTTGGGTGGCGGGCTTGTAGAGCGGGCAGCGGGTGCATGCCGCCGCCTCGTCGCGCAGCGCTTCCCAGGCACCTGCGACATTGCCGCCCATCGAACTGCGCGCCGTCTCCACCATCGCCGTCTCCCGCGCCCGGGCACCGGACACGAGCTCTTTGACCAACGCTGTTTCGGGCATGTTTTTCCAGTATTTGCGCGGCATCTCCTTCAGCATCGCCCCGGTCTTGAGGCGGGCCGGATTGAAGATCGAGGCGTAATAGGTCTTCCACACCGCCTCTACGGGATCGTCGGCGGGGGCGTCGCCGCGGGCGGCGGCGGGGCCTTCGCTGAGCGTGCTCCCGTCCCAGTGCAGCGAGACTTCGGGGGTGAGGATCGACCAGCGCATGCTGGCGAAGCGCTCGACGAAGAAGCGGGCATTGGCGCGGACGATGTGATGCTCGGGTTCGAACCAGGCGATGAAGCGCGGGCAGCTCTCGTCGACCAACTCGCGGAAGCGCACGAAGGCGCGCATCTTGTGGATGTCGCGGCGCACCGCCTTGGCCATCAGCTCCAGCCGGCGGACCAGCGGGTCGGCGCGGTCCTCGATCCGGTGCGGATCCGTGGCGAGCAGGGTGTAGAGCAGCGAGAAGCGCTGCGGGTCCGAATGGAGGATGACGGCCTGGGCGAGGTCTAGAAAGGCGCGGGGGACTTTCAGGCGGTGGTCGCCCTCACCCTCCCCACCGCCTTCGGCGGCGGGTCCCCTCCCTCTCCCGAGGGGAGAGGGCCCTGAGCTCCCTCTCCCCTTGGGAGAGGGAGGGAGCGGCGAAGCCGCGGAAGGGTGAGGGTGATCGAAGGCGAACAAATCCCCCGGCGCGTCCCCGACCCGCCACACCACCTCGGGCGGCGCGACATGCGCCTGGGCAAGCGCCCGCGCCGCATCGCGCCAGCCCTCGAAATCATCCTCGGCGGCAAGCGTTACGGCGCGCAACGCTTACTCGCGCTCGTCGCCCGGCGGATGGGCTTCGGCGCGCTCCAGTTCCTTGGGCTTGCGCTTCTCGAAGATCTTGCCGAGCCGCTCTTCCTCTTCCGAGGAAAGCTCCTTCTCGGCGGTGGGGAACATCTCTTCCTCCTCCTCGTCGATATGATGGAGATAGCGGTCCTTCATCGCGCGAAACTTCGAGAGCCAGGCGGAGGAGGACATTTCGATGTCCATCAGCTCGCCGAGCAGGTCGTCGACTTCCTTGTGCTCGGACACCGAGTGGCGCGCATCCTCGCGCAGCTCGGGGTTGGCGAGCATCGTCGCGTAGAGCGACTCTTCCTCAGCCGCGGCGTGCGACTGGAGCTCGAGGCGGAGCTGCTCGAACAGGTCGCGGCGATCCTGGCTATCGCCGGACGTGGCGTCGATCTTGGCGATCAGCTCGCGCTGGCGATTGTGATCGGCGATGAGGTCGGCGAAGATGCGGGGCTGGTCGGCCATGTAGGTCTCTCCCTGGTTTCCCAGCCCCAACCGGTGGCCCTGCGCTAGGTTGCTCCCGCGAGTCGTTCGCAACGCAAGCGTCACGCCGCGAACAGCTCCAGCTGCTCCTTCTTCGGCGCGATCCAGGCGCGCAGATCCGCCTTGTCCGTCAGCGCGACCGGGCGCCAGTCGGCAGTGACGATGAACGGGCGGATCTTGGCGAGCGACACCGTCAGCCGGGCTACATCCTCCAGCCGCAGCCGCCGCCATTTGCGCGCGGCGAGGATCGAGGCGATCGCCTTGGTGCCCAGCCCCGGCACGCGGAGCAGCGCCTCGCGCGGGGCGCGGTTGAGGTCTACGGGAAAGCGATCGCGGAAGCGCAGCGCCCAGGCGAGCTTGGGATCGATGTCGAGCGGCAGCATGCCCGTCGCCGGATCCACTGCCTGGGCGACTTCGTCGGGGCGGTATTCGTAGAAGCGCATCAGCCAGTCCGACTGGTAGAGCCGGTGCTCGCGCATCAGCGGCGGGCGCTGGAGGGGCAGCACCGTGCTCGCATCCGGAATGGGGCTGAATGCCGAATAATAGACGCGGCGCAGTCCGAAACGCCCGTACAGGCCGGCGGCGCGATCGATGATGTCGCCGTCGGTCGCGGCATCGGCGCCGACGATCATCTGGGTCGACTGGCCGGCGGGGGCGAACTTGGGTGCCGAGCGATAGCGTTTCCGCGCATCCGCCCCGTCCTCGATCGCGCTGCGCATCCCCAGCATCGCGCCCTCGATCTGTGGCGCCGATTTCTCGGGCGCGAGCCGCTTGAGCCCGGCGACCGTCGGCAGCTCGACGTTGATCGACAGGCGATCGGCATGGAGCCCCGCCTGGTGGATTAGCGCCGGATCGGCATCGGGAATCGTCTTGAGGTGGATATAGCCGCGGAAATGATGGTCCTCGCGCAAGGACCGCGCCACCTCGACCATCTGCTCCATCGTATAGTCGGACGAGCGGATGATGCCCGAGGAGAGGAACAGCCCCTCGATGTAATTGCGGCGATAGAAGTTCAGCGTGAGATCGACCACTTCGGCGGGCGTGAAACGCGCGCGGCGCACGTTCGAGCTCTTGCGGTTGATGCAGTAATGGCAGTCGAAGATGCAGCTGTTGGTCAGCAGGATCTTGAGCAGGGAAATGCAGCGGCCATCGGGCGCATAGGCGTGGCAGATACCCATGCCTTCCGTCGATCCGATGCCCTTGCCGCCGCGACTGTCCCGCTTCGCCGTGCCGGACGAGGCGCAGGACGCGTCGTATTTGGCGGCATCGGCCAAAATCTCCAACTTTTGACGGGTCGACATCTGCGCCATATGCGTTCCTGATATGTTCATCAGGCGCGCTTGTCCATAATCTCGATCAGGATGAGGCGGTCGGGGCGTCCTCGTCCAGCACCTGCCGCACCTTGCCCGCCAACTGATCGAGCGTGAAGGGTTTGGCGAGGAAGGCGACGCCCGGATCGAGCATGCCGTTATGGACGATGGCGTTGCGCGTATAGCCGGTGGTGTAGAGCACCTTGAGGTCGGGGCGGCTTTCGCGCGCGCGGTCGGCGAGAATGCGGCCGTTGATGCCGGGCATGACGATGTCGGTGAACAGCATGTCGATGCGTGGCTGGATCGTCAGCAGTGACAGCGCCTGTTCGCCGTCCGACG
>NZ_CAJYHX010000009.1 GCF_913774285.1 uncultured Sphingomonas sp. | reverse complement strand
CCTTCCGCACCAATCTCCTAAGCCTCGTCGACCGTGGTTTCGTCTACGCCATCGCCCATGTCCGGGGAGGCACCGAGAAGGGCTGGAATTGGTATCTCGACGGCAAGCGCGAGAAGAAGCCCAACACCTTCACGGACTTCGTCGCCTGCGCCCGCGCCCTGATCGAGGCGCGCTACACCGGGCCCGGCCGCATTGTGGCGCATGGCGGCAGCGCCGGCGGCATGCTGATGGGGGCGGTGGCCAACCTCGCGCCGGAGCTGTTTGCCGGCATCGTCGCCGACGTGCCGTTCGTCGACGTGCTCAACACCATGCTCGACGAGAGCCTGCCGCTCACCCCCGGCGAGTGGCCCGAATGGGGCAACCCGATCGAGGACAAGGCCGCGTTCGAGCTGATCCGCAGCTACAGCCCGTACGACAATGTGCGGGCACAGGCGTACCCGCCGATGCTGATCTCGGGCGGCCTCAACGACCCGCGCGTGACCTATTGGGAGCCCGCCAAATGGGCCGCCCGCCTGCGCGCGACCAAGACCGACGACAATATCCTGCTGCTCAAGACCAATATGGGCGCCGGCCATGGCGGCAAGTCCGGGCGGTGGGAGAGTTTGCGGGAGTATGCCGACGAGATGGCGTTCGTGCTTTGGCAGTTGGGGGTGGAGGGGTAGGCCTCCACCGCTTCACTCATCGCGGTCGAAAAGCTCGGTCTGAATCACCGGCAGCGGGAGTTCCCAGCTGCTCACCACCTCGATATCCTGGGCTCGCGCAAATGCCGCGAGCCCCTGGTCGTCGGAGTAGATGCGCTCGGCATTGTTCGTGCGGGCGATGGCGATGATCTGCCGGTCGATCTTCACCTTCTGCCACGGCGCCGCCGATCCGCCTTTCTTGTCGCCGGCCCGAATGGCGTCGATCGTCATCACCGCCGTCTCGACGGCGGCAAGCTTGTCGAACGGCCGGATCTGAAAGCGCGGGAAGCGCTCCATTTGCTCGACCACCGCCTGGAGGGCAGGACCGGCGCGCACCAGCACTTCGGCGAGAACGGGCGTGGGCACGATGATTGTGTTGCTGTCCGCGAGGCTCTCGATCAGATGCTCAATCCGCTCGCGCGCATGCGTCAACGGTGCGCCGGTGGCAGGATCGTCAGGCGGACTGGCATTGGGATTGACGAGCAACGTCAACGCCGAGCTGTCCATCACGACGATCACTGATCGTCATGTCCTTCGGCTCGCAACCTTGTGACCTCGCGATACGCGTCGGGCTCCATCAACGCGTTACCCGCCACACTCCGGATCGCGGCGAGTGCTTCGCCAAGCGAGCGATCCTCCAGCACCTCAAAACGATCCACGCGGAATTCGAGCATCGCCCAGACGCGGTTTGCCTGCCGCTCGAACTTGCCGTTGCCATACAGCCGGACCGGAGGACCATAGAGGTAAGGCGCCAACTGCCGTGCCAAGGCCCGCTTCATGTGAATGTGGGCGTGATAGGTGTCGCCATCCTGCAAAGCTGCATGGGCGGTTTCGTCCTTGCCGCCGATCCGCACGATCTGCCCCTGTAGGGTCGTGCTTTCCCGAAAGGCCGGAAGCACAATCTGCTTCGGCCGATCACGCCCGACGAACGGAACAACAAGCTCGCCGTCGACGGCCCGCGTGAGGGTCGCCACAGCGTTGTCGTTCACCAGCAGTTCTTCCAAGGCCTTCTGCGCCTGAAGCGCATCCTTAGGCGCATTGCCGACGCGCACGCCGTTCAGGCGGGTTTCGACCTTGGGCGCATCAACAGCATCGACCTGATGCACCAGCTTGGCGCTGCCAGCCTCTAGCCGCACGAAGTGCGTGTGCTCGGCATGCCCGAGCAGCTTCGCCAGCGCCCCCAGATACTCCGCAAGCCGGGCCATGGGCATGGTTTCCGGCGTGAACGCATCGATGCGGAAGACATATTCTACCGGTTCCACGGCTGCCTCCCTTCTGCTGCCAGCTCGCCGCCCATCGCGACGGGGAACAACGTAATCACCAATTCTCTACAGCGAAAGTGGTTACGGTGTTCTGAGTAGAGCCTCCCAAACCCACGTTGGGGTCAACTGGCCCAGCCTCACATGCCCGCCCCCAGGGACGCTACGGGCTCGGCGGCCCCTCCACCAACCGGATCGACAGGGGGCGGTCGACGATCACCTCATGATCGGACATGCCAAGATGACCATAGGTGCCGCGATACTGGGTGCGTCGTCCGATGAAGGTCACCTCGTACACGGCCCCCTCCTCACCGATGAATGCACCTTGCGTGAACCAAATCCGCTCGCCCTGCGCCGCATCCGAACAGCCAGCGACAGGTTCTGGGCAGAAGCGCTGCCCTTCAAATTCGTTGCGCCAAAGCCCGCGCCATAAACGGGATTGCTCCATGCGAACGCACCTATCGGTGGATCCACTCTCCACCACCGTGGTGTCGCTAAACTTCACCTCGCGTGCGCACGGAAAAGGCCGACCGGGCTTCCCCACACCGGTTCTGGCGATCTCCTGATCGACCGGATCGAGATACGCTTCCGGCGGCAGCCGGTCGAGCGGTCCGACATGAAAGCCGCCGGGCACGATCACGCCGCACAGCACGGCCATCGCGATACTGACAATCTTCCCCATGCGCGTCTCCCCCGTCCCTGCAGACTAGCCGCGCAACCGGGCACCTCAAGCCTCAATCCCCCGCAAACCCAAACGCCGTAACCCCGCGCTCCCGCTCGCTCCCCGCCGCCGCCCGCCCCGCAGGCGCCGCCGAGCGCTGCGGACACGCGACGCGCGTACACGCCCGGCACCCCAGCCCGATCGGCGCGGCGCGGCCGGCCAGGTCCACGCCGCGCGCCGCCGCCAGCGTCCCCGCCTCCGCCGCCGGCAGGCCCAGCGCGATCACGAAGCGCGGGCGCACGCCGCCGGGCGCTCCCCCGTGCGGATGCACGCAGCGCGCGATGGTGAAGGCGCGCGCGCCGTCCTCCAGCTCGACCAGCTGCACCGCTGTCTCGTCGGTCCGCGCGAAGGCGTCATAGGCGTTCCACAAGGGGCACGGCACCGCCGCCTCCACCAGCGCCGATCCGCTGGCGCCGGCATAGCGTTTCGAGACCTGCCCCGCGCGATCGAACCGCATCAGGAAGAAGCTCAGCCCCCGCGCGCCCACCCGCTGCAGCGTCGTCAGCCGGTGCGCCACCTGCGCCGCGCTCGCGCCGAAGCGCCGCTGGAGCAGCTCCAGGTCATAGCCGCTCGCCTCGCACGCGCGCAGGAAGCGGGCATAGGGCATCGTCACCGCGGCGGCGAAATAGGCGGTGAGGTGGCGGCGGAACAGCCGCGCGGCCACCCGGTCGAGCGCGGCGCCGCGGACCAGCGCCTCGATCTCGTCGCGCGCCTCCACCGCCAGCTGCTCGGCCAGCGCAAAGGCGCGCGCGCTGGGATCGAGCGCCTCGGAGAGCTGCAGCTGCCGCGCATGGAGGTCGAGCCGCTTGAGCGTATCGACCATCACCTCGGCGGGCAGGATGCGCACGGCGAGCTGGTGTTTCACCCGCAGCCGCTCGGCCATCGCGCCATAGGAGTCGCCGGCCATGCGCAGCTCGTCGGCGAGCGCCTCGCCGGCGGCGTCGAGATCGGCGAAATGGTTGCGCCAGCGCTCGATCGCGCGGCGGACCTGGGGGCCGGGATCCTGCGCGGCGTTCGCGCCGGGCATGGCGCCGCCGCCGCCCATCCGGTCATAGGCGCGAGCAAAGGCCTCGGCGCCGTCGGGCGCGCCGGCCAGCCATTCCTCGAGCTGGTGGCGATCTATGGCGAGGTCGGCGAACAGCGGGTCCGCCAGCCGCCGCCGCAGCGCCTCGGCCCCGCCGCCGGGCTCGGCCGCGGCGAGGCGGCGGGGATCGAAGTCATAGGTCTCGGCCAGCTTGAGCATCAGCGCGGCGGAGATCGGCCGCTGGTTGCGCTCGACCAGGTTGAGATAGCTGGCCGAAATCTCCAGCGCCTCCGCCATCGCCGCCTGGGTGACGCCGAGCTGGAAGCGGAGGCGCCGGATGGCGTGCCCGGCGAAGAGTTTGCGTTCGGCCATGGATGCTCCTGCTCCTTCCTCCGCTTATCCCCCCTCCCGCTTGCGGGAGGGGCGGGGGGAGGGGCTGACGTGGCAACACCTGCTGGAACGGCGTCCCACGCGAGCCCGCCATCCCCTCCCCTAGCCCCTCCCGCAAGCGGGAGGGGAACGCGCCCTCCACCGTCATCCCGGCGAAAGCCGGGATCCAGTCGCCTGTCCGTCCCCCCTCCTGCCGCGCCGGAGCGACAATGGATCCCGGCTTCCGCCGGGATGACGGCTCGTAGGTCAGCACCAACCCACGCCGGCTTTCCCACACTAAAAGTTCTTGATACGTTCTTGCCCCAGAACAACAACCTGTCTGTAAATACTTTACACCACAACGAAGAGGCCCCGCAACCCACCACACACCTACACCCCGTGCGAAGACGAAGTTGAATTCCCCGAATGCCTGAACTTTCTAAACTTACCCACACAAGGTTCAGCCAGTCAGTCAAGGAATTCACAATGCCCCAGTCACTTGGTTTCGAGGATCTCGTCCCCGCCCCCGCCGGGCGGTTCGAGGGCATCCAGCGCCCCTACACCGCCGCCGATGTCGCCAGGCTGCGCGGCTCGCTGCCGGTGGAGCATACGCTGGCCCGCCGCGGCGCGCTCAAGCTGTGGGAGCTGCTGCGCACCGAGGACTATGTCCATGCGCTCGGCGCGCTGTCAGGCAACCAGGCGATGCAGATGGTCCGCGCGGGATTGAAGGCGATCTATCTGTCGGGCTGGCAGGTCGCGGCCGATGCCAACACCGCCGGGCAGATGTACCCCGATCAGTCGCTCTACCCGGCCAATGCCGGGCCCGAGCTGGCGCGGCGGATCAACGCGACGCTCCAGCGCGCCGACCAGATCGAGCATATGGAAGGCGGCGCGACCCGCGACTGGTTCGCGCCGATCGTCGCCGATGCCGAGGCCGGGTTCGGCGGGCCGCTCAACTGCTTCGAGATCATGAAGTCCTATATCGCCGCGGGTGCAGCAGGCGTGCATTACGAGGACCAGCTCGCCAGCGAGAAGAAGTGCGGCCATCTCGGCGGCAAGGTGCTGATCCCCACCCAGGCGCATATCCGCAACTTGGATGCGGCGCGGCTGGCGGCGGATGTGTGCGGCGTCCCCACGGTGATCTGCGCCCGCACCGATGCGGAGTCGGCGCGGCTGATCACCTCGGATGTGGACGAACGCGACCACCCGTTCCTCACCGGCGAGCGGACCCCGGAGGGGTTCTTCCGGCTGAAGGAAGGAACGGGCG
This sequence comes from uncultured Sphingomonas sp., assembly GCF_913774285.1. Classification (GTDB taxonomy): domain Bacteria; phylum Pseudomonadota; class Alphaproteobacteria; order Sphingomonadales; family Sphingomonadaceae; genus Sphingomonas. Next base: position 42,695 of record NZ_CAJYHX010000009.1, on the reverse strand, counting down.
TCGACCATTGCATCCAGCGGGGGCTGGCGTTCGCGCCGCATGCCGACCTGCTGTGGTGGGAAACCTCGAAGCCCAATCTCGACGACGCCCGCCGCTTCGCCGAGGCGATCAAGAAGGCGCATCCGAACAAGATGCTGGCCTATAATTGCTCGCCCAGCTTCAACTGGGAGAAGAACCTGGACAAGGACGATATCGCCCGCTTCCAGCGCGAGATCGGGGCGATGGGGTACAAGTTCCAGTTCGTCACCCTCGCCGGCTTCCACAGCCTCAACTACGGCATGTACGAACTGGCGCGCGGCTATCGGGATCGCGGCATGGCGGCCTATTCGGAGCTGCAGCAGGCCGAATTCGCGGCGGAGGCCGATGGCTATACCGCGACGCGCCACCAGCGCGAGGTCGGCACCGGCTATTTCGATGCGATCGCCCAGACGGTGGCGGGGGGCGCCAGCTCCACCACCGCGCTCGCCGAGAGCACCGAAGCCGCCCAGTTCACCAGTGAAGCCGCGTAACCAGGAGAGTATGTCATGTCGAACGAACCGCAGCGCAGCCGCGCCGTCTTTTCCACCGAGGATTTCCGCCTGCTCCGCGAGGCCGTCGGGGCCCATCTGCAGGCAGTGAAGGACAAGCCGGAATCGGTGAAGTTCTCCAACCTCTACCACCGTTTGGGCCGCGTGGCCTGACGTCTTTCCTGGGGAGGAAAGGATGCCCGCCGGGTCGCGTGCCCGGCGGGCATTTCCCGTGTTCAGTCGGCCCGCGCGCCGAGCTGCGCCAGCCGGGCGGCATGCTCCGCCTTGCCGAAGGGGAAGCGGCGATAGAAGAACGCCGCGATGCCGCCGAGCAGGAGGTAGACGGCGCAGAAGATGAGGGTGAACCGGTCGATCACCGCCTCAGGCACCGTCCCCGGCTTGGCGCCGTCCGGGAAGCCGGAGAGGCTGAGGATCAGGCCGGTGGCGAAGATGCCGAGCCCGCTCGAGCATTTCTGAACGAAGAAGAAGCCGGCAAAGAACACGCCCTCGGATCGCCGCCCGGTCTCGACCTCGCTGTGTTCGACCACGTCCGCCAGCATCGAGGCGCCGAGCATGGTGGAGGAGACCGCGAAGGTCGCGTTGACGGTGAAGATGGTGAACAGCACCGGCAACAGCAGCGGATCGCCGGGCGCCGGGAACAGCCCGACGAGGCGGAGGACATAGGGCGCGGCGAGCAGCAGCACCGCGCCGACCAGCGCGATGGTCGCGGCGGTCGGCTTGCCCAGCCAGCGGGCCATGCGCGGTGCGATCAGGAAGGCGAGGACGACGCCGAGGAACAACGTCGCGCCGAGCAGCTGGAAGGCGAGGTTCCCGAAATGCCAGACATGGGCGTAGAGATAGTTGGACATCGAGAAGCTGATGCCCTGTGCCACGAAATAAGCGAGCGCCGCGGTCATCAGTACCAGGAAGGCCGGGTTGCGCAGCGTGGCGAACAGCTCGGCGATGCTCTGGCGCAGCGGCTGGGGCTCGATCTCCACCGGCGGCAGGTTCTTGATCTCGCGGTGCGTGCCCAAGGCCGAGCCGAGGATCGCGACCACCATCAGCGCCGCTCCGCCGATGGCGAAGCCCGGATAGCCGGCGCGGTCGAACTGGCCGTGCGGCTGGCCGCTCCGCTCGGCAAGGAACCAGCCATAGGAGAGCATCAGCATCGCCATGCCCCCACCCCAGCCGAACAGAAAGCGATAGGCCATGATCCGCGTCCGCTCCTCATAGTCGGAGGAGAGCTCCGGGCTCAGCGCCTGCGACGGCACCTCGAAGGCGGAGACGGCGGTGCGCACCACCACAGCGGAGACGAACAGCCAGCCGAGCAGCGCATTCTGGCTCCACGCGGGTGGGTTCCACAGGAACAGCCACCCCACGGCGATCGGCAGCCAGGCCGCGTACATCCAGGGATGGCGCCGCCCCCAGCGGCTCCGCGTCCGGTCCGAGAGCATGCCGATCGCCGGATCGACGAACGCGTCGAACAGCAGCGCGCACATGATCACGAAGCCGACCTGCGCGGCGGGCAGCCCCACCACCTGGTTGTAGAACAGCAGCAGGAAGGTGACGAAGCAGAAGTCCTTCACGCCGTACGCCGCGGCGCCGAAGCCATAGGCGAGCATCGTCGGCGTCGCCACGCGCCGGCTCGGCGGTACGGGCGGGGTTTCGGCGTTGCGACCAGCCATCAATCCATTCTCCATCAGCCACCCCGATACAGACGCCGCGCACCTGCCGCAAACGAAACACTTTGGAAGATCGGGTATGGGTTGCAGGACGCCACCCAGCCGTTATACCTGCCGATAATTAGAACCGAGAGGATGGCCATGGCCCTCGAACCCGAGCTGTTCGACGCGCTGATCGACACGGTCCGTCGCTTCGTCGTCGAACGGCTCCGCCCGCTGGAGGCGCAGGTGGAAGCCGCCGATGCGATTCCGGACGCGATCGTCGAAGAGATGAAGGCGCTCGGCCTGTTCGGTCTGTCGATCGCCGAGGAACATGGCGGGCTGGGCCTGACCATGGCGGAGGAAGCGCGCGTGGCGATCGAGCTGGGGCGCACCACGCCGGCCTTTCGCTCGGCCTTCGGCACCAATGTCGGCATCGGCAGCCAAGGGCTGGTGATTGCCGGTACGCCTGAGCAGAAGGCACAGTGGCTGCCCAAGATCGCGCGGGGCGACATCATCACCAGCTTCGCGCTGACCGAGCCCGATGTCGGCTCGGACTCCGGATCGGTGAAAACCCGCGCGGTGCGCGACGGCGACGTGTACCGGCTGAGCGGCACCAAGCGTTACATCACCAATGCCGACAAGGCACAGCTGTTCACCGTGATGGCACGCACCGGCGAGGAACCGGGCGGGCGGGGTGTCTCGGCCTTTCTGGTGCCGCGCGACCTGCCCGGCGTTTCGATCGGCGAGCCCGAGAAGAAGATGGGGCAAAAGGGCGCGCGCGTCGCCGATGTGCTCTTCGACGATGTGCCGGTGCCGGTGGAAAACCGGCTCGGCGAAGAGGGCGAAGGCTTCCGCATCGCCATGCAGGTGCTGGATCGCGGAAGGCTGCACATCGCGGCGGTGTGCGTCGGCGTCGCGGAGCGGCTGATCGCCGACTGCGTCGCCTATGCCAGCGAGCGCAAGCAATTCGGCAAGCCGATCGCCGAGCACCAGCTGATCCAGGCGATGCTGGCGGATTCGAAGACCGAGGCGCTCGCTGCCCGCGCACTGGTGCTGGAAACGGCGGCGTCAAAGGACGCAGGCGCGAACACGACGATGGAGGCTGCGGCCGCCAAATATTTCGCCAGCGAGATGGTCGGCCGAGTGGCCGATCGCGCGGTGCAGATCTTCGGCGGCGCCGGCTACATCGCCGATTACGGGATCGAGCGGCTGTACCGCGACGTGCGGCTGTTCCGGATCTACGAGGGCACCAGCCAGATCCAGCAGCTGATCATCGCCCGCGAAACACTCAAGCGCGGCGGATAATCAAGGCCCTCTCCCCTTCGGGGGAGAGGGTTGGGAGAGGGGCAGTCGGACACACGAACCACAGGGCCGGAGGAAGAGACTGCCCCTCTCCCCGGTCCTCTCCCCGATGGGGAGAGGGAGTTTGGCATGGACGTAGCTTCGCTGTTTCGCCTCGACGGCCGGGTGGCGCTGGTCACCGGGGGCTCACGCGGGATCGGGCGGATGATCGCCGAGGGATTCGTTGCCTCGGGCGCCAAGGTCTATGTGTCGTCGCGGCGGGCCGACGCCTGCGAAGCGACCGCCGCCGCGCTGGGGCCGAACGCCATTCCGCTGCCGCATGATGTCTCCACGGTTGAGGGCTGCCGCGCCCTCGCCGCCGATCTAGCCGCACGCGAGCAGCAGCTCGACATCCTGGTCAACAATGCCGGGGCAGCCTGGGGCGAGCCGTTCGAGAGCTTCCCGGAAAAGGGCTGGGACAAGGTCATGGACCTGAACGTCAAGTCGCCCTTCTTCCTGACGCAGGCATTGCACGACCTGCTCAAGGCGGGCGGCAGCGCGGAGCGCCCGGCCAAGGTCATCAACATCACCTCGATCGACGGCCAACGCCTCAATGCCTGGGAGACCTACAGCTACCAGGCATCCAAGGCGGCGCTGATCCACCTCACCCGGCGGATGGCGGCGCGGCTGGTGCGCGACCGGATTCACGTCACCTCGATCGCTCCCGGCGCCTTCCCCAGCGACATGAACAAGGCCGCGCGCGACCATGGCGGTACGGTGGCGCAGGCGATCCCTGCCAAGCGCATCGGGGTCGCGGAGGACATGGCCGGTGCGGCGATCTATCTGGCCAGCCGGGCCGGGGATTATCTGGTCGGGGAAACCGTGACGGTCGACGGCGGACTGGTCAACGCGTCCCTGGGCGCGAGCATCGACGGCTGACCCGCCGATGCTCGCCTGAACCTCAGCGGGCGATGTCGCCCGCGGCCAGCACCGCCAGCGTCACCAACTCGCTGGCGGTGGAGGTCATCGGCGCGATCTGCACCGACTTTTCCATGCCGATCAGCATCGGGCCGATGGTCGAATCGCCGCCCAGCTCGCGCAGCAGCTTGGCCGAGATGTTCGCTGACTGCAGGCCGGGCATGATCAGGATGTTGGCCGGGCCGGAAAGGCGCGCGAAGGGATAGTTGGCGAGCAGCTTGGGGTTCAAAGCCACGTCGGGCGCCATGTCGCCTTCATATTCGAAAGTCACGCCGCGCGCGTCGAGCACCTTCACCGCGTCGCGGATATTGTCGATCCACTTGCCCTCGGGGTTGCCGAAGGTGGAGTAGCTGAGCAGCGCGACGCGCGGCTCATGGCCCATCCGCTTGGCGACCTGAACGGTGCGCTCGGCGATGTCGGCCAGTTCCTCGGCGCTCGGGCGCTCGCTGACCGTGGTGTCGGCGATGAACACGGTGTGCGACTGGCCGACCAGCACATGGATGCCGAAGGGCGTGCGGCCGTCGACCGGATCGATCACGCGGCGCACCTGGCGCATGGTCTCGGCATAGGTGCGGGTGACGCCGGTGATCATCGCATCGGCATGGCCGAGGCGGAGCAGCAGCGAGCCGAAGATGTTGCGGTCGCGGTTGACCATCCGCTCGCAATCGCGGCGGAGATAGCCGCGGCGCTGGAGACGCTTGTACAACGTCTCCACCATCTCCTCGACCAGGGGCGAGTTGACGCTGTTGTGCAGCTCGAAATGATCGGGGTTGGCGCCGAGTGCGCGGAGCTGATCGTGCACCGATTCGCGGCCGACCAGCACCGGCGTGCCATAGCCACCTTCCTGGAAGGCGATCGCGGCGCGCAGCACCACTTCTTCCTCGCCCTCGGCGAAGATGACCCGCTTCGGCTGCGCGCGAGCCCCTTCATACGCCATGCTGAGCACCGACGTGGTCGGGTTCATCCGCGCGCGCAGCTGCTGGCGATAGGCGGTCATGTCGATGATCGGCCGGGTCGCGACGCCCGAATCCATCGCGGCCTGCGCCACCGCCGCCGGAATGATCTCGATCAGGCGCGGATCGAACGGGGTCGGGATGATGTAGTCCGGGCCGAAGCTGTGCGAGGTGCCATAGGCGGTCGCGACTTCCTCGGGCACCTGCTGGCGGGCGAGTTCGGCCAGCGCGCGGGCGGCGGCGACCTTCATCGCATCGTTGATGCCGGTCGCGCGCACGTCGAGCGCGCCGCGGAAGATGAACGGGAAGCAGAGCACGTTGTTGACCTGGTTCGGATAGTCCGAACGGCCGGTGGCGATGATCACGTCCGGCCGTACCCGCTTGGCCTCGGGCGGGGTGATCTCGGGGTCCGGGTTGGCCATCGCGAAGATGATCGGCTTCGGCGCCATCTTCTCCAGCAGTTCGGCCGGCAGCGCGTTGGCGGCGGAGAGACCGAGGAACACGTCGGCGCCTTCGAGCGCCTCGGCCAGCGTGCGGCGATCGGTCTTGGCGGCGTGCGCCGACTGCCACTGATTCACGCCTTCGCGACCCTGGTAGATCACGCCGGTGCGGTCGCACATCAGCAGATTGTCCTGCGGCAGGCCCATTGCCTTGATCAGCTCGGTGCAGGCGATCGCGGCGGCGCCGGCGCCGTTGACGACGATCTTGGTCGTCTTCAGGTCGCGGCCGGTGAGGTACAGCGCGTTGATGATACCGGCGGCGGCGATGATCGCGGTGCCGTGCTGGTCGTCATGGAACACCGGGATGTTCATGCGCTCGCGCAGGGTCTGCTCGATCACGAAGCATTCGGGGGACTTGATGTCCTCCAGGTTGATGCCGCCGAAGCTCGGCTCCATCAGCTCGACCGCGTCGATGAAGCGATCGACATCCTCGGTCTTCAACTCGAGGTCGATCGAGTCGACATCGGCGAAGCGCTTGAACAGCACCGCCTTGCCTTCCATCACCGGCTTGGACGCGAGCGCACCGAGATTGCCGAGACCCAGGATAGCGGTACCATTCGAGATCACGGCAACGAGATTGCCCTTCGCCGTGTAGTCATAGGCGGTAGCCGGGTTCTCCGCGATCGCCAGCACCGGCACGGCAACGCCGGGGGAGTAGGCCAGCGCCAGATCGCGCTGAGTCGCCATCGGCTTGGAGGCGACGATCTCGATCTTACCCGGACGGCCTTCAGCGTGATAGCGAAGTGCCTCGCGATCGGAAAACTGGACGTTGCTCTCTTCGGCCATCCGCTCGGCTCCTAATTTTCTCGGACTGTTTGCGTCCCTAAAGCAGCCAACAGCAGCGATTGCAAACCACAGAAGTGGTTTTCCGTGCTTTCCCCTACGTCGCTTTAATATGACGAATTGCGTACAGCGCACTGTCGCTGGAGCGCCAGATCGGCACGAGCCGCGGGTCGTGGACGCCTGGCGGCAGTTGCACGCCGATCAGCCAGAGATAGTCGACCTGGTCGAGCGGCAGCGTCGGCAGGAGCTGGGCGATCGTGTGGCGATATCTGCCTGCACCGGTCGGTCCGACGCAGTCGGACGGCGACACGAGCTGCGAAGGATCCGTCGCATATCCCGTCGGAGCGTAGCGCGATTCCAGCAGATGGACCGACTTCACCGCCCAGTGCGCGTTCACCCAGGCATCGCGCTCCAGGGTTACGAGATTGGCCAGATGGGTCGTTCGCGGATTGCGCCAGCCGCGCAGCCCGCAATCCGTGAACGTCAGGTTCAGCACCCGGCTGCCCCGCGCGACATGATCGAGCGCCTGCAGCTCGCGCTGATAGCGCTGGCCATAGCCGACGAAGCTCGCCGTGGTGACGCCGAAGCGCAGCACCAGCAGCAGAGCCCCCACCCCCGCGGCCCAGGCGCGCGGGAGACGCTGCACGTGGCTCCAGTCCTGCAGCGCCAGCGCCAGCATCATGGCATGCGCGATCAGCCGCGCATCGACATTGGCGGTGCCGGAAAGCTGGTAGGGCGCCGCCAGGAACAAGGCGAAGCTCACCCACACCGCCAGCCACCCCCCGCGCGCCAGCCGCGCACCGCGCAGCCGGCCATAGAGGAGCACCGCAAAGGCGGCGCCCAGGCTCGCCAGATCGAACACCATGTTCTGGTCGCGCAGCATGTTGAACAGCGCGTCGATCTTGCCGGGGAAGTCCCAGACGGTCTTGCCGCCCTTTTCCCCGCCGGCGGACAGAATCACCGGCACCGCGACGAACAGGAACGGGCAGAGCCGCCCCGCCAGCGTCACCAGGCCGCGCGGCTGCCACCAGCGGCCGATCCGCTCCGCCTCCCAGGCCGAGACCCATAGAAGCAGCAGCGCACCGCCTTCACCATGCCCCAGGAACAGCGCGGGGGCGAACAGCGCGAAGACAAGCGCCCGCACGGCCTTGCGTCGCTCCAGTGCCATCCACAGCGCCCAGCCGCACAGCGACAGCGCTGCGCTCAGCGCATAATTAACGAAGCCCCACAGGAAGGAATCGTTGTAGACGAACAGCAGGGCGAAGGGCAGCGCCGCCGCGCCGCCCGGGTTCAGCCGCCGGGTGACCGCCAGCAGCCCCAGCACGGTCAGCGCCGGCACCGCCGCGCAGACCAGCCACATCGCCGCCACCGGCCCCAGCAGCGGGTGCAGCGCCTGGACGATCAGGTCCGCGCCCAGGTTGAGCGTCGGCCGCCAGGTGAAGACGAAATAGCGGTGCAGGATGTTCTCCGCCGGCGCCAACTGCACCGCGAACCGCCCGATATGCCCGGGCACATCGACCAGCGGCGGCACGCGCACGAAAAGGAAGGGCAGGATCGACAGCAACGACAGCAGCAGGATCCAGTGCCATCGCAGCACCGCTGCCTTGCCCGTCTGCGCGGAAAAGAAGGTCATGGCCCCGCGCCTTATCCCCAGATTCCACCAGCGTCACCCCATGGCCGCGGCTTGTGCCGCCCCCCGTGCTTCCGGTAGCGAAGCGCGATGTCCTCTGCCGCCCCTACTCCGATGATGGCCCAGTATCTCGCGCTCAAGGAAGAGGCGGGGGATTGCCTGCTCTTCTACCGGATGGGCGACTTCTTCGAGCTGTTCTTCGAGGACGCGAAGACGGCGAGCTCCGTGCTCGACATCGCGCTCACCTCGCGCGGCGAGCATGAGGGCGACAAGATCCCGATGTGCGGCGTGCCCGTCCACGCGATGGAGGCCTATCTCGCCCGGCTGATCAAAGCCGGCCACCGCGTTGCCATCGCCAACCAGACCGAGACCCCCGAGGAAGCCAAGAAGCGCGCCGGCTCCAAGGCGCTGGTCTCCCGCGCGATCATCCGCGTGGTGACGGCAGGCACGCTGACCGAGGAGGCGCTGCTCGACAGCCGCTCCGCCAACTGGTGCGTGGCGGTGGGCGAGGCAGGCGGCGGCGTCGCGATCGCCTGTGCCGACATCTCCACCGGCCGCTTCGAGCTGATCGAGACCGACGCCGCGCGGCTCGGCGCCGAACTCGCCCGGCTCAACCCGGCCGAGACGATCGCCTGCGACGCGACCGAGTTCGCTGAACTGGCGACGGCGCTGCGCCCCAAACTCGATTTCGACAGCGCCGGCGGCGAGGCGCGACTCAAGCGGCTGTTCGGCGTGGCGACGCTCGACGGCTTCGGGCAATTCTCCCGCGCCGGGCTGGCCGCGGCGGGCGGGTTGGTCGCCTATCTGGAGCACACCGCCAAGGGTTCGCTCCCGTTCCTGCGCCCGCCGCGCGTCAGCCGCGCCGAGGCGGCGATGGCGATCGACGCCGCGACGCGCGAGAGCCTGGAACTCACGGTCAGCGCCGCGGGTGCCCGCAAGGGCAGCCTGCTCGATGCGGCCGACCGTACGGTGACCGGCGCCGGCGCACGCCTGCTCGGTGCCGACATCGCCGCACCGCTGATGGACCGCTCCGCGATCGATGCGCGGCTCGATCTCGTCACGCTGTTCCACGACGATGCGGGCCTGCGCGACAGCATCCGCGCCACGCTGCGCGCGCTGCCCGATATCGGCCGCGCGCTCGGCCGCCTTGCCGCTGGCCGCGGCTCCCCCCGCGATCTCGGCCAGCTCCGCGACGGCCTAGACGGCGCCTGGCGGCTGGGCGAAAAGCTCGACCGTCTCGCCGACGCCCCTGCCCTGCTCCGCGAGCTCGCGCCCCAGCTGCGCGGCCACGGCGCGCTGATCGACCTGCTCAGCCGCGCGCTCGTCCCCGAGCCGCCGGTGGATGCCGCGCATGGCGGCTATATCGCCGAGGGCTATGACGCCGCGCTCGACGACCTGCGCGACGCGGGCGCCGGCGGGCGCCGCGCCATCGCCCTGCTGGAAGCCGAATATCGCAGCCGCACCGGCATCACCGCGCTCAAGATCCGCCACAACGGCGTGCTCGGCTACCATATCGAAGTCCCCGCCCGCTCGGCAGACGCGCTGATGAAGCCCGACAGCGGCTTCACCCATCGCCAGACGCTGGCCGGCGTCGTCCGCTTCAACGCCCCCGAGCTGCACGACGTCGCGGTCAAGGTCACCCAGGCCGGAGCGCACGCGCTCGCCGCCGAGTCCGCGCATCTCGAGGACCTGACCGGCCAGGCGCTCGCCCGCCGCGAACCAATCGCCGCCACCGCCGACGCGCTCGCCCGGATCGACGTCGCCGCGGGCTTGGCCGAACGCGCGGCCGAAGGCGGCTGGGCACGTCCCGAGCTCGTCGAGCATAGCTGCTTCGACATTGAGGGCGGGCGCCATCCGGTGGTGGAAGCCGCCGTCGCCCGCGCCGGCGGCCGCTTCGTGGCGAATGACTGCAAGCTGTCCGAAGATTCCCGCCTGTGGCTGGTCACCGGCCCGAACATGGGCGGCAAGTCGACCTTCCTGCGCCAGAATGCGCTGATCGCGGTACTCGCGCAGGCCGGCAGCTACGTGCCCGCAACGCGCGCGACGCTGGGGCTGGTCGACCGGCTGTTCAGCCGCGTCGGCGCCTCGGACAATCTGGCGCGCGGCCGCTCGACCTTCATGGTCGAGATGGTCGAGACCGCCGCGATCCTGGCGCAGGCCACCCCGCGCAGCTTCGTGATTCTCGACGAGGTCGGCCGCGGCACCTCCACCTATGACGGGCTCGCCATCGCCTGGGCGGTGGTGGAGGCGATCCACGAGGAAAATCGCTGCCGCTGCCTGTTCGCCACCCATTATCACGAGCTGACCCGGCTGGCCGAGCGCTGCGACGCCCTGACCCTCCACCATGTCCGCGCCCGCGAATGGAAGGGGGAACTGGTGCTGCTCCACGAACTGGCCGAGGGCCCGGCGGACCGTAGCTACGGCATCGCCGTCGCCCGGCTCGCGGGAATGTCGCCCGCCACCGTCAAGCGCGCCAAGGCGGTGCTCGACAAGCTCGAGGCCGGCCGCGCCAAGACCGGCGGCCTCGCGGCAGGCCTCGACGACCTGCCGCTCTTCGCGGCCGCCGCGCAGGCCGAGGAAGAAAAGGTCGACGCGCTGCGCCACGAACTGGTTGCGCTCGACATCGACGCGCTCAGCCCCCGCGAGGCACTGGACGTTCTGTACAAGCTGAAGGGGCTGGCGGCGGAAACCTAGGCGCTTGTTCCCGAGAGCGTGACAGATAGGATCGCGGCATCACGCCGGAGTTCGTCCCGATGCTGCTCGCTGCCCTGCTCTCGATCGCCGCGCCGGTTCCCGCTTCCGCCGAGGCCTTCCTCGCCGGTACACTCCATCTCGATCGCTATCGCGCTGTCGCGACCGACCTGAACACCGACGGCACGCCGGAGGTGCTGGCCTATGCGCAGGCGGCGGGGCAGTGCGGCAGCGGCGGCTGCACGCTGTACGTCCTCGCCCGCCGGGGCCGCGGGTGGCGCGTGATGAACAGGATGCCGGTCACCCGACTGCCGATCCGCGTACTGGCAAGCAAGACCAGGGGATGGCACGACCTTGCCGCACATGTCGCCGGTGGCGGCATCCGGGGCGGATATGATGTGCGGCTGCGCTTCGACGGACGCCGCTATCCCGGCAACCCCAGCCTCGCGCCGCGCCTAGTACCGCGGGGCGCCGCCGGACGCGTCGTGCTGCGCTAGCACGGTTCAGGCGGCCGCGCGCTCCATATGCGCTTCGAGAAAGGTAACCGCATCGGCGGCCGGCAAGGGGCGCGAGAACAGATAGCCTTGATATTCGTTGCAGCCGAAGGAGCGCAGGAAACTCTGCTGCAGCTCGTCCTCCACCCCTTCCGCCGTCACCCCGATTCCAAGCGACTGGCCGATGCCCAGCACGGCCTGGATGATCGCCCGCGCATCCTTCGAACGCGCGAGATCGCGGACAAAGCTCTGGTCGATCTTCACCCGGTCCACCGCCAGCTTGTGGAGGTGCGAGAGGCTGGAATAACCGGTGCCGAAATCGTCGAGCACCAGCTGGACCCCTGCCTCGCGCAGCCGCGCCAGCGCCAGCTCCACGCCCGCATCCATCGCCAGCATCGTGCTTTCGGTAACTTCGAGCTGCAATTGCCGCGGGTCCATGCCGTGCCGCGCGAGGATCGCAAGGATTTGGGCGTCGATCCCCGGACTGCGTAGCTGGATCGGCGACAGGTTCACGGCAAGCGATAGCTGCGGAAAGCCCGCCATCGTCGCGACCGCGCGATCAAGCACCCATTCGCCGAGCGGCACGATCAGCCCGCTCGCTTCGGCGATCGGGATGAAGCGCAGCGGGGGGATCATGCCCTGCTGCGGGTGCTGCCACCGCACCAGCGCCTCGACCCCGACGACGCGGTGGCCGCAGGCGTCGATCACCGGCTGGTAATGGACGTCGAGTTGGTCTCCTGCGGCAAGCGCGGCACGCAGGTCCGCCTCGAGCTTGCGGCGGGCATGCCGTTCGTCGGCCAGCGCCGCATCGTAGAAGCAGAAGGCGTTGGCCGGCTGGCGCTTTGCTTCGTACAACGCGAACTCGGCGCGACGATGCAGCTCGTCGGCACACAGGCCAGGCTCTGCCCAGGCGCAGCCGATCGACACGCCCAGCGTCACCGCGCCGGAAGGGCCGACGATCGGTGAATCGAGCTGCGCGAGCAGGCGCTGACAGGCTGCTTCCGCCGCGGCAGCGTCGCGGCAATCATCGACCAGTACCGCGAACGTGTCTCCGCCGGTCCGCGCTAGCCGGTCCGACCCGCGGGCAACGCCCGCGAGCCGGTAGGCGAAAGCGCGAAGCAGGGCATCGCCGACACCATCCCCGAAAGCGTCGTTGATGTCCTTGAACTGGTAGAGGTCGATCAGCAGCAGCGCCGGTGCCTGATTGGCCAGCGCGACCGCCAACTGCTCGTTGAGCGCGGCACGGTTGGGCAGGCCGGTCAGCGTGTCGTGATAGGCGAGGTGGCGGATGTGCGCCTCCGCCGTGCGCAGCGCGGTAATGTCGGTAAGAATGGTCAGCACCAGCGGCGTGTCGCCAGCGAAGATACGGCGACGGCGGGTGACGACGTTGCGGCGCGTTCCGTCATGCCCGTCGATCACTTCTTCGGTTTCGAGATCCTCGCCGGTGGCGAAGACCTGCGCGTGCTCGGCGGTGAAGCGTGCAATCTGATCGGGGGACAGATACGCCTCGACAGGCGAAGCAAGCCAATAGGCGCGATCCTTGCCGGCAAGGTCGCAAAACGCCTGATTCACTTCGACGATACGATCGGTACGGTCGATCAGCAGCACCGGCGAAGGCAATGCCTCCAGCATCATGCGCATACAGGCGCCAAGCGCCGCGTCCGCATGTCCCTGCTCTGCCTGCTGCATCGGGCGCTCCGCTGCCAAATTCCCTGGAGCGTGCGGATGTGCCCTGCCGACTCGGGGTCTGCCTAGTTGGGGCAAGTCCATATCGGAAGCGTCATCTTCCGATAACCATTCAACATGGCACGAGCTGCGAAAGAATAGCCCTGAAAATGAAAGAGGCCGCCGGGCCCTTGTCCAAGGTACCCGGCGACCCCCGACATGGTCAGCGGCCGGAGAGCTCCAGCCCGGGAGACCATGCGGACCGCATTACCTGCAACTGCCGGCGTTGATTGGAGGAGGATACCTCCCGGCGGCAATATGGATGGAGGGCTTCCATCCACGCGGCAGGATCAGCGGCGCGTCTCCCGAACGAACTGAACCGACCTCACTGCTGAACCATGAGACATCGGATCACCTCCTTTCGCTTGTTGAAGAGCCTGTGCCTCTCGACACACTTGACATGTAGGATGACCGTGAGTCGCAGAACAAGTCTTGTAAAAGAATTTTATCGGTGCGATTCTGGAAGTCTGGGCCGAAGCGGTACGCTGCGTCGCCTTATGTGCGGCAGTCCTCCACCACCCGCAGGATCTCCGGCCAGGCCGGAATCACCAGCACCGGCAGCCCCCCGCCCTCGATCACGAACCGTCCGCGGCTGAAGCCCAGCGCATCGAGGAAGCTGTCGTTCGCGGCGAAGGCCATGGCGAGCATGCCGGGTGCGGCGGAATCGGGCGTGGCGGGGATGGCGCGCACCGCGCTGGTGGTGCGGACCGTGAGCGTCGTCGGCGCGGTGCCGGTGCGCGACAGCGTCACGCGCCGCGCCGCCAGATCGCAACGCAGGGTGGCGAGCGGGGCGCCGCCGGCAACGCCGTAGGTCGCACTGCCGGCCCGATAGCGCCAATCGCCCGGCGTGAGCGGCCAGTCACGCCAGTCCGCGCCGATCGTCGGCTTGGCCGCGGGCGGCGGCGGCGCAGGCACAGGTGCCGGCACCGGTCGGGGGGCAGGTGCGGGCGGCGGCGTGGAGGGAGCAGGCACGCAACCGGCGAGCGCGATGAGGCCGACGCCGGCGAACAGGGAAAGCAAACGCATGGCCGGGCTTATGGACGCGAGCGGGCCGCGGCTCAACTGCACGAACCGCGCTGCACGACGGACTGGAAGATCGAGACGACCGCCCGACCTACCCCCTCCGCGGCCCGCCGAACTTCGTCTTGGTCTGCTTCCCGAACCGAGTCTTCCGCGTGCCCGGCTTGCCTTCGTTCGACCGTCCCATCACCGGTGCCTTGCGCTCGCTCTCGGGCAGGCCGAGTTCCTCCGCCTCCAGCGCGCGGATCTCGTCGCGCAGGCGGCCGGCTTCCTCGAACTCCAGGTTCGCGGCAGCGTCGCGCATCTTCTTCTCGAGCTCCTCGATATAGCCGCGCAGATTGTGGCCGACCATGTGCGGACGATCGGCATCGATTTCCACCGTCACGCCATCCTTCGAGGCGACATGGGCGATGATGTCGCCGATATTCTTCTTGACCGTCTCCGGCGTGATCCCGTGTTCGAGATTGTACGCCATCTGCTTCTCGCGGCGGCGGCCGGTCTCGGCCAGCGCGCGTTCCATGCTGCCGGTCATGCGATCGGCATAGAGGATCACGCGACCTTCCACGTTGCGCGCGGCGCGGCCGATCGTCTGGATCAGCGAGGTCTCGGAACGCAGGAACCCTTCCTTGTCCGCATCGAGGATCGCGACCAGCCCGCATTCGGGGATGTCGAGCCCCTCGCGCAGCAGGTTGATGCCGATCAGCACGTCGTACACGCCCATGCGCAGGTCGCGGATCAGCTCGATGCGCTCCAGCGTCTCGGTATCCGAGTGCATGTAGCGAACCTTGACGCCCGCCTCGTGCATGTACTCGGTCAGGTCCTCGGCCATCCGCTTGGTGAGCGTGGTCACCAGCGTGCGATAGCCCTTGGCGGCGGTCGCCTTGCACTCCTGGATCAGGTCCTGCACCTGCTCCTCTACGGGGCGGATCTCCACCGGCGGGTCGATCAGCCCGGTGGGACGGATCACCTGCTCGACGAACACGCCGCCGGTGCGCTCCATCTCCCAGTCGCCGGGGGTGGCCGAGACATAGGTGGTCTGGGGCCGCATCGCGTCCCATTCATTGAAGCGTAGCGGCCGGTTGTCGATCGCGCTCGGCAGGCGGAAGCCGTACTCGGCGAGCGTGAGCTTTCGCTTGTGGTCGCCCCGCGACATGCCGTTGATCTGGCCGATCGTCTGGTGGCTTTCGTCGACGAAGAGCAGCGCGTTTTCCGGCAGATATTCGAACAAGGTGGGCGGCGGCTCGCCGGGCAGGCGGCCGGTTAGGAAGCGGCTGTAATTCTCGATCCCCGCGCAGCTGCCGGTCGCTGCGATCATCTCCAGATCGAAATTGGTGCGCTGCTCCAGCCGCTGCAGTTCCAGCAGCTTGCCCTCGGCCTCCAGTTCCTTGAGCCGCTCGGTCAGCTCGTGGCGGATCGCCTCCATCGCCTGCTTCAGCGTCGGCCCGGGCGTCACATAGTGGCTGTTGGCATAGACGCGGACATAGTCGAGGCTCGCCACCTTCTTGCCGGTCAGCGGATCGAACTCGACGATCTCCTCGATCTCGTCGCCGAAGAAGCTGATCCGCCAGGCGGTATCCTCATAGTGCGAGGGGAACAGCTCGAGATTGTCGCCGCGCACGCGAAACGCGCCGCGCCCGAAGGCGGCATCGTTGCGCTTGTACTGGAGTGCTACCAGCTTGCGGATGATCTCGCGCTGATCGACCACCTGACCCTTCTTCAGGTCGAAGATCATCGCCGAATAGGTCTCGACCGAGCCGATACCGTAGAGGCACGAGACCGAAGCGACGATGATCACGTCGTCGCGTTCGAGCAGCGAGCGGGTCGCGGCATGGCGCATCCGGTCGATCGCCTCGTTGATCGAGCTTTCCTTCTCGATATACGTATCCGACCGCGGCACATAGGCCTCGGGCTGATAATAGTCGTAATAGCTGACGAAATATTCGACCGCGTTTTCGGGGAAGAAGTTCTTGAACTCGCCATAGAGCTGCGCGGCGAGGATCTTGTTCGGCGCGAGGATCAGCGCGGGGCGCTGCAGTTCCTCGATGACCTTGGCCATGGTGTAGGTCTTGCCCGATCCGGTGACGCCGAGCAGCACCTGGTCGCGCTCGCCGGCCCGCGCCTGCTCGACCAGTTCCGGAATCGCGAAACGCTGGTCCCCCGAGGGCTGATATTCGGATACGAGCTTGAAGCGCTTGCCGCCCTCCGCCTTTTCCGGGCGCTGGGGGCGGTGGGGGATGAAAGCCTGCCCGGTTTCGGGCTCGGCAAGGTTGGTCCGGATCTGGATCGCCATGGCCGGAATATGGGGTGCGGGGCGCCGTCTGAAAAGCGGCCTATCGGTCAGGAACTTGGCCGGTACGCGATCCGCCACATCGCCAGACCGATACCACCGGCGAAGAGCGTAATTGCCGCAGCTTGCGCGAGCTTGAACGCCAGCCCGAGCAGCCAGCTGCGCGTATCGATCGGCGCCAGGCTGAACATGCTGCCGCCGCTCTGCGCGCCGACGAACAGGCCCAGCCCGAGCAGTCCCGTCACTGCAGCGGCATAGCGGCCCTTCCGCAGCCCGATCGCATGCAGCAGCAGCCAGATCGGCCCGCCGACCGCCGCGAGCGCCAAGCCAGCGAACAGCGTGCCGATCGCCCACCCCGTCAGTAGTGCCAGCGGCGCACGCTGCCCCGCCGCGATCAGCAGCATGAGGATGAGCAGTCCGCCGAGGCCGCTGCCCGTCGCCAGCGCCCTGGCGATCTGCCCACCGTTCGTTTCAAGATGGCGCCCCGCGCCGCTATCGTGCTGCATCCGTCCCCGCCCCTTACGCCTTCTTAGGAACGGTTGGGAAGCACCTCAACCTCAGCGGAAACGGTCGAAGCGTCCCTCGGCACCGCACGCCGCGATGCCCTGGTCGTTCGGCGCAGGCGGCGGGGTGCCGATCGCGAGGACGTCGAAGCTGCGGCCGATAGCGTGATCGACAAAGCGATCGGCGCCGGTCCCGCCACAGCGCAGCATCGCCGCAAGCAGGTCCGGCGGGGTGCGATAGGCTTCCCAGGAGAGGCGGAAGGTGCCCCAATGGATCGGCAGCGCCCAGGGGCGGCCAAGCCCGTTCCAGGCCCGGATCGCATCACGCGGACCAATATGCGCATCCGCGGCCATCTGGCCGGGGGCGAACCGGAAGGCGCCGATCGGAATCGCGGCGAAGCGCACCGGACCCAGTGCCGCGGCTTCGGCGGGCCATTTGCCGTCGCCCCAGCCGGTATCGCCGGCGAAGAACAGGTTGCCGCCCGGCAGCGTCACCACGAAGCTCGACCAGAGCGCACGGTTGCGATCGGCGAACCAGCGGCTGCTCCAGTGATGGTTGCGCGTGACGACCACGTCGATGCCGGGCCTGAGCGTGAGCCGCTGCCCCCAGTCGAGTCCGCGTGCCGGCACGCCCGCCTGCCCGATCACGCTGTCGTTGCCGAGTCCGGTGACGATCGCCGGCCGGTCGCGCTGCCAGATTGTCTTGAGCGTCGCGAGGTCGAGATGGTCGTAATGGTTGTGGCTGACCACGATCAGGTCGATCTTCGGCAGATCCGCGAGCCGCACGCCGGGCACCGCCACCCGCTTCGGCCCGATGCCGAACGGCCCCGCGACATCGCTCCACACCGGATCGGTCAGGATATTGAGCCCCTGGGTCTGGATAAGCACGCTGGCATGGCCGATCCAGGTAACCTTCATCGCCTGCCCGTCCACCCGCGCCGGCGGCCGCGCCGGTGTCACCGGCACGCTGGCCGGCCAGGGCGGCTGCCGCGTCGCGTTGGCGAGGCGATTCGCGAGGAAGGCAAAGCCCGACGCCGGCACCGGCGCGCTGTCGCCATCGGGGTTGGCAAAGTGCGCCCCGTCGAAATGCGCGGTTTCCGCTCCTCGATAATAGATGCGATCGAGGAAGGGCGGCACCAACGTCAGGAAGAGGCACAGGGCCACCACGATCCAGAGCAGGAGTCCGACAAATGCCTTGGCCATGGTCGCAATACGCATGGGCGCGGGTGATGGCCGCAAAGCCCCTTGCGATCAACCGCCCCAATCCCCTAGCGCGAACGCCATGACGCTGCCCCGCACGCAAGAGGAAGCCGCCGCCGAGCTCGAGAAGCTCGCCGCCGAGATCGCGTACCATAATCGCCGCTATCACGATGCCGACGCGCCCGAGATCAGCGACGCGGACTTCGACGCGCTGGTCCGCCGCAACGCCGAGATCGAGGCAGCCTTCCGAGAGCTCGTCCGCGCCGATTCGCCCTCGCGGCAGGTCGGCGCCACGCCCTCGGGCCCGCTCGCCAAGGTGGTGCATGCGCGGCAGATGTTCAGCCTCGACAACGGCTTTGCCGATGAGGACGTCGCCGACTTTCTCGGCCGCGTGCGCCGCTTCCTCAAGCTGGCCGACGATGCGCCGGTGGAACTTACCGCCGAGCCCAAGATCGACGGCCTGTCCTGCTCGCTGCGCTATGAGGACGGCGTGCTGGTGCAGGCCCTCACCCGCGGCGACGGCCGGATCGGCGAGGACGTGACCCCCAATGTCCGCACGATTCGAGACATTCCCCACCGCATCGAAGGCGCGCCGCCCGTCTGCGAGGTGCGCGGCGAAGTCTATATGGCCAAGGCGGACTTCGCGGCGCTCAACGCGCGGCTGCTGCTCGAAGCGGAGGAGACCGGCAAGGAAGCGCGCCAGTTCGCCAATCCGCGCAACGCCGCCGCCGGCTCGCTGCGCCAGAAGGACGCCGCCGTCACCGCGACGCGGCCGTTGCGCTTCCTCGCCTGGGGCTGGGGCGAGCTGAGCGAACCGCTCGCCGGCAAGCAGTATGCGGCGATCGACCGGATCCGCGCCTGGGGCTTTCCGGTCTCCGACCTGTTCGTCCGCGCGCCCACACTGGACGACGCCCTCGCCCAGTATCGCGCGATCGAGACGCGCCGCGCCGACCTGCCGTTCGATATCGACGGCGTGGTCTACAAGGTCGACCGGCTCGATTGGCAGGAACGGCTCGGCTATGTCGGCCGCGCCCCGCGCTGGGGCCTGGCGCACAAATTCCCCGCCGAGCGCGCCCAGACCACGCTCCAGGCGATCGACATCCAGGTCGGCCGCACCGGCAAGCTCACGCCGGTCGCCCGGCTGGAGCCGGTGACGGTGGGCGGCGTCGTCGTCAGCAACGCGACGCTCCACAACGCCGACGAGATCGAGCGCCTCGGCGTGCGCCCCGGCGACCGCGTCGTGCTCCAGCGCGCCGGCGACGTGATCCCGCAGATCGTCGAGAACTTGACCCGCGACGAACCCCGCGCGGACTGGCATTTCCCCACCCATTGCCCGATCTGCCAGTCCGAAGCGGTCGCCGAGGAAGGCGAAGTCGACGTCCGCTGCACCGGGGGGCTGATCTGCCCGGCGCAGCGACTGGAGCGCTTGAAGCATTTCGTCAGCCGGGGCGCGCTCGATATCGATGGGCTGGGCGAGAAGACGCTGATCGAGCTGCTCGACCTGGTCTGGATCGCGGAACCGGCCGACATCTTCCGACTCGCCCGGCACCGCGACCAACTGCTCGGTCGCGAAGGCTGGCAGGAGAAGTCGGTCGACGGCCTGCTCGCCGCGATCGAGGCGAAGCGCGCACCCGATGCCGCGCGGCTGCTGTTCGGCCTGGGCATCCGCCATATCGGCGCGATCACTTCGCGCGACCTGCTCAAGCGCTACGTCACCCTGCCCGCGCTGGAAGCGCTCGCCGACGAACTGATCGCGCTGCGCGACGCCACGCCGCTCCAGCTCGGCGAGACCGAGGCGAAGCACCGCACCCGGCTCGACAAGGCAATCGCCGAGCGAATTGGCGTGGAGAATGTCGGCGCCGCAGTCGGCCAGGCACTGGCGGACTTCTTCCACGAGCCCCACAACCGCGCCGTCTGGGCCGATCTGCTCCGCGAGGTCTCGCCCCCGCCCTTCGTGGTGGAATCGCGCGACTCGGAAGTAACCGGCAAGACCTTGGTCTTCACCGGCACGCTGGAAGCGGTCAGCCGCGACGAGGCCAAGGCGCAGGCGGAGCGGCTGGGCGCGCGCGTCTCGGGCTCGGTATCGGCAAAGACCGACCTGGTGATCGCCGGGTCGGGCGCCGGATCGAAGCTGAAAAAGGCTGCGGATCTGGGGATTCGCGTGATCAGCGAGAGCGATTGGCTGGCGATCGTAAGCACTTCCGAGTGATGCCATTTTGCAACGCACCATAGTGGAACGTTACGCGAGGATTGACTGTCACAATTCCGCAATCAAATCCAAGCAGGGGGCAGCCAGACAGATGGCGCGCGAAGCGCCACGACTGGCAGCCACAGGCTCTAAAAGGGAACTCTGATGCGAACGAACCTCTATGCAGGCGTGGCCGCTGCCGCGCTGCTTCTTCCGGCGAGCGCTTTTGCGCAGTCCTCCGGCTCCACCAGCTTCGAAGAGCCGGCCGACATCGTCGTCACCGGTTCGCGCACGATCAACGAGTCGGTGATCATCCCGGACGTTCCCAAGTCGCGCGTGACCGTGGGCCGCGACATGATCAGCCGCCAGCGCCCCGGCCAGACCGTCAACGACATCATCAACATGGTGCCGGGCGTCAGCTTCCAGAACAACGACGCGACGGGTGCCGCCGGCGGCACCTTCACGATCCGCGGCTTCGACAGCTCGCGCATCTCGCAGACGCTGGACGGCATTCCGCTGAACGACACCGGCAACTACGCGATCTACTCGAACCAGCAGCAGGATCCGGAAACGCTCGAGTCGATCAACGTCAACCTCGGCACCACCGACGTCGACAGCCCGACCGCCTCGGCCGTCGGCGGCACCGTCAACATCCGCACCCGCGTTCCCTCCGAGCAGTTCGGCGCGATGGTCTCGGGCACCTATGGTGACTACATCGGCGTCGGCGGCAACATGCACCGCCCGATCTTCCGCATGTTCGGCATGGTCGACACCGGCGACATCGCCCACACCGGCGTCCGCGCCTTCTTCTCGGCTTCGGACACCGAAGCAAACCAGCCGTTCAACAACTACGGCAAGCTGAAGAAGCAGCAGTACAACGCCCGCATCTACAAGAGCCTGGGCGACAATGGCGACTTCGTCTCGGTCGCCGGCCAGTGGAACGAGAACCGCAACAACTTCTTCGGCTCGGTGCCGCTGCGTACCGATACGGCCAGCAGCTATGCGCTGACCAACGGTGCGATCGTCGCCTCGGGCACCCGCATCACCGGCCCGAACAGCGCGAACCGCTATCCGCTGACCCGCCGCGAGCGCTTCTACAACATCAACTATCCGTGCCAGATCAACACGGCGGCACGTCCGGGCGTGGCCGATGTCCTTGCCCCGGCACCCGCGGCCCCGACGGCCGGCGCCAGCTGCGGTACCGAATTCGACCGTCGCTACAACCCGTCGAACACCGGCAACGTGCGCTGGGGCTCGCGCTTCACGCTCACCGAAAAGCTGATCTTCACCTTCGACGCCAGCTACCAGTACACCAAGGCCAATGGCGGCGGCACGGTCAGCCTGCTCGAGAGCACCGCGAACCTGCCGCAGACCGCGATCAATGATCGCATCAGCGGCGTGATCAACCAGGGCGGCAACGCCGGCAACGCCTCGCCCTCGGGCTTCGGCTATTATGTCGGCCGTGACCTGAACGGCGACGGCGACACGCTCGACACGATCCTCGGCATCGCGCCGAGCCAGACCCAGACCCGTCGCTTCGGCGCAGTCGCGGGTCTCGCCTACGAGATCAACGACAACAACCGCGTCCGCCTCAACTACACGCTCGATTACGGCAAGCATCGCCAGACCGGCGAAGTCGGCCTCGTCAACATCAATGGCGAGCCGTTCGACGTGTTCCCGGTGAACAACCCGCTGCTCGATGCCAACGGCGTGCCGCTGCAGAAGCGTGATCGCCGCTCGAAGGCAATCCTGAACCAGGTCTCGGCCGAATATCGCGGCCAGTTCCTCGATCAGGCGCTGACGGTGAACCTGGGCGTCCGCGCGCCGTTCTTCCGCCGCGAGCTGCAGCAGAACTGCTTCACCGTCGCCGCCAACGGCAACGTCGCCTGCGTCTCGCCGACCCAGGTCGCTGCTTACGGGGCCGCCAACCCCTACACCTATATCGCGCCGAACACGGCAAGCGCCGGCGGCGTGACGCGTCCGGCAACCGGCTCGTGCAGCAACCTCGCCAATGCCTGCGTCGTCGGCTTTGCCCCGCCGCAGTCGCGCACGCTGAACTACAACCGCGCGCTGCCGAACGTCGGCGCGACGTTCAAGTTCGCCAACGCGTTCAGCATCTATGCCAGCTACGCCAAGGGCTTGTCGGTGCCGAGCACGGACAACCTGTACAACTCCTTCTATTATCCGAAGGGCACCAGCCAGGCGACGCCGAAGCCGGAAACCACCGACTCGTTCGACCTCGGCCTGCGCTACAACACCGGCAAGGTGCAGGCGCAGCTCGCAGGCTGGTACACCCAGTTCCAGAACCGCACCGTCTCGGTCTACGACATCGAGAGCGACACCAGCATCTACCGCAACCTCGGCACCGTGGATAAGTACGGTCTCGACGCGTCGGTGCAGTACACGCCGATCCGCGCCGTGCAGCTGTACGTCTTCGGTTCGTACCTGAAGTCGCGCATCCGTCGCGATACCGAGGCCGGCCAGATCAGCGTGACCGCGAACGGCACGACGACCTACACGACCACCTACTTCCAGACCCGTGGCAAGCGCGAAGGCGGTTCGCCCAAGTGGATGTTCGGCGGCCGTGCGCAGGGCACCATCGGTCTGTTTGATCTGGGCGTGCAGGCCAAGTATACGGGCGCGCGCTTCATCAACGACGAGAACCTGCCGGTCTATGTCTGCGCCGGCTCGACCGTCGGCGGCATTTGCCCGAGCAACGCGCAGCAGCAGGTCTATGGTGCGCAGATCCCGTCCTATGTCACCGTGGACCTGGATGCGCGCATCAACCTCGGCAAGCTGGTCAACAACAACAAGACCTTCTTCCAGCTGAACGTGAGCAACCTGTTCGACGAGTTCTACGTCGGCGGCCTCAGCGGCTCGAACGGCTTCGTCGGCCTGCCGAACCGCTATTCGATCGGTAACTCGATCATCGGCACGCCGCGTTCGATCACCGGCTCGCTCGTCGTCGCCTTCTAAGTCGATCGACCAGCATCGAACCAGCAGCCGCCGTCCCGGGCAACCGGGGCGGCGGTTTGCTTTTGTTGGCCCTTTGCCCCCTCGCCGTCGCGATGGTACAGGCGCAGCGTGGCAAAGACTTCGCTTCCGCAGACCAACACCCGGACCTTGGGCCTTTCCAAGCCCGATCTGTTTTCGCGTCCCTTCTTCGAAGACAAGGGCCGGGCCTTCTGGATTCTCCAGGCGACCGGCTGGAGCGGCTATCTGCTGCTGCGCTCGGTATCTTCGATTTCGAACGGATTTTCGGTCGAGGGGCTGATCAAGGCGATCATCGAGGCGATCGTCGGCTATTGCCTGACGCTGCTGCTCTCCGCGCTCTACGGATTCTACCGGCGGCTGCCGCGCATCCCGGCAGTGCTGCTCACCCTCGCCACGCTGGGCGCGGCAACGCTGATTTACGCGGTGCTGGAGGCCTTCACCTATTCCTTCACGGCGGCCGAGGCCGGGATCACCGTCGCGCGCGTGATCGGCTACAGCTTCCTCACCTTCACCGTGCTGGCGGGCTGGTCGGCGCTGTATTTCGGGATCAACTTCTACCTGATCGTCGAGCAGCAGATCGACCAGATGCAGATCCTGGAGAACCAGGCCTCCAGCGCCCAGCTGGCGATGCTGCGCTACCAGCTCAACCCGCATTTCCTGTTCAACACGCTGAACTCGATCTCGACGCTGGTGCTGCTCAAGCAGACCGAGCGCGCGAACATCATGCTGTCGCGCCTCTCCTCCTTCCTGCGCTACACGCTGGCCAACGAGCCGACCGCGCACGTCACGCTGGCGCAGGAGATCGAGACGCTGAAGCTCTATCTCGAGATCGAGAAGATGCGCTTCGACGAACGGCTGCGCATGCATTTCGATCTCGACCCGCGCGTCGCCAAGGGCCGGCTGCCGTCGCTGCTGCTCCAGCCGCTGGTCGAGAATGCGATCAAATATGCCGTCAGCACGCAGGAGGACGGCGCCGACATCATCGTTTCGGCTCGGCTCACCGGCGATAGGGTGCAGATCGCCGTGTCCGATACGGGTCCGGGATTGATCGAAGCGCGTCCGAGGCCGACGCTTTCAACCGGCGTGGGGCTCGCCAATATTAGGGAACGTCTGGCGCAGGCCTTCGGGCCTGACCATCGTTTCGAGACGCGAACGAAACCTGGGGAAGGTTTCAGCGTTGAGATCGAAATACCGTTCCAGCTTGAGGAACCGAACCGAGAGGCCGCATGACCATCCGTACCATCCTCGTTGACGACGAATCCCTGGCGATTCAGGGGCTCGAGCTCCGGCTGCAGGAGCATGAGGATGTCGAAATCATCGACAAATGCTCCAATGGCCGCGAAGCCATCCGATCGATCAAGACGCACAAGCCGGACCTCGTTTTCCTGGACATCCAGATGCCGGGGTTCGACGGGTTCTCGGTGATCCAGGGCCTGATGGAGGTCGAACCGCCGCTGTTCGTCTTCGTCACCGCCTATTCCGACCATGCGATCCGCGCCTTCGAGGCGCAGGCGGTCGATTACCTGATGAAGCCGGTGGAGCCCTCGCGCCTCGCCGACACGCTCGACCGCGTCCGCCAGCGCCTCACCGAGAAGCGCGGCGTGGAGGAAGTCGAGAAGCTGAAGGAAGTGCTGGCCGAAGTGGCGCCGGATGCGGTGGACGACATCGCCACCGGCGACGGCACCGAACCTGCCTCCAGCCGCTTCGAGAAGCTGATCAACATTAAGGATCGCGGCCAGATCTTCCGCGTCGACGTCGACACGATCGAGCGGATCGACGCCGCCGGCGACTATATGTGCATCTACACCGGCGACAACACGCTGATCCTGCGCGAGACGATGAAGGATCTGGAAAAGCGGCTCGATCCGCGCCGCTTCCAGCGGGTGCACCGCTCGACGATCGTCAATCTCGACCTGGTCCGCCAGGTGAAGCCGCACACCAATGGCGAATGCTTCCTGGTGCTCAATTCGGGCGCGCAGGTGAAGGTGTCGCGCTCCTATCGCGACGTGGTGGCGCGCTTCGTCCACTGAGGCGCCCCTGCCCCGAAATAGAAAAAGGCCTCGCCCGATCGGACGAGGCCTTTTTTTTTCGTCAACAGATCGTGATCAGAACCCGGCCGAGAAGGTCAGGAACCACTGCCGCGGCGCGATCGGGTACAGCGAATAGCTGTTGGTCGCCGAACCCACCGAGATGGTCGACCAGCCGCCCACGTCCGCCAGGTTGGTGACGTTGAGGCTCAGCTCCGCCTTCTTCAGCCGCACCATCTCCGCCGGCAGCTTGGCGGCGAGGCGCAGCGAGGTGAGGAAGTAGGGCTTCACGCTGGTGTCATTGGCATAGGTCGCGTAGCGGCGGCCGACATAGTCGCCGGTTACCTGCGCCTCGAACGCGCCGAGCGACAGCGTCGCGACCGACTTGTTCATCCACTTCGGGCTGCCCGGCACCTGCTTGCCGCAGGTCGGCACCACACCCCCCTTGACCACGCCACCGCCGATGCAGCCCGGCACCGCCGCGCCGATGCCGTTCGCCGTCGAGCTATAGTCGCTCTGGTAGGTCGAGCTGTTGTACGAGGTGGCGTTGTAGAGCGACAGCGCGCGCCCGAAGTGCAGCGTGAAGGCGGCGTCGACACCGTCGGTGTGCACGCTGCCCACGTTCACCAGGATCGAGGTGCCGCCGGTGATCGCGCCGCCGGCGATGCCGCCGGGGTTGGTGCTGATCGCCAGCAGGCGGTTGCTGAAGGTGACGTGGTAATAGTTTACCTGCGCGTCGAGCCCGCTCAGCACCCCGTCGAAGCTGCGGTGCGTGCGCACGCCGCCTTCATAGGTCCAGCTCGTCTCCGGCTTGCCCTGCTGGGCGAAGGCGTCGAACGCCGACTGGCTGCCGGTGAACCAGGGCGAAAGCGAGCCGCCGCCCAGATAGGCCATATACTGGTGCAGGTTCTTCTGGACGTTGAAGTAGAGCTGCTCATGGCCATTGAGGTCGTAGGTCGCACCGACCGAAGGCAGGAACCAGTTCTTGGTGTTGATCCGGCCGCTCGGCAGGTTGCCGGTCAGGCCCGAGAGCGAACCCGCCTTGGGCTGCACCGGGAACCAGCCGTTCGCCCATTGCGCGCTGGTCTTCACGCCGGCCTCGACGCGGAGCTGCTCGTTGACCTTCCAGGCGTCCTGCACATGGAGCTGGAGCACGTCTACACGCGCCTCGCCCTGATACTGGGTGAACAGCGGGTTGGAAGGGCGGATATAGGGGCTGCTGGAGTCCGGATTGTTGACGTCCAGGCCGTACCAGCGGCGCCACTGGGTGGCGCTGTTATGCTCGAACCAGGCGCCGAGCTGGACCTCGTGCGCGCCGAAATCGAGGTCGAGGTTCGAGATGCCGCCCTCGCGATCGATTCGATATTCGGTGGTGCGGGTCACCAGCCCCGAACCGCCCGTTGCCGCGACCAGCGCCGCCGAGGCATTGGCGTTGGCCTTGTACTTGGTGCCGGTGGCGTAGTTGGGGTCGAGATAGGCCTGGATCACCGTAATCGACTGGCCGAGCGGCCCCGCGACCACACCGACGCCGTCATTGTGATGGTGATAGCCGGTGTTGGACCAGGTGACCCGGTCGCCCAGCTTGGCGTCGTAGCGGGCATAGGTCAGATAGTCGGTGCGCTGCGCATCCGAATAATAGTTGCGGTAGTTGCCGCCCTGCGCCGCCGGCGTGTTGCCGAACGCGTCCATATAGGCGCGCATGCCCTTCAGGTCCGAGTAGAAGAACGGCCGGGTGCGCGGCGTGTAGAGCTGCGCCGCGGTAGCCGTGCCGCCGGGCGACGGCTGGAAGAAGCTGGTCGCGTCCTCGTTCGGCTCCTTCTTGTCCGAATAGTCGAAGAACACGGTCAGCTTGCCGGCGGCATTGTCGTGGACGAACTTGGCGTTGGCCTGCCAGCCGCCCTGGATGCCGTTGAAGTCCCAGGCGCGGGCGCGCTGGCGGACGCCGGACACATAGGCGCTGTTCTCGCCGCCGGGCCCGAAGCCGCCGCTATCAAGCCGCAGATAGGTGCGCGAAGTGCCGTAGCTCCCCACCGTCTGGTTGATCATGCCGCCCAGCGTCTTGGCCGGATCGGCCGAGAAGGTCTCGACCGTGCCGCCGAGATTGCTGGTGGACGCGGTGCCGAGATCGCCGGCGCCGGTGGTCACCACGACGCGGCCGACATTCTCCGAGATCACCGCGCGCTGCGGCGACAGGCCGTTATAGTTGCCGTAGCTCTGATCCCCGAGGGGGATCCCGTCCATCGTGTAGCCGAGCTGCTGAAAATTGAAGCCGTGGATGAAGATCTGGGCATTCTGCTCGTTGTTCCCCCAGGGATCGGCGGTGATGTAGAGCACGCCTGGCAGCGTCTGGATCGCCTTGAGCGGGGAGACGCCGGGCAGGATCTTCTGGATCTCTTCCGACGAGATGGCGGTCGCCGAGCGCGTCGTCTTGGCGGTGACGACGATGGTGCTGGCGGTATCGGTGTCGCTGCCGCCCTGATCGTCGACGGCGACGGTGCTGGTCTCCTGCGCCTGCGCGGGCAGCGCCGCAGCGGCAGTGAGGAAGGCGGCGACGGAAACCGTCGCCCGGAGTGCGTGGTGGAACTTCATTTGGCGACCCCCCAGGTCTGGTGTTGCGGTTGCAAGCTGGGGGGCGGCTAGGGTCGCGATGTTTCAGTTCGGCGGCGGTTCGATAAAACTGGCGTGACGTTGCCTTTTTGCTGCGGTTGCGAAACTCAAACGCCGCCGGCCTCGTCGAGGCCCGCCTCACCCCGATCCGCTGGCGCATAACGCGGTGTCAGCCAATGGCCGGCGAGCAGCACCGGCTCCAGAATCGCCATGCCGATCAGCACCGCGACCAGCCGCTCGATACCCGGCAGCACATCGCCATCGGCATAGCTGTCGGGCACCAGCATCACCAGCACTGCCAGAGTGAACTGGGTGCCGACATAGCGATAGCTGTGCGGCCCGTTCTCGATCATCCGCCCGATCGCCACGCCGATCGCAGTGCCGGCAACCAGCACGGGTGCATGGCCGTCCGCCCCGAACAGGTACAGCGCAGCAAACGCCGCGCCGGCGAGGCAGCCGACGAAGCGCTGCGCCAGCCGCGCGCTCACCGGCACCAGCCCGCCCGCGCCGAGACCGTGCACCGGCACCAGCATCACCGCCATCACACCCACCGCGCTTTGCGCCAGCGCCGGCAGCGCGAACGCGTGCGCAACGCCGATCAGCAACGCGAGGGCGATGCCAGCCTGCGCGGCGTGATAGAAGGCGGCGGGATGCCATAGCGCCACCACTGGCGGCGGCGTCGGCGCGGCCGGCCAGCGGCGGCGGATGGTCAGCGCCGAGACGATGCTGACCGCCATGCAGGCGAGCGTGCCCGCTATCGTTTCGAGGATCCGGGTTTCGACGAACTGGCCGAGCGCGGTCGTGGGCGCGTCGATCTTGTCGAGCAGCACCATCGCGAAGGTGAGGCCAAAGAACAGCCAGGCATAGGCGCGCCGTGCCGTGAGTGCGCGGTAGAGGCCCAGCGTGCCGACCACCAGCATCGCGAGCGCGCTGCCCAGCCAGTTGGTCGCCACCAGCGGCGCCAGCAGCAGGGCAAGGCCGCCGCCGGTCACCGTCCCGACGATCCGAAGCAGCCCGCGCACCACCGTTTCGCCGGCGCGCCCGCGCATCACCATATAGCCGGCGAACGCCGCCCAGGCGACATTGTCGCCCCCGATCGCATGCGCGACGAGGATCGCCAGCAACACCGAGACGACGCACTCGGCGGCGTCGACGGTGCGGGGCGTGATCCGCCCCAGCATGGCGTTCCAGGCGTCGCGCAGGCGGTTCATCTCATCCGAACAGCTCGGCGAGGAAAATGGTCATCGCCTGCCAGCTGCGGCGATCGGCCTTGGGCTCGAAGGCGACCTTCGGGTTGTCGCCGCCCTTGCGGCTGACATCGGTGAAGGCATGGCCCGCATGGCCATAGGCGTGAAGCTGCCAGTCGGCGCCCGCCGCGGTCAGCTCCTGAGCGAGCGCGACGGTTGCCTCGGGCGGGCAGAGCGGGTCTTCCCAGCCATGGCAGACCAGCAGCTTCGCGGTGATCGGCGAGGCAGTGGCATAGTCGGGCCGGTCATAGACACCGTGGAAGGACACGCCGCCCAGGATCGGCAGCCCGGCGCGGGCCATGTCCAGCACGCACTTGCCGCCGAAGCAGAAGCCGATCGCGGCGGTGCGCTCGGCATCCGCCTGCTCCAGGCCGGTCAGCGCCGCCAGCGACGCTTCCATTCGCGCGCGCAGCAAGCCGCGATCGGCGTTGAGCTCGGCCATGTAGCGGCCCATCTCCGGATCGCTCAGCGTGGTGCGCTTGCCCTGCCCGTACACGTCCGCGACCAGCGCCGTGTAGCCGAGCGCCGCCAGCGCATCGGCCTTCACATTGTCCTCTTCCTTCTGGCCGAGGATGTTGGGCAGCACCAAGACCGCCGGCCGCTTGCCCAAAACCGCATCGTCCCATGCCGCCACACCCTCGAACGGGCCGCCGGGGCCGTCATAGACCAGCGTCTGTCGAACCAATGCCATGCGTGTCGTCTCCTGCGCTTGTCCCTGTCGGCCCTTTCGCTAAGGACGGCGACGCGCAGTTACAAGGAGAACGCCCATGCCCACCCTCGTCCTGATCCGCCACGGCCAGTCGGCCTGGAACCTGGAGAACCGCTTCACCGGTTGGTGGGACGTCGACCTGACCGAGCAGGGCGTGCGCGAAGCCACCGCCGCCGGCACGCTGATGAAGGAGAAGGGCCTCGACTTCGACCAGTGCTTCACCAGCTTCCAGAGCCGCGCGATCAAGACGCTGCACCTGGCGCTGGAGGCGATGGACCGCCTCTGGCTGCCGGAAGAGAAGGACTGGCGCCTCAACGAGCGCCATTATGGCGGCCTGACCGGCCTCGACAAGGCCGAGACCGCGGGCAAGCATGGCGACGAACAGGTGAAGATCTGGCGCCGCAGCTTCGACGTGCCGCCGCCGCTCCCCGAGGCGGGCTCGCCCTGGGACCTGACCAAGGACCCGCGCTATGCCGGCATTCCGATCCCGCAGACCGAAAGCCTGAAGGACACGATCGCCCGCGTGCTGCCCTATTGGGAGCAGCGCATCGCGCCGGAGCTGAAGGCCGGTAAGCGCGTGCTTATCGCGGCGCATGGCAACTCGCTGCGCGCGCTGGTCAAGCACCTGTCGGGTATCGCGGACGAGGACATCGTCAGCCTGGAAATCCCGACCGGCCAGCCGATCGTGTACGAGCTCGACGGCGACCTGAAGGAAGTCGAGCGCTATTATCTGAGTGAGCGGTAAGCACTCCGCCCACAAGTCCCCCTCCCGCTTGCGGGAGGGGTTAGGGGAGGGTGCGTGAGGCTAGCAGGCGAGGCCGTCGCAGAAAGAACCTCCACGTCACACCCTCCCCCTGCCCCTCCCGCAAGCGGGAGGGGAGTATAGAAGCAGGATGGGTAAATTAGGACCTCACCGCCCGCGCGGCCCCAGATCCGCCGGGATCGTCGCGCGGTACTGCGGCGCCACCCGCGCCTTGCTCGCCTGCTCATAGGCATAGCCCGCGCGCAGCAGCAGCCCGTCCGCGTACGCCGTGCCGATGAACGACAGCCCGGCGGGCAGCCCGTTGACCAGCCCCATCGGCACCGTGAGGTGCGGATAGCCGGAGACCGCCGGCAGTTCGCTCGCCGAGGGGCCGACGAACTGGTCGCCATGCGCGGGATCGCTCAGCCAGGGCGTGCCATAGGTCGGCGTCACCAGCACTTCGGCGCCCGCCGCCTTGAGCATCGCGTCGATCCCCTCGGGCCCCGCCAGCCGCTGCGACTTGGCGCGCGCCGCCTTGTAGTCGGGATCGTCGAGGCCCTTGGTCGCCTCCGCCTTCAGGAAGGTCTCCTGGCCGAAGAACGTCATTTCCTCGCCCGCATGGGCTTGGTTGAAGGCGATCACGTCGGCGAGTGTCCGCACCTTCACTGCCGCCGGGGCGGTCGCGAGGTACGCCGCCAGATCCGCCTTGAGCTCGGTATAGAGCACCAGCCCCTCGGCCTCGCCCAGCCCGTCGAGCTTGGGGACCTTCACCTCGACCAGTGTCGCACCCGCCCCACGCAGTTCGTCCAGCGCCTTGTCGAAGCGGGCGGCGAGATCGTCCGCCATCTCGGGCCGCCAATAGCCGATCCGCATGCCCTTCAGCGCATCGGCCGCGAGGCCCTGCGCATAGTCCTTCCGGTAGGCGTTGGCGCCCTTGGTCGCCGGATCGGCGGGATCCTCGCCGACCATCGCCGAGAAGAGCAGCGCGACATCCGCCACGTTGCGCCCCATCGGCCCCGGCGTATCCTGGCTGTGGCTGATCGGCACGACATGGGTGCGGCTCACCAGCCCCAGCGTCGGCTTGAGGCCAACCAGCCCGTTCATCACCGAGGGACAGACCACCGAGCCGTCGGTCTCGGTCCCCACCGCCACCGCCGCGAAGCTCGCCGCCGCCGCCGCGCCCGATCCGCTGGACGAGCCGCACGAGGTACGATCGAGCGCATAGGGGTTGCGCACCAGTCCGCCGATCGCGCTCCAGCCGCTCATCGAATGGTCCGAGCGGATGTTCGCCCATTCGCTGAGATTGGTCTTGCCCAGGATCACCGCGCCCGCCGCGCGCAGCTGCGCCACCACCGGGGCGTCGCGGCCGGTGTCGTTGTCCTTGAGCGCCAGGCTGCCGGCAGTGGTCGGCAGTTCCCTGGTCTCGATATTGTCCTTGATCAGTACCGGCATCCCGTCGAGCGGGCCCAGCGCCTTGCCCGCCTTGCGCCGCGCATCGCTGGCGCGGGCCTGGGCGAGTGCATCAGGGCTCACCGCGATGACCGAGCGGAGCGTCGGGCCCTTCCCGTCCATCGCCGCGATACGCGCGAGATAGGCGGTCGTCACCGCGGCGCTACTGGTCTTGCCGGAGGCGAGATCGGCGGCGATCTTCGTCGCCGGCACTTCCTCCACCTGCACCTGCACCTGCGCCACCGCCGGGCTCGCCGCGGCCAGCGCCAGCATCGCCACACCCCAAGCCCGCATCGCATCCCCCTTTTGTCTGGTTCGCGAGCAGCCTAGCCTGTGCCGGACCAAGCGCAATCCTGCCCCGATGGACAATGGGCAAGATCGGTCGGGCGGCCCGCCCCTTCGCCCCTAGGAAGGCGTCGCCACGGAGGAAAAGATGCAGACGCCGCTCGCCCGCTACCATGCCCGGATGCAGCGCGTGCTCGACCATGTCGACGCGCATGCCGAGGACGATCTCGACCTGGAGACGCTGGCGGGCGTCGCGGCGTTTTCGAAGCATCATTTCCACCGCCAGTTCAGCGCGCTGTTCGGCCTGTCGGTGCATCGCTACGTCCAGCTCGTGCGGATGAAGCGGGCGTCCTATCGCCTAGCCTATCGGCCGGGCGAGCCGATCACCGGCATCGCGCTCGACGCCGGCTATGAAGCGCCCGAGGCGTTCGCCCGGGTCTTCCGCCAGCGCTTCGGCCAGGCGCCGTCGCAGTTTCGCGCGGCGCCGGACTGGCATCCCTGGCACGCGGCCCTCGCGCCGCTCACCCAAGCAAGGAGCCAGACGATGCAGACCCGATTCACGTGCGCCGACGTGACGACGCTCGATTTCCCCGCCACCCCGATGGCGTTCCTGACCCACCGCGGCGACCCCGCCCATCTCGGCGACACGATCCGCCGCTTCATTGCCTGGCGGAAGACCAGCGGCCACCGCCCGCCGGCCAGCGCCACCTACACCATCTTCCACACCGACCCGCGCACCACGCCGCCCGAGGACTATCGGCTCGACCTATGCGCTGGGGTGAAGCACCCAGCGGCAGACCCGGACCATGGCATCGAACCCGGTATGATCCCGGAAAGTCGCTGCGCGATGCTGCGCGTGGTAGGGCATGCCGACGATCTCGAACGCGCCGCGCTGTTCCTCTACCGCGAATGGCTGCCGGAAAGCGGCGAGGAGCCGGGCGACTTCCCGCTCTTCGCAAGACGGGTCGCCTTCTTCCCCGACGTGCCCGAGAACGAGGCCGTGACCGAGCTCTATCTGCCGCTGCGATAGCGCCTATGGTGCAGCTTGCGCCGCCACAGCCACCAGCGGTTGTGGCGGGGGTGATTCATCCCCCAAAATTTATTTGCAGTTCCATGTTCGTTCCCTTGCCTTTTCCGGAGGCAAGGAAGGTCCGTGCGTCGCGCGCTTTCCGCGGCGTCGGCGGCGCCATGAGTCGAGTCATTTCGGCGATGAGCCGTTGCATTCCAGCTTCATTTGGGCTCTTGTGCCCGGACTCGGATTGGCACAATCTGTAGTGGTCGCACCAAGGGGCAAGCCCAAGCACTGGTAACCCATCGTTCGCATCCCCAGATGCGGCATGGGCCGACTCGTGCCGGGCGCCGGGCCGATGGACACTTTTTGTTCTCGCGCAAACCCGGCTGGTGCTACGATCGCTACGGTGCCCCGATTCGGTTGTTGCGTGACGCAGAAGACAGGGGTCCGAGGTATGGAATTCAGAGATAGTGAGACCAGCGTGAACGAGACCGCCACCATCGAAGCCGCCCCCGCCAGCAAGGCGCTCGACAGCAAGGCGATCGCGCCCCAGCCCTATCCGGTCGAGGTCGATCATGCGCGCGACGCGCTGCTCACCGATTTCGGCAAGGAGACGCTGAAGGACCGCTATCTGCTCCCCGGCGAAAGCTATCAGGACCTGTTCGTCCGCGTCGCCTCGGCCTATGCCGACGACCAGGCGCACGCCCAGCGCCTCTACGACTATATCTCCAAGCTGTGGTTCATGCCGGCCACCCCGGTGCTGTCGAACGGCGGCACGGGCCGCGGCCTGCCGATCAGCTGCTATCTCAACTCGGTGCCGGACAGCCTGGACGGTATCGTCCAGACCTGGAACGAGAATGTCTGGCTCGCCTCGCGCGGCGGCGGCATCGGCACCTATTGGGGCAGCGTGCGCGGTATCGGCGAGCCGGTGGGCCTGAACGGCAAGACCAGCGGCATCATCCCCTT
The DNA here is from genome assembly GCF_913774285.1 of uncultured Sphingomonas sp. Lineage (GTDB taxonomy): Bacteria > Pseudomonadota > Alphaproteobacteria > Sphingomonadales > Sphingomonadaceae > Sphingomonas. Next base: position 8,254 of record NZ_CAJYHX010000009.1, on the reverse strand, counting down.
CGTCCGCGTGATGGATTCGCTGACGCTGGCGATCTCGCAGGGCTCGCTGCGCCGCGGCTCGGCCGCCTGCTATCTCGACATCTCGCACCCCGAGATCGAGGAGTTCCTCGAGATCCGCAAGCCCTCGGGCGACTTCAACCGCAAGGCGCTCAACCTGCACCACGGCGTGCTGATCCCCGACGCGTTCATGGAAGCGGTGCGCGACGGCTCCGAATGGCAGCTCAAGAGCCCGAAGGACGGCTCGGTGCGCTCCACGGTGGATGCGCGCGCGCTGTTCCAGAAGCTGGTCGAGACCCGCCTCGCCACCGGCGAGCCGTACATCGTGTTCTCGGATCACGTGAACTCGACCATGCCGAAGCACCACCGCGATCTGGGCCTCAAGGTCTCGACCTCGAACCTGTGCTCGGAGATCACGCTGCCCACCGGCCGCGACCATCTCGGCAATGATCGCACCGCGGTGTGCTGCCTCTCCTCGCTCAACCTCGAGACCTGGGACGAGTGGAACAAGGACAAGCGCTTCATCGAGGACGTGATGCGCTTCCTCGACAATGTGCTGACCGACTATATCGAGCGCGCGCCCGACGAGATGGCCCGTGCCCGCTATTCGGCGGCGCGCGAACGCTCGGTCGGCCTCGGCGTGATGGGCTTCCACAGCTTCCTCCAGGCGCGCGGCATCCCGTTCGAGGGCGCGATGGCGAAGAGCTGGAATCTCCGCATCTTCAAGCATGTCAGCGCACAGGTGAACGAAGCCTCGATGGCGCTTGCCGTCGAGCGCGGGCCGTGCCCGGACGCCGCCGACATGGGCGTGATGGAGCGCTTCAGCTGCAAGATGGCGATCGCGCCGACCGCGTCGATCTCGATCATCTGCGGCGGCACCAGCGCCTGCATCGAGCCGATCCCGGCCAATATCTACACCCACAAGACGCTCAGCGGCTCCTTCTCGGTGCGCAATCCATATCTGGAGAAGCTGCTCAAGGAAAAGTCGAAGAATTCCGACGCGGTGTGGAATTCGATCCTCGAGCAGGGCGGCTCGGTCCAGCACCTCGACTTCCTGACCCAGGAAGAGAAGGACACGTACAAGACCAGCTTCGAGATCGACCAGCGCTGGATCCTGGAGCTGGCGGGCGACCGCGCGCCGTTCATCGACCAGGCGCAGTCGCTCAACCTGTTCATCCCGGCGGACGTGGAAAAGTGGGACCTGCTGATGCTCCACTTCCGCGCCTGGGAACTGGGCATCAAGTCGCTCTACTATCTGCGCTCGAAGTCGGTGCAGCGCGCCGGGTTCGCGGGTGGGGTGGAAGCCGACAACACGATCGAGAAGCCCAAGTTCGATCTGGGCGAGTCGACCGACTATGACGAGTGCCTGGCCTGCCAGTGATCTCGACAGCGGCCGTTAGCCGGTCACCCGTCTGACGATCTGACGCCCTCCCTGTCCGCCGGACCGGGAGGGCGTCTTGCATTTGAGCCTGCACAAAGGGGCAGGTTCACCGCCAACTGTTGAACACGCTCCTTGAATATCAATAGCTTAGCAAAATTCCGCCGACTTCCCTTAGGGACGGGGGTGGCAACGCCAAGATGGTTCCACGGTTTTCTCCAAACCTGATCCAGGTTGAGGAGATTAATCGTGCCCGTTTCGAAATTGCTGATTGCCGCTCTTGGCGGCCTCTTCGTTGCCGCAACGCCGGTCTCGGCTTTCGCCCAATCGAAAATGGTCGGCGGCGCCGAGATGGTCGCCAGCAAGACAATCGTCGAAAACGCAGCACAGTCGGCGGATCACACCACGCTGGTGGCGGCGGTGAAGGCGGCGGGTCTGGTCGACACGCTGAACGGCAAGGGCCCGTTCACCGTGTTCGCACCGACCAATGCCGCATTCGCCATGCTGCCCGCCGGCACCGTCGACACGTTGCTGAAGCCCGAGAACAAGGCGACGCTGACCAGCATCCTCACCTACCATGTCGTGCCGGGCAAGGTCACCGCGACCCAGCTGATCGGCAAGATCAAGGCCGGCGGCGGCACCGCGATGCTGAAGACGGTGCAGGGCGAGACGCTGAAGGCCAGCCTGTCGGGCAGCAACGTCGTGCTCACCGATACCAAGGGCGGCCAGTCCATGGTGACGATCGCCGACGTGCCGCAGTCGAACGGCGTGGTGCACGTGGTCGATCACGTGCTGATGCCCTGATCCGAGGCGATGGTGAAAGGAGGATAACGACATGCAGAAGCTGGAAAGACGCAAGCGGCTGGCCCTGAAATGGGGTGCGCTTCTCTTCGTGCTCTTCTGGATCGCGGTGATCGCGTTCCGTATCTCGCTGATGGCATCGGATACGCCGAGTTCCTGGTCCTTCACCTGACAAGCCGCGCCGGGGGAGGCAAACCTTCCCCGGCGCACGGCGTGCAAAACCGTTCTACCATATCTGGGGGCAGATGGCTGGCCACAGCCTCTAGATGTCGGATTATCCACAGCCAAAACTTGCGCCGGGACCGCTATTTCGGTGGCGCGGCGCGGACGATTTCGATAGGGTTGGCAACCTGGAATTGGCAGCGCCGAAACACGGCGCCTGCACAGATTAAGGTATCGCTGAAAGCCCATTATGCGCCCGCATCGTATCGATCTTCGCGCTCCGGGCGCCCTGTCGTCGACGATGGTGGGATCACGGCGTCGGGCGCGCAGCATCGTGCGCGCGGCTATCCGCAGCCGGCGATGCGGGGAAAGCAGAGGCTTCCCCCGCCGCCCGGTTTCAGGCTTCTTCTTCGAACAGCTCGGCCGCGACATCGGCGTTGGCCGAGAGGCGAACCTTGTCGCCCTCGACTTCCGCGACCAGGCCGCCCGGGAGGTAGTGGTGGTGCCCTTCATGGCTGCCGGTGGCGCCTTCGATCTGGGCTCCCGAGTCCTTCTTGGTGAGCTTGATGCGGTCGCCATCGACATGGTCGACGGTGCCGACATGGACGCCGTCGGCGCCGATGACTTCCATATGCTCCTTGATTGCGCTCAGATCTGCCATGGGTATTCTCCTGCTTGGGGTTCGCGCACCGAACGCACGCGGTCGCGAAACGATGCACGCTGGCCCAAGGGACGTCTGCCATACGCAGGGATAGCTGCATGAAGATCCGCGCCGCCTTGGCCCTTGCCGCCCTCGCCCTGCTCGCCGCCTGCGCGCACCAGGTGTCGAGCGCGGTTGCCCCGCAGGCCCCGGGCTTCCTGCTCGGGCTGTGGCACGGCTTCATCTTTCCCGTGGCGTGGGGCCTGTCGCTGCTGTTCCCGGAGGTCGCGGTTTATGCGGTGCCGAACAATGGCGGCTGGTATGATTTCGGCTTCTTCATCGGCGTGGTGTTCCTCGGCGTCGGCGCGCAGGGTGGCCGCAAGGTCGTCTATCGCGAGCGCGTCGTGGTGCGCGATGGGATGAAGACCGTTCGTGGACGCGTGATCGACCAATGACCCGTACCCTCGCCATCCAGGCCGGCCTCGGCATCGCATCGGGCACGGCAGGACTGATCGTCCTCCTCCGCCCCTCGGCGGCGCGGGGCTTGCTGCGCATCCGGCCAAGTGAGCCGGCGACCTATGCGCTGCGGATCGGCGGCATGATGCTGGTCGCGCTCGGACTGTTCCTCACTGGCTTCGCGCTGGCCTTTGCGAGCGCGGGAGGCGTCGCATGACGTCGTCCGCCGCTATCTCTCTTTTCCGAATCTAACGAATACCTGCCGGAGTACCCCAGATGTCGCTTCTCGAAGCCCGCAAAACCTACAAGCCCTTCGAATATCCCTGGGCCTATGAATATTGGAAGCGCCAGCAGCAGGTCCACTGGCTGCCGGAAGAAGTGCCGCTGGGCGAGGATTGCCGCGACTGGGCGCAGAAGCTGACCGATCACGAGCGCAACCTGCTCACCCAGATCTTCCGCTTCTTCACCCAGGCCGACGTGGAAGTGCAGGATTGCTACCACGAGAAATACGGCCGCGTGTTCAAGCCGACCGAGGTGAAGATGATGCTCACCGCCTTCTCCAACATGGAGACGGTGCACATCGCGGCGTACAGCCACTTGCTCGACACGATCGGCATGCCCGAGACCGAGTATAGCGCCTTCCTCCAGTACAAGGAGATGAAGGACAAGCACGATTACCTCAGCACCTTCGGCGTCGACACCGACGAGGATATCGCCAAGACACTGGCGATGTTCGGCGGCTTCACCGAGGGGCTGCAGCTGTTCGCCAGCTTCGCGATGCTGATGAACTTCCCGCGCTTCAACAAGATGAAGGGCATGGGCCAGATCGTCAGCTGGTCGGTGCGCGACGAGAGCCTGCATTGCGAGGGCATCATCCGCATGTTCCACGCCTTCTGCCAGGAGCGCCAGTGCCTGACCAAGGCGGTCAAGGACGACATCGCCGATGTGTGCCAGACGACGATCCGCCTGGAGGACAATTTCATCGACCTCGCCTTCGAAATGGGCCCGGTCGAGGGGATGAAGCCCAAGGAGATCAAGAAGTATATCCGCTACATCGCCGACTGGCGCCTGAGCCAGCTGGGCCTGAAGCCGATCTACATGATCGACGAGCATCCCCTGCCCTGGCTGACCCCGCTGCTCAACGGCGTCGAGCATGCCAACTTCTTCGAGACGCGCGCGACGGAATATTCCAAGGCGGCGACGCGCGGCCAGTGGAACGACGTCTGGGACGCGTTCGACACGCGGCAAAAGGCCAAGACCGCCAAGGCGGCCAACGAGGAGCCGGGCGAGACCGGCGACATGTTCTCGGCCGCAGGCGTCGCGGCGGAGTGATTTTGAAAAGGGCGGGCTTCGGTCCGCCCTTTTCCGTTCACGCGAAGTCGCGAGGGCGCGAAGGAGGTTGGTTCGCGCAGAGGCGCGGAGAGAAGAAACGCGGGAGGACGATAGTCCCCACCTCCGTTCAGCCTGAGCGAAGTCGAAGGCCAAGGGCAAGCACACGCCAAAATCGACATAGCCGGAGGCTATCCATGTCCCTGAGGATAAATAAGCCAGCCGCTCGGCGGACGTTATCCCGTGGCCTTCGACTGCGCTCAGGCTGAACGGGGGCCGAGGCTATCGGCCTTCTGCGCTTCCTCTTCTCTGCGCCCTCCGCGCCTCTGCGCGAACCAACCTTATTCGCGCCATCGCGTCTTCGCACGAACCTAAATTACCGCGCACCCCGCGTCGGCGCATGAAAGTCAGCCGGCTTCCCCGCAATCCAGCGCAGGAACCGCGCCATCTCCGGCTGCGCCCGCAACACCGCGAAGTCCGCAAACCCCCGCGCCAGTTCCGCATTGGAAAAGGTCGCGTGGATGGTCCGGTGACAGATGGGATGGACCGGCACCGTCTCGCGCCCGCCCTCACTCTTGGGGACGGGATGGTGCCATTCCACCTTCACCCCCAGCGGCCGGTCGCACAGCGCGCAAGACAAGGGCGCAGCCCGCTCGATCCGTTCGGCGGCGGCCACCAGCCCCGCCTTTCGCTTCACCCGTCCGACCATAGGCCCGATATGGGAAGCGTGGCCCCATAAGAAAACGGGGTCCGGCATCGCTGCCAAACCCCGTTCCTTTACGCCAACTGGATCCGAGAGGGATCAGAAGTGTGCGACAACGCCCGCCATCGGACGGAAGGAGTGCGCGTTGTCGAAGGTCGAAACTTCCATACGCAGACGCAGACCCGAGTTGCCGGTCAGGCCGCCCAGACCGATGTCCTTCGGGCCGACTTCGGCGCCGACGCCGTACACGGTCGCGTGATAGTCGCGCTTCAGGTCGCCCGAGACGCCCGGAGCGAAGTTGTGGAAGTTGTTCCAGCGATAGCCGACCTTGCCGTAGAACAGGCCGCTCTCACCGGCGCGGAAGCCCGCGCGGCCATAGGCGCCATACTGCCAGTCGATGTCACCCGACACGCCCTTGGCGACCGCGCCCTCGGCGCCGACGAACACGGGGCCCAGCGGCACGTTGAAGCCGACAATGCCTTCGACCAGCGCGCCGTCCAGGTTGTAGCCCTTGGGCTGCGTGGGGATGCCGGCGACGGTCTGACGGTCGAACTGCTCCCAACCACCCATGATCGCGACGTACGGCTCGATACCGAAGGCGCGGGTGCCGTCGGGAGCGGTCGCGGTGTCTGCGGCCGGGGCCGGAGCCGCCGCCGTGTCGGTGGTGTTCATGTCCTGAGCCATGGCAGGCACGGCAACGAACGCGGCCGCCGCAGCGGCGACGAGGGAAAGCTTACGCATGTGAGATACCCTTCTCTTATTCTATGTGGGGCGGCGGATCGAACCGCTCAGCCCAGGCCCGCTTAACCGGCTAGACGCCCATGGGTTGCACGACATTTGAGATTTTTGATCGCCTTGTCGGAACCTGTGGCGCCAGAGACACAGTTCCTGTCACCAAGATGAACCAAATGCGGGCGGAATGGGGCAATGGCGGATTTCCGCCACTTTTCGGCCCGGTTTCCGCCCGCTGTCCTCAGCGCTGCGCCGTGCAGCGTACGGAATCACCCGTAGGGCGTGTCAAAACAACCTCACCCCCCTTGCCGCGCAGATCGTGACCGAAACCGCTATAGTGGATGCCGGACGCGACACGCTGCCCCTCCAACCGCATCTCCAGATCATCGCCGAAGCGCATCAGGGCACTGTCGTCGCGATTGTCGAAGCGCACCCAGAAGCTACTGCCATTCTCGCATTGAAAGGTCGTCGAGACCAACGGCGGCAGCGTCGAGGCGGCACGCGGATCGGGCATGGTCGAACAGCCGACCAGCACGATGCCGCCCGCCGCCAGCGCGACGGGAAGCCGGGTCATGGTCGCAGGGCGGTGTCGTCGGCGTCGTCGATATCGCCGTCGGCCACCGTATCGTCCTCGAAATCCTCCTGAAGATCGTCTTCGTCGATGTCCTCGGCATCCATGTCGACCGAGGCATCGGTGGTCCCAACCTCTTCGGAATCCATGTCGAGTTCGCCGATCGGCTCGTCCTCGACGCTGTCGTCGCCCAGATCGGGTTCGATGTCGGTCAACAGCACGCCGTCGCTCGGGCCGTCGCGCGTCACCTCCAGGATTTCGGCGCGCTGGCTTTCGTCATAGCCTTCTTCGTCCCAGCCATCGTCGCCGGGTCCCTGGCTCGGAACCTGATGTCCGCCCATCACTGCCTCCTCTTGAACTGTGGAGGGGGAACACGGGGGCGGGCCGGGCGGTTCCCCCGGCCTTGATCGGCAAGCGTCAGGCCGGACGGAACATCCGCCCGCGCTCGGTCGCGAAGACGAAGGCAAAGGCCGCGCATCCGGCGATCAGGAAGCCCAGAGTCAGCGGCTGCGTCGTCCCGTCATAGGCCTGGCCGATCCCTGCGCCGATCACCGAGCCGATGGTGACGCTGGTAAAGCCCTGGACACTCGAGGCGGTCCCGGCGATCCGCCCCATATTCTCCATCGCCATGGACGAGAAGTTGGAGGTCGCCAGACCGAAACACGCCATGGTGATCGCCTGAAGCACCGCAAAGACGATCAGCGACTCACCCCCGAAATGCGCGATGGCCAGATGGATGGCCGACACGACGATCAGGATCGTGACCGAGCTGTGGCTGATCAGCCGCGTGCCCAGCCGCATGACGATCCGCGAATTGAGCAGGTTCGCCGCCGCCATCGTGACCGAGGTCGTCGCGAAGATCAGCGCCAGCAGCTTTTCGCGACCGAAGGTCTGCGCCATGATCGGCTGCACCGAGTTCAGATACCCATAGAGCGCCGCCATCAGCGCCGTCGCCGCCAGCGTGTAACCGAGCGACAGCCGGTCCCCGAGCGTCTCGCGCCAGCCGCTGGCGATCCGCGTCAGCGAAATGGGCAGTTGCGCCTCCGCCGCAAGCGTCTCGGGCATCCGGAGCGAAAACCAGGCCAGGACCAGCGTGGCGAGCCCCGCGATCGTCCAGAAGATCAGCCGCCAATTGCCGAACAGCAGCACCAGCTCGCCAAAGGCAGGCGCCAGGATGGGCACGATCATGAACACCATGAAGGCGATCGACATGACCTGCGCCATGGCGCGCCCGTGATAGCAGTCGCGGACCAGCGCCACCGTCGCCACCCGGGTCGCCGCGATCGCCGCCCCGGCGCAGACCCGCGCGACCAGCAGCAGCGTGAAGCTGCCCGCCACCGCCGCCGCGCCATTGGCGATGATATAGATGACCAGCGCGACGATCAGCACCCGCCGCCGCCCATAACGATCGGCCAGCGGCCCATGCACCAGCTGCGCCACGCCGAAGCCGATCAGAAACGCCGTGACGACGAACGGCCGCGCCGC